>PAPH01000088.1 GCA_002709005.1 Hyphomicrobiales bacterium | reverse complement strand
TGGGGTACGATGCTGGCCGAGGCGCGCGAGTTCATCCTGCGCGCGTGGTGGGTTGTCACATTCCCGGGTCTTGCGATCCTCGTCACCGTGCTCGCCATCAACCTGATGGGCGACGGCATGCGCGACGCGCTCGATCCGCGCCTGAAAAAGAGCTGATCCGATGTCTCTTCTCGAAATCAAAAACCTGTCGGTCACTTTCGACACAGCCTCGGGCCCGTTCCGCGCCGTCGATGGTGTCGATGTCTCTGTCGATTCCCGTGAGATCCTCTCGATCGTGGGGGAATCCGGCTCCGGCAAGTCGGTCTCCATGCTGGCGCTGATGGGGCTATTGCCCGATACCGCAACAGTCACTGCCGACGTCATGCGGTTCGATGGTCAGGATCTTCTGACCATGTCGAAGCGGGCCAAGCGTACGGTCATCGGCCGGGAGATCGCGATGATCTTCCAGGAGCCGATGTCGAGCCTCAATCCGTGTTTTACGGTCGAGTTCCAGATCTCGGAAATGCTGAGGAAGCATACCGATCTCGACCGTTCCGCGCGGCGCAAGCGGGCCATCGAACTGATGGAAGCGGTCGGCATTCCGTCGCCTGAAAAGCGCCTCGGCACATTCCCGCACCAGCTTTCGGGCGGCATGAGCCAGCGCGTGATGATCGCCATGGCCACGTCCTGCCGGCCGAAGCTCCTCATTGCCGACGAGCCGACGACCGCGCTCGATGTGACCATTCAGGCGCAGATCCTCGATCTGCTGAAGGATCTCTGCGCCGAGAACAACATGGCGCTGGTGCTGATTACCCACGACATGGGCGTGGTGGCGCAGATGGCTGACCGCGTGCAGGTGCAATATGCCGGCCAGAAGGTCGAGGAGCAGGACGTCAATCCGCTGTTCGCCGATCCGCATCATCCTTATACCGCAGCCCTTCTGTCCGCTCTGCCGGAGCGCGCCACCGCGCGCGGGCATCTTCCGTCGATCCGCGGCGTCGTGCCGGGCCAGTTCGACCGGCCTCCGGGCTGTCTCTTCGAGCCTCGTTGCTCGTTCTCTGTCGACAGCTGCCGCCGTGGCGCGGAGCGCCAGGGACCGGATCTCGGTTATGCGCTGTGCAATCGACCGCTGATCAACGGTGTTCCCGCTGACGAGAAGGTGGAGGCATGAGCGATCTCCTGAAAGCGACAGGCCTCACCAAGCATTACGAGGTCAAGAAGGGGTTGTTCGGCGACCCCGATATCGTCAAGGCGCTCAACGGCGTCAGCTTCTCGCTCGAACCCGGCAAGACGCTCGCTGTTGTGGGGGAATCGGGTTGCGGCAAGTCCACGCTCGCGCGTCTCGTTACCATGATCGAGGAGCCGACCGATGGTGAACTCATCATCGACGGGCGGCCGGCGAAACCCGGCGACAAGCATATGCGCCAGACGATCCAGATCGTCTTCCAGAACCCGTATGGTTCGCTCAACCCGCGCCAGAAGATAGGCACCATTCTGGAGGAGCCGCTCAAGATCAACCTGCCGGACGATGCCAAGACGCGGCGCAGGAAAGCGGAAGAGATGATGGAGCGGGTCGGTCTCAGGCCCGAGCATTACGACCGCTATCCGCACATGTTCTCGGGCGGTCAGCGCCAGCGTATCGCCATTGCACGCGCGCTGATGCTCAATCCGAAGATACTCGTGCTCGACGAACCGGTCTCCGCACTCGACCTGTCGATCCAGGCGCAGGTTCTCAACCTGCTTATAGACCTGCAGCAGGAGTTCGGCCTCGCCTACATGTTCATCAGCCACGATCTGTCGGTGGTCAAGCATATCGCCGACGACGTTATGGTGATGTATCTCGGCCGCGCCATCGAGAAGGGATCGGGTGACAAGGCCTTTGGCGATCCGCGCCATCCCTACACCCAGGCGCTGATGTCGGCGACGCCGATCGCCGATCCGAACCAGCGGCGCCAGCGTGTGAAGCTTGAGGGCGAATTGCCGTCGCCTCTCAATATTCCGTCAGGTTGCGCCTTCCATCCGCGTTGCCCGATTGCCGAGCCGTTCTGCTCGCAGGAAAAGCCTGAGCTGCGCGAGGTCGAGGGACGTCTCGTCTCCTGCCATCTGGCCTGAGCGGCGTAGAGAAATGCCGATTTGATCCATGTCATGGCCCCGGGGCACTCCCGGGGCCATTTTGCGTGGCACGGACGCGGGGACCGCCTTTTCCCCTCGCGCAGGAGTGGACCCATGCAATTCGAACGTTTTTTCCAGAGCAACCTCGAAGGTCTCCGGGAGGCCGGAAACTATCGCGTATTCGCCGATCTCGCCCGTCAGCGGGGCCAGTTCCCGGCGGCAACGCGCTATCGCGAGGACGGCACCGAACAGGACGTGACCGTCTGGTGCTCGAACGACTATCTCGGCATGGGCCAGAACAAGATCGTCGTCGATGCCATGAAGGACGCCATCGACCGCTGCGGGGCGGGGGCCGGCGGCACCCGCAACATCTCCGGCACCAACCACTACCATGTGCTGCTCGAGCGCGAGCTCGCCGATCTCCACGGCAAGGAAGCAGCGCTCATCTTCACCTCGGGCTACGTCTCGAACTGGGCGGCACTCGGCACGCTTCTGGCAAAAATTCCTGGCATCATCGTCTATTCGGACGCCTTGAACCATGCCTCGATGATCGAAGGCATCCGCCATTCGAAATGCGAACGCCGCATCTTCAAGCATAATGATCCCGAGCACCTGCGCGAGCTGATGGCTGCCGACGATCCGGCAGCGCCCAAGCTCGTGGCCTTCGAGAGCGTCTATTCGATGGACGGCGACATTGCGCCGATCGAGGCGATCTGCGACGTGGCCGACGCATTCGGCGCCATGACCTATCTCGACGAAGTCCATGCGGTCGGCATGTACGGTCCGCGCGGCGGCGGTGTCGCCGAACGCGAAGGCCTGATGGACCGCCTGACGGTGATCGAGGGCACGCTCGGCAAGGCGTTCGGCGTCATGGGCGGCTACATCACCGGCTCGGCAGCCCTGTGCGATTTCGTCCGGTCTTTCGCGAGCGGGTTCATCTTCACCACGGCCCTGCCGCCGGCGCTTGCTGCCGGGGCTGCCGCCTCGATCAAGCATCTCAAGGCCTCGGAACTCGAACGCCGCCGCCACAAGGATGCGGTCGCCAAGGTCCGCGCCACGCTCGACCGCCACGGCATTCCGCACATGGCGAACCCCAGCCACATCGTGCCGGTGATGGTGGGCAACGCGGCCAAGTGCAAGTGGATCTCCGACGTGCTGATCGACAGCTACGGCATCTATGTCCAACCGATCAACTATCCCACCGTTCCGGTCGGCACCGAGCGTCTGAGGATCACCCCGACGCCGCTGCACACCGACGGCGACATCGCCCGGCTCTCCCAGGCGCTCAACGACCTGTGGAGCCAGTGCGCGCTCGCCCGCCAAGTGGCGTAAGCGACGACTCACAGAGCCCGCAATTCCAAGGACCCGGTCGCGAAGGCCGGGTTTTTTGTTGGCTGTCGTTCTTTCTTCCCGTCATCCTCGGGCTTGATCCGGGCATGAGGAAGGGAAGGAGCGATATCTGTCCTAGCCGACCCTCTCCAGCGCCCGCCGCCTCGCCTCTGAGTCTGCCGCGAAGACGTCCTCGATCGATGAGGCCTCGTCGAGGCCGGCCATCTCGTCCATCACCGCCTCGACGATATCCGCCATGTCGAGGAAGCCGATCCTTTCGGCGATGAAGGCCTCGAGCGCGATTTCCTTGGCGCTGTTGAGGATGCAGCCCTGCATGTGGCCGCGCTCCATCGCCCGGCGGGCGAGCGCCAGCGCCGGAAAGCGTTCGCTGTCGGGGGCGTGAAACTCCAGCTTGGCGAGTTTCGCGAAATCCAGCCGTTCGACCGGGAGACTGATGCGCCGAGGATGGCCGATCGCATAGCCGATGGCGGTGCGCATGTCGGGCGCGCCGAGCTGGGCCAGAACCGAACCGTCGGTATAGCCGACCATGGAATGGATCACCGACTGGGGATGGACGATCACCTCGATCGCTTCAGGCGCGACATCGAAGAGATGCTGGGCCTCGATCATCTCCAGCGCCTTGTTGAACATTGACGCGCTATCGATGGAAATCTTCAGTCCCATCGACCAGTTGGGATGGGCGGCGGCCGATTTCGGTGTCACCTTCGCCATCTCGTCGCGGCTCATGCTGCGGAAAGGGCCGCCGGAGGCTGTGAGGATGATGCGCTCGACGGCGTGGCGCTGGTCGTTCTGGAGCACCTGGAAGATCGCGTTGTGCTCGGAATCGACCGGCAGCAGCTTGCCCCCGCCCTCTTTCACGGCCTCGACGAACAGGGCGCCGGCCGAGACCAGGCATTCCTTGTTTGCAAGCGCGATATCCGCGCCGGTCTTCGCGGCGGCCAGCGTGGGGGCGAGGCCGGCAATGCCGACAATTCCGGCCATCGCGATATCCGTCGCGCGCGAAGCGGCCTCGACGATCGCCTCCGGCCCGGCACCGGTTTCGATACCGGAGCCCGCGAGCGCATCCTTCAGTTCCCCGTATCGCGCGGGGTCGGCGGTCGCGGCAAAACCCGCGCCGACGCGTTTCGCCTGCTCGGCCAGAAGTGCGATATTCCCCATGCCGGTGAGTGCGCGAACCTCGAAGGCGTCGCGCCCGCCCAGATGGTCGATCACATCGAGCGTCGAGCGGCCGATCGAGCCGGTCGACCCGAGAATGGAAATGCGGCGGAGGCTCATGCGGATCTTTCGTTGAGGTCGAGGAGCTCAAGGAAGAGCGCGGAATGATCGAGATCGCCTTTGCCCAGCGGTCCCGAAAGACGCTTGTAGCGATCGCGCAACGCCTTCACCAGCGGCAGTTCGAGCCCCAGCGCCTCGGCTTCGCGGAGAACGTTGTCGAGATCCTTCAATTGCACAGAGGACCGGCCACCGGGGGCGAAGTCGCGCTTCTCCATCCGCTCCCCGTGCTGCTGGAGGATGGTGGAATCGGCGAAGCCGCCCTTGAGTGCCTCGCGGAAGGCCGGGAGATCGCCTCCCCCTTCGCTTACAAGCAGCGTAGCCTCCGCCACCGCACCGATGGCGATCCCGACGATCGCCTGGTTGGCGAGCTTGGCGAGCTGGCCGGCGCCGGAAGGGCCCACGCGAACGGGGCGGCCCAGCACCTGGAGGACAGGCTTGAGTTCGTTGAACACAGCTTCATCGCCGCCGGCCATGATCGCCAGCGTCCCGGCCTCGGCGCCGCGCGTTCCGCCGGAGACCGGCGCATCGATATGGCGGCGGCCCCTTTGCGCGAGACGGTTCGAATGGTCGCGCGCCTCCGCCGGACGGATCGAGCTCATGTCCAGAATGGTGGCGTCGCCGGCGCAGGCTTCGGCCACGCCCCGGTCGAACACAACCTCTCCGACAGCGGGTCCGTCGGTCAGCATGGTGATGACGAGGTCGGCGCCTCTCGCTGCTTCCGCAGGGCTCGCGCAGACGATTGCGCCATGGGGCGCGAGCGGCCCGGCCTTTTCCAGACTGCGGTTCCAGACGGAAATATCGTAACCGGCTTGCGCCAGCCGTCTCGCCATCGGCGCGCCCATCAGGCCGGTTCCCAGAAAGGCAATCTTCATTCCGTCGGTCACATCATCCTCCCCGCGGATATTGTTCAGCGCACTCTATCAGACGGGAGAGGGGACGACGTCAACCAAGGCCTCGGCCGGATGAAGCGGGAAATTTTCGCGGCTGACCGGTCCCCACAGGCGGGGAAAACTCTATGACGCCGGAGTGCGGCGGACATGCGCTACGGATGACATCACGGGACGATGTGTCGAGCGTGAAGGCGTGTCAGAATGCCGTGCCGCTCGGGCCCTTGGCCGCCGTTACAACCTGCAGGGTCGTGGCCGATTTGACGAGGCTGGGCCTTTCGTAGGACTTCTTCGCCATGATGCACCCTTTTCAATATTTACCGGTTTCTTGTACAGTAAATCCTAGCCATTCTTGCTGTCGCTCGCAAGCGTTCTGCTCAAACAGCCTGCGCGACCAGAAATACTTTGCGGCTTGATCATGAATGGTGATCCCGGCAGGATTCGAACCTGCGACACCAGGATTAGGAATCCTGACCTGTGGAATTTAAAACAGTGGCTTACACCGCTATGTCGCGCTCATGTCGCGTTCGTTTTCTCCGCGATATAGAGGTGGCCGAACTTTCTGCCTGTAATATGGCGTGTGACTTCGCTCCATAGCAGAAGCCGTAAAACCCCAAAAAGGCCGGCGGAGAGCAAGAGCCAACCGACCACGCCGAGACAATACCCCACCCAAGTTTCCGGTTTTGCCAGGTAGGTGAGCGGGAGGACCACGAGAGCGGAACTTAGTGAGCAGCCCATCGCCAGTGCGCCCCTGATGGCTTCCCAGAGTGTCATCTCCAGCCACGACAGCTTCGCCCTGATAATGTCCTCATCCTTCGTCTGGGCTAACTCACGGCAAGCTTCATCGAAAGCCTCTTGATAGTCTCGTCCAGTGAAGCTCATGAACCCCCTCAGTCCCCCAGCAGGGCTTTTTCTGCTGCCGCAAGCTCTTCCGCATTATCCGTCCGAGGGAAAAGGTGTCCATATACATCTGCGGTCATCGTAATCGATGAATGCCCCATGCGTTCCTGCACAACTTTCAGCGGCAAGCCGAGACCGCCATCCTGAGGTCGATTGATCAGCCAAGAGGCATAGAAGTGACGGAGGGCATGGGTGCCGGCATACTTGGCAGAGACGATCGGATTGCCGTCGTCGTCTTTTTCTCCAGTGTCGACCGTTACACCTGCCCGGATCATTGCCGGAATCAAGCCGCGGTTGATGATGTTTCCCCGGTTCTCGACCTTCCCGGCGCCGTTGGCAAAGACCAGATGCGCGGGCTTCGCATCTTCCCGGATCGGATTGTCTTTCTCGTCATGCCCGATGACGGGACGGTGATAGGCCAGTTTCCATTCACGGAGCGCATTGGTCAGCAAAGGCGGTATCGGGATAGACCTGTCGCCAGCGCTCGACTTCGGGCGACCGATCTCACCAAACTCGTCGGCTCTCTGGCGGACATGGATTTCCCGGTTGTCGAGATCCACGTCCTGCCACCTCAATCCTCGTATCTCAGAAGATCGCAGCCCGGCGAATATCGCCGTGAGAAGCATCGGCCGCCAACGGCCGCTCAAGGCCGAGACCAGCGCCTTGATCTCTTCACGAGAGGGAATATCTTCCCCGACCTTGAGGCGGGCTTTGTGGCGTCTCTCCTGCCGCTTGTCGCCCTTCCGGCGCCCTCGGATATCCCGAACAGGATTCCGGGTGATTAGTCCTCGCTCTTGAGCATCTGAAAACAGGCTGCCGAGCGATCCGAGGGCTTTCCGGATCATGGCCGGTGATCGCCCTTCCGATCGGAGCCGGTCCTCATAGTCTCGGATGAATGGCACCGTGACCTTTGTCAGGAGCGTGTCGCCGATGAAAGGGTTGATATGCAGAGCCAGGTGACGCCTCCGCTGATTGACCGTCGATCGCTCGAGGCCCGCATGCTCGCCTGAGATGATCCAAAGATCGCCGGCAGCCTTGACGGTCACCGTGTCCCGGTCTGCAACGTGGACACCTTCCCGGACCTCCACGGCGGCCGTCGCTGCGAACTGGTCGGCCTCCTTCTTCAGCTTGAAGCTCTTCAGCCGGCGCTTGCCGCGACCGTCCACATAGTCGACGACCCAGGCGGATTTCTCTTCGCCCTTGCCGTTCTTCCATGTGCGTTTGCGGACGCTCATCAGTCGATATCTTCTTCACCGTATTTCGCGTCGAGTAACCTCTTGTGCCTGGCGAGCTCCAGTTCACGACGTTCATTCCATTCGACCAAAGCTTTCTGCAGCTCCTCGATTGAGGCCTCATCGAGCGTAGGGTCGCGTCCGTCCACTGCCAAACTCATGACATCGGCAATTTCTTTGCTGACTACGTCAATTGCCGTTTCGAAGCCTTGCACCTTTCGGAATGCTGAAAGTAGACGCCCCACTTCGGAAATCCGCGTTGCCAACGAAAGCGGCTCGGGAAATGCCAACTCGAGGGCGCGTACAATTTCTGAATTCAGCGATCGCCCATTTTGATCAGCGTGAGCCTGGATCCGATCCCGGAGACGCTCCGGCATCCGCAGCAGATACTGATCTGGGTTCTTGCGCTTTACAGCCATCGCTACTCCACTCCTCAACAATTTAACTCTATCCATGTGGATAATATCGCTTGACGTCAATGCTATCCATGTGGATATGGTTAATCTATATCCACATGGATAATTGTTAATCAGAAAGGGAGAGCATGAGCGAGAACAAGGAACTCGATCTTGTATGGGGAGTGCAGGGGATCGCCGACATAATCGGTCGGAGCTATCAGCAAACTCATCACATGATCCGCACCGGCAAACTGCCGGTCGTAAAACAGATCGGTGAGCGCTATGTCGTCAGCCGGCAAAAATTGGTTGCCTTCTTCATGGAGGAAACCACCCGGTGAGCACCCAACACTCACAGTGTGATCCGGTCGCTGACAAAGCTTGGGTGCTCACACAGCTCCGAGACTTCGGCCGGCAGTACGCCGACATCATCATGAACCACCTGGTGCTACATGATCAGCCTCTTCGCCTCGAGGAGGGCATCAACGCGGTTCTGGCAGACACTCGCATTCTGCTGACGCTCGACGGGGTCGGTCCTGACGAAACAGAGGAGGCGCTGGGCGTCATTCGGGAAGCGATGGTCGCTCATTGCAAGACCTTATCCGCTCAGCTCCCGAGAGCCGTTGGGACCCTCCAATGATCATTTATCAGACAAAGAAAAGGCCCGGAGCGGCGGCAACCGCATCCGAGCCTGTATCAACAACCCGAGCAAGGAAAATTGATATGAGCTTCCATACTACATCCGCCGATGATGGCGCAACGATCTCATTCACCATCGATCTGACCAAGGCTTCGCAAGCTCCTTACAATTCACAGCGAGCGCTCTGGCGGGCTCTTAAGATCGCCGGCGAGGCTTTCCATTCAGCGGCCCAGCAGCCGCGCTGCTGGATTGACAAGACGAAGGACGCGAACGAGGTCGGGGAGATTCTCGATGACCTCTCAGAGGCGTGCGATATGGCGGCCCACGAGCTGGCGGAGCTCGCCTCCCGGACGACCCGCGAAGAATACACAGACGACCTTTATCGTCAGTTCCTCGTGCTCGAGAACATGGTCTGGTACGCGGACGAACTTCCCCGCGTTGCAGCCACCGCGTCACAGTTCGTGCTCGAAGGTGTGGAGCTCCGTCAGAAGCCGGATCGCGTGGCACTTAAAGCCCGACAGGCTGGGAGGGCGGTTGCATGAGCGCCCACAAACTCGAGGGGACGAACGTCAACGCGTTAGACGAAGTACACCTCGCCAAGAGCATCGTTCTAACAGTCTGGATGGCGCTCAAGTCGCCCGACGCATGCGAAGCGGATTTAAAGGCAATAGCCGATGTTCTCTATGAGGCTCACGAGCGGCTTCTGCTCGCTCAGATCGACATGGGCATGATCCAGTGACCGGCGTCGATCACCAGCACTCCGCTGCGGTCGAGCAGGCCGCCATGTGGCTCGCAGAACAACAGGAGCCGCCGAAGCCGGCGGTTCCGTTCCTCCGTCGTACCTTCGGACTGTCGACGCATGAAGCCTGTGAGGCCTGCTCCTTGGCGAACAGATTCCGGATCAACCGGAGGTCTCTTGGATGAGCCGTGCCTTGAAGAGCAGGATCGACCAGTTGACCAAGGTCGAGCGCCAAGCGCTGGGTCAAATCGGACGGACAAGGAGAAGCCGGTTTGACCACAAGTTCTCTTTGTCGCTTCTCCGCATGCGTGAGATCGAGGCGCTAATCCGCCACCGGCACGGACAGATGATCCCGGATCCGACCGGAACGGATGATGTGGATGCATGCATGGCATACGTCACCGCGGCTGCCGGCTCGCAAAGCGACCAGGACATGAGAGACTGGTGCGCATATTGGGCGCCGTGGATCAGCCCGTCTGACCTGGACGCGATCGTGATCCGATCTTCCACCAGAAAGCGGATGATCCCAGCCGATGATGTTGCTCGTCTTCTCGGTGTCACGTTCGAGCTTCGGAGCCTCCTGACATTCAAGACGATCGGTGCCTGCGACGTCTCTAAGGCGGAACGGCAGCGGCTTGCCAAAGACCGGAAGAGAGAGCGCGACCGGCTTCGCGCCGCGACGAAGCGTTCTCAAAATGTTCGAATGGATCGCGCGTCCTATGAGGCTAATTCTGCGGAGCGCCTGCGGCCTTGGGAGGCTGAGGGGATATCCAGACGGACGTGGTACCGGTGCCGTGGCACAAGTGCGTCGCAAATAGTATTAAACATGAAAGGCGACACACCTGTGCCAAACGTCGACGGGTTTCCGCCAACTCCCCCACATTCAGAGCACGATGGCGCCATGCGCGAAGCGTGTGGTGCAAGGGGTTCGGGGTCTGTGACCCCGGCGGGGCTCCAAGGGGCAGAGCCCCATGGGACTGGAGATTGCGAGGAAGCAGCGTGATGGAGGAGCAAATGAGCCTGTTCGACTATGCGGATAGGATTGTGCCTACAGCAGAAATCATTCCGTTCCCGGTGGACCAGCATCTCGTGTACATCCGCAGGACAGCCCGCGCCTTGGAGCAGCGAAACGGGCCGGCGGCGGACAAGTTTTGGCAGGTCGAATGCCGACGCCTGTATGCGAGGCTACAGGTGCAAGGACTTGGCGAGCCTGCCATCCGTGACGAACTCGGTCGCTTCGCCAACGCCGTTCACGCCGAAATGCAACGAGCGGCCTGGGCAGCTTGGCAGGCGCAAAATCCCAAAGGTGCGGCATGAGTGTTGAGCGTGACGCCCGCGAACTTCGGAAGAATTCGGGCTCGATAAGCTGGCGCCTTCGGAAGCCGGGCCCTTGGTTCATCTTTCGCTTGGCGGCTTCCAGCGGACGCTGCCGGCCGTTCATGGGGACGTGATCAGCGTTCTAGGTTTTCAGAAATGCGATCGCCAGGCTGACCAAGCTAATTACGATCGCTCCCCAAGATAGAAACGGGCGGGTCCACATTTCCCGCTCTTCGTAGACCTCCCTTCGGATGTCGCGGACAGCCTTTACCGACAGGAAATGCCGGCCATAGACACTGTGCCAGTCCCAATTCTCATCCCGCTGATCCTCGTTTGACGGATATCGTGGTATCGGCACACGCCAGAAGTTGGCTTTCCGGATCACCTGTTCGGTTTCGATCTGCGCAATCTGGGCATCGATCAATTGACGCTCGCCATGGAGGTCAAAAAGCAACTTCTGATATTCCTCCGAGTTTCTTTTCAGGCCTGCACTTTTTTCCCGGTACTCACGCTCATTCTGCTCGATCTCATATCCGAGTTGGATAAGTCGATGTCGCTCGTCGCGGTATCGGCGAAGGTTGCGTATCAAGCTCATCGCGTTTTTCCCCTAGTTCGCCAACCGATAGCTCTTTTCAACTCCAGGCCACGCAAATGTGGCCTTGTCGACAACCACCTGTCGAGATGAAAACACGATTGACCAAAGGTTGCTGCGAGCTTGCAGAGCTCCCGTCGCATCGGCCCACTCGAGATAACTCCGCAAGTTTGCGGACTTCCGAAGCTGGCGAAGTTGCCGGGAGGCGTTGATCGGAAGAGTGCGGCATTCGATCAAACCGCAAATCTGCGGACTTCTCAGGTGGCGGAAAATGCTGAGGGTGTAGCGGTGCGCGACCGAAACTGCGGGGTTGCCAGCGACGGGTGGGACGAACCTAGCACCAATTGGTGCGAAGTCGGTCTGGATGATTGCGGCCGAAACGCGGCCCGTTATAGTTCCGTACGGGGACGGTGATTCCAACGAGGGAGTTACCGATGACACGACGCAACAAGCGCAGATCTGAGTTGAGAGAAGGCGAGATTGCGAAACTACTCTCAGAAGCGCAACGGGCGCATAATCAGATAACGTGGACGATGAGGTCCCTGAAGCCGCAGGAGCGCCATTACAAGGCCATCCTGGCGCTGCACGACGCGATCGGCATTGCCTTGCTGGAAATCACAGGAGAAGAGGCGCCTTGGGTACGGATTGGTCCGGGACGAATGCCGGAGTGATCACGAGGCGCCCAGTTCGTATTCGTCCAGGTGCTCAACCCGCACTCGCCACAACTTTTGGCCGACACGAAAGCCTTTCAATTCGCCGTCGTTGAGCATGTTGCGCACAGTCTTTGCGTGGCAGCCCCACCGTTCAGCAATCATCTCTGGAGTCCAGACGAGGGGCCGGTCTTGTTCATTGGGCATTGAGGTCACCAATCTTCCAGACCACTCTCACCCGGCTCTGCTTTTGCCGGCGCATTTTGCCGGACATGGATCTCGATCCGTGAACCGATGACGCAAAGCTTATCCACGGTCAGCCCGGCTTCAAGCGCCGACTTTAACGCGACGTCGAGCGCATTGCTGCTGACACGCGCCCTCGGCTTGCCGGCGCGCTTCTCTGATGCCTCGAGGTGCTGAACAACGGAGATCTTCGATCTCAATCCCGACTCTCCAGGTGCGGTCCATCGTTCGCGATGTTCTGTAGCATTTCTAAAGATGCCCCTCTTTGCCAATGAGGTGCAGCGCCGGGAATGATAGTAGCCACTTGCGCGTTCAGATCGATTTGCACGATCGAATTCGTTTTGGAAGCTGCTCTAATTAGTCGCTCGATATCGGCTTGTCTAAGGCGGGTCATTTGCGAAGCCGTTGGCGCGGGATATAGCGGCCTTCGCCTTTCGGCTTCCCCTTTGCAGCTTTCAACAATGCTTCCAGATCGGACACGGTGAACAGCATCGAACGACCGATTTGAGTGAAGCAACCATGCTTCCGGGCAATGCTCCGCAAGGTGCGCGCTGAACATTGAAGCTTAGTGGCGACCTCCGTGGGCGTGAAGGTCGCAGGGATGGGAGATGTTTCGTCGTCGGCCATTGCGATGAATCACAGTCCTGTTGAGGAGATAGGGTTGGAGCGGCTCGATAGCGATATAGGCATGGAGAAGTGTGTTGTTGAACTCAATTCCAAACCGTTTTCGAAAACGAATTCCATCTCCTTCTGACGATGAACCCCGCTCATGACGACGCTACAGCGGCCACAGCGTCACCACGATTGACCGCACAGGGCTACCCCACCCGTCTCTCGCCCCATGGTCACCCCTTGCGCCATAGCGCGGCGGCCACCCACTCAAGACAGACCGGCCACCCGCTCGCGGGTAGATGCCTCGCCCCCAGCTCATAGCGCTGTGGCCTCATGGGCCGCACGATGGCGCGCCCCCTATGTGTGCACGTGCCCTGCCCATGGTGTGGTCTGGTCGCTGCCTGTGGCCACGCCTGCGGCCGCCTGCATGCCCATGGGAGGGCTTTAGGGACCGTACCCCGAAGCCTGTGCAGGGCGGGGCGTCGCACCGCGCATCATTCGGCAATTTAATTTTGTCCTAAGGGGCTTCTTCCGGCGAAAGCGGAAACGGACCGAAAATTAATTTCGGTTTCGAAATGATCTCTTTAGGAAAGGGTGTTTCCAACTATGACCGTTGTTCCCAACCGGCACAGCGAGTATGCTGGGAGCTACTGGAGCGATCGCTTCTGAATTTTCTGAGGGAAGATGACCAATGGCGCGTACCCTGATTGGCCAGCTCGTCCTCATGCTGAAGGATGACGCCAGCGGCCGGGCGAAGAAAGCGGCCGAGGAGATCGATCAGTCCCTCCGGCGCATCGAGACTGCCCAGAAGCGTCTGGCCAAGGCTCCCTGGGGTCAGGGGATGCAGAAGCAACTGGACGGCCTCAAGGTCTCCGCCCGGGAGATGCAGGTCGTCCAGCGAAGCTGGGATCGCCTTCAGAACCACATCCAGTCGAACAATCTGAGCAAGACACTTGCCCGGTCTCAGATTTCCGCTTGGCGGGCGGCGACAGTCGGGGAACTCGCGCGGGTGCGCGCCGAGGCGGACCGCACTCACAGTTCGATGATGAAGCTCTCCAGCGTGATCAAGGACGGACAGAACTGGCTCGCCAAGACCGCTCTTATCTCCATGGGCGGCTACACAGGTGCCTATCTCGGGGGTGTCGCGGTTCGTGGGGGCACTGCCGCCTGGGCGGATCAACGCCGGGA
Organism: Hyphomicrobiales bacterium; assembly: GCA_002709005.1. GTDB lineage: Bacteria > Pseudomonadota > Alphaproteobacteria > Rhizobiales > Rhizobiaceae > Pseudohoeflea. The sequence goes on along the minus strand of PAPH01000088.1, from coordinate 14,182 downwards.
ATTTTTCCGTCAAGAAATGGCCGGCATTTCACCGGGAGAGCGTCAGAAGATGCTTGCCACTTCCTGGAACGTGACGAGCGCTTTCCCGTCGGTCAACGTGACCGAGGCCATGGAGATGTCGCGTACCTCCCGGAACCTGATGGGCGATACCGACCGCGGCAACTCAATCCTCGAGCAGATGGTCAAGGGGCTTGTCGTTCTTCAGTCGGCGAAGGGCACTGACGCGGCCACTTCCGAGATGCAGAAGCTTCAGAAAGGCCTCGACAACCTCGGCCTGAACGCCGGCGGCAAGCTCGGCATAACCCAAGTCAAGAATGTCATTGAAGCCTTCATTCGTGCCGCGCAGGTTGAAGGCCGCGACATCGATGTCGGCTCGCTCTGGCAGTTTGCGCGCAGGACGAAGGTTGCAGGATCCGCGCTCTCGCCTGAGTTCATTGGCGCCGTTGCGCCCGCCCTGATGCAGGATATGGGGCCGGATACCGCCGGCAATGCGATCGCGATGGCCTACAAGGCTTTCGTGATTGGAGCTCGAGATACGGCGGCCAAGGCGGATATCGCCAACCAGCGAGCGCTCGGCTTGCGTACCGGGCCAGGCCGAGGCGAACTTGTCGGTGATGAAGTGTTCGCCACGAACCCCTATGCGTGGGCAAAGCAGTATCTCGTTCCGGCTCTTGAGAAGGCTGGCGTCGACCTTACAAACGACGCTGAGGTCACCAAGGCGATCGCCAAGCTCTCCCGGAACTCGAACGCTACGGGCCTGCTGACCAGGTTGGTAACGCAGCGCGAGCAGATCGACAAGAACATCGAACTGTACCAGCAGGCTATCGGCACTGATGCCGCGCCGATGGCTCGCTACAAGGATCCGCGCGTTGCCCTCGAGGCGTTCACCAGCGCTTGGGGCAATCTCGCCGCAGCAATCGGTGGGGAAGGGTCAGTTGTACTCGGATTCCTCAACTCGACGGCGGATGCGGTCAATGCGCTGGCGAAAACGGTCCAGGAGAACCCGGACCTGCAAAGCGCCATTGGCACTGCCGGTCTGCTGGGCGCTGGGGCGGGTGCGATCTTCGCTGCCAAGGGCGTCTATAGCCTGCTCACGGCCGGCACCCAGCTTCAAGTTGCGGCTGCACAGCTACAGACAGCGGCACGGACGCTAGGCGCATCCGGTGGCGCTGGGATCGTTGGTGGCGGTGTAGGTGGTAAGCGTACGCAAGGGCTGGGGTTATGGGGGTTTCTGTTTGGAACAATCGGGGCGGCGCTTGCAATAAAATCGATTCCCGATGATCCGGAAGAAGCGCAAAAATTCATGGAGATGAATGGGGAGCGCTCCAAACTTTGGAATGACTGGCTGACCGAGAACTTCCCGTGGATGGACGGCGGAAATGTTCAGCGCGCCTACGGTGATTTCCATGAGCGGAATTCGACGCAAAACTATGCTGAATTCCTTCGTGCTACCGGTCAGGGCAGCGGAGGCCCATCAAGGCGCTTGGGACGCAGGGGCAGCGGTCTAGGCGTCAGCACGGGGCAAATTCCAACACCAACGCCGCGTCCAGACTTCGACGACGCCAAGGCTGAAGCTGAGTCCGCCGGCCAAGCGATCAAGCAGTCACTGTCTGTGACAGCATCTCCCCAGGTGGACACTTCGAGCCTACAGAGCGCCGTTGCCCTCGCAGAGCGTCTGATGGGCCTGCTTCAGGGGATCGGTCCGGCCGCCGACCAGGCAACAGCCCGCGCCTCTGCACGGGTGCAGTCGAGGGTCGATCAGGTCTACGGCGATCAAGGGGTAATCGCACCATGATGGCTTCAACGAAGCAAATCAGGAAGCTCGTAGAGCAGCTTGAGCGCATCTGACCAACCAACATCCGAAAACAGGCGCAGGATCTCGACGAGCGCGGCGCGGCGTGTGTCGTCCTCGAAGATCGAGCGGTGGTCGGCAATATAGCGAGTGATCATCCGTACGATGACCGGCGCGGCGAGGCCTTCGTGATGATAGCCCTCGCGCGCGGCCGGGCCTGTCAGCAGCGCATGGAGCGCGTCGAACACTCCAGCTGGATCGCCGGGGATCAGAAACTCGTATAGTTCGACGAGATGATGGTGTGTCGAAGGTTCGTGTGATGTCGCCAGCAGAGAGAGCATCGGGCGATAATCGACAAGGAACTGGCGTACAGTGTCGGGGGACGTTAATCCGCCCTTCGCCTCGCGATTGTTGGCATACGCGCCCGAGCCGAAATAGACTTGGTTCCCTAGGTGGCCGATCACCGATTCCGCCGCCTTGTAGGAGGCGATGGCGGCCTCGCGCTCGGTGCCCTCAACCGTTTCGCCAATGACCGCGGCATGGCTGGCGTCAGCAACTGCCGAGCACGCCTCCAGAATGACCATCGCCGCTTGCTGTGTGCGATCGGCAAGTCCCGCATCGCGCGCCTCACTGCTCGCATATCTGGCGAAGAACGAGCCGCGCAGCATCGACAGGAAGGCGGTGAAGAACTCGCGGTGCGCGGCGGGGTCACCAACCCAGGCCTTGAGCCATTCGAGCGCGATGGGCTCTTCCTGCCAGCACCAGAGCTGCGCGGTCAGGCCGCCGAGCTGTTCGGCGACCTTGTCGCGGCCGGGTTTGTCGTCGCGCTCGACCGCCTCGCGGCGGGCGCGGATGATCTCGATGATCGCCTTGCATTTCTCGACGTCCTGCCAGGTGACGCGCTTCACGACATAGTGGAGGAAAGCCGCCAGCACTTCGGTATGCGGCTCGTCACGCGCCACTTGCTCTGCGAGGTCCCACATCTTTTCCCGTGCGACATGCCATAGCACCAACAAGCGTTGCGCGGCTTGGAGGCGGACCTGGGGAGCGGGATCGGCGAGCATCATATCGAACTTGCCGACAAGTTCGCCATGCGTTTCGCCGAAGCGCCGGGCGAGTTCTACATAGGCCTGGGCGGCATAGACGCGGACTTCCCAATTGCCCCAGCTCAGACCTGAATCCTCTCCCGTCTGCCTAGGTTCGGGAAAGCGGCTGGCCCACAAGCGCTCGAGGATACCGAGCAACTCACCAAGCGACGGTAGGCCCGCGGTGCTGGGCATATAAGCTTCGGCATCGACGATGCGCTCGACAGCGTTGCTGATGTGCCCCCAGACGGGCTGCTCGACCTTGTCGTGAAGCGCCTCCGCATGGGTGTCGTACAAGGCAATCGTCGCAAGCGTTGCCGCCCACAGGGCACCAAGTGCGGCCGCGTCGCTGGTCGAGGGCGTCTCCTGCACCAACGCATGAAGCGCTTCGGACTGCGACAGCATCTGCGCGTCCACGCCTTCCTCGGTATCGACACCTTCTCCGGCGAGCAAGCTGCGGGTGATCCCACGCGATGACCCCGAGCTGATCGACCCCGAGCGCGTCGGTGGATTGCCGGCCAGCCCGTCTGCCGCGGCCAGTTCCAAGCGAAGCGCCCGCATCGACTCGGTGGCGATTGCTTCCACCTCGACCAGCGAGAGGAAGCGGCTGAGCGTGTGGCGCCAACGGCGCTTCTCGGTCTCGTCGGCAAAGAGATCGGGCCGCAGTGCATCGGCTTCAAACGCCGCCCGTTCTTCAAGAGGGCGCGACGGATAAATGGCGGCGAGTAAGCGCGCGGCGTCACGGTCGATATCGCGATGTGCCAAGATAGTGATGTTGCGCGCGAACGGCCATAGCACGTCGGCAACCTCGCCGAGGCGTTCGGCGCCGACGCCCACGATCCGCGTCCACACCGCCGGGCTGGCATAGTCGGTCGCGGCAGCGTCGACTGTCTCTGCGAAGGCGCCAGGCGAGCTGCTGCGCAGATGCCTGACAAGCTGCGCGAGCGCATCGGCGTCCTGCGCGCCGTGGCTTTGCTCTGTGTCGTCCCAAGCTTGGTATTCACGATCGCGGCCGAGCAGGTCGAAAGGCGCACGGCCCGGCACGACAACCTGTTTGCGAACTTCCCCTAGGGTCATTGTGCGATCGGTGTCGCCGAGCGATGCCTCTACTATCGCGCGGGTCCCAAGTTGCACCGACAACTCAAGGAGACCCGTGACCCGACGACCCAATTCATAACGGCAGTGACGGTAATCTTGGCTGCGGCTGGAGGTGAGCGGCATGATCCGCCCACCACCCATGAGCGAGGTGCTGTTGTCAGTGATGTCGCGAGAGTAGAGCACTCTATAGATTACAATCGCGAAATCGGCGTCGGCCCGTGCGATCGGCAGGATTTGCTCGGAAAGCCAGGTTGCTTCCTTGTCGGCATGAGCCGAGAAATGCGGGTCGCACAGCATGCGGTCGAACAGCGCCCGCGACGCGGCGGGGTCGGACGCGAAGCTCTTCCCGACAAAGCGGATGGCGTTGGTGGCGGTCTGCTGCATCGGCGGATCGGCGTCCCAGGCAAGGGAGAGCAGCGCGCGCGCGGCGCGGCCGAAAACGTCGAGCAATTCAGCGTCGGCGAGGTCGCCCTTGTCGAACAGGGTATGGAGCAGGAAGCGCGTCGCCTCGGAGAGGTCTCGCGAGCTGGTGGCGATTGCGGCGTCGGCGACCATAGCCCAGGCGATCGCCTCGCTCGACACTATACTGCCGGCGGCATCGACCGCGAGACCCACGAAGCGGGCAAGCCGCGAGAGCATCGTTGCTAGCGCCCCGTCGCTGGCGCGCTCTGCGATCAGAGCGACGAGCCCTGCGATATCGGTCGGCGCCGCCACGCGCTCGATTGCGGTGCGCAGCGCGACATTAGCGAGGACCGGATCAACCGCGGGCTCGGCGTAGATGTCGGCGACAAGCCGCCATATCTGCGCCTTGCCGTCGGCGTCTTGGCGCCACAGCCGTTCGATCGCGAAGCGCAGCGCCGGGGCGAGCATGAGTGCGATTGAGCTGTCGCCGCCAAGCTGGGAGATCAGCCGGTTGGGTTCATCCCATTCGAGGAAGAAGCGGCCGGCGACATGGTCGAACAGCACATGATGGGCGAAGCTGACGAGATCGCCGGACTCAGCGAGCACGCCGCTCTGGATCACGGTGTCGAGCTGGTCGTGGCCGACGACCACCTTGCGCACCGCGAGCCTGCGACGTCCGACCATCGCGGCGACCGTCGCGGCGGCGGCCTGATGCAAAGCCGTGCCGACGAGACGGCGATCCTCGTAGGCATCGATCAGGTCGGATTGGGTGCCGACAGTGCGGATGCTTCCAGGGCTGGCGCCATCTGCGAGCAGCTGCGCGGCGAGCGAGAGGTTGAAGACATTGCGAAGCAGGTCGCGAAGCGTGTCAGGTGCGGCAGCGAGCAAAGCGCCGAGGTCGGCGGCAGCCGCGCCGGCGGCTTCGAGATCCTCGTTGACGAGGCGCGGCACTTGGAAGTGACGTACATTCTCAAGGCCGGGTTCTGCATAGCCAAGGTCCGGCGGAGAGCCATGCATGGCGTCGCGGAACCGCCGCCCGTTGCGCAGATCAAAAGTGCGAATTGAGGAGATGACGGTCCAGTCCGCGCTCGACGCGCCTAGTGCTTCGATTAGCTGGGCGAAGACACCTTCGGCCGGACCACCCCGCGCGGCGTCGAGTGCATCAATGATGAGCAGTTTGCGTCCTGAGCCGGGCGCCGCGGCGAGCAGATCTGTCAGCGGATGTGCCAATCCCAATTCAGCCTGGAGGTCCGCGGCGATGGCGACGCCCGGGAAGCGATCGACTGAGAGGAACACCACGGTTTCTCCTGACGCGCGGCGAGCTTGCGCCAGCGCGACGAGCGCACCGGTTTTGCCGGCGCCCGGCTCACCGATAACGATCAGTGAACCTGTATCGATTGCTGTGCCAAGCGCGCGGTCGCTGGCCCGCGCGATCGGGATGCCGCCAGCGAGCGGTAAGTTTGTGTGTCCGGCGAGGCGTGCAAGCTCGGCCTCTGTTGCGGCCGAGAGGCGATTGAGATCGGCGGTATAGTCGGCGGCGCCGACGTCATTGTGACCGAGCCGTCGAAGCTCTTGCAGCAAGCCGGCACGTGTCGCGGGAGCGCCGCTCCCGATCATGCCGCGAATGATGCCCTTCAACTCGCGCAAGGGCGGGTCGCCAGCCGCTTCGCCACCATAGAGCCGTGCACCGAGCAGTAGCGATGCTTCGCGCCAATTATCTTCGCCCTCGTCCATCGAGAAGCGAACAATGCGGAAAAGCCTCGCCATCATCACGAGTTCGTCGTCGGTCGGCGGGGTGGTTGAACGCGTCGCCCACGCGGCCTGCGCAAGGGTCTCGAAAAGGTCGAGTGCGCTGCGCTCGGCCGACGACCGCCCGGCCTTGGTCGTCGCCCAGCTGCCGCCAAGATCGAACGCGCGGCATCCTCGCTCCAACGCGTCGAGCGTGCGCGGGGCGTTGGCGGCGACTGCCAAGACTGCACGCGCTCTCTCCGGATCGACTGCAATGCCGCAGGCTCGGGCGTCGATCACGCCGCGAACGAGCTGGCTGATCGTTTTGCCAAGTGGGCTATTTAAACTGGAGCTCAACCCGGCACTTGTCTTGCTCTGGAGGTCTATGCGGCTGGCGTCGTCCTGCTCGAGCCGGATATCGTCTAGCCCATCGCCGGTTTCCAACTGGATCGAAGTGGGCAGGGCGGTGTTGCCGAGGCCGAAACGCCCGCCGACTGGCACCCGTGCGAGCAGATGCGCAGCAAGCCAAGTGCCTACCTCTGCTTGGAAGTCCATTCCGGCTTCGGTTGCCCTTCCGCCGGCGTTCATTCTAGTTGTCGGCGTCCGTACCAATTTTCCCCCAAGACGTGACGTTTTTGTTTATAGCTACCGCTGGCACTTGTCGTTCAAAAGCAAGCCCGCGATAAGCGCTCCTCTTGCCAGAACCGTAAATTGAGCTGACATGTCGAGTTCCGCGACCGCTATGTTTATATGGGCGGCGCGCTGCTTGATGGTGCCTTCTTTTAGCGCAGCCAAGGATTTACTCGGCAAGTCAGCCGTGAACGAAATCAAGCCTGACGATTCGATGGATGAGCTCATTCGCAGCGCCAGCGACGGGCTCACATCTCGAAAAGACAGGGTGAAATTCGCGGAAAACTCGTCTTCCTCGCTCCCAGTGAAATCGCTGACGTAAGTGATATTCGCGTGCTCTGCGTCGCAATTTACCGAAAGTGCCCTGGTCACCCCAAAAGTGTCATCAGTTCCCACCGCGACGATGTTTGCCATCCCTTCGCGATCGGGCAGCGTTAGCCAGTCGGCGCGAGCAAGGGGAGTTGCCGCCAAAAGTCCGCTGATAACTGCGATGCTGGCGGGCAACTTCACCAGGCTGTGCACATTCCCTCGCAAACCTATTGCCGCAAACTGCTTTGTCGCGTCTGTGTCACGTCGAATAGCCGAGCATGGCGGAAAACCGCTGGAAATCAAGGGAACTCAGCCGCAACACGTCGCAACATGAAGTGGCTAGTTATTGGTCTTTAAGTCATTGAATTTATTGGTGATCCCGGCAGGATTCGAACCTGCGACACCAGGATTAGGAATCCTGTGCTCTATCCCCTGAGCTACGGGACCACGCGGCACCCTCATACAGGATGATTTTGCGGAAATCCATTTCCGGAAACGCGTTTTTGCATCGCCGGATAAAACGTTCCGTTCAGGCCGCCAGCGCGCGCTCGGCGAGGTTGACCCAGTAGCTGATGCCGTAGGGGATGACCTCGTCGTTGAAGTCGTAGGCCGGGTGGTGGAGGCTCGCGCTGTCTCCGTTGCCGATGAAGATGAAGGCGCCGGGGCGGGCTTCGAGCATGTAGGCGAAATCCTCGCCGCCCATCATCGGGTCCACGGCCCGGTCGACATTCTCCTCGCCGGCGGTGAGCGCCGCCGTGTCCCCGGCGATCCCGGTCTCCGCCGGATGGTTGACGCTGACGGGATAGCTCCGCTGGTAATTGACGTCCGCCGAAGCGCCGTAGCTTGCAGCGATGCCGGTGGCGATCGCCCTCAGCCGCTCTTCGGCGAGATCGCGCATCTTCGGCGTCAACGTGCGCACGGTGCCGGCGAGGTTGATCGTTTCGGGGATGACGTTGTGGGCGAAGCCGCCGTTGAACTTGGTGACCGAGCAGACCACCGAATCAAGCGGATTGCCGTTGCGCGAGGCGATGGTCTGCAGCGCGGTGACGATCGCCGAACCGGCGACGATCGGGTCGACGGCGAGATGCGGCATGGCGGCGTGCCCGCCCCTGCCGGTTACGGTGATCGAGAATTCGTCGGTCGAGGCGGTAATCGGGCCGGGCTTGATGGCGAACTGGCCGACCGGCAGACCCGGCAGATTGTGCATGCCGAAGACGCGCTCGATGCCGAAGCGCTCCATCAGTCCGTCCTGGACCATGGCAAGGCCGCCGGCACCGCCTTCCTCGGCGGGCTGGAAGATGACGGCGACGGAACCCGGGAAATTCCGCGTCTCGGCCAGATGGCGCGCCGCCCCGAGCAACATCGCCATATGTCCGTCATGGCCGCAGGCATGCATCTTGCCGGGCGTGCGCGAGGCCCATTTGGCGCCGGTGATCTCGTTGATCGGCAGCGCATCCATGTCGGCGCGCAGGCCAACGGCCGGCCCGTTCGAGCCCTCGCGGCCGTGGATGATGCCGACAACGCCGGTGCGGCCGATACCGGTGACCACCTCGTCGCAGCCGAATTCGTTGAGCTTGCCGGCAATGAAGCTCGCGGTGTTCTGGACGTCGTAGAGGATCTCGGGGCGTTCGTGGAGGTGGCGACGCCAGGCGGCGACCTCCTCCTTCATGTTCAAACTCTCGGGCAACAACGCCATGAAACACCCCATCGATGGAAGGATTCGGCGACAAATCGCGGCATTTGCCGGATTCGGCGCTGCGGCCTGTGGAAAAACGGCCGTCATCCTGCCATATAGACCACCCAAGGCGTCTAGACGAGAAAAAAGGTCGGTTCCGGGGCGTCGCGGAGCCGGTGTTTCGAGATCTTTTCAGGGTTCGGTCGTGATCCGGGTTTCCCAGTCGTTCAAAAGAATTTGCCGTATGCCGGGGGCCTTGGCGCTCGCCGCCGTCCTCGCGCTGCCCATGGGTGCAAACGCCGCGCCGTCCATTGCCGTCGATGTGGCGACGGGCCGGGTCATCGAGCATCACGAAGCGTTCCAGCGCTGGTATCCGGCCTCGCTCACCAAGCTCATGACGATCTACGTGACGTTCCGCGCCCTGCGCGCCGGCCAGCTCACGCTCGATACCAATGTCATCATGACGCCCGAGGCCGCCGCCGAGCCCGCCAGCAAGATGTATTTCAAGCCCGGTCAGCGCTTTCCGCTCGACTCGGCGCTCAAATATCTGATGGTCAAATCGGCCAACGACATCGCCGTCGCCATCGCCCAGACCGTGGGCGGCTCGACCGAGCACTTCGTCTCGATGATGAATGCCGAGGCGCTCAGAATAGGCATGCTGTCGACCCGTTTCGTCAATCCCAACGGACTGCCGGGCGAAGGCCAGTATACGACGGCGCGCGATCTTGCCCTGTTGGCGGTGACGCTGAGGCGGGAATTTCCCGAATACGCCAATTATTTCAGCCTCGAGGGCTTCTCGATCGGCGGCCGTTCCTACGACAATTTCAACGCGCTGATCGGGCGGTTCGCCGGCGCGGACGGCATGAAAACCGGCTATATCTGCGCATCGGGCTACAATCAGGTCTCCTCGGCGACGGTGAATGGCCGCACGGTCGTTTCCGTCATCCTCGGGGCGAGCAGCCTCGCCGACCGGGCGGATGAATCCGCCCGCCTTCTCCACGAGGCGCTGCAGACGCCGGCCGGAAACGAGACCCTTTTGACGCTGGCGCCCTACGGGGCGGGGCGCGACGAAGTGCGCGACGTAAGCACAGAGATCTGTTCGACCGAGGCGCGCAAAGCACGTCAGGGCGAGCGGGACGAGGACGGCAAGCTCGTCTTCCATTCCCCCTACATCAAGGAACTCGGCCGCGATCCGAACTACGTGCCGGCGCCCGTTGGCGAGCCGATCGGCAACGGTCCGGCCAATGCCGCCGAAGCCGCGATCCTGCTCGGCACCAGCTATATCCCGACGCCCAATTTCCGTCCGGCGAGCTGAGATGAGCGGTCCCGTCCCGTCACCGGGCCGCCTTCCGGTCCACGCCGTTACCGGGTTTCTCGGTGCGGGCAAGACGACGCTCCTCAACAGGTTCATCGCCACGCCGTTCCTTTCCGAAGCCGCGCTGATCATCAACGAATTCGGAGATATCGGGATCGACCATCTGCTCGTCGAGCAGTCGGGGGAGGGCGTGATCGAACTGTCCGACGGCTGCCTGTGCTGCACGTTGCGCGGCGATCTCGTCGATACGCTCGCCGACCTGATGGACCGGCGCCAGACCGGCAAGATCAAGGCGTTCAACCGCGTTATCGTGGAAACCACCGGACTGGCCGATCCCGGCCCGGTCATCCAGGCGGTGATCGGTCATCCGGTGCTGGCGCAATGCTACCGGTTCGACGGGCTCATCACGGTGGTGGACGCGATCAACGGGTTGTCGACTCTCGACCATCACGAGGAGGCGCGGCGTCAGGTGGCGCTCGCCGACCGGCTGGTGGTGAGCAAGGGCGATGCTGTCGAAGGTGCTACGAGGGCGGAGCTTGCAACCCGCCTTGCCGCGCTCAATCCGCGCGTGGCGGTCATCGATGCCGGCGATCCGGATCTGACCCCCGAGGGGGTTTTCGAATGCGGGGCGTGGGACCCGGTGCGCCGCCAGATCGACGCCAATGCATGGCTCGGGGCCGAACATGGCCATGGGGAACACGACCATCACCACGATCACTCAGAGCACGACCATGATCATGCCGATGGGCACCATCATCATCATGACGGCGTTCTGAGCGAAAGCCTCGAACTCAACGAGGCGATCTCGCCGCAGGCGCTGACGATGTTCCTCGATCTGATGCGTTCGGCGCACGGACCGAAGCTGTTGCGCATGAAGGGGCTGATCAAGCTCGCCGACGATCCGTCGCGACCGGTGGTCGTCCATGCCGTGCAGTCGGTGGTGGCCGAGCCGGTGCGGCTGAAATCATGGCCGGCGGGCAGCGGCGAGAAAACGCGGCTGGTGGTGATCACCCGCGACATGCCGGAGGGTTTCGTGGCCGATCTGTTCGGCGCCTTCGCCGATCAGCCGGCAGTCGGTCGTCCGGACAGCGCCGCGCTCACCAACAACCCGCTCAGGGTGCCGGGCGGCTACAAGCCGTAATTTTCGAAAACATCACTCGTCGCCCACGCCGTCGCCGCGGCGAATGGTGAAGCTGTGCCCGCCCTTGTGGGATGGGGCGGAGGCGACAAGCTCGTGGCCTTCGCTTCGGCAGAAATGCGGAATGTCGATGACCGCGAGGGGATCGGTGGTTTCCACCTCGATCACGGTGCCGGGGGCGAGTTCCCGCAGGTGGCGGCGGGTACGCATGACAGGCAGCGGGCATTTGAGCCCCCGTAGATCGAGCGTGTCGGCGGTTCCGGACACGGGGCGCGCCTACCAGACCTTCCAGAAGGGCTTCTTCTTGCCGGTCTCGGCGGGAGCGAGCTGCTGGGCTTCGGCCGGGTTGGCGGCCGGGACCGGCACTTCGGCGGCGGCCTGTGCCTCGGTGGCCGGCGCCTGGGCCTGAGCTTGGACCTGGGCCTGGACTTCCGCCGTCTCGGCGGGGGCAGCCTGAGGAATGTCGCTGTCCGTTTCCGCCGGAGCCGCCGGGACGGCCACGTCCTGGATATTTCCGGGTTTCGCGCCGGGCAGCGAGAACAGGTTGCCGATTGGCGAGGGCGAACTGGCGGCGGCTTCCGCGCGGGCCTGACGTTTTGCCTCCGCCTCGGCCTTGCGGGCCTCGGCTTCTTCCTGCTTGCGCTTCAGTTCCAGCCGGCGCGCCTCTTCCTTGTCTTCCTTGGCGACGGCCTTGGAGAAGGCCTCGTTCCATTTCGACTGATAGGCCGAATAGGCGGTGGCGAGCGACGCCGGCGTTTCCGAGATCGGACAGGAGGCGTTGGCGTTGAATTTCGCCGCGGGGTCTTCAGGGACCTGGTTGAAGACATACTGCCGGTCGCAGACCTCGACCACCGGCGGGCGGTGGGTGAGTTCGAACTGGTCGTAACCGACCTTGAGCATCTTCCAGAATTCGAAATGCTCGCTGTCGCGGTGGCGCGCCATGTTCTCCGGCGTCATCCGGAACGGATAGGCGGCCACGGTGAAGAACTCCTGTCCGCCACGGAAGGCCTCGCGGGCGAAGGCGTAGATCTCGAGCACCTGCTCGTCGGTCATCGAATAGCAGCCGGCGGACGAGCAGGCACCGTGAACCATCAGGTTCGAGCCGGTGCGGCCGTGCGAGCGGTCATAGCTGTTGGGATAGCCCATGTTGAAGGAGAGGTAGTAGCTCGACTTCGGATTCATCTGGGCGGGATAGATCCGGTAGTAGCCCTCGGGCGCCTGTCGGTCGCCTTCCTTGAACTTGGGCCCCAGCTTCCCCGACCATTTGCAGATCTCGTACTCGGGCGCCTTGTCGTAGCGGCCGTTGCCCTTCTGCTTCCAGACCTCGAGAACGCCCTCTTCCTTGAAGATGCGCATCATGATCGGCGCGCGCACCGACATGTCGGCGGCTTTCATCTTGTGCACGAGCTTGTCGGGCAGCGGGTGTTCGACCTTGTTGCCAACGGAGTCGAGCGCATCCTGACAGCCGGCGAGGGCGGTCAGGACCAGCATGGTGCATATCAGCAGTCTCAATCGGCTCATGGTATCCCCAAGGGCGCGGCGCAGCTCTGTGTGGGCGGGCGCTGGCGGCGGTTGGATCGCGATTTTCGAAAGGACGGCGCACCGTCCCCGATCCTCGATCCGTCAGCCGGTATTATGGTGGTTATCCTTGACGAAACCTTACTTCAAGGCCGTGGACACCACCGCGCGGATAACAAGGGCGTGAATATGGCGCTTGTGCGGCAAATGCCGGGCTTTTTGGCCCGGCGCCATCTTTAGCTCAGAGTGCGCCCGATCTTGAGGAATTTCTCGCGGCGATCCTTGCGCAGCGCATCCGGATCGAGCGCGGAGAGCTCGCCGAGTGCGCCGGCGATGGTCTCGCCGGTGCGGGCAATCACGGCGTCGGGATCGCGGTGTGCGCCGCCGATCGGCTCGTTGATGATGCCGTCGATGATGCCGAACTGGATCAGGTCCTGGGCGGTGATCTTCATCTGCGTGGCCGCATCGCGGGCGCGCGCCGCATCGCGCCAGAGGATCGAAGCCGCGCCTTCCGGTGAGATTACCGAATAGATGGAGTGTTCGAGCATGTAGACGCGGTTGCCGGTGGCAATGGCGATCGCGCCGCAGGATCCACCCTCGCCGATGACGACTGAGATCATCGGCACCTTGAGATTGAGGCAGGCCTCAGTGGAACGGGCGATCGCTTCGGCCTGGCCGCGTTCCTCGGCGCCGACGCCGGGATAGGCGCCGGCCGTATCCACAAGCGTGATCACCGGCAAGCCGAAGCGGTCGGCCATTTCCATGATGCGGATCGCCTTACGGTAGCCCTCGGGGCGGGCGGAGCCGAAATTGTGCTTGATGCGCGACTTGGTGTCGTGGCCCTTTTCCTGGCCGATCACCGCCACCGGCTTTCCCAGGAAGCGCGCGAAGCCGGCCTGGATCGCCGCATCCTCGGAGAACTTGCGGTCGCCGGCGAGCGGTGTGAATTCGGTGAACAGGGCGGCGGCGTAGTCGCCGAAATGCGGGCGTCCGGGATGGCGGGCGACCTGCGTCTTCTGCCACGGGTTGAGCCGCGAATAGATGTCGTTCATCGCGTCGCGGGCTCGCAGCTCGAGCCGCGAAATTTCCTCACTCGTGTCGACGCTTTCATCCTCGCCCGCGAGGGTGCGTAGCTCGTGGATCTTATCAGCGGCTGCATCGCCTCGACCGCACCGGCGAGCTGGTAGGACAGCACCGGGTTGGCGGCGGCATCGACCAGCGCGCGGTGAAAGGCCACGTCGGAGGCGCAGAACCCTTCGTCGCTGAGCCCGGTGTCCGACTGGTTGGCAAGCTCGGCGCGCAGGGTCTCCAGATGTGCCGCCTCGCGCCGCGCGCAGGCCAGCGGCGCGCAGGCGCGCTCCATGGCGAAGCGGGCCTCGCAGGCGGTCTCGAAGGCGATGGCGTTCATCGACAGAAGCAGCGTCGAGGTGGTGATCTGCTGGCCATGCGCCGCCTCGTAGGAGAGGTGGTTGACGAAGGCGCCGCCGGTGGC
>PAPH01000087.1 GCA_002709005.1 Hyphomicrobiales bacterium | reverse complement strand
GCTGATCACCGCGCTCGGCACCGGCATCGGCAAGGACGAGTTCAACGCCGACAAGCTGCGTTACCACAAGATCATCATCATGACGGACGCCGACGTCGACGGCGCCCACATCCGGACCCTGCTGCTGACCTTCTTCTTCCGTCAGATGCCGGAGCTGATCGAGCGCGGGCACCTCTATATCGCCCAGCCGCCGCTCTACAAGGTCAGCCGCGGCAAGTCCTCGCAATACCTCAAGGACGAGAAGGCGCTCGAGGACTTCCTCATTTCCAGCGGTCTCGACGAGGCCGTGCTCGAACTCGGTTCGGGCGAGATGCGTTCGGGACAGGATTTGCGCGAGATCATCAATGACGCGCTCCGGGTGCGCAGCCTGATCGACGGGCTGCATTCGCGCTACGACCGCGACGTGATCGAGCAGGCGGCGATCACCGGCGCGCTCAATCCCGAGCGGATCGCCTCGCCGGAAAGTTCGGCTGCGACCGCGGCCAAGGTCGCCGAGCGGCTGAACCTGATCTCCGAGGAAACCGAGCGCGGCTGGACCGGCGAAGTCACAGACAATGGCGGGCTTCGTTTCGAGCGCACCGTGCGCGGCGTGACCGAGTCCATGCTCATCGATTCCGGGCTGATCGGCAGCCAGGACGCACGGCTTCTCGACCAGATGATGCCGAAGCTCACGGAAATCTACGAGAACACGCCGAAACTGCGCCGCAAGGACGCGGTGGAGACGATCGCGGGTCCGCGCGGGCTTCTTGCCGGCGTCTTCGCCACCGGCCGCAAGGGGCTGACGATGCAGCGCTACAAAGGGCTGGGTGAAATGAATGCCAAACAGCTGTGGGAAACAACGCTCGACCCGAACGTGCGCTCGCTCCTGCAGGTGCAGGTGCTCGACGCGATGAACGCCGATGACCTGTTCTCACGCCTTATGGGCGACGAGGTGGAGCCGCGGCGCGAGTTCATCCAGGACAATGCGCTGAACGTGGCCAACCTGGATATCTGACGACGGGCAAGGACATGGACCATGTGGATCCGGACAAGGCGCGCTTCCAGCTGTTCAAGGTCATGCAGCGCGACAAGCCGGTCCACATGCTCAACCTCGTCAAGCTCAACGCCATCGCGCGCTACCCCGACGGCAGTGAAACCTCGGGAGAAGAGGCCTACGCGGCCTATGGCCGGGAAAGCGCACCAGTCTTCGAGCGTCTGGGCGGGCAGATCGTCTGGCGCGGCAGGTTCGAACTGATGCTCATCGGTCCCGAGACCGGCGAGGACTGGGATCACTGCTTCATCGCCGAATATCCCAACGCTCAGGCCTTCATCGACATGCTTCGCGATTCCATTTATCGCGAAGCCGTCCGCCACCGGCAGGCCGCGGTCAAGACCTCGCGGCTGATCCGCACCAGGCCGGAGCCGGCGGGCGCCTCCTTCGGCTGACCGGCCGCGATCAACAGCCTCAGGTCAGCGTCCCCGACTATAGTTGATCCTTGCCGACATTGCTGCAGCGCATATATTGCCTTGCAGCGCGGGCGTGATAGGGTAACGGGGTTTTGACACCCGTCAGCGGCGGCGCCGCGCGGTGCAAAGTTCCAGCCGGGCAGGGCGGCCCGGATACCCACGCGACGTCAGCCGTCGACGAAAGGATTGGGGCATGCTCTACCATTTCTACGAATTCTCCCACGCTGCTCTTGCGCCTTGGCGCGCGGCCGCCGACACGATGCGGCTCGCCTACAAGAACCCGCTCAATCCGTGGACGCACACGCCGATGGGCCGATCGATCGCCGCCGGGCTCGAACTCTTCGAACGCACCACGCGGCGCTACGCCAAGCCGGAATTCGGCTTGAACAAGACCAAGCTCAATTCCGGCCCCGTCAATGTGACGGAGGAAATTGTCTGGTCCAAGCCCTTCTGCAATCTCGTTCATTTCCGCCGCGACCTGCCCGCCGGCCATCGTCCGGACCCGAAGATCCTGCTGATCGCGCCGATGTCAGGCCATTACGCCACGCTGCTGCGCGGAACTGTGGAAACGCTTCTCCCCAAGGCCGAGGTCTACGTCACCGACTGGGTGGACGCCCGCATGGTGCCGGTTCTCGAGGGCCGCTTCGATCTCGACGACTATATCGACTACATCATCGGGATGCTGCATGAACTCGGCCCGGACGTGAACCTGATGGCCGTCTGTCAGCCCTCGGTACCCGCACTCGCCGCCGTCGCCGTAATGGAAAAGCACGACGATCCCATGGTGCCGCTGACCATGACGCTGATGGGCGGTCCGATCGACACACGCATCAACCCGACGGCCGTCAACCAGCTCGCGCAGGAAAAGCCGATCGAGTGGTTCGAAAGCAACGTCATCATGAACGTGCCCTGGCCGCTGCCTGGCGTCGGGCGGGCCGTCTATCCGGGCTTCCTGCAGCTTTCGGGCTTCATGTCGATGAATCTCGACCGCCACGTCATTGCCCAGAAGGATTTCTTCGTCCATCTGGTCGAGGGCGACGGGGATTCGGCCGAGAAGCACCGCGATTTCTATGACGAATATCTCGCTGTCATGGACATGACGGCGGAGTTCTACCTCCAGACGGTGCAGACCGTGTTCATCGACCATGCGCTGCCGAAGGGTGAGATGACCCATCGCGGCGAACTGGTGGATACCACCGCGATCCGCAATGTGGGCCTGTTGACGGTGGAGGGCGAGCGCGACGACATATCCGGCGTCGGGCAGACCGAGGCCGCGCAGACCATCTGCCCCAACATTCCCGACGACAAGCGGCACCACTATGTGCAGCCGACGGTCGGCCATTACGGGGTGTTCAACGGTTCGCGTTTCCGCGCCGAGATCGCGCCGCGCATTCTCGACTTCATCCGCACCCAGCAGCAGATGAAGGACAAGGCAAAAGCCTCGCCCGGGCGCATCCGCCGCGTCATCACCGGCGGCAAGGCAAGCTGACCCGATACGGTTTTTCCTCGAAAATACAGCAATTTAATCGAATTCGACCGGACTTTTCTTGAACGGAGGGTCCTGTCTCACCACATCGATTGCAAGAGGCAACGATTCCCGTGGCCTCGCTAGATGAGGTTACGATTGATGACTAACACCGCACTGATCCGTCCCGCGTGGACGCCGGCGACCATCGCGCTGATGGTTCTCGGTTTCGTGGTCTTCTGGCCGCTTGGCTTGGCGATGCTGGCCTACATCATCTGGGGCGATCGTCTCGACACCTTCAAGTCCGAGGTCAACCGTTCGACCGACGACTTCTTCCGCTCCTTCCGCGGCTGCGCACGCGGCGGCAACGCCTACCGCGCAAGCTCGGGCAATGTCGCATTCGACGAATGGCGCGACAAGGAAATCGAGCGGCTGAACGAAGAGCGCCGCAAGCTTGACGAAGCCCGCGCCGAGTTCGACGCCCATATGCGCGACCTGCGCATGGCACGCGACCGCGAAGAGTTCGATGCGTTCATGGCAGCACGCCGCCGCAAGTCCGACGGCGACACGCCGACCAGCGTTCCCGAATTCGGCTAAGGCCGGGTTCATACCGACACCCGTTATACGGCGCCCTCGGGCGCCGTTTTCGTTCCCGACCCCCTTTCTTTCTCTTTTCAAGGCGTCGAATCGGGTAAACAATCCGCATGTTCGCAAGCCTCCGCAAGAAACCCGTCTCGCGCCCGAGAGGCCCGGTTCACCGGGAGATCGAGGTCAATGGCCGGTTGCTGCCCCTGACCATCCGCGAACACGCGCGCGCCACGCGCATCACGCTGAGGATCGAACCGGGCGGCCAGGCGCTGCGGCTGACGATCCCTCCGGGTCTGCCGCTGCGCGAGGTGGATTCCTTCCTCACCCGCCATCACGGCTGGCTGATGACCAAGCTCGCCCATATTCCCGACGATACGACCGTCGCCGAAGGCTCGATCGTGCCTATCCGCGGCGTCGACCATTTCGTCGAGCGCTCGGACAAGCTCCGGGGGCTCGCCGAAACCCTGGTGCTCGACGGCGAGCACGTGCTGAGAATTTCCGGCGCGCCGGAACATGCCGGACGCCGGGTGGCCGACCATTTGAAGCGCGAGGCGAAGAAGGATCTCGAGGAACTGGTGGCCGGGCATGCAGCCGCGCTCGGGCGCAAGGTGCGCTCGATCTCCTACAAGGACACCAGGAGCCGCTGGGGCTCGTGCTCGTCGGACGGGCGGCTGTCGTTTTCCTGGCGGATCGCCATGGCTCCGCCGCTGGTGATCGACTATCTCGCCGCCCACGAGGTGGCGCATCTCGCCCAGATGAACCATTCCGCCGCCTTCTGGTCCGTCTGCGAGGAGCTCTGCCCGCGCACCGCCGAGGCCAAGCTCTGGCTCAAGAGAAACGGCAACCGTTTGCAATCATTGCGATTTTAGCTGTCAGCTCATGATCCCGGCAAGGGCCACATGCTGGAGCAGCATGATGGTCTTGGCGTCGCAGATCTCGCCCGTCCGGACCATCTCCAGCGCCTCGGCCAGCCTCATTTCCAGCACTTCGATATCCTCGCCCTCCGCTTCCTCGCCACCGCCCCCGGAAATTTTCATTCCCGCTTCATAGGGCGCAATGAAGAAATGCAGGCGCTCAGTCACCGATCCGGGCGTCATGAAGGCGGTCCAGAGCCTTTCGACCGTGCCGACACGATAGCCGGTCTCCTCCTCCGCCTCACGGCGGATTGCCGTTTCGGGATCCTGGGCGTCGAGAAGGCCGGCGCAGGCCTCGATCAGTTCGGGATCCTCGCCCGCCACGAAGGCGGGCAGCCTGAACTGCCGCGTCAGCACCACGGTGCCCCCATCGCGATCATAGAGCAGGATCACCGCGCCCTCGCCACGGTCATAGACCTCGCGGGTTTGCCGCTCGATGCGACCGTCGCTGCGGCGATAGTCGATCTGGTAGCGGGTCAGCCGCCCCCAATTGTCGGAAAGCAGGGTTTCATCGCGAATGGTTACACGTGGAACATCAGGGGAGGAGGGCGGGAGGCTCATCGCGGATTCCTTTCGGGGTCTTTCATCCAGCAAACACCAAATCACGTAAACGTGGAATCCCGCATGCCGCCCGAAGCCCTTTGCAGCTTCGTTTTCAGGCACCGATGTCTCGACTCTGCCTTGATTTCATGCCAGTTGAGCGACCATGGCAACAAAGGTCAAATTCTGCGGTCTGAAGACGCCCGAAGCCGTGCGGCTCGCGGCCGAGCTCGGCGCGTGGAAGATCGGCTTCATCTTCTTCCCCAAGAGCCCGCGCAACGTGAGTGTGGCGGAAGCGGAAGAGCTGGGCCGTCTCGCCCGTGAACTCGGGCTCGAGACCACAGCGGTGACCGTCAATGCGGGGGAAAGCGACCTCGCCGGGATCGTCTCCGCCGTAAAACCCGACCTGTTGCAATTCCACGGTTCGGAAACGCCGGAGCATGTGGCCGCGATGAAGACGCGCTTCAAGCTTCCGGCGATGAAGGCCTTTTCCATTCGCGAGGCGAGCGATCTCGATGCCGTCGATGCCTATCGCGGCATCGCCGATTACATGCTGTTCGATGCCAAAGCGCCGAAGGGCTCGGAGCTTCCGGGCGGCAACGGTGTGTCCTTCGACTGGTCGCTGCTCGGTGGACTTCGCCCGAAACTCGATTATGTGCTTTCGGGAGGACTGACCGTCGACAATATCGGCGAGGCGCTCGGACAAACCGGCGCCGGTTTCGTCGATGTGTCGTCGGGTATCGAATCCGCGCCGGGGATCAAGGATCCGGCGAAAATGCGCGCTTTCGCGGCGGCCGTGCGCCGTCATGACGAAATGCAGGCGATGACAAGGGAGTCCGTCGCGTGAACCAGCCAATTATTCCGAATTCCTTCCGCACCGGTCCGGACGAACAGGGCATGTTCGGCATTTTCGGCGGCCGCTTCGTGGCCGAGACGCTGATGCCGCTGATCCTCGAACTGCAGGACGAATGGAACAGGGCGAAGGACGACCCCGCATTCAAGGCCGAACTCGAGAACCTGTCGACGCATTATGCGGGCCGACCGTCGAAGCTCTATTTCGCCGAGGGCCTGACGAAGCATCTCGGCGGCGCGAAGATCTATTTCAAGCGCGAGGATCTCAACCACACCGGCAGTCACAAGATCAACAACTGCCTGGGCCAGATCCTGCTTGCCAAGCGCATGGGCAAGACCCGCATCATCGCCGAGACCGGCGCCGGCCAGCACGGCGTGGCATCTGCCACCGTGGCGGCGCGCTTCGGCTTGCCTTGCGTGGTCTATATGGGCGCGACCGACGTCGAGCGGCAGGCGCCGAACGTGTTCCGCATGAAGCTGCTCGGCGCCGAGGTGAAGCCGGTGACCGCCGGCAACGGCACGCTCAAGGACGCCATGAACGAGGCGCTGCGCGACTGGGTGACCAATGTCGACGACACCTATTACCTGATCGGCACCGCCGCCGGTCCGCATCCCTATCCCGAACTCGTGCGCGACTTCCAGTCGGTGATCGGCACGGAAGCACGCGGACAGATCATGGAGATGGAAGGCCGGCTGCCCGACGTCATCGTCGCCGCCGTCGGCGGTGGCTCGAACGCCATCGGCCTGTTCCATCCCTTCCTCGACGACAAGGATGTCCGCATCGTCGGCGTCGAGGCAGGCGGTCACGGTCTTGACGGCGATGAGCATTGTGCCTCGATGAGCGCCGGCGCGCCGGGCGTGCTGCACGGCAACCGCACCTATCTCTTGCAGAACGACGACGGCCAGATCCTCGAGGGGCATTCGGTCTCCGCCGGTCTCGACTATCCCGGCGTCGGACCCGAACATTCCTGGCTCAAGGATTCCGGCCGGGTCGAGTATGTGCCGATCCTCGACGACGAGGCGCTCGACGCTTTCCAGGTGACCACCCGCACGGAAGGCATCATTCCCGCGCTCGAATCCGCCCATGCGATCGCCCAGGCGATCAAGATGGCGCCGACGATGAGCCCGGACCAGATCATGGTCATCAACCTGTCGGGCCGCGGCGACAAGGACATCCATACCGTCGGCAAGATCCTCGGCATGGAGCTTTAGGCGCGATGAGCGACCGGCGCACCCTCGGCGACAGCGAGCTTTACGCCCCGCGCGAAGCGGGGTTCGTGACGCTCGTCGACCGTTCGGATGCGGTGGTGAAGCTGAACGCCATTCATGCGGGCGGGCTCGCCGCGCTGGAAACCGAGATGGTTGAAGCTGCGCGCGGCGCAATCGAGACCGCCGAACTCGCCTCCGGCGCGACATTCGCCGAAACCGGGCAGCTCGGCGCCGGTTTCGCCATCCTCCACGTCGGTCAGGAAGCGGTCTGGCTGCTCATGCATCTCTGGCTGCCCGGCGGGATCGCCAGCCGCCATCTTTGGCGGGCGGATATCGGCAGACACGATTTTTCGCCGGCGCCCGACCATCTGATGGCCTGCGTGTGGGAACTCGCGGTGGTCGACTTCGAGCGCCGCGCCTGGGTGGACACCGCTCTGGCGGGAAAGCCGCTTTCGGAATATTTCGCCCGTACGCTGCCGGCCGGTACGGTTTAGTTTGACGATATTTCGCGGCTTTGCAGCCGCAGGGACAGGAATGAAAGTTCGATGAAAACGCGTATCGACACCCGTTTCGAAAAGCTCAAGGCCGAGGGCCGTCCGGCTCTGGTCACCTATTTCATGGGCGGAGATCCGGATTTCGACACCTCGCTTGCGGTGATGAAGGCGCTTCCGGCCGCCGGTTCGGACGTGATCGAACTCGGCATGCCGTTCTCCGACCCGATGGCGGACGGCCCCTCGATCCAGGCAGCCGGACTGCGCTCGCTCAATGCCGGACAGACGCTCAACAAGACGCTTGAGCTTGCCCGCAAGTTCCGTGAAACGGACAACGAAACGCCGATCGTGATGATGGGCTACTACAATCCGATCTATATCCATGGCGTCGAGCAGTTCCTGGTCGATGCGAAGGAGGCAGGCGTCGACGGGCTGATCGTGGTCGACCTGCCGCCGGAAATGGACGAGGAACTTTGTCTCCCCGCCATCAAGGCAGGCCTCAACTTCATCCGGCTCGCCACGCCGACCACGGACGACAAGCGGCTGCCCGCCGTTTTGCGCAACACCTCGGGTTTCGTCTATTATGTGTCGATGACCGGAATTACCGGAACGGCGATTGCCGACACATCGAAGGTCAACAGCGCGGTGGCCCGCATCAAGGGTCACACCGACCTGCCAATCTGCGTCGGCTTCGGCGTCAAGACCGCCGAACATGCCCGCGCCATCGGCGCCACCGCAGACGGCGTGGTGGTCGGCACCGCGATCGTCAACGTGGTGGCGGAGGCAAACGAGGCCGGCAAGTCGGCGAGCGAGACCGCCGAGGCGGTCACGGCGCTGGTCAGAGATCTGGCGAAGGGCGTGCGCGAATCGCGCCTCGCCGCCGCGAAATAGACGCCCGACAAGAACAATAAGACGGAGATACCGCGTTGAACTGGATCACCAATTACGTCAGGCCGAAGATCAACTCCATGCTCGGCCGCCGCGAAGTGCCCGAGAACCTCTGGATCAAATGTCCGGAAACGGGCGAGATGGTCTTTCACAAGGACCTGGTGGAAAACCACTATGTGATTCCCGCCTCGGGCTATCACATGAAGATGTCTGCCACCGACCGGCTCAACCACATGTTCGACGACGGCGAATACGAGGTTCTGCCCGC
Organism: Hyphomicrobiales bacterium; assembly: GCA_002709005.1. Classification (GTDB taxonomy): domain Bacteria; phylum Pseudomonadota; class Alphaproteobacteria; order Rhizobiales; family Rhizobiaceae; genus Pseudohoeflea. Next base: position 14,635 of record PAPH01000087.1, on the reverse strand, counting down.
GCCGAAAGTGGTTCAGGATCCGCTGAAATTCCGCGATTCCAAGAAATACACCGACCGGCTGAAGGAAAACCGCGCCAAGACCGGCAAGGACGACACGATCGTTGCCGGCTACGGCGAGGTGCATGGCGTACCGCTGGTCGCCTGCGTGCATGATTTCGGCTTCATGGGCGGCTCGCTCGGCATCGCGGCCGGCGAGGCAATCGTCCAGGCGTTTCTGGCGGCCGTCGAGCACAAGGTACCGCTCGTCATGTTCCCTGCCTCGGGCGGCGCGCGCATGCAGGAAGGCATCCTTTCGCTGATGCAGCTGCCGCGCACCACAGTGGCGGTGGAAATGCTCAAGGAAGCCGGCCTGCCCTATATCGTGGTTCTCACCAACCCGACGACGGGCGGCGTTTCGGCCTCCTATGCCATGCTGGGCGACATCCAGCTTGCCGAACCGGGCGCGGAGATCGGCTTTGCGGGCAAGCGGGTGATCGAACAGACCATCCGCGAAAAACTGCCCGAAGGCTTCCAGACCTCGGAATATCTGCTGGAGCATGGCATGGTCGACATGGTGGTCCACCGCCACGACCTGCCCTCGACGATCGCCAGGCTGATTGCCATGCTGATGAAGAAGCCGCCGATCGCAACCCTGCAGATCGAGGACAAGTCGTCCGCCAACGGTGTCGAGGTGCTGCCCGCGCCCGCCAACGGCGCCGAACCGGAACCCGTCGCCTCGAACTGACGCCACGGATCCCGACCACCCCATAGCCCAAGCGGAGCGCGGCCTTGTCGAAGGCGGAGACCGAAATCGACGCGCTCATGGCGCTTCATCCGAAGGGCTACGATCTGTCGCTCGACAGGATTCGACGCCTGCTCGGCCGTCTCGGCAATCCTCAGGATCGCATGCCGCCGGTCATCCATGTCGCCGGCACCAACGGCAAGGGGTCGGTCACAGCCTTCTGCCGGGCGATCCTCGAGGCGGGCGGCCACATAGTCCACGTCCATACCTCTCCGCATCTCGTCAACTGGCACGAGCGGTTCCGGCTCGGAGCAGAGGGCGGCGGCAGGCTGGCCGACGACGCGGTTCTGGCCGAAGCCATCCGCCGCGTGGCGGAGGCCAATGAGGGCGAGCAGATCACCGTCTTCGAGATCCTTACCGCCGTCATGTTCGTGCTGTTCTCCGAGCATCCCGCCGATGTGGCGATCGTCGAGGTGGGTCTTGGCGGCCGGTTCGACGCCACCAATGTTATCGAAAAGCCCGCTGCGTCGGTAATCATGCCGATCTCGCTCGACCATCAGGCCTATCTCGGCGACCGGGTGGAGCTGATCGCGGCGGAAAAGGCAGGCATCATCAAGCGCGGCTGCCCGGTCGTCATCGGCGAACAGCCGGAGGATGGCGCGCGCGAGGTGCTGATCTCGACCGCCGAGCGGCTTCGAGCGCCCTATACGGTCTACGGGCAGGAGTTCATGGCCTACGGCGAAAACGGACGCATGACCTATCAGGACGAGGAGTCGCTTCTCGACCTCCCCGCGCCGCGCCTGTCCGGCCGGCACCAGATCGCCAATGCTGCGGCCGCCATCCGCACACTGAAGGCGGCCGGGTTCGCGCTGCCGGAAGAAGCGATTGCGAGAGGTATGGAAAGCGTCGAGTGGCCAGGGCGGCTGCAACGGCTCACAACAGGCCATCTCCATGATCTCGCGGCCTCGGGCACCGAGATCTGGGTGGATGGCGGGCACAATCCCGGCGCCGGAAGGGTGGTGGCGGAAGCCATGGCCAATCGCGAGGAACTCGACCCCCGGCCGCTCTTCATCATTGCCGGCATGCTCAACACCAAGGAGCCGCAGGGGTTTTTCGAGCCCTTTGTCGGCATTGCCCGCCATGTCTTCACCGTCCCGATCGAGGCGAGCGACGCGGGTCTGGATCCCGTCGCTCTGGCCGGCGATGCGGGCGAAGCCGGCCTCTCGGCCGAGCCGGTGAGCGATTTGGAGACCGCGATGCGCACCATTGCCGAGATGTGGAGCGACACGGAGCGTCCGCCACGGGTTCTGATCGCGGGCTCGCTCTATCTCGTGGGCGATGTGCTGAAGCTCAACGGCACCCCGCCGCAATAGATTTCCAAACGAAAAAGCCCGCCGGTTTCGCCAGCGGGCTTTTCTTCAATCGGTGATGGGCAGGCCTCAGGCGGCGCCGGCGATCCAACCGGTCAGCGCGGTCTTCGGCGAAGCGCCGACCTTGATGTCGGCGACCGAACCGCCCTTGAACATGGCGAGCGTCGGAATGGAGCGCACGCCGAACTGGGCGGCGAGTTCCGGGTTCTCGTCGATGTTGAGCTTGGCGATCTTCACCTTGCCGTCCATCTCCGCGGAGATTTCCTCAAGGCTCGGGGCGATCATCTTGCACGGTCCGCACCATTCGGCCCAGAAGTCCACGACCACCGGGACATCGGATTCGAGCACTTCGGCCTGAAAATTCGCATTGTCGACTTTCACGGTTGCCATGATCCGGCACTCCTTTGAATTCTGAATCAGTTGCCCCCAATGTGATGCTTCGGGGCGGGGTATTCAAGGGCAATTATTGCCTCACGGAAGCCTGATCGGAGACGATCATTGCAAGTGCCTCATCCATTTCCGGACCCGAGAGCAAGACCAGTTTCGGCAGCGCCGTATAGAGAAGTGCCGCGCGGATCCGCTTCTCCGGAAAAAGCGGCCTGAGCACTTCGCGATAGACCGCGAGCTGCGCGGCATGGGTCGGGTGGTGGATTTCGCCGGGCAGCATGGCGCCGGTCTTGTAGTCGAGAATCAGCACCTCGTCCTCGCTCACCGACAGCCTGTCGATGCGGCCCGAGACCACGCGTTCGGCGCCGCCGAGCCGGATCGTGCCCATCACGGATACTTCGGTCCGGCTGGCAGCATCGAAGATACCGGCAAAGTCCGGATGGTTCAGAACCGCCAGCGATTCCGTCACCAGCGCCTTGCGATCATCCGCCGGCATCGACGGCAGGGCGCGATCGCAATAACGCCGGGCCGCGGCCTCACGTTCGCCGCTGGGTAAGCCCGGCAGCACCTGCAACAGCCGGTGGGCGGCCTTGCCCCGTTCGGCGGCGAAAGAGCCCGTCTTTTTGTCGGCGGAGAAGGGCGAGACGAATTCGTCGCGGGGCTCGTCACCGGAAATCGCGGCACCGGCCGCCGATGGAACCAGCGGGCGCGGCAAACGGGCTGGGCGCGGCAGTGGCGCGCTCGGACAATTAAAGACGACGCCTTCGCTCCCCTTCATGCCGGGGTCCGGTACGTCGACCACAGGCACGGGTTGCTCATCGCGCCGGTGGCGCATCCGCCGGACTGAAAAGCTCTCTTCAGCCCCTGGGCCCACCGGTCGCTCGAAACCTTCGACAATGAGCTCCGCATCGGCCTCGGCGTGCCGGAACCCGGCCTCCACCATCGAATGCCAGGTCGGCGTGCCGGCTTCCCGCAGCCCGCGATAGCCGCACACGACGAGGCGGTCGGCGGGGCGCGTCAGGCCGACATAGAGGAGACGGCGATATTCCTCTTCCGCCTGGCTTCTCTGCGCCGCGACGGCTTTCTGCGCCGCGGCAACCGAACGCGAAACCTTGTCCGGCAGCCAGAGCGGATATTGTCCCTTCGGTCCGTCGATCAGCCAGAACTTCGGCACATGGGAGGCTTGGAAGTCGGCGCCGCCGGAATCGACCAGAAAAACCACCGGCGCCTCGAGACCCTTGGAGGCGTGGACGGTCATGACCCGGACGGCGTTACCCTCCTGTTCCATCTCGCGCTTGATCTCCGGCGACTGGCTGTCGAGCATGGCGATGAAGGATTGCAGCCCCGGAATGCCCGCCTCGTCGTGATCGAGCGCCAGACCGAGGAATTCGTCGAGCACGTCGCCCACCTCGGTGCCGAGCCGCCCGAGATAGGCCGCGCGACCGCCTTCCGGCCCGAGGATCGTCGCGTAGAAATCATGCACCGAGTACTGGCCGGCCATGTCCCGCCAGTGGAGGGCGAGCTTGTGGAAACGGGCGAAGGCAGGATCGGTCTCCGCCCGTTCGGCGAGACGGCGGGTGAGCGACACACCGGGCTCGCGTTCGGCGGCAAGCCGGAACAATGCGTCCTCGTCGAGGTCCACCAGCGGGCTTTTCACCAGACCGGCCAGCGAGAGATCGTCGCCGGCATGCAGCACGTGGCAGCCGAGCGCCATCAGGTCCTGCACGGCGATATGATCGGTCAGCTTCAGCCGGTCGGCACCCGCGACGGGGATGTTGCCGCCCGCCTTGAGCATGCGAAGCAGCGTGGGGACGAATGCGTCGCGCTTGCGCACCAGCACCAGAATGTCCCCCGGCGTGATGAGCCTGAGATTGCCCTTGCGATCGGCGATCGTTTCCTTGCCGATCCAAGACTGGATCGTCGATGCGATACGGGCGGCGAGCCGGGCGGCGGGCGCGGATTCGGGCACGTGATCGAAAGGATCGGTCCAGCTTTCCCCGGTCTCGACCTGTTCGGCGGCGATGACGTCCCAGAGTTCCACCTCGCCGGGAGCCGCGCGCCGCGCGCTTTCATGGACGATGGCCGCGCTGTCCTCGCCCATGCCACGCTGGGCGTCCTCGCTCAGATAGACCAGATCGACGAGCCTCAACACTTCGCGGGTCGAGCGGAAGGAGACGCGGAGCGGGATCTCGTCAAATTCCAGGCCGGCGGCGGTCGCCTTTCGGCGAACATGACGGCGTTCCCCGGCAAAGCTCTCCGGACGGGCACCCTGGAAGGAATAGATCGACTGTTTCTCGTCGCCCACCGAGAACAGGGTGCGGATACCGCCGCGCGATCCTTCGCCGGCAAAGAACTCGCTTGCCAGCGACCGGATGACGTTCCATTGCGGGGGAGCGGTATCCTGCGCCTCATCGACGAGAATGTGGTCGATGCCCTGGTCGAGCTTGTAATGCACCCAGGCACCGGCGCCCGAACGCGACAGAAGCGCATCGGTGGCGGCGACCAGATCGTCGAAATCGAGAAACCCCTGCCGGCGCTTGAGCCTTTCGAAGGCGGCGATGTAGCGGCGCGCCAGATGAAGCGCGGTGAGATTGTCGCTCAGCGCAGCGAAGGCGGTCAGCTTTTCGAGCGCCATCGCGACCTGGGCTTTCGCCTCCTCCAACCGTTCGGCGATATCCGGGATGACGGCGGCAACCTGTTTCGCTCCGACATTCTTGAGCGCCTTGATCTTCCCGGTGGAATCCAGGAACGCATCCGAAACGATACCTGTTTTCTCTTGCGCCGTGCCGTGGACGGCCTTGAGCATATCCTGCGCGAAGGCGAGCGCGGTCTTGGCAGGCTTGTCGCCGCTCGCCGCGCTTTCGATCTGTTTCAGCGTCTCGACATCCAGCGCTTCGAGCGGCCAGAACAGCGCAAGCGCATTCGCACGGGTCTCATTCTCGCCGATGGCGAGAAGATCGCGCAATTCCGCGTCGATGCCGGCACCGGAATCGGCACGGGCCAGGAAATCCGAGATAGCGCGGCGGTTGGAGTAGATGTCCGCCAGCAGCGTTTCGAGACCGCCCTCTCCTGCCCTGTCGAGAATGGCATCGATGGCGGCCGGCACGCCGTCATCCGTCTCGTTGACCCCGGCCGAGAACATGAGCCGGCGCGCCTCGGCGAGAAGATTGGCGGCCTCTTGGTCATCGAGCACCCGGAAGCGACCGGCGATATTCGCTTCCAAGGGAAAGCGCTGCAGCACCGCCTCGCAGAAGGCGTGGATGGTCTGGATTTTCAGCCCGCCCGGCGTTTCGAGCGCCATGGCGAAGAGTTGCCGCGCGCGGGCCAGCGTCCCGGGATCGGGGCGGTCCTCGCCGAGATCCTCGATCGCCCGGGAAAGCTCGGTTTCCGGCATGCGGCTCCAGCCGGCGAGGATGCGGAAGACGCGGTTCGACATCTCCGCGGCGGCCGCCTTGGTGTAGGTGAGGCACAGAATCGACGAGGGCCGCGCCCCGGCGAGCAGCAGCCGGATCACACGGTTCGCCAGAACGTGGGTCTTGCCGGACCCTGCATTGGCCGCCACCCAGGCGGAGAGACCCGGCGTGGCCGCGCGGCGCTGGCGCAGCGTGGTTTCGCTGACTGGATCGTGGGCGGTCTGGGCGCGCAATGGTCCCTCAGTCATCGCCACCTCCGTTCTCGCCCTCGGCGGCGGTCTGCCATTCGGCAACACGGGCGAGGTGATCATAGTCGCCGGAGAACTCGCGCGCGGATTTGGGAATCACCCGGGACATGAAACCCCGGCGACCGTCGCGCAGGGCGGCGACCAACCCCTCGAATTCACGCGCGGCGCGTCCGGCAAGCACTTCGGCGCGATAATCCGGGTCGTCCTCCTTACGCGGCGCCTTGTCGACGCGGTCCTCATATTTGTCGTTTCCGGTCAACCGCAGATAAAGAAGCTCGGAGACTGGCAGCGGATCGATACCGCCGAAACCACCGAGCCCCAGAACATGGGCTTCGAGTGCCAGTTGCGGATCGAGAAGCGTGCGCGCCTGTTTGAGAGACGGCGAGGAACCGGTCTTGTAGTCTATCAGGCTGGCGCTACCGTCGGAGAGAATCTCGATCCGGTCCGCGAGACCGCGCAGTTCTGCACCGGACGGCAGCGTCATCTTTCCGTAAGCCTCAACGAACGTTTGCTCGCGGTTTGCGGCGCGGGCGGCTTCCCATCGGGCAATCGCTGGCGCGGCGCGGGAGAGACGGTTGCGCCAGACAAGGCGGATTTCGACCGGCAATCCCTCTTTCTCCAACACTTCGTCGGCGATCGTCATCAGCCGGACTTCGGTGAGATCGCCCGCCGCGCCTTCACGGACGAAACGTTCCAGGATGGCGTGATAGAGCGTACCGCGTTCGCGCGGTCCGGGATCGGCGATGAAACCGTCCATCGGATCGAGGCCGAGAATGCGTTTGGCATAGATCGAATAGGGATCGCGGCGCAGCCGGCCGACCTCGGAGAAACTGTAGCTCAACGGCTGGAGGCGCGCCGGCGGGTGCGGTTCGGGCCGGCCCGGCAAAGTGCCGTTGCGGCTGAGCTCCCCGGTGCGGAGCCAGTCGAGGATCGCCGTGCCGCGCTTGCGCATGGCGCCCACCGCCTCCGATCCCGCCGTCGCGGCGAGACGCTGCAGCCAGCGCGATGCGACCGTGGGCGCGCGACTGGCGCGGAGCGAACGGGAAAGAACGGCGCGCGGCATGGCGATCGCCATCTGCACGTCGTGAGCCGCCTGGCCGATCCGCCGTTCGGGTGGTTCCAGCCCGATCGCCGCTTTCATGGCGCGAGAGAGGAAGGGATCCTCCTTGCCCGGCGAAGGCCAGCTTCCCTCGTTGAGCCCGCCCAGAAGCACGGTATCGACCTGCTGCAAACGCGCTTCGAGCGAACCCCAGACGAAAGCGCGCGGATGGCCGCCGCCATCGGGCTTGACCACTTCGCCGGACAGCAGCGCCTCAAGCGCGGCGATCCATTCGAAGCCGGAAATGGCGAGGCTCGTCCGGCTGTCGCGGCAATCGGCCAACAGAGTGGCGAGCGCCTTGCCGGCATCGCTGCTCCAGAGAGTGGCGAGGGAGCCGTCGGCGTCCCTGGCGATCGCCTCGATCACCAGCGCGGTCGCCTGTGCCAGTTGGCCGACGGGCGCGGTCTCGGCACCGTCCGGGACAAGTCCGGTCAGCGGTTCGAAGGTGGTGCGTATTGTGCGCGCGTGAACCATTGCGTCAGCAATAGCGGCCTCGTCCAGGCGCTTGAGCCAGGCCGGGGCATGCCGGTCTTCCTCGCGCCGCTTTCGGCCCGCTTCCATCAACTCCGGCAAATGCGCGAGCTTCGCTTCGCCCGGTTCACCCCGCAAACCGACAGCCTCGACGATTTCGCCGAGACGCCGCGCCTCGTTCGATTCGTGTCCGAAACGGGCGAGTGGATGCTTGATCAGAGCGGCAAGCGCGACCGGGTCGGATGGGCCGAAGGCCACCGAGACGGCAAGCCGCGCGAGCGATCCCGCCGGGGTATCGCCCAAGCTGCGACCGCCCGAATCATCGGCCTCGATACCGTAGCGACGGAGTTCGATAACCACCCGGCGGGCAAGCGCCCGGTCGGGCGTGACGAGCGCCGCCACCGGTTCGGCATTATCGGGCGCCGGCTCGAGGGCCGCGCGCATGGCTGCCGCCAGCGCCTCGGCTTCCTCGCGCTCGTTGGCCGCCTCGATCAGCGTCACACCGGCAAGCGCGGCCTCGGTTTCGCCAGGGGTCGGAAGCGCCGTGATATCGGACCAGACGGTGGTGGCGGCGGGCGGCAGCAACGCCGTGGAAACCAGCCGGTTGCGGGCGGCGATGTGGTTTGGGGCGGCGCCAAGTTCCGGGATGTCCGCGACGGCGGAGGGCCGAAGCCCGAGCGCGCCCAGAAGCCGGAAGAGCGCATATTGCGGGTGGGACCGGATGGTGACCGCGTCGAGACGGGCGGACGGATTTTGTAAACTCTCCTCCGACTGTTCCGCGAAATCCGCGATCATCGACCAGTGCGCCGGCGCCATCAGCTTGTCGAGACCGGGAAGCACCACCGCGCCCTGGCGATGGCCGGCAATGGCCGCAATCAGCCGCGCAGTGGAGGGCCGGGTGCCGGTGGAGCCAGCAACGATCACCGGCCCCTCGAAGCGGCCCTCGGCGATGCGCCGGGTCTCGGCGTCGATCAGCGCATTGTGGTGAGCGGCGGGACTCGACTGCCTTCGTTCGTCGAGCAGTGCCGGCCAGTACTCGCGCGCCACCTTCAGGAACTCGGCGGTAATCCGCCACCATTCCTGCAGGTCTGCCTCGATGGCGTCGTCGAGCTTTCCGAAATCGGCCTCCTCGGCCTCGACCGACTGCACGAGATCGAAAAGCGCGCGCGCCAGCCAGACCGCATCGGCGGGGTTGGCCGGTGCCATCATCGGCGCGCCGTCGAGATGCGCGGCGATCGCCTCGGGCAGCTTGGCCTTCCAGGCAAACACCAGTTCGGCGAGCGAAAGCACCGCATCGACCCCGCCGATGGGCGGATCGAGTTGCAGCGCGATCGGTTCGGATTCATCGAAATAGCCGGTGTCGTCGTCGGTTTCGCCCAGCGCGCGGATCACCGGCAGGATGGCGCTGCCCGTGGCCAGCCGGTCGGCGATCTCGGAACGGAGCACGCGGGCGGCGCGGCGGGTGGGCAGGTAGATTGTCACACCCGCGAGGGCCGCCGGATCCTTAGCCGGATTCGGCAAACCGAAACCGAAGGCGTCTGTCACCAGCGCATCGGCGAGCACACGGAGAAACGCCGCGCCCGGCGGGATCGAATAGATGCGTCTGTCGCCGATCTCCGTCACGAGGCCATCTTCGAGCGGTAGGCGCGCATGGCGCCCTCCGCTTCCCCGATGGCTTCAGGCGTCCCGACGGTCAGCCACAAGCCTTCCATCGGCATCCCGTAAAACCGGCCACGGTCGATCGCCTCGTTGAAACAGGCATTGAGCGAGAATTTCGTCGGGCGGCCGGTGCCGAAGATCGCCGGATCGATGATCAGCGCGCCCGCATAGATCAACGGATCGTCCTCGCCGCGGTAGCGGGCAAGCCGCCCTGACGCATCGGTGGTGAAATCGCCCGCGCCATCGAATCCGGTCGCCTGACCGGGCCGCGCGGTCATCAGCGCGATATCCATCGTCTCCGGATTCCAGAAATCGATAAGCCGGTTAAGGTTTTGTTCCGCCGCGCGCGGATCCTCGAGCCAGAACGTGTCCGCATTGATGACCACGAAGGGGTCGGACCCCAGTTGCGGGAGCGCATTGACGATGCCGCCGCCGGAATCGAGCAGTTCGGCGCGCTCATCGGCAATCGTCACTTCATACCCGGATTCGGAAAGCCAATGCTCGAGCTTTTCGGCGAGGTAATGGACATTGACGACGATGTTTTCGATACCGGCGCTCCGGAGTGCGTCCAGCCCGTAGGCAATCAGCGGCCTGCCCTCGACCTCGACGAGCGGCTTGGGGATACGCTCCGTGATCGGGCGCATGCGTGTGCCCAGGCCCGCGGCCAGCACCATGGCGGAGCGGATGGTCATCCAGGTAGGTTCTCCCGTGTCACGAATCGACGGCGGCGATTCCAGCGCTTGCGAACCACGAACGCAAGGGCTCGAGCGCCGGATGCTCCAGCGAGCGGGCCATATAGGCCTCGATGCGCGGCAGGTGCTTGAGATAGGCCGGCTTGCCGTCGCGCCTGTCGAGCCGGACGAAGATGCCCAGGATCTTGGCGGCGCGCTGGGCCGCCATGATCGCATAGTAGCGGCGGAATGCGTCGGGATCGAATCCGGCGTCGGCCATCAGCCGCCGTTCCTCGTAGCGGGCAAGCAGCATCTTGGCGAGGGTGTCGGGAACCGTGACCCGGGCGTCCTGCACCAGCGAGGCGACGTCATAGGTGGCCGGGCCGATGAGCGCGTCCTGGAAATCGATAAGGCCGACACGGTCGAGACCGCTTTCATCCGGACGCCAGATGATGTTGGGCGAATGGAAATCGCGCAGTACCAGCGCCTTTGGCGCTTTTTTCAGCTCGTCAAAAAGGCCCTGCCAGCGGGCGATGTAGTCATCGCGGACCTTTCCGTCGACGTCCTCGCCCGTCTTGTAGGGCAGATACCAGTCGGTCAGCAGTTCGACCTCGATGCCGAGCGCGCGGCGATCATAGGGCGGGACCTCGTAGCTCTCCTCGTCCGGCAAGGTGATCGGACCCGGGACGCCTTTGGCATGAAGCGCGGCGAGAAAATCGATGGCCGCGACATAGCGCTCGGGGATCGGGTCGCGATTGTCGTCAAGCGGCGTCCCGCTCCCCAGATTCTCGACCAGCAGGAATCCGTCATCCATGGCGGCTGCGGGAATGCGCGGTGCGGCGAAACCCCATCCGCGCAACAGGCGGTCGATCGCGACGAAGGGCTTCACGTCCTCGGCCAGATGGGCGATCCGCGAATAGGGCAGACCGTCGCGGACCGGCGGTCCATCGGGTTTGCGCGGCGCGTTCATCAAAATGAGGCCCCCGTCGCCGATCCGCTCGTAGGAGCGCGACGAGGCATCGCCCTGGAGAAACCGCCGGCGGGCCCCCGAGTGCCCGTTCTCTTCGAGAAAGGCGCGGGCGGCGCGGGAGCGCAGGAAGCGGTCGACGAAAGGTCCGGCGCCGGAGATTTCGAGATCGCGACCCGCGCCACTGCCTGTGAGCACCAGTGACACCGCATCACCCGGGAGCGTGCCGTCTGCGCGTTCGGGCCATTCCACGAGGGCCGCGCCGCTTTCGAGGAATTCGTCGAGACCCAGTTCATCGAGTTCATCGGCGGAGCCGAGCCGGTAGAGATCGAAATGGCTGACAGGCACGCGCAGATCGTAGCTCTGGACCAGCGTGAATGTGGGGCTCGGCACCTCCAGCCGGTCGTCGCCGGCGATGGAGCGGATAATGCCGCGCGCGAGCGTCGATTTTCCCGCGCCGAGATCACCGGAGAGCGTCAGGCAATCGCCGGCCGCGAGCGCCAGCGCGATATCCTCGGCGAGCAGAAGCGTCGCCGCCTCGTTTTCGAGATGAATGACGGAAGCGTAATCCGACATCGAGCCCCGCGCCTATTCGGCCGCGTCGCGGGTGACCTGCGGATCGAGCGGGAAGCGGCAGGTGACGGTGGCTCCGCCCTCCGGCCTGTTCTCGATGGCGACCCTGCCGTGGTGGAGACCCACGAAACTCTCGACGATCGACAGGCCGAGCCCGGCACCGCGCTTGCGGCCAGACTGGCTGCCGGTGGCAAAGCGCGAGAAGATCGTCTCGCGCAGTTCCTCGGGCACCCCGGGACCGCTGTCGGAGACGCGGAAGACGACTTCGTCGTCCTCGCCGGTGCATTCGAGCGAGATGGCCGACCCTTCGGGCGCGAAGTTGGCGGCATTCATCATCAGCTTGAAGAGGATCTGCTTGAGCCGCTGATGATCCCCCATCATGGTCTCAGGCGCCTCGGAGCCGTCGATTTCGATCCGCAGTCCGCTTTCCTTCAGCCTGCTGGCGATCTGTTCGCGCGCTTCGTCCAGGAGCTCCCGGACCTGCACCCTGCCAAGATCGAGTTGCATGATGCCCGCATCGACGGTGGCAAGATCGAGGATGTCGTTGACGATCGTCAGCAGCACGGCGGACGAGGCGGAGATGTGCTCGACATATTCGCGCTGCCGATCGTTGAGTTCGCCGATGGTCGGCGTGGCGAGGAGATCGGCAAAACCGATGATATTGGTGAGCGGTGAGCGCAGCTCGTAGGAAACGTGCTGGACGAAATCGTTCTTCAGCGCGTCGGCCTTCCTGAGCGCCTCGTTCTTTTCCGTCAGCATCCGCTCGGCGCCGACCGAATCGGTAACATTGACGAAGGCGATCATCGTCTGGGCGTTGGGCAGCGGCACCACGGCATAGTCGAGGATCAGGCCGGTATTGAGTTCGAGCCGGCCCTCGCGGGTGTTGCGATCCTCGTCGAAACCGGTGATCGCCGAGGTGAGAAGCGGCCAGCCGTCGGGCTTGTCGTGGGAGGCCTGGCAGAGGTTGGCGATCTCGCGGATGTGGGTGCCGGGCCGGGTTTCGGCCTCGGTCAGACCCCAGAGCGAGCGGAAGGCGGTATTGGCGAGCTTGAGCTTGCCGTCGGGGCCGAAGACGCTCACCCCCTCGGTGAGGTGGTCGATGGTCTCGCCCTGCACCCGAACCAGCGTGTTGTAGCGGGCTTCCAGATCGACCTGCTCGGTCAGGTTCTCGAAGATCCAGGTTGCGCCGCCGAGCGGATGGGCGTTGGCGATAACGTTGAGCGTCTGGCCATCCGGCAAGTGCCAGAGCTGCGGCTCGGTATCGACAGAACGGTAGACCGAAAGAACCTGCTCCTTCCAGTCGCGCCAGGAATGAGGTTCGGGCAGCTTGCCGAGGCTGCGGAGCTTTTCGAGGAACTCGCCATTGTCCGGACGACGTTCGAGATAGGCGGTGTCGAGATCCCACAATTGCAGGAAGGCCTGGTTGAAGAACTGCAGCCGCTGTTCGCGGTCGAAGATCGCCACCGGGGTCGCGAGCTGGTCGAGCATTTCGGAATGGCTGCGCAGCGTGCGCTTGAGTTCCTCGCGCACATCCTCGATATCCGACACGTCGAGCGCGAGACCGGCCTGCCCGGCGGCGGTCTTGACGTCGGCGACCTCCAGAAACCGGCGGTGGCCACGGATGACCGTCGAGACCTTTTCGAGGAAGGGCCGTTCCGGCGTCACCGACATGCGGATGCGTTCGCGGGTGGCGGTGCCGAGAAGCTCGAGCTTGCGGTCGATCGCATCCTCGCGGCTCTCGCCCTCGACGGCCTCGGCATAGGCCTCGTTGACCCAGCGCAACTGACCGTCGGCATCGCGCAGCCAGACCGGCATGTCGATCACGTCGAGCATGTTCTGCAGAAGGTCGACGGAGGTCAAAAGCCGGTCGCGCTCGGTGCGCAGTCCCGCGAGTTCGGCGCGCAGATTGGTGAGTGCGACCAGACGGACGAAGGCGCGGCCGCCGGCGACCCGGCCCTGGGCCTCGATCACCTGGCCGCTCAGCGTCTCCAGCGTCAGGTCGAAGCGCTCGGCATTCGAGCGCAGCTTGCCCGCAGCGCTTTCGAGTGCCCGGGCGGAGGTCGGATTGAGCCAGCTTCCGAAAGCGAGGAATTCCTCCGTATCGTCGGGGGAACCCATTTCGGGGGGCAGGGATCCCAGGATCTCGGCGGGCACACCGACGCCTTCCCAGATGATGATGCGGCGATTGCGGTCGATGATCAGTGACTGGTAGCGGGCGGCGCGCGCATTGGCATCGGCCAGAGAGGCGCGCAGTTCGCGATTTTCCGCGTCCGTGCGCCCGCGCTCGCGGATCAGCCAGATCGCCGAGATCATGGCGGCGGAAATCGCGCCGATCACCATGGCGAAATTGACGACATCGAGCGTGGAGAGCGAAAGTTCGGCGACCTCCTCGGCCGCGAATGTGGTGGCGGGCGTGGCCACCGACAGCATGGTGCCGGCCGCAAGCCAGGGCCGGAGCCTTTTCAGCCGCGCCGAATCCCCGGCGCGGCCGGGCGCCTGATCGTCTGTCCCGCCCGACTGCATTTTCGCCGTCATCGAATTGGTCCCCTGCCGGGCGATGCGCGCGCCGGCCCGGTTGCCGTGTCGGCCGGGCCGCGTCCTTCCGCGCGAATCATCGCCCGAAAAACATACCGGTTTGTCGAATCACGGTGAAGACCAACTGTCTCAAAAAGAAACGCGCGCCCTTTTGTCAAGGGCGCGCGCACTAGATGTGGTAGGAAATTTTCGACCGATCAATACCGGTAGTGTTCCGGCTTGTAGGGGCCTTCCGGTTTCACGCCGATATAGGCGGCCTGCTCTTCCGACAGTTCGGTCAGCTTCACGCCGAGCTTGTCGAGGTGAAGACGGGCCACGTTCTCGTCGAGGTGCTTGGGCAGCACGAAAACCCTGTTGTCATACTGTCCCTGCTTGGTGAAGAGCTCGATCTGCGCCAGCACCTGGTTGGTGAAGGATGCGCTCATGACGAAGGAGGGGTGACCGGTCGCGCAACCGAGGTTGAGCAGCCGACCCTCGGCGAGGATGATGATGGAACGGCCGTCCGCGAAGGTCCACTCGTC
>PAPH01000086.1 GCA_002709005.1 Hyphomicrobiales bacterium | reverse complement strand
TGTTGATCAGACTATCAGAAACCGACGATTTTCGAAGGCAGCCAGGTCGATAGGGCCGGGAACAGCGCGACGAGAGCGAGGGTGAGGATCTGCAGGAGAATGAAGGGGACGACGCCCCGGCACATCTGGCCGTAGGTCATGTCCTTCGGCGCGATGGATTTGAGATAGAAGATCGACGAAGCCATCGGCGGCGTGAGGTAACTCGTCTGGATGACGACGATCATCATGGTGCCGAACCAGACGGGATCGATGCCCGCCTGGCGGATGAAGGGCGTGAACAGCGGCACGGTAATAAGAACGTTCGCCGTCCAGTCGAGAACGAAGCCCAGAAGCAGCACGATGATCAGGAAGAGAACGATCATGCCGACGTCGCCGAAGCCGGAGATCTCGACCAGGGAACGGATCAGCCGCGAACCGCCATTGGCTGCGAAAGTGCCCATGAACATCGTTCCCGCCGCGACGATCAGGAGGATCATCGCCGAGATGCGCACGGTGATGGCGAGCGAGTCGAACAGCATCGACAGCGAAAACTTGCGGTAGACGATCGCCAGGATCGTGGCCCCCAGCGCGCCGACCGACGCGGCCTCGGTTGGCGAGGCAATCCCTGCCAGCAGCGAGCCGAGAACCGCAAAGATGAGCGCAACGATCGGCAGGAGCGAAGTGACGGTCAACATCAGCTTTTCGCCGAGCGGCACTTCGGGCTCGATGTCCTCCTTAGCGGGCGTGGGCGGCGAGATGACGCCCTGGATGATCAGATAGACGATGAACAAGCCGACCATCAGCAGGCCCGGCAGCATCATGCCGGCCAGAAGTTCGCCCACCGACATCTGCGCGAGCGAGGCATACATGACGGCAATGACGGACGGCGGGATCATGGTGCCGAGCGAACCGCCAGCGCAGATTGTGCCGGCGATCTGGCTGTTTCGGAAACCGCCGCGCTGCATGGCCGGGATCGCCATCATGCCAATCATCACCTCGACGGCGCCGACGACACCGGCAGCGGCTGCGAAGACCGCACCCATTGCGATCGTGGCGACGGCAAGCCCACCGGGCAGACGCGTCATCCAGATCTGCATGACCCGGAACAGGCGCTCGGCGATGCCCGAGCGTTCAAGGATCGCGCCCATCAGCACGAACATCGGAATGGCGGCGAGGATGAAGTTGGTCGAAGCCGAGTAGAACGCGCCATAGAGCTGGCCGAAGGCATGGGGGCCGAACTTGGCGAGCCCCGCCGCCGCCGAAACGATGGCGAGCGAGAAGGCGATCGGGATCCCGGTCAGGACCAGCGCGAAGAGCGCCGGGAACATGAGTGCGGCAATGAGCATCGGTCAGGCTTCCAGTTCGAAGCTTTTGTCGTCTTCGCCGCGAATGAGGCGAAGGCCGTGGACGATCTGCTGCAGGGTCAAAGCGATCAGTCCGAGAGCGAGCGCCGCATAGAAAGGCCACATGAGCGGGGCCCAGGGGCTGACCATTTCTACTTCGGAGGTCTCGAAGGCGCGCCAGGACTTCTCGACGGCGAATTTGGAGAGGAGCGCGAAGATCGGCGCGACGATGAAAATAAAGACGATACCCTCGTACCAGCGCCGGAACTTCGCCGGCATCTTCTGGGCCAGGAAGTCGATGCGGACGTGGCCGTCTTCCTTGAGGGTATAGGCGGCGCCGAGAACGAAGAGAACGCCGGTCGCCATGTAGGAAATATCGAAGGCCCAGATGGTCGGCGCGCCGAAGAAATAGCGCGCCACCACCTCGTAGATCATGCTCGCAACGAGGACGACCGTCACCAGCCGCGCCGCCCAGGCGAGGAGGCGGGTGAACGCCTCGACTATTCCGAACAGCGTGTCCATGACGGTCGTCTCCGTTTCAAGCCTACTTCTGGTTCCGGATCAGGTAGCTCGATTCCGATTCCCAGAGCGTCTTGAACGCCATGTAGTCATCGAGAATTTCAGCCATTTTCTCGTTGCCTTCACCCTTCTGCGCCTCGGCGGTCTTGGAGATCCAGTCGTTGCCGGCATCGGAGAGTTGCTTGAGGAATTCCGGCGACAGGGTGATGACCTCGTTCTTGCCACTGCGATAGGTTTCCATTGCCACGACGTCTTCGCCGTAGAAGTGGATCAGCGCCTGCATAGTGGTCAGCTCGGCGGCCTTTTCGAGAAGCGGCTTGAGGTCATCGGGCAGCGCATCCCAGGTTTCCTGCTTCATGACGACTTCCCAGAGGAAGGTCGGCTGGTGGACGCCCGGCACGATGATGTACTTGGCTGCTTCGTGGAAGCCTTCCGGCATGTTGCCCGAGGGCGGGCCCCACTCGATCAGGTCGACGCCCTTGCGCTGCAGCAGCGTGTAGATCTCACCGGGCGGAACAACGGTCGGCACCGCGCCAAAATATTCGCTCATCACCGCGGCCCAGGGGCCGGAGGTGCGGTATTTGAGGCCCTTGAGATCCTCGGCCTTGGTGATCGGCACATTTGAATGAGCCATGATTTCCGACGAACCGATACCGACGATCAGGTTCTTCAGGCCATCCTTGGCGCGCAGTTCGGCCAGCTTGTCTTTGCCGCCCTTTTCGTAGATCCAGGTTATGAAGGGCTCGGGGCCCATGCCGCCCGGAAAGCCCGCGAAGATGGCGTTGGTGGGATCCTGGTTGACGAGGTAGCTCGGCGTGGAATGGCCGGCCTGGATGATGCCGTCCTTGACGCCGTCATAGACCTGGAGGGCGGGGACGAGAACGCCTGCGCCGAACGGCTCGATCTTGACGCGACCTTCGGTCAGCGTGTCGGCGTTCTCGGCGAAGCGCTCGAGGAAATTGACGTAGAAGGGCGAGCCCTCCGGGACCGAGGTGGGGATCTGCCAGGTGACTTCCTGGGCTATCGCGCTCATCGGCGCGAAACTCAGCACTGATATCAGCGCGAACTTTTTCAGTTTGTCGAACATGAAACCCTCTGTGGTTGGCCTTTGGCGGGGACGCCCGGCCGGTTGGTCTTGACGATCGGGACAGAGGTTCGCCGGAAGCGTCCCCTATCGACTTGCGTCTTGAGCAAAGACGATTCCAATATGCATACTGTATTTTTTTTGTCGACAAAAAATATTTTTACGCTTCGAAGCGACGATGGACCCGTTTTGCCTTTCGACGAGCCGGCACTTCCGGCGCGAGCGGCCTAGAGAGCGATATCGGCGTTGAGGCGGCGATCTTCGGTGATGTAGGCCTGGATCTGGCGAACGATCTGCTGGGCGTGCTGCTGGGCGATCTTGTCGGCGGCGGCGACATCGCGGTCAACGACGGCCCGGACCATCTCGTCGTGTTCGTCGAGATAGATCTGCGGCAGTTCGTCGTTGAACGACGAATAATAGAGCCGGAGAAGACGGCGGCCTTCATCGAGCAAGCGCTCGAAGAGATCGGTATAGTAGCGGTTCTTCCCCGCCCGGGCGATCTCGGCGTGGAAATCCCGGTTCACCTCGATCATCGCCGGCACGTTCTTGGCGCCAACCGCGTCCTCATAGCCTTTCTGCAGGGCGCGAATGCGAGCAATTTCGGCGTCGGTCCGGTTGGTCGCGGCGAGACGCGTGGTGACCCGGTACATCAGGGTGAGCGCGTCGAAGAACTGGGTGAGATTCTGAAAATCGATAGGCGCCACCACTGTGGACCGATTGGGAAGCGTCACCACAAGGCCTTCGCCCGCCAGTTTGACTAGCGCTTCGCGGATCGGCGTGCGCGACATCGAGAAACGCTCGGTCAGTTTGACCTCATCGATGGGACTGCCGGGCTGCAGCGTCAGATCGAGAATTTCGTGCTTGAGCGTTTCGTAGACCGCGCCCACGCCCTGCCCGCGTTTGCGCTTTGCCGGCGCCTCGACGGCTGATATGATCTCGCTCACGGAATGTCCTCGCGGTACGGAATGTCTGCGAGTCGGAACCTATCTGAAAATACATAGTGTCGACAAGAGCCTCGGCTGCGTCCCCATGGCGCATGGATCGGGTTGGTGCGGCATCTCCGATTGGCGTATCACTAGCGTCGATGACCCCGCCCGCCGCCATCACCGCTGATGCGACCGAAATCGAGCCCACCTCCCGGGACAAGGCCCGTCGACGGTTGAACCGGATGACGGAAGCGGAAACCCCGCGGCTTCGTCGCGCCGAATGGCTCACAGTCGCCGCCAGCCTGTTGTGGATCGCCCAGGCCGCGGCGGCGGCTTGGGTCATCGACGATCTGGTTTCCGGGCCGCCCGATCTCCCCACCGCTCTTTACGGCAGCGTAAGCTTTGTTCTCGTCGGCATTCTGCGCGCCGTGCTCTCCCATCGCGCCGGCTCGATCGCGCTTGCGGCGGCGCAGGCGGCTATTGCCGGAGAACGCGAGACGCTGCTGCACCGGGAAGCGCTGCGCTCTCCATATTCCGGCGGTCACCAAAACTCGGCGGAGATCGCCACGCTCGCCGCAGACAAGCTGGCGATGACACTCCCCTATCTTACCCGCTACCGCCCCGCGATGGCGCGGGCGCGGATCGTGCCCGCCGCCATCATTCTCGCAGCCCTGCCCTTTTCCTGGGTGGCCGCCTTCATCCTTCTCGTTGCGGGACCGCTGATCCCGGTCTTCATGGCGCTCGTCGGCATGGCTGCGCAGGAGGCCAGCGAACGGCAGATGGAAGAGATCGGCTCGATGAACGGGCTGTTGATGGAGCGCATCCGGGCGCTGACCGATCTTCGCCTCCTCGACGCCACCGCGCGCACGATTTCCGACTTCCGCCACTCCGCCGAGCGGCTGCACCGGAAGACGATGAAGGTGCTGGCGGTCGCCTTCCTATCCTCGACCGTGCTCGAATTCTTCTCGGCGATCGGCGTGGCGCTGATGGCCGTCTATGTCGGCTTTTCGCTGATCGGCCAGATCACTTTCGGCGCTTGGGCCGAACCGCTCGGTGTCGGCGAAGGCATCTTCCTGCTGCTCCTCGCCCCCGACTTCTTCCAGCCGTTGCGTGATCTCGCCGCCACCTGGCACGACAAGGCGCAGGCATCCGCCGTTGCCGTCGAGCTCGAGGCGATCGAAACCGCGCCCTTCGTCCCCATGCTCGGCATGGCGCACACGCCGAAAGCCGGGCCTGTCCCCGCCACGTTGGCGATCCGCTCGCTGCGCTGGACCTCGCCCTCAGGCAAGGGGATCGTGTTTCCGGATTTCACTCTCGCAGTGGGGCAATCGCTCGCCATCGTAGGCCCCAGCGGCAGCGGCAAGTCGACCCTGCTGGCACTCATCTCCGGCCTCGCGCGCGCCTCGCGCGGAGCGGTTCTCGTCGACGACGTTCCGCTCGATGACGAAACCGCCGGGGGCTGGCGCCGGCACATCGCCTTCGTCCAGCAAACTCCCCATTTCGCGCATGAAAGCCTGCGCGCCAATCTTCGCCGCTTCGCCCCCGAAGCGAGCGACGATGACCTCCGCGCCGCACTGAGCGCGGCGTCGGCGACCGATATCGTCGCACGGCTGCCCCGTGGGCTCGATACGCGGCTCGGCGCGACCGGTCATGGCGTATCGGGCGGCGAGGCGCGGCGGCTGACGATCGCCCGCGCGTTCTGCTCGAACGCGAGATTCATTCTGGCCGACGAGCCCACCGCCGATCTCGATGCCGAAACCGCGCGCGCCGTCACCGAAGGACTGATGGTGCTGAAAGCGCGCGGCGCGAGCCTGATCGTCGCCACCCATGATCTCGAACTCGCCGCCCGCATGGATCACCGCATCACGCTCGGAGACGCGGCATGAGGCCGCTTCTGCGCATCGCCTGCCGGCTCATCGGCGAGGAATGGTGGCCGCTCTTGCGCGGTACGCTGCTTGCCGTCGCCGTACTGGCTGCGGGTGTCGCGCTGCTTGGCCTGTCGGGCTGGTTCATCACCGCGGCCGGTCTGGCGGGTCTCGCTGGCGCGGGCCTCCTCTTCGACGTCTTCCGCCCGAGCGCCGGCGTTCGCTTCCTGGCGCTCGGGCGCACCGCCGCGCGCTACGGCGAGCGGATGCTGACCCATGACGCAACGCTGAAAAGCCTCGCCCGGCTGCGGGTGGAATTACTCGAAGCCCTGTCGAAAAATCCGTTTTCCCGGCTCGCCAATCTGCGCGCAGGCGAACAGCTCAACCGCATCCTGCGCGATGTCGATACGCTCGATGGACTGGTCCTGCGGCTGATCATTCCTTTTGCGGCCGCCACACTCGCCCTGATCGGCGCGCTCGTCGCGCTCTGGCTTCTCGTCGGCCTTTCACTGGCGGTGTGGGTGCTCGCAGGCTTCGGCACGGGATCGGTCGCCGCACTGGCCGTTGTCATTGTCCGGGCGCGCAAACCCGCACGGCAGGCGTTCTCGGCACAAAACGCCCTCCGTCTCCGAGCGATCGATCTGGTTGCCGGGAGGGGCGAATGGCTCGTGGCCGGGGAGACGGGCTTGCGGACGGATCACGCGCTGGCGGCGGAGAGGAAACTGCGCGACGCGTTCGTGGACGCCGATCGCGCCGAGCGAATGAGCGGGCTCGTCATGTCGATCACGGAGACGATTGTGTCAGGCGGCGCGCTGCTGCTCGGCGCCTGGCTCGTGATCGAAGGAAAAGTCGATCCGGCGGTTGCGGCAATCGGTTTCTTCGCAACGCTGGCATTGGCCGAAATTCTCGGACCTATACGGCGCGGGCTCGCCGAACTGGGGCCGATGACCGACGCAGCCCGCCGGGTGACGCGGATGCTCGACGCACCCCAACCGCTTGTCGCGCCATCTGCCGCCACGACGTCAAGGAGCTCCGAGACCATCCTTTCCTTCGAGAGCGTCTCCTTCGGACATGCGGAAGGCGCTCGGATCCTCGATCGATTTTCGCTCGATCTCGCGGCAGGCGAGATCGTGGCGCTGACCGGAGCGAGCGGGGCGGGCAAATCGACCATTCTCCAACTCGCCGCGCGCATGCATCGCCCGACCGGTGGCGCGATCTCGCTTCTGGGCTCACCGATCGAGACCTGGAGCGAGACGGAACTGCGCGGGCAGGCCGCCTTCCTGCCCCAGCGGAGCGCGCTTCTCGCCGGCACGGTGCGCGAGACGATCCGCCTCGCCGATCCGCAACTCGACGACGGCGCGATCTGGGCCCTTCTCTCGTCGGTCGCGCTCGACGAGACGGTTGCCGCCCGCGGCGGGCTCGACATGCGGATCGGGGAAGCCGGCAGCGGCCTGTCGGGCGGCGAGAGCCGCCGGTTGGCGCTGGCACGGGTCCTGGCGCGGCGGCCGCGTCTCATGCTGCTCGACGAACCGACCGAGGGCCTTGACCGGGAGACGGCGCTGCGTGTCCTCTCAGGCATTCATCGCCATATGCGCGCAAACGGTGCTATCCTGCTGGCCTCGCATCGCGCCGCAGAGCGAGAGTTTGCAACGCGGTGTCACCATGTCGCAGCACCTGCGTCAGTTTAAACACTCCCGCGGCAAGTTGCGGAGAGGTAATCCGGCCTCAGAACAAGCACCATGCTTCCTGCCCCGCAATTCCCGCCCCGTGCGAAAAGGAGAGATCAATGGAAATCGGTGTCGTAGAACTGTCTCGCCTGCAATTCGCGATGACGGCGATGTACCACTTTCTCTTCGTTCCCCTGACACTCGGCCTGTCGGTCATCGTGGCGATCATGGAAACGGTCTATGTGATGACCGATCGCCCCATCTGGCGGCAGATGACAAAGTTCTGGGGCACCCTCTTCGGCATCAACTTCGTATTGGGGGTGGCGACCGGCATCACCATGGAATTCCAGTTCGGCATGAACTGGAGCTATTACAGCCATTATGTCGGCGACATTTTCGGCGCTCCTCTTGCCATCGAGGGCCTGATGGCCTTCTTCCTCGAAGCGACCTTCGTCGGCCTGTTCTTCTTCGGATGGGACAAGCTCACCAAGCTCCAGCACATGGTCGTTGCCTGGCTCGTGGCCGTAGGCTCGAACTTCTCGGCGCTGTGGATTCTGATCGCAAACGGCTGGATGCAAAATCCGGTGGGAGCCGCGTTCAACCCTGAAACGATGCGCATGGAGATGACGAGCTTCGCCGAGGTGCTCTTCAACCCTGTGGCGCAGGCGAAATTCGTACACACGGTATCGGCAGGCTATGTGACTGCAGCGGTATTCGTTCTTGGCGTTTCGGCCTGGTACCTGCTCAAGGGGCGTCATATTGAACTGGCCCGCCGCTCGATCGCGGTGGCCGCAAGCTTCGGCCTTGCATCGGCCCTCTCGGTCGTCGTCCTGGGCGATGAATCCGGCTACACGGCCGGCGAATCCCAGAAGATGAAGATTGCAGCCCTCGAGGCGATGTGGGAAACCGAACCGGCGCCGGCAAGCTTCACACTCTTTGGCATTCCCGACCAGGAAGCCCGCGAAACGAAATATGCGATCCACATTCCGTGGGTGATGGGTCTGATCGGTACGCGCTCACTGACCGAGGAAATTCCCGGCATCGGCCAGCTCGAAGAGGAAAACGCGGAGAAAATCCGCAACGGCCTCATCGCCTATGACGCCCTGCTGACCTTAAGGCAGGAGCGCGACCAGACCCCGCAGGACGTGCGCGACCGGTTCGAGGCCCATTCGGACGATCTCGGCCACGCATTGCTTCTCAAGCGCTATGTCGATGATCCTCGCGATGCGACCGACGAACAGATCGCGCAAGCCGCTGCGGACACCGTTCCACGGGTCTGGCCGCTCTTCTGGGCCTTCCGGATCATGGTCGGCCTCGGCTTCACCTTTATCGGTGTCATGACCTATTTCTTCTATCGGGCAAACTTCAAGCAGATGCGTTTTCCGAGGCCAGCCCTGTGGCTCGCTGTTTGTATTATCCCCACGCCCTGGATCGCCGCAGAAATGGGCTGGATTGTCGCCGAATTCGGCCGTCAGCCCTGGACGGTGGACGGAATTCTGCCAACTGCCTTGTCGGTATCGCATCTCTCCGTCGCAGATGTGCTGATCACCCTCATCGGCTTCATGCTGTTCTACTCGGTCCTGTTCGTGGTCGAGATCGGGTTGATGCTCAAATATATCCGCAAGGGCCCTGTGGAGGACGTCGAGGAAACGGATGCGTGGACCTCCCGTCATATCCAGCGGTTGAGCACAAGCGGCGAGGATCCGGCAGCCCTGGCGGCTCCCGCTCCCCAGCCGGCTGAATAGGAGTACGGCAAGATGATCCTTTTCGAATTCGTCAGTTTCGAACTCCTCCGCGTCGTTTGGTGGCTGCTGCTCGGCGTGCTGCTCATCGCCTTCGCAATGACCGATGGCTTCGACATGGGCACCGGTGCACTGCTGCCTTTCGTGGCCAGGACAGATGTCGAACGCCGGGTGGTGATCAACACGGTCGGCCCGGTCTGGGAGGGCAACCAGGTGTGGTTCATCCTGGGCGGCGGCTCGATCTTTGCTGCCTGGCCGCCGCTCTATGCGGTTTCGTTCTCCGGCTTCTATCTTGCGATGTTCACCATCCTCGCCGCCCTCATCCTTCGCCCCGTGGGTTTCAAGTACCGCTCCAAGCGCGATGATCCGCGGTGGCGCACCGCTTGGGACTGGGCCCTGTTCGCAGGCGGCGCGGTGCCCGCGCTTATCTTCGGCGTCGCCGTTGGAAACGTCCTGCAAGGCGTGCCTTTCAGACTGACAGACGACCTGATGCCGATCTATGAGGGGACGTTCTACGGAAAGTTCCTGGGGCTTCTAAACCCCTTCGCCCTGCTCGCCGGCATCGTCTCGTTCTCAATGTTGCTGATGCACGGAGCGGCCTGGCTGGCGCTCAAGACCGAGGGCGATATCGCCCGCCGCGCCCGCACCTACGGCACCGCCGCCGGCGCTGTCGCGATCGGAGGCTTTGCGCTTGCAGGCCTGTGGCTCGCCTTCGGCGTGGAGGGCTATCGGCTTGTGAACCCGGCGATCACTGACGGTCCGTCCAACCCGCTCTATTCGGAGGTCGCACGGGACACGAGCTGGCTTGCTGCCTACAGCACGCGGCCTTGGATCGTTATCGCGCCCATCCTGGGCTTCGTCGGGATGACGATGGCTCTTCTGAAGCTCCGCGGCGCGGGGGAAGTCTCGGCACTCCTCTGGTCGAAGCTCGGCATTCTGGGCGTGATCTCGAGCGTAGGACTGACGATGTTCCCGTTCATCCTCCCATCCTCGATCGATCCGAGATCATCACTGACGGTCTGGGACTCGTCGTCATCGCACATGACGCTTTTCGTGATGCTCGTGGTGACAGCGATCTTCCTGCCGCTCATCCTTGCCTACACCGCCTGGGTCTACAAGGTGCTGTGGGGCAAGGTGACGGAGGACGATGTGACCTCGAATTCCAACAACGTCTACTGACGCCCAAGCAAGGAGACAGACATGTGGTATTTCGCCTGGCTTCTGGGCCTCCCCCTCGCCGCCGGCTTCGCAGTCGTCAACGCGATGTGGCTTGAAATGCAAGAAGACCGGAAGATCATTGCCGACAGCGACCGACCGACCGATGAAATGCCAGTCAAGCTCGACGGCTAGCCTGCCTGCTGCTTGACACCCGACGGCCTGAATGTTCATTCGAGTTCGAAGCATGGCGAAGGGCGCAAGACCTTCGCCATGAACGAATGACGGCATAATTCCATGAGGGACATTCACGCCATGACCAGCTTCTTCCGCACGGCTCTTCTTTCCACCGCACTGGCGCTGACCCCGGTTGCCGCCCATGCCGAGACCGTGCTGAACGTCGCAAGCTGGCTGCCGCCCGCGCACCCGATCGTTTCCGATGCGCTGACCAACTACGCCAAGAAGGTCGAGGAAGCCTCGGACGGCCGCGTCAAGCTCAACATCCTGTCCGCGCCGCTGGCTCCGCCGCCCGGCCAGTACGATCTCGCGGTCAACGGTGTGGCCGACATCGCCTATGGCGTGCAGGGCTACACGCCGGGCCGCTTCAAGACCGCCTCAATCACCGAAGGCCCCTTTCTCGGCGCGAGCGCCACGGTGACCTCGGTCGCCTACTGGCGCACCTTCGAAAAAATGCTCAAGGATGCCGGGGAATATGACGACGTGAAGGTGCTGGCCGTCTTCACCCACGGTCCGGGCGAAGCCTTCATCAAGGGCCGCGATCTCTCGGATCTCTCCAGCCTCGAAGGTGCGAAAATCCGCGTCGGCGGCGGGCTCGTCCACGAAGTGGCGAGCGCGCTCGGTTCGGTGCCGGTGGAAGGCCCCTCGTCGAAAACCTACGAACTGCTGTCCCAGAAGGTCGCCGACGGCATCTTCTTCCCGCCGGAATCGGTCAACTTCTTCGGCCTGATTCCGCTGCTCGATCAGGCGCTGTTCGTCGAAGGCGGGCTCTACAACACCTCCTTCTTCGTGGTGATGAACAAGGCCAAATGGGATAGCCTGCCGGATGAGGACAAGGCCGCCATCGACAGCGTTTCGGGCGAAGCACTCGCACGCCAGTTCGGCCAGATGTGGGACCGGGTCGATGCGGAGGGCGTGAAGGCGATGGACGGGAAGGTGACGATCCACGAGGCCTCCGCCGAGCAGATGGACGTGCTCAGGGAAAAGCTCCAGCCGGTGATCGACGCCTCGCTCGAGGACTTCTCCAAGAGCGGTCTCGACGGACGGAAGGCGCTCGACGTGCTGAAAGCGGAAATCGAGAAAGCAGCCGCCGAATGAGCGAAGCGACGCGGCCGGATCATTTCGGTCCGGACGAAGAGCGGCGAGGCGGGCGCGTGCGACTTGCGCTGGCGGCAATCTGTGCCGCCATGCTTCTCGCCATGATGGGGCTCACGCTTGTCGACGTCATCGGACGCTACGCGTTCAACAGCCCCCTCGTCGGCGCCACCGAACTGACCGAACTGCTGCTGATCGGCGTCATTTTCCTCGGCCTTCCCGCCGTCACGCTCGACCGAGGCCATGTGTCGGTCAGCCTTTTGTCCGACCGCCTTGCCGCCCGTTTCCAGCCACTGCGCGAATTTCTGCTCTCCCTGGTGATAGCGGCGCTGCTTTCGGCCATCGCCTGGCGGATCTGGCTGCAGGGCAATCAGCTCGCCGGCTATGGCGGCACCACCGAAACGCTTGACTTTCCGCTGGCGCCCATCGCCTGGTTCTGCGCCGGTTGCACGATCCTTTCCGCCGTGCTGACGCTGTGGCTGGGCATCGGCGGCCTGCGGCGCACGGAGCACATAAAACCATGAGCGAATGGCCGATCGGCGTCGCCGTGCTCGCCGCTCTCCTTCTTACCGGCATGCCGATCGCCTTTTCACTGGCGCTGGTCGGTCTCGTGGGCACGGCCTCGATCATCGGCTGGCAGCCTTCGCTTGCACTGATCGGTCAGACGTTTTTCGAGAACGGCCGCAACTATTCGCTCTCCGTACTGCCGCTGTTCCTGATGATGGGTAATTTCGTCGTCCAGTCGGGCATTGCGCGCGATCTCTATGCGGCGGCCCATGCCTGGCTCCGTCATCGCCCCGGCGGACTGGCGATCGCCACGGTGATTGCCTGCGGCGGATTCTCCTCCGTCTGCGGTTCTTCCATCGCGACTGCTGCAACCATGTCGAAGATCGCGCTGCCATCCATGCGGCGCTTCGGCTATCCGGATGAAATCTCCACCGCTTCGATAGCAGCCGGCGGCACGCTCGGCATTCTCATTCCGCCCTCGGTGATCCTCGTCTTCTACGGGATCATGACCCAGCAGGACATCGGCAAGCTGTTCCTGGCCGGCATCGTTCCCGGCATCGTCGGCGTCATCCGCTACGCGATCGCGGTGATGATCTCGGTGAAGCTGCGCGGCAGCAAGATGCAGACCGAGCCGAAGCTGCCGCTCAAGGAGCGCTTCGCAGCGCTCGGGCGGACTTCCGGAGCGCTTGCACTTTTCCTTTTCGTGATGGGCGGCATCTATTTCGGGGTTTTCACGCCCACGGAAAGCGCCGGTATGGGCGCTGCAGGCGCATTCCTTCTGGTGGTCGCCACAGGACGTCTCAATTTCCGCGAAACGCTTGAAACGCTATTCGAGACCGCCCGCACCACCGCAATGATGTTCTTCATCCTCTTCGGTGCGCTGACCTTTACCAACTACGTCAATCTCTCGGGCATGACGGCTGACATGCAGGAGCTATTGACCATCTTTGGCGATTCACCGCTGGCAGTGCTGCTGACCATCCTGGTGATCTACCTCGTGCTCGGCTGCATGCTCGAGGGTCTGTCGATGATCATGCTGACGGTGCCGATCTTCTATCCCGTGGTGGCCTCACTCGGCATCGATCTGATCTGGTTCGGCATCTTCGTGGTGATCGTCACGGAGATCAGCTACATTACGCCCCCGGTCGGGATGAACGCCTTCGTGCTGAAATCTGTCGTGAAGGATGTGAGCCTGAAGACGATCTTCTCCGGTCTCGTACCCTTTCTCGCGCTCGATATCGTCCGCGTCGCGCTGATCATCGCCGTGCCCGGTATCGTGCTGCTTCTTCCATCGAGCATGTGAGGCGACTTGAGCATTTCCGCCGGGAAGGCCATCATCGCGGGTGACATGCAAACGCCGAGACGCAGGATGATAAGACGTGAAGGCCGATCCGCCCTGCCCCGCGCCTTCATCGTCACGCTCGCGATCGCCGGCTCCCTGTTCGCCCTCCCGGCATTTGCCCAAGTCGAAAAGGCTGGCAATGTGGATCGCCTCTGCGCGCTGATCGCCGAGCAAGCAGACATTCATGGCCTGCCCGAGGCCTTCCTCGCCCGGCTGCTCTTCTCCGCAAGCGCCTTCGACCCCGCCTATGTCTCGCCGACCGGTGCCGCGGGCGTGGCCAAATTCAATGCCGCCGTCGCAGAGAGCGGCGGGCTTTCCGACCCGTCCGATATCGAGACGGCCGTTCCGGCCGCCGCGCGACGGCTCTCAGCGCTGACAGAACGCCTCGGCAATCTCGGCCTCGCCGCCGCCGCCTATCAGGCCGGCGAGAAGCCGGTTCGCCGGTGGATGGATGGCGACGGCTACTTGCCGGCGTCCACGGTGTTCTTCGTCCAACAACTCACCGGAAAAGGCCCGGAAGCCTTCCGGAGCCCGTCCGCGACATTCGACATCAAACCGCTCGAAACGCGCTACGCATTCGCCGAGGCCTGCAAGCGGATGCCGCTGATCGCCAGCGGAGAGGCGTCCACGGACATTCCGGCGGACATGCCCTGGGCCGTGGTGGTGGGTGCGGGCCCGGATCTCGACGGCGCAATGAAATCCTGGGCCGGAGTGCGAGAACGGACCGGTTTCCGTGTCGGCGGCGGAAAGGTCTATGTCACCCATCTGGAAGGCGGAAAGGCGCGGCGCAATCGCTATTCCGTCAGGATCGGAGCCGAGAGCCGCGGCAGCGCGCTAGCGATCTGTTCCCGGCTTCGCGGCAAGGGCGGCGCCTGCATGGTGACGAGGAACACGCAGCCGAAACAGCCATAGTCCTCAATCCAGCGTGCGCCGGAAACGCAGGAGCGCCAGCCCTGCATAGAGGAAGACGAACAGCAAAAGCGCGCCGAGCTCGTTGGAGATGGTGACGAAATTCGTGCCCTTGAGCATGACGGCGCGGATGACCCTGAGGAAATGGGTCAGCGGAAAGATTTCGCCCAGCGCCTGCGCCCAGCCCGGCATGCCGCGGAACGGGAACATGAAGCCCGAGAGCATCAGCGAGGGCAGGAAGAAGAAGAAGGTGAGCTGCATGGCCTGCATCTGCGAGCGCGCGAGCGTGGAGAAGGTGTAGCCCAGCAGCACCAGCGACATGACGAATATCGCGATCCCGAGAAGCAGCAGCCCTATCGACCCGACGAAGGGAACACCGAAAAGAAGGCTGGCCGCGCCGAGCACGACGACCACCTGAACGGCACCGACCATGAGATAGGGAACCACCTTGCCGAGCATGATCTCGAGCGGGCTTGCCGGCATGGCGAGGAGGTTTTCCATCGTTCCGCGCTCGGTTTCCCGCGTCAGCGCCATGGAGGTCATCATCACCATGGTCAGCTGCAGGACAACGCCCAGAAGTCCAGGCACGATGTTGTACTGGGTGATGCCCTCGGGATTGTAGAGACGGTGGACGACCACCTCCAGCTGGTTGGTCTTTTCGCGCGTTGCCTGCACTTCCGCCGACTGTTCCCGCAGAAGCGCCTGGGCGGCAACGGTCGAGAGCGTGGAAATGGCGCCCGAGGCGACAGACGGATCGGTGGCGTCCGCCTCGATCAGGATCTGCGGATGATCGCCGCGGATCACCCGGCGAGCGAAGTCGGAGGGAATGGTTACGACGAAGGAGACGGTCCCGTCCTCAAGCAGTCGATCCGCGCTCGCGGCACTCTCGACGACATGATCGAACCGGTAGTAGCCGGTGTTTTCGAGCGCCGACACCATGGCGCGGGTGTACTGGTCCTGGCTGGTGGTCACCAGCGCCGCCGGCAGCCCCTTGGGGTCGAGATTGATCGCATAGCCGAAGAGGATGAGCTGCAGCAGCGGCACGCCGAGCATCATGACGAAGGTCACGCGGTCGCGGCGCATCTGGATGAGTTCCTTGAGAACGATCGCGTAGAGCCGGCGAAGGGAGAAAAACGTGTTCATGCCATGTTGTCCCGCGCATTCGCCATGAACTGGATGAACACGTCCTCGAGGCTGGTCTCGCCCGTGCTCCACCGGCTTCCGGTCTCCTCGCAGACCTGCCTGACGGCAGCCTCCAGCCTGTCGCGATCGGTGCCCACCACATGAAGCGTGACGCCGAAGGGGGCGACCTGATCGACACCGTCGGTTTCGCGCAACCGCTTCTGGGCCGTGGAGAGATCGCCGCCGCTCACCAGCATGGTGAAGAGGCCGGCATTCTCGACCACGTCATCGACCGTGCCGCTGGCGATCAGCTTGCCGTAGGAGATATAGTGGATCCGGTGGCAGCGCTCGGCCTCGTCCATGTAGTGGGTGGAGACCAGAACCGTCAGCCCGTCGGCGGCCCGCGCATGGATCTCGTCCCAGAACTCGCGCCGCGCATTGGGATCGACGCCCGCCGTAGGTTCGTCAAGCAGCAAAAGCCTGGGCTTGTGCATCAGGCAGGCGGCAAGCGCCAGCCGCTGCTTCCACCCGCCAGAGAGCGTGCCGGCCAACTGCCTGCGGCGGGAATAGAGCCCCAGATCCTCGAGCGTGTGGCGCACCGCCTGTCCGACCGCATCGAGCTCGTAAAGCCGGGCGACGAAGGCCAGGTTCTCCTCGATCGACAGATCCTCGTAGAAAGAGAAGCGCTGGGTCATGTAACCGACCTCGCGCTTGATCTTGAGTCCCTCGGTCAGAAGATCGTGGCCGAGGACCTCGCCATGCCCCTCGTCCGGTCTCAGAAGCCCGCACATCACGCGGATCGTGGTCGTCTTGCCCGATCCGTTGGGACCGAGGAAGCCGGAAATCTCGCCACGCCCCACCGACATCGACACGTGGTCGACGACGGTCTTGTCGCCGAAACTCTTGGTCAGGTCATGGACATCGATCACGTTCATCGGTCGGAGAACTCCAGATCGACATCGACGATCTGGCCCGGTTTCAGCGCGGGGTCATCGGCCTCCGGACGGGCCTCGACGAGGTAGACAAGTTTCTGGCGATTTTCGAGCGAGTAGATGACCGGCGGCGTGAATTCGGGTTCGGGCGAGATATAGGAGATCGTCGCACGGGTATTCTCCGCGCAGCCGTCGCAGCGCACTGTCAGCTCATCGCCGAGCGCGAGCGAGGACAATGCTTCCTCCGGCGCATAGAGCCTGAGCTTGACGGCGCCGTCGGGCAACACGGAGAGGACCGGAGCCTGCGGACCCGCCACCTCTCCCGGATTGCGGACGATGTCATAGACAATCCCGTCGACGGGAACCGAGATCGAGCGTTGCTCCAGCCGCCATTCCGCCTGTTCGAGCGCGGCGTCGGCCTGTTCGACCTGCGCATTCGCCGCCGCGATCTCGTCCTTGCGGGCAGACAGTTGTGCGACCGCGAGGTTGGCCTGCAACTCGGTGACCTTGGCGCGAGCCAATTCGAGGCTGGTTTCGGCGGAATCGAATGTCGCCTGGGTAGCGATCCCGCGATCAAGCAGGTCGGATTGCCGGCTATAGGTCTTGGCCGCCTGATCGGCCTGCGCCTTGGCGCTGGCGAGCGAGGCCTGGATGGCTGCAATCTCCTCGGGCCGGCGACCCTGCCTGAGATTTGCCAGATTGCTTTCGGCCTGCGCGAGCGAGGCGCGGGCCTGGGCGACGGCGATTTCCGCGTCGCGCTTTTCCAGTTCGACGAGCGGCGAACCCGATTTGACGCGATCACCGCGCCTGACCGAAACCGAGACGATCTCGGCCGTCTCGATGGGCGCGGCGAGCACGAACTCGCCTTCCGCATAGCCAACCGCCAGCGAATGAGCCTCAGGGCAGGCGGAAAGCAAGCCGCCGATCAGCGGAATGGCACAGAGAAAGGCACTCATGATCCGGCTCCTGTCTTGTTGGCCGCCACGAAGGCGCGGATATTGGAGAGAACGACGGAGCGAATGGCCTCGATTTCGGCGGGCCCGATCGTTTCCCACTCCATGCGCCGCGCGACGATGAAATGCCCGATCCGGAAATAGAGGAGCTGCCCGATGAAGGTGAAAACCCCCAGGCGGATCACTTCATCCTTCGGATCGCGCCCGGTGGCCAGACCCAGAAATTCGCATATCTTGGTATGCACGGGCTCGAAGACCTCAGTATAGAGGGCCTCGAACACCGCGCCGGGGCGGTTGATCTCGCTCATGACGAAGCTCGCGATATCGCGGGCCTGCGGCTGCGAGAGGAGAAAACCGAGCGCGGACGAAATCGCGTTTTCGATGATCTTCAGAGCCTTGTCCGGATCCCCGCCGGGATCGGATTTCAGGACCACGTCACCGATTATCCTGCCGAGCTGCTCTGCGACGTGATCCGCGCAGGCCGCGCGAAGTCCTTCCTTGCCGCCGAAATGATAGGCGATCGAAGCAATATTCGCATTGGCAGCCGAAGCGATTTCGCGGGTCGACGTGGCGTCGAAGCCCTTGGCCCCGAACAACGCCAAGGCGGCGTGGATCAGCTGGGAGCGGGTCTCCTCCCCCGCCCGGCTCGAATCCCTGTTCCACGCGCCTCTCGCCATCGTCATTCTCCATCAAGAAAGCCAGACAATAGCACCGCTCGCAGATTAATCAATCGTTTGATTTAATTTTATGATGCGAGTAATTTCCGGGCGATCCGCCCCGGTCAGGATACTAGTCGAGGGGAATCAGGCCGCCTGCTGGCACTGGGCGCAAAGGCCGCGGAGTTCGACGACGGTTTTGCTGAGCGAAAAGCCGGTCTGTTTGGCCAGCTCGCGGAGACGACCGTCGAGTTCGGCATCGGAGAGTTCCGTCACCTGGCCGCATTTCTCGCAGATTGCAAAGGCGGCCGCGGAATGGGCCTCGCAATCCGCATGGCTGCAGGCGACGAAGGCATTCAGGCTTTCGAGCCGGTGGACCATGCCGAATTCCACGAGCTTTTCGAGCGCGCGATAGACCTGAAGCGGCGCGCGGAACCCTTCCGAACGAAGCTGGTCGAGAATGGTATAGGCCGACAGCGGACCTTCTGCCTTCGACAATTCGCCGAAGACCAGCGACTGGTTCTTCGTCAGGGCTGCGTGATTGTGAACGTGAGCGGTCATGGCCGAAGTCCTTCCTTGGCGACGGAACCCTCGCGCGCCGCCTTGCGACGATCGACGAGCCTTGCCAGCGGCAACAAGCTTAGCACGAAAAGGCACAGCGCCGCGACGACGATCGCCGGCCCCGATTGCGGATCCCACAGCCTTGAAGCCCCTAGCCCGAGACAGACCGAGGCGACACCGAAGATACCGGCGAGGATCGCCATCTGCTCCGGGCCGGTGGCGAAGCGGCGCGCCGTGGCGGCCGGGATCACCAGCATGGCGGTGATCAGGAGAACGCCGACGATCTTCATGGCGATGGCAATGACGATGGCCATCAGCACCATGAAGACGAGATTGGCCTTGGTGACGTCCATGCCCTCGGCCTCGGCCAGTTCCGGACTGACGGTGGCGGCAAAGAGCGGCCGCCAGATCCAGGCGAGAACGGCCAGAACCGCAGCGCCGCCGAGCCAGATCATTGCCACATCCGTGCGCGAGACCGAGAGAATATCGCCGAAGAGCAGACCCATCAGGTCGACGCGGAGCCACGCCATGGTCGAAAGCACGACGAGACCGAGAGCCAACGAGGCATGCGAGAGGATGCCGAGCAGCGCGTCCGACGACAGTCCGGCCCGGCGTTCGAGCGCCAGCAGCGCGAGCGAGACGAACGCCGCCACGGCGAAGACGGCCAGCGTGATGTTGATCTCAAGCAGAAAGGCCAGCGCGACACCGAGAAGTGCCGCGTGGGCCAGCGTATCGCCGTAATAGGCAAGCCGTCGCCAGACGATGAAACAACCCAGCGGACCGGCGACGGCAGCCATGCCGATACCGGCCAGAAGGGCGCGAACGAAGAAATCGTCGAGCATCAGTTCCGCCCTCCCGGTTCATGTACGTGACCATGATCATGGTGCGCGTGATCATGGGGATCGCGGGAGTCGTGGTCGTGATGGCCGTCGTCGGGATGGCAGTGCTCGGTGATCGATCCGTCCGCATGCAGTACGCGGCCATCCTCCAGATGCGTATGATCATGGTGGTGCTGATAGACGGCCAGTTGCGGCGCGCCACGGCCCCCGAAAAGCTGGCGGTATTCGTCGCTGTCGGCGACCGAGGTCGGCGTGCCCTGACAGCAGACATGGCCGTTGAGGCAAAGCACCCGGTCGGTGGCGGCCATGACGACGTGAAGATCGTGCGAGATCAGAAGAACCGCGCAATTGAGTTCGTCGCGGATCCTGCCGATCAGATCGTAGAGCGCGATCTCACCTGCGAAATCCACGCCCTGCACCGGCTCGTCGAGCACCAGCAGGCCGGGCTTGCGGGCGATCGCGCGGGCGAGCATGACGCGCTGGAACTCGCCGCCCGAGAGATTGCGCAATTCGGCTCTGGCGAGATGGGACACGCCGGTGCGTTCGAGCGCCGCCTTGATTTCGGCTTTCGCGAGCGGCTGCGTCAGCCGCATGAATCGCTCGACGGAGAGCGGCAGCGTCCAGTCGACGGACAGTTTCTGCGGCACGTAGCCGACAACGAGACCGGGCGCGCGCCAGGCACTGCCCTCGTCCGTCTTTTCGAGACCGAGCGCCATCTTGGCGGTGGTCGATTTGCCGGAACCGTTGGGGCCGATCAGGGACAGGATCTCTCCGGGGCGGATATCGACGTCTATCCCGCGCACCAGCCAGCGGCCGGAGCGGAAGACTCCCGCCCCCTTGAGCGAAACGATGGGGGAAACCGCGGAAACCGGTGCTTGTGTCGCCGAAGCGGGAGTGTTGGCGGCCATTTGGTCCATGGAGCGGTCCTGAAAATGCATTCTTGCCTCGACCTATTGCACACGTTATACCGTAACGCAATGTTATCTTATAACATGACATGAAAAGGACTATTCCATGCGTTTTCCTCTCCCCCATCTCGGCCCCGTTCTTGCCGGTCTGGCGCTCTCGGTCTCCCCCCTCGCCGTTTCCGCGGCTTCGGCCGAGCCTGTGGTCATAACGTCGATCAAACCGGTCCATTCGCTCGTGGCCGCCGTGATGGAAGGCGTCGGCGAGCCTGAACTCCTGGTTGATGGCGCGTCCTCCCCGCATGGCTACCAGCTCAAGCCCTCGCAGGCGGGCGAACTGCAAAAGGCCGACCTGGTGTTCTGGGTCGGGCCGGAACTCGAATCCTTCTTGGTCAAACCGGTGGAGACGATCGCAAGCTCGGCGCAGTCGGTTCCACTGATCGACGCGGCGGGCGTGACCAAACTCGAACCGCGTGAGGGCGGCACGTTCGAACATCACGATCACCATCACGAGGGCGAGGCCCACGACGCGCATGACGATGACGGGCACGAAGATGCGGAAAAGGCGCATGAGCGCCATGAGGGCGAGAGCGAGGAAGCGCACGCGCACGAACATGAAGGCGCACACGAGGAGGCACACGAGCACGGCCATGAAGAGGTCGACCCGCATGTCTGGCTCGATCCGGAAAATGCCAAGGCCTTCGTTGACAAGATCGTCAGCGTTCTTTCCGCCGCCGATCCGGCCAACGCAGAAACCTACGCGGCGAATGGCGAAGCCGAAGACCGGAAGCTCGACGAACTGATCGAGGCGGTCAATACGACGCTCGATCCGGTGCGCGACAGGAGTTTCATCGTCTTCCACGATGCCTACCACTATTTCGAAAACCGTTTCGGCATGGAGGCCGCGGGCTCGATCACCATCAATCCGGAACTTCGTCCGGGCGCCGAGCGGATCGGAGAAATCCAGACCAAGCTGAAATCGCTGAAGGCGGCCTGCGTGTTTGCCGAACCGCAGTTCGAGCCAAAGATCGTCTCGGTCGCCATCGAGGGCAGTGACGCGCGCTCAGGCGTGCTCGACCCGGTCGGCGCGGATCTGGCGCCCGGACCGGATCTCTACGGCAAACTCATCGGCAATCTCGCGACATCGATGCGCGATTGCCTGGCGGACAATTCGTAAAATCTACCCCGTCGCCCCGAGCGGAATGACGTCGACGGCCTGATCGCTGGTCTGGCCGCCGGCCGTCCGCATGGTCCCCTTGACCGGGGCGACCTCACCATAGTCCCGGCCATAGGCTACCACCACATGGTCGGGACCGGCGAAGGTGGCGTTGGTGGGATCGTATTCCACCCATCCCACATGCGGTCCGCACCAGGCCGAAACCCAGGCATGCATGGCGTCCGCGCCTTCAAGCCTCGGCCGGCCCGGAGGCGGGATGGTGCGAATGAAGC
The DNA here is from genome assembly GCA_002709005.1 of Hyphomicrobiales bacterium. Taxonomy (GTDB): domain Bacteria; phylum Pseudomonadota; class Alphaproteobacteria; order Rhizobiales; family Rhizobiaceae; genus Pseudohoeflea. The sequence continues at coordinate 42,702 of PAPH01000086.1, read as the reverse complement.
CGCTGACATAGCCCGCCGGAATGCCGAGGCTTCTGAGCCCCGAAATCATGATGTGCGTGAAGTCCTGGCAGACGCCGTGACGCTCGGCAAAGGCCTCGGTCGCAGGCGTATCCACAGTGGTGGCATTCGGATCGAACCTCATGTCGCGATGGAGCGCGAGCCCGAGTGTCTCGACACGGGCGGCGATGTTGCCGATCCCAGCGGTAACCTGACGCGCATAGGCCGCGATATCGGGATCGGCGGGCGTGCGCAGGGTCGGCGCGCAGAAATGAACGGGCGAGGACGGCCCGAGATCGCGCCAGTCTGCAATCACGGCGGCGAGTGCATCGGGCGGCGTGGGAAGCCCTTCCGGAAAGGCGTTGCCTGTCACGTCGACGCGCGCCTGAAGGCGGATATCGACCTCCTTGACCGCGCCGTCGAGCGCAACAGCGGTTTCCGCGTTTCCGAAAAAATCGAACCTGTCCTCCCGTCGGGTCGGCAGCGGCGTGAAGGAGAGATTGCCGGCTATCAGCCGCTGGCGGCCGGGACGGTCCGCCGGCATCAGATGGACGATCTGCCGGGCGTTCACGGCGGCCGCCTGATAGACGAAGGTCATTGTGAGCGAGATGTCATAGCGCATGGCGGCGTGGCGGCCCGGATGTTCAGTTGAAATAGGTATCGCCCAGATCGTTGGAGAGATCGTAGATCTGGGCGGCAAGCACGGTCAGCGCCTCAGCGTCGAGGGTTTCGGGCGTGTGCACGGAAATGTCGGTCGACAGCCTGAGTGCTGCCTTGGCGAGCGGCGAGAGACGTCCGGAGGAGCCCGCGCCCGGCAGAAGATTGATCTGACCGACGATCTCCTCGACCTGGCAGGCGACCGAACGGGGATTGAGGGGATCTAGCGCAAGCAGGTCTATCACGGTGGCGCGGTTGGTGTTGACCGAATAGCGCCGCCGGTGGGTCATCACGCTGTCGCCAATCTCGATGCAGAGATCGAGCCCGCCCTCGGGGGCGATCGGATCCGCGAAGATCTGGAGCAGATGGACGGTACTGAGGGCGCGTTCGAGCGCACGGCCGAGCGAGAGGAAGCGCCACCCGGAGAAACGATACATGTTGTCGTGCACCAGCCCGGAAAAACCGGTGATCTTGCGCAACAGCACGCCCATGGCAACGGCGGCGTCGTCTCCCGGCTCCACCGACGCGCTCATCCGCTCGACGGTCTTCTGCAAGTCGGCCAGCGACGCCCAGGCATCGATCGAGAACCTGTCGCGCAGCCGGTTGGCGCTGCCGGTTGCCGCACCCAGGACGGAGACGAGGGCATCCGGGATCCCCTCCTCCGTCGATACGCCCCGGGCTTCCAGATAGCTCGCGAGCGACGGGATCAGCGGCGTCGAACCCTCCGGCATCTCGTTGATGCGGCCGTGATAGGCGCGCAGCAGCCGCATCGTGCCCTCGGCGCGCTCGACATAGCGTCCGAGCCAGAACAGATTGTCGGCGGCACGGCTCGGCAGCCAGCCGCTCTGGGCGCGGCCGAATTCGCCTGAACCCGCTTCGAGCATGGTTTCGCGGGCCACCGGCTGATCCGAGATCACCCAGACATCGGCAACCGAACCGCCCCGGCGCAGCGATACCGCGGACGGATCGGCGCCGCTTGCGGCGATCCGGGCATAGCCGCCGGGCATGACCTGCCAGCCGGCTTGCGTTCGCGCCATGAAGACGCGGATCGACATCGGCCGCGGCGTCAGCCGCCCTTCGCTCCAGACGGGCGTGCTGGACAGCGAAACCGCTTCCTGACCGACGAGCGCCGGTCCGGAGGATTGCAGCCATTCCTGAAGACTGCCGGCATGGGACGGTCGCAATTCGCCGCCGAGGCTCGTCTCGCGGTCCGGTTCGAGTGGCATGTGAAGCGAATTGGCGGGGCCGATCATCAGTCGGTCGGCATTGGCGAGCACGTGCTGACGTTCGGCCTCGGACCCGCACCACCAGGTGGCGATGTTCGGGAGCGCCAGCGGCTGGCCGGTCAGCACCTGCGAAAGCCGCGGCAGAAACGCCATGAAGGCGCGTGCTTCGAGAACGCCAGACCCCAGCGCGTTGACGAGCGTGACGCTGCCCGCCCTCAAAGCCGACAACAGGCCGGGGGTGCCGAGCCGCGAGCTTTCGTCGAGCTCCATCGGGTCCGCCCAACTGGCGTCGAGCCGGCGCCAGAGCACGCTGATCGGCTGCGGACCGGATATGGTGCGCACCATCAGCTCACCGTTGATGACGGTCAGATCCTCACCCTCGAGAAGCGCCATGCCGAGATAGCGGGCGATATAGGCGTGCTCGAAATAGGCGTCGTTCATCGGGCCGGGCGTGAGGATACCGACACGGCTGTCGTCCTCGCGCCGGAGATGGTTGAGGCTGTCGCGAAATGCCTTGAAGAAGCCCGCCACGCGGCGCACCCGGGCATCGCGGTAAAATCCCGCGAAACTGTGCATCGAGGCCATGCGGTTTTCGAGCGCGTAGCCGGCGCCCGAGGGCGCCTGGGTCCGGTCACCCAGCACCCACCAGCCGCCGTCCGCCCCCCTGCCGATATCGAAGGCGACATAATGCAGGAAGCGGCCCGAGGCAGGTTTCATGCCGACCAGCGGCCGAAGCCATTCCGGATTTCCGGCAACGAGCATGGCGGGAAGATGACCCTCCCGGGTCAGCCTGTTGTCGCCGTAGAGATCGGAAAGAACGAGTTCGAGAAGATCGGCGCGCTGGCGCAGGCCGTTCTCGATTTCGCTCCATTCGGCCTCGGGGATCAACACCGGCACCGAACTGAGCGGCCAGTCGCGTTCAGCGCGGTCGGTGTCTCCGTACTGGCGGTAGAAGACGCCGGCCTCGCGCAGATAGCTCGCGCCGCGGGCGAACTGCGCGTCGAGTTGCTCGGAAGACCGTGATGCGAGATGCGCCATGAGTTCCGACCAGACCGGCCGCATGTTTCCAGCGCCGTCGACCAGTTCGTCCGGCGCGCCTCCTATCGGCGCGTAGCCCGAGAGAAAATCGCCGATACCATCCGGAGAGTGGGGCTGCGTGGTGATCATGTCAGACCATGGGCGGACGGCGCAGATCGAGCGTCATGGGAAATTCCGGATGCGGGATCTCGTAAGGGGGATGGAAACCGCCCGGCGTGTGGCCCTGCGGCTCGAAACGGGCAAGGCGTCGTGCCTCTGCCTCGTTGCCGTTGACCGGGAAGGTCTCGTAGTTTCGGCCCCCGGGATGGGCGACGTGATAGACGCAGCCGCCCAGCGCCCGGCCCGACCATGTATCGTAGATATCGAATGTCAGGGGCGCATGGACCGGCACCGTGGGATGGAGCGACATGGACGGTTTCCACGCCTTGTAGCGCACGCCGCCGACCGAGACGCCATTGGACGAGGTGGCCGTCAGCGGCACCTTGCGGCCGTTGCAGGTAACCACGAAGCGTTCCGGGTCGGCGGTCGCGAGCCGCACCTGCAGCCGCTCGATGGAACTGTCAGTATAGCGCACCGTGCCGCCGATCGCGCCGGTCTCGCCAAGCACGTGCCAAGGTTCGAGCGCCTGGCGGATCTCGAGCTGCGCGCCGTCATATTCGACGGAACCGCAGAACGGGAAACGGAATTCTGCCTGCGCCTCGAACCAGTCGGGCCTCAGCGAGAAGCCGTGTCGCTCGAGATCGTCTAGCACGTCGAGGAAATCCTCCCAGATGAAATGCGGCAGCATGAAGCGGTCGGCGAGCGTCGTTCCCCAGCGGGTGAACTTGCCCTTGACCGGATTCTCCCACATGCGCGCAACCAGCGCCCGGAGCAGCACCTGCTGGGCGAGGCTCATGCGAGGGTCCGGCGGCATCTCGAAGCCGCGGAACTCGACGAGACCGAGACGACCGGTCGGGCCGTCCGGCGAATAGAGCTTGTCGATGCAGATCTCGGCGCGGTGGGTGTTGCCGGTCACGTCGACCAAGAGGTTGCGCAACAGACGATCGACGAGCCAGGGCGCCGGTGCCTCGCCTTCTCCCGGGCGCGGGATGTTGGCGAGCGCGATCTCCAGCTCGTAGAGGCTGTCATGCCGGCCTTCGTCGATGCGCGGTGCCTGACTGGTCGGCCCGATGAACATGCCCGAGAACAGGTAGGACAGGCTCGGATGGCGCTGCCAGTGAAGGATCAGGCTCGCGAGCACATCGGGCCTTCTCAGGAACGGACTGTCGAGCGGCGTCGCGCCTCCGACGACGACGTGGTTGCCGCCACCGGTTCCGGTATGCCGGCCGTCGATCATGAACTTGTCGGCGCCCAGCCGGCATTGGCGCGCCTCCTCGTAGACGCCCTCGGTGATCGCCACGCATTCCTCCCAGCTTCCCGCCGGATGGATGTTGACCTCGATGACGCCGGGGTCGGGCGCAACACGGATCACGTTCATGCGCGGATCGTGCGGCGGCTGATAGCCTTCGATGTGAACCGGAATTCCGAGCGCCTTGGCGGATTCCTCTGCCGCCGCCACGAGTTCGAGATAGTCCTCGAGCCGGACGACCGGTGGCATGAAGACGCAAAGCCGGCCGTCGCGCGGTTCAACCGAAATGGCGGTACGGACAGCGCCGCCGAGTTCGCCGATCTTCTGCTCAACGAGTTCCTGCCCGCTCTCCGCGGCAGTGAAACTCGCAACGCGCTGGTCGGGACTCGCAGGATGGGTCTCATGAGGATCTGCGGGCTTCAGTGCTTCCGGCTCAGGAAGGTCACCGCGCGGCTCCGTCGGATCCTGCGGGTTTATGAAGGGATAGGACGCCGCCGGCACATGCGGCAGCGAACCGAGCGGCAGACGATAGCCGACCGGACTGTCGCCGGGCACGAGAAAGATCTTGCCGCGCCTGAGGTTCCAGCGTTCGGACTGCCAACCGCCCCTGGCGGCTTTCGACTGCCAGCGCTGGATCGGCAGCACGTAGCCGCTCGGCCTGGAAAGCCCGCGCTCGAAGACGGTCGCCATGCGGTGGCGTTCCTCGGCATCCTCGATCTTCGAGTTTTCCGGGGTGACGTTGTCCGGAAGCTTGCCTTCCTTGAGGATCCACTCGGCCGGGTCCTCGAAGGCGGGCTGGACGTTGTCCTCTTCGACGCCCAAGCGGGAGGCGAATTCCTTCAACAGCGCCTCGGCACTCTCCGCCGTCGCCTTCTCGTTTTCCGAATTCTCCTCGGCGATCAGCGCCGGATCGGTCCAGATCGGCTTGGGATCGCGGCGCCAGTAGAGCGAGAATGTCCAGCGCGGCAGGGTTTCGCCCGGATACCACTTGCCCTGCCCGTAATGGAGGAAGCCACCCGGCGCGAAGCGCTCGCGCAGCCGCCTGACCAGCTTGTCGGCGAGTTCGCGTTTCTGTGGACCGACAGCAGCCGTGTTCCACTCCGCTCTTTCGAAATCGTCGATCGACACGAAGGTCGGTTCGCCGCCCATCGTCAGGCGCACGTCGCCCGCCTTGAGGTGCTCGTCGACCTTGCGGCCGAGCGCGTTGAGATCAGCCCAGGCCTCGTCGCTGAACGGTTTGGTGATGCGCGGATGTTCGGCGACGCGGTTGACCTGCATGTCGAAGTCGAAATTGACCTCGGCATAGGACGCCATGCCGGAGATCGGGGCGGCATTGCGGAAATGCGGTGTGGCGGCGAGCGGGATATGGCTTTCGCCGGTCAGCAGGCCCGATGTCGGGTCGAGGCCGATCCAGCCTGCACCGGGGAGGAAGACTTCGGCCCAGGCGTGAAGGTCGGTGAAATCGTGATCGGTGCCCGAAGGTCCGTCGAGGGCTTCGAGGTCGGGCTTGAGCTGGATGAGATAGCCGGAGACGAAACGGGCGGCGAGACCGAGATTGCGCAGGATCTGCACGAGCAGCCAGCTCGAATCCCGGCATGACCCGGTGCCGGCCGAGAATGTCTCCTCGGGTGTCTGCACGCCCGGTTCCATGCGGATGACGTAGCCGATCTCGTTGGCGAGACGGGCGTTGAGGCCCACCACGAAGTCAACGGTGCGCTGGGTGTCGCGCGGGATCGTGTCGAGGAAGGCCTGGAGCTTCGGGCCGGCCGGCTCGGGCTTCATGTAGATCGACAGGTCCTCGACCAGTTCCTCGGGATAGTCGAAGGGCCACTCCTCCGCCCGTTCCTCGACGAAGAAATCGAACGGGTTGTAGACCGTCATGTCAGCGACGAGATCGACCTCGATCTTCAGCTCGCGGACCGGGTCCGGGAAGACGTAACGCGCCAGCCAGTTGCCGTAGGGATCCTGCTGGTAATTGACGAAGTGATTGTCCGGGGTGACTTTCAGCGAGTGGGAAATGACCCGGGTCCGGCTGTGCGGCGCGGGGCGCAGGCGGATGATCTGCGGCCCAAGCGTGACGGGACGGTCGTATTTGTAGTGGGTCAGATGGTGAATACTTGCAAGTATGGCCATAAAGGCGTCCGCACTCCTGAAATAACAAAGGGCTCAACAATCTAGGTAGACCGAAGACGCGCCAAATCAAAGTGTTTCAGCGACGGAAGCCCGTCAAGGCGGTGATAGCCACCCAAATATCGGGACTTCGGCTCCGCCCGTCCAAACGAAAAACGCCGCCCAGGCGGGCGGCGTTGATGAATGCGGTGTGTTTTCGGTGGTCAGGCGGCGAGCTGACCGATTTCCTGGAGCACGGCATCCAGATCGAGATGCGAGATCATCTGGTTCTCCTGGGAGATGATCGCCGATGTCATGGCCTGGACGGAATTGCCGCCGACCTCGGGAACGGTCTGCATCTGCTCGGAATCGACCGTGATCATGTCGGACACGTATTCGACGAGAAGGCCGACGAGCTGATTGCGGATGTCGGCGACGATGATGGCGGAACGCTCGGTCGGTTCGATCGGTTCGAGGCCGAGGCGGATCGCCATGTCGATGACCGGGATCACCGTGCCGCGCAGATTGATGACGCCGAGCACGTGGGCGGGCGAATGGGCCAGCGGGGTGACCGGCGCCCAGCCGCGGATTTCGCGCACGGACATGATGTTGACGCTGAAAACCTGATCGCCGAGATGAAAGGAAATGATCTCGAGACCGCTGCTCTTGGAAGAATTCTGATTGAAGCTCATCGCGTTCCCCGGTTCCGCTGTCCGCTCAGTCCGGGCGCGGCCATGCCGTGCTGCCGTGACTTCACCAAATTGTGCTGCTGAACACGTTTTCCGGCGGGAAAGTCGATCCCGTGGCACTTTCATGTGTTCCGGCCTCGACAGGCCCTGGCGGATGGCGTCATGCCGGGCACATGGCCCTTCCTGCCGCTATTGAGCACACAGGAAGTTAACAGAGCGCAAAACACCGCGGGCCAGTTTTGGGGAATCGTTCCCCGTCCCATTCAGGGGGCATTCACATAGGCCATGCGAAACAGGACATTGGGGCCGTGCAAAACAGGTCAGCGGCACCGCACCGAATAAAGTAAAGTTGAGGCGCGCCACCCATTGCGCCGCACCATGCCGGGAGCATAATGCGCTCCGCCCGCCATTTGGAAAGCAGAGTATGAAATTCTGGAAACAGCTGTTGGCCTCGATCGTCGTCCTGGCCATCGCCCTCTTTCTCTGGATCAAGTTCGATCCGAACGCAGCGTCCACGCTGGCGGATCTCGGCGTGCCCGTCCCCGCCTCCATGACAGCCGCGAACGAGGGTGGAAACGGCGGCGGTGGCGCGGGCGGACGGCGCGGTTTCGGAGGCCGCGGCCAGGCCAAGGCAATGGTTGAAGCCGCCGATACCGGCGTAATCAACGACCGCTTCTCGGCAATCGGCACTGGTGCGGCGATACGCACCGTTTCCGTACAGCCCCAGGTTTCCGGACAGATCGACACGATCGAGGTCACTTCAGGCGCAACCGTCGAGGCCGGCGACGTCATCGCCCATCTCGATGCGAGAGAAGAGACCATCGCGCTCGATCAGGCGCGGCTTGCGGTCAAAACCGCGGAGGACAGGGTCGAGCGAACCGAGAACCTGCTCAAGCAGCGCACCATCAGTTCGGTGGAAGCCGACACCGCGCGGACGGAACTCGAAAGCGCCCAACTCGCCGTGCGACAGGCCGAGCTCAATCTCGAACGGCGCACGATCAGGGCGCCCATTTCCGGCACGATCGGCATCCTCAACGTCAATCCCGGCGACTTCGTCACCAACCAGACGGTGGTCTCCATAATCGATGACCGCGAGCACATCCTGCTCGAATTCTACATTCCGGAGCGTCTGGTGGGCGCCGTCTCCATTGGCACGCCGGTGGAAGCCGTCTCGATCGCGCGGCCGGGAGAGGCTTTTAAAGGCGAGGTCAGCGCGCTCGACAACCGGCTAGACCAGGAAAGCCGCACCTTGCGGGTGCGCGCCGACATCCCCAATGCCGACGACCGCCTCCGCGCCGGCATGTCCTTCCAGATCCGCATGAGCTTCCCGGGCGAGACCTATCCGAGTGTCGATCCCCTGACGATCCAGTGGGATTCGAACGGCTCCTATGTATGGCGGGTGACCGACGGCAAGGCCGAGCGTGTCGACGTCGCCATCATCCAGCGAAATGCGGAATCCGTTCTCGTGGACGCCGGCATCGAACCGGGCGATCTCATCATCACCGAAGGCGTTCAGAACGTGCGGGCCGGCGGCGAGGTCGACATCGTCGGACCGAACGCGCCTCAATCCGACGAAAACGCGGACAGCGGAGGCAAGACCGTCGACAACGGCCGCACCGCGACCGGCGCTCCCAAGTCCCCGGCGGAGGCGGGCTGATGACCAACATCGAGAAGCAACCCGCGCCGAGCGATCCGAACACCCAGAGTGCGAAAGGCGGCCTCTTCGTGCGCCGTCCGGTCTTCGCCATCGTGCTCAGCCTGCTGGTGGTGGTGGCGGGCCTCGCCGGCATTCTCGGGGGTGAAATCCGCGAACTTCCCGATGTGGACCGGCCGGTGATTTCGATCTCCACCAATTATACCGGCGCCGCGCCCGAGACGATCGACCGCGAGGTGACGGCGATCATCGAAGGGGGCGTTGCCCGCGTCTCGGGCGTGACGAACATTTCCTCCTCGTCATCCTTCGGGCGAAGCAGGGTGACCGTCGAATTCTCCGACAGCACCGATCTGTCGGCCGCGGCCGCCGACGTGCGTGACGCGATCGGCCGGGTGACCAGAAACCTGCCCGACGACGCCGACGATCCGCAGATCGTCAAGGCGGACGCGAACGCGGAACCGGTGATGCGGCTGGCGGTCACGTCGGACACGATGAGCGTTCAGGACATGACGGTGCTTGTGGAGGACGAGGTGGTGGACCGCCTCGCCTCGGTCCCCGGCGTCGCCGACGTGCAGGTCTACGGCGATCGCGAGAAAATCTTCCGCATCGACATCGACCAGTCGCGGCTCGCCGCGCTCGGCCTGACCGTCGGCAATATCAGGACCACGCTCGACAACGTCGCCTTCGATGTTCCGGCGGGAACACTGACCGCGACGACGCAGGACATTGTCGTTCGTGCGACCGCCGACGTCACCACCCCCGAGGAATTCGAGGCGCTCTACGTCAATGACCGGGTCCGTATCGCCGATGTCGCCAACGTCACACTGGGCCCCGATCCGGGCGATTCCACCCTGCGCGCCAACGGCAAGACCGGAATCGGCATGGGAATCATCCGCCAGGCGAAGTCCAACACGCTGGAAATCTCGCAAGGGGTGCGCCAGGCAGCGGCCGATCTTCAGACAATCCTCCCCGACGGGGTCGAGATCCGAGTGACCGGCGACGACGCGACCTTCATCGCCGGCGCCATCGAGGAAGTCGTCCGTTCCCTGCTGATTGCCACGGGCGTGGTGATCCTGATCATCTACATCTTCCTGCTCGACTGGCGCGCGACGATCATTCCCGCAGTTACCCTCCCCGTCGCGCTGATCGGCACGTTCGCGGCGATCTACCTGCTCGGATTTTCCATCAACATCCTGACCCTGCTGGCGCTCGTGCTGGCGACCGGCATGGTGGTGGACGACGCCATCGTCGTGCTCGAGAACATCGTGCGCAAGCGCAATCAGGGCCTCGGCATCCGCGCGGCGGCGGTGATTGCAACGAGCGAGGTCTTCTTCGCCGTCATCGCCACCACGGCAACGCTTGCGGCCGTGTTCGTGCCGCTGTCCTTCCTGCCGGGACAGGCGGGCAGTCTGTTTCAGGAATTCGGTTTCGTGCTCGCCTTCTCGGTACTGCTTTCCAGCTTCGTGGCGCTGACGCTGTGCCCGATGCTGGCCTCGCGGATCATCAAGCCCAGGCCGGAACGCGCGGAAGGCGAGGAAGAGAAACATGGCACGTTCGGCCGCTTCGGCTTGCTGCTCGCAGAGACCTATCGGCGACTTCTTCGGCTGGCGCTCGACCTGCCGGTAGTGGTCGCGCTGATCGCAGTTCTCATCTGCGGCACGGCCTTTGCCCTTCTCTCCACCGTTCCGCAGGAGCTGACGCCGCAGGAAGACCGCGCCGTCGCGCTGATGCGGATTTCCGCTCCGCAGGGCGTGAGCCTCGATTACACATCCGCGCGGATGCGCGAGCTCGAAAACCTCTTGCAGCCGCTGCGCGACAGCGGCGAAATCCAGAACATGTTCGCCATGGGCGGGCGCGGGGGCAACGCTAATTCCGGCTTCATGGTTCTCACGCTCGCGCCCTGGGACGAACGTACCCGCAGCCAGGCGGAAATCTCCGCCGACATCAATGAAGCGGCCTCGCGGATCCCCGGCATCCGCGCCTTTGCCTTCCAGCCCAACAGTCTCGGCATCCGCGGCGCCGGCCAGGGTCTGCAATTCGCCTTCGTCGGCAACAGCTACCAGAGCCTCGGCAACGCAGCCGAGGAGATGGTCCGGCTACTGGAGGACGATCCGCGTTTCGATCAGGTGCGGATGTCCTACGAGACGACGCAACCACAGCTTTCGGTCTCCATCGACCGGGAGCGGGCGAACGATCTCGGCATCGACATCAACGGTCTTGCGGAAGCCATGCAGGCGCTGCTCGACGGCAGCGAGGTGACGGAGGTCTTCATCCAGGACCGCTCCTACCCGGTCAAGCTGATCTCGACGACCTCGCCGATCAACGACCCGACCGATCTCGAAAGCATCTATCTGAAGACCGGCGATGGCCGGATGGTGCCGATGTCAACGATCGCATCGCTGACGGAAAAGGCAGTGTCCCCTTCACTCAATCGAGAGGAACAACTCCGCTCGGTGTCGATCACCACCGGACTGACCGAGCAACTGGCCCTCGGCGACGCTTACCGGGAAGTGGTGCGGCTCGCAGAACCCATCCTGCCCCCCGGTGCCCGCGTCATTCCGCTTGCGGAGGCCGCCACGCTGGACCAGTCCTCGCGCGACATGGTGACGACCTTCGCCATCGCGATCATCGTCGTGCTTCTGGTGCTTGCGGCACAGTTCGAGAGTTTCATATCGGCGCTGATCATCATGGCGACGGTTCCCATCGGGCTTGCCTGTGCCGTGTTCGCCATATTGCTGACCGGCGGCACGCTCAACGTCTACAGCCAGATCGGACTGGTGCTGCTTGTCGGGGTTATGGCAAAGAACGGCATTCTCATCGTGGAATTCGCCAACCAGCTGAGAAACCAGGGACACTCCGTCCGAGAGGCGGTGGAGCAGGCTTCGCTGATCCGTCTGCGCCCGGTGATGATGACGATGGTCTCGACCGTGCTCGGCGCCCTGCCGCTGGTCTTCGCCGCGGGCGCAGGTGCCGAGGCACGCACAGCGCTCGGCTGGGTGATCGTCGGTGGACTGGGGCTGGCGACGGCCGCGACGCTCTTCGTCACCCCCGTCGCCTATCTGGCGCTCGCCCGCTTCTCCAAGCCGACGGTCGAGGAAGAGGAACGGCTCAAGCGGGAACTCGACGCGGCCGCCGGCCACGGCATCTGATTGGAGCAGTTTCGGGCTTTGACGGAACCGGCAAAATTGAAGTTGCTCTGAAGAAGAAGCGGTCTAGTCAGACGACGCCCGGCTTGGCGGCGGGACGCGCGCCAAGCCGGGCGAGCACCTCGCCGGGTATGCCGTAAAAGCGCACCGCCTGCCGGTGGTCGCGAACCCCGCAGGCCTCGCGCTGGATGAAATAGCGCCAGACGGCATCGCTTGCCTCCCACAGGCAATTCTCGCGTTCGGAGGTTCCGGGCGCGGCTTCCTTGAGCCGGGCAATCGCTTTTTCGACGTCCTTCCCGGCCTTGCCGAGCGAATAGGCCTGCTCCTCGGATGCCTGCACCTCGATGGGGGCGATCCCGGTGACTTCCTCGAATTTGCGGATCATGTCGTGAGAGAGTTCGATCGGCATCGTTCTTCCCGCGTTTGAACTTTGACAGGGCGCCCTCAGCGCGACCCGTGAGAGCGTATCACGGCACCGCCCGCGGCGACCATCGCGAAGGCCACCATGCTGTAGATCAGCGATGTCCTCAGAGCTTCGATGAATTGCGCATGGGACGATCCGGCCGCCTGACCGCCGAAATGACCGAAGAAGATCTGCCCCATGACCGCCACACCCAGCGCCGCGCCGGCCTGCTGGAAGGACTGAAGGCTGCCCGAGGCGGAGCCCGCGTCCCGGCCTTCCACATTGGACAGGACCGTCTGGAAGATCGCCGGGATCGTCGTTCCAAGGCCAAGGCCCGCCGCGAACAAGGGCGCGATGAAGTGCCAGCTCACGATGGCATCACCCACGCCGGCGACGACCATGCGCAAACCGAACATCGCCGAAAAGAGAAGGCCGGCGCCGATGATGATCCTCTGCCGCATGAAGCGACCGCCCAGCCTGTTGGCAACGAGCGAGGCCGTCAGTACGCCCACAGAGAATGGCATCGTCGTCAGACCGGATTGCAGTGGCGTGAGCCCGAAACCGACCTGAAGGAAGACCGCAAGCACGAGGAACAGGCCGGGGACCGACGAAAACAGGAGCGTGGTCATTAAAGCCCCGCCGAGGAACTGGCGATTGCCGAGCACGCTCGCCGGCATGAGCTGCGGACGGTTCGCCCGCGCCCGTGCCTTCTGCCAGAACGCGAAGGCAAAACCGGCAGGCAGGCTGGCAGCGAGCATCAGGAATATCCAGGCCGGCCAGCCGAAATTCCGTCCCTCGACGAGGGGGAAGACCAGGAAAAGCATGGCGGCAATTGCAAGCAGGATGCCGACGACATCGAAGCCGACATCATAATTGGGTCTGCTCTTGGGGATGAAGCGCAGTCCGAGGAGAATGGCGACGGCGCCCACCGGAATGTTGACGAGAAAGATCGGGCGCCAGTCGAGCCCGAAAATGTCCGCGCCGATCAGCACCCCGCCAAGCAGCGGACCGGTCACCGTCGCCAGCCCGGCCGTCAGACCGAAGAGCGAAAATGCGGTTCCGCGTTCGTGCGGCGGAAAGATGACCTGGGCGATCGCCAGGGTTTGCGGTGTCATCAGTGCCGCCGACAGACCCTGAACGGCGCGGGCGGCAATCAGCAACTCGATGTTCGGCGCCAGCCCGCACAGCGTGGAGGCAATGGTGAAGCACGCCACGCCGATCAGGAAAACGTGTTTGCGCCCGAGATAATCCCCCAGCCGGCCGAACGGCAAAAGTCCTATTGAAAAGGAGAGGATATAGGCGGCGGCGACCCATTCGATGCCGGAATCCGTGGCGCCGAGGCTTGTCTGAAGGCTCGGCAACGCGACGTTGACGATCGTTACGTCGATCAGGTTCATGAAGCCGGCGATCAGCATGACTGTCATGGCGATCCAGCGACCTTCATAGGGTGCCGGATCTCGTGCCGCCGAATGCGCGTCATGGGGAGTCCGTCGGGCGGGGCCGGTCTTGCTCTCCTGCATGAAAATTCCGTTCAGGGTGTGGAGGGAACGCTCACCACATAGGCCCGTGCTCCGGATCCGGCAAGTCGGAGCGCCGGCGCAAACCGCTTCAACTTGCTCGGCAAGCAGACTATGAAAACGGAATGTCATTGAACTGGGACGACATAAGGGTGTTTCTGGCGGTGGCGCGAAGCGGTCAAATTCTGGCCGCCTCGCGGCGGCTTGGATTGAACCATGCGACGGCGGCGCGACGCCTGACGGCGCTCGAAACCGCGCTCGACAGCCAGCTTTTCATCCGGCGCACCAACGGATGCGTGCTGACCGGAGAGGGCGAGGCGTTTCTCGTTCACGCCGAGCGGGTGGAGGCGGAAATGCTGGCCGCGCAATCCGGCCTAGGAAAGACCGACAGCGCGATTTCCGGAACCGTGCGGATCGGGGCGCCGGACGGTTTCGGCGTCCATTTCCTCGCCGAGCGGCTCGGGGTGCTGACCTCACGCCATCCCGATCTGACCCTGCAGCTCGTACCAGTGCCGCGGTCCTTCTCCCTTCCGCAACGAGAGGCGGATATCGCCGTTACAGTGGAACAGCCCGCGGTCGGCCGGCTGGTGTCGCGCAAGCTGGTGGACTATTCGCTGTCGCTCTATGCGTCCGAGGAATATCTCGCCGAGATGGGCCGTCCGCAGAGTGCCGAGGATCTGCGCCACCACCGGCTGATCAGCTATGTCGAGGATCTGATATTCTCGCCGTCATTGCACTTCACCCGCGAAATCCTTCGCAACTGGTCGGCCCATTTCGAGATTTCAAGCGCGATCGGACAGACCCGCGCGGTGCGTGCGGGCGCGGGCATCGCGGTGCTGCATGATTATATCGCGGCGGATTATCCGGAACTGATCAACGTGCTTCCGGAACTGCGCATCGAGCGGGGCTACTATATCGTGTTCCACGAGGCCGCGCGCGATCTGGCCCGCCTGAGGACGGTGGCCGATTTCATTACCGAAACGACGGCTTCCGAAAAGTCGCGCTTTCTACCCCAGAGGTTTCAGGGATCGCCCGAAAATTGAAACACCCGCCCGGCAGAACCGGACGGGTGCTTCTATTCGTCGCCCGAGACTGGGTCAGGTCGGGAGGGGACGACCCGATCCGCTCAAAGGCGGCGGCGGCCGGGATCTTGGGGTGGGGGAGAGAAATCCCGGCGTTGAACAGGATATGGGTTGCCGGATTATCCCTTTCAAGAGATCGTCGGCTTTTTTGAAAACCGATCGGTTTTGCAATGAGCGGGCGGCACGCATGAGATTGCTCCAGCCCCTTTCGCGTCACGTGCGGCGCCCCATATGAGGGGCAGGAGAAGAATTTTTGACCGACCCTTTTACCCCCCACGCCGAACAGGCCGCATACCGCCCGGATGTCCAGCATACCCGCCTCGGAAGCGAATTCTATGATCCGGTGAAGCCGGCCGAATTTCCCAGTCTGGATCTGCGCTTCCGCAATGACCGGGCCGCAGCGGAGATCGGCCTCGATGGCTTGAGCGATGAGGAATGGCTTTGCCATTTCGGCCGCTTCCAGCCGCTGCCGGACAATCTCCCCGCGCCGCTGGCGCTAAGATATCACGGCCACCAGTTCCGGGTTTACAATCCCGATATCGGCGACGGGCGTGGTTTCCTGTTCGCACAGATGCGCGACCGCTCTGGCCGGCTGATGGATCTCGGCACCAAGGGCTCCGGCACCACGCCATGGTCGCGCGGCGGCGACGGACGGCTGACGCTCAAGGGCGGGGTTCGCGAGGTGCTTGCGACCGAGCTGCTGGAAGCGCTCGGCGTAAACACGTCACGCAGTCTCAGCCTGATCGAAACCGGGGAAAGCCTCGTGCGTGGCGACGAGCCCTCCCCCACCCGTTCGAGCGTCCTCGTACGGCTCAATCACAGCCACATCCGCATCGGCACGTTCCAGCGGCTTCTTTTTCTCGAAGACCACGAGAGCATTCGCAGGCTGCTCGACTACTCGATTGCCGAATACTGGCCGGACGCGACCGGACCCGCGGATTTTCTCGGCCATGTGGTCGATGCGGTGGCGCGGCTCGGCGCGCAATGGTTCGCCGCCGGTTTCGTGCACGGTGTTCTCAACACCGACAACATCACGGTCACCGGGGAGAGTTTCGACTACGGTCCCTGGCGCTTCCTTCCAGTGCTCGATCCGAACTTCACCGCGGCCTATTTCGACCACCAGGGCCTTTATGCCTTCGGGCGGCAGCCGGACGCGCTCTACTGGAATCTGGCGCGCCTCGGCGAATGCCTGATACCGCTATGCGACGTGAGTGAATTGCAGCCGATGCTGGAGACCTTTCCCGCCAAATTCGACGAGGCGCTGGCGGACAGCACGTTCGGCCGTCTGGGACTTCTCCGTGACGAAAGCGATCCCGAACGGGATCATCGTCTGGTCGCGCTGTTCTATGGGGCCTTGCGGCAGAGCGGAGCAGGCTTCGAGCGCGCGTTCCTGGACATGATGGGCGGCGCGATGGAAACGAGGCTTGAGCAAAGCCCGCACGCCGACCTTTATGCCGGCGAGGTCTGGCGGGCGACAATCTCGGCGATCCGGGACCGCGCGCCGATGAATGGCGTTGCAGAGGCGATGGCATCGCCTAACTTCCCGGCCCAGCCGCAAACCATGCTGATCGACGAGGTCGAGCAAATCTGGCGGGCGATCGCCGAAGAGGACGACTGGTCCGCTTTCAAAAGCAAGATCGATGCCGTGAGAGAATACGGCCGGGAGCTTTGCAGATCCCGGCCGAAAGAAGATCAATCCCAGACCGTTTCACCTCAAGGTCAAAACGGATAGCTCGGGCAGACGACCGAATTCATTGACGCATTTCGATTTCGCGTATTTCGCCAAAATCGGAAATTGCTCTAGTCGATCCATCCGTTTCGAAGCGCCGACGCGACAGTCTGCGTCCGATTGACGGTTCCGCTCTTCCGCGTGGCGTTGTTGAGGTAGTGATTGACCGTATGCTCCGAGAGATTGAGGATCTTGGCGATCTCGACGCTGGTCTTGCCAGCGGCCGTCCAGACGACGCATTCGAGTTCACGTTCCGTCAAAGGAGAAGCCTGGGGCTTGTCCTGCGCCGAAACCATGGTCAACCGATCCTTGGCCTTGGAAGACAGCAAGGCCAGTTCCGCCAATTCGAAAGCGCGAAGCGGCGGACGGTTGCCGAGATAGGAGATGACAGCCTCTCCTGCCCCCGGCGTGAAGACCGGAACGATCAGCCAGGTCGACAGGTCGAATTCGGCCAGGATCTGCTCGACCTGATCGAATTTACGGCAATCCCCCTTCACCCGCTCTCCAAACCGAACCTCGAAAGGCGCCCCCGTCGCACGAATGGCGGCCACGACCGGGTTGGAATCCGACTTGTCGAATCCGTCCTGTCGCTTGATCAATTCGGAAGGAGCAGAGGTGATGACAACCGTTTCCGACAAGCGGAACTGGCTATCCTTGGGCATTGAATTCACGGAGAAAAAACGAAAGCCGTAGCTCTGCGTTACTTCTCGCAAACACCGAAATACATCGAATTGCGAACTACAAGCGCCGAGTTGCTGCAATAACAGATCAGCGCGATCCGCCTCAACAGTCATTTGTGACATTTTTTTTCCTGAAGGACGCGGTCGCTCCCATCCAGGCCCCTGTTAGTTACCTAGTGTTCCGCCGCATGCATAAAGTAGCATATTTATTTTCGGAGTGCGACAAAGAACTAACAGGGGCGCGGCATTTTTTTTAACAGTTCTAAACAAGGTAAAACTCCGCCTAACAAACGTGGCTTGCGCGCGGGCCGCCACCCTCCCTAGTTGCAGGAATTCATTTGACAATTCAGTTGCCTCCAGCCCCTCACCTCCTAAGATGGCAAGCGTATCCGGACTGGCTTCAGGGAGGAAAACATGCTCGGACTCATGCAGGAATGGCCACTTCTCGCCCATACGATTATCGATCATGCCGCCCGCATGCACGGCGGCAGGGAGGTGGTTTCCCGGTCGGTTGAGGGGCCGATTCACCGAATCACTTACGACGAGATCCGAAGCCGCAGCCTGAAACTGTCGCAAAGGCTCGCCCGCGACGGCGTGGTTCTGGGGGATCGTGTGGCCACCATGGCCTGGAATACCTGGCGGCATCTGGAGACCTGGTACGGAATTCTGGGGATCGGCGCGGTTTACCACACGCTCAACCCGCGCCTGTTCCCCGAACAGATCGCCTGGATCATGAACGACGCGGAGGACCGGATGCTCTTCGTCGACCTGACCTTCGTGAAACTTGCGGAAGCGCTCGCGCCCAAGGTGCCCACCCTTGAGCGCGTTGTCATCCTGACCGACGACGCGCACATGCCGGAGACGTCGCTGGCCGGCGCGGTTTCCTACGAGGCCTATATCGGCGAGGTCGATGGCGATTTTGCCTGGGCACGGTTCGACGAAAACACGGCGGCCGGTATGTGCTATACCTCCGGCACGACAGGCGACCCCAAGGGCGTCGTCTACTCCCATCGCTCGAATACGCTTCACGCCCTGACGGCCATTCAGCCGGACATGCTCGACATCAGTTCGAAGGACCGGTTCATGCCGGTGGTGCCGCTGTTTCACGCCAATGGCTGGTCAACGGCCTTCTCGGTGCCGATGGTCGGCGCGACGATGGTCATGCCGGGCGCCGGTATGGACGGAAAGTCGATTTACGAAATGCTGACGCAGGAGCGCGTGACGATCACCGCAGCGGTTCCCACCGTCTGGCTGATGCTGCTTCAGCATATGGAGGAACACGGCGGCTCGCTTCCGGATCTCGATCATGTCATCATCGGAGGCTCGGCTTGCCCGCCGGCCATTATCCGCAAGTTCCAGGAGAACTACGACGTCAGGGTGATGCATGCATGGGGCATGACCGAGATGAGCCCGCTCGGCACCATCTGCTCGATCAAGCCCGAATACGCCGACCTCGAAGGAGAGGAGAAAGTGGCGCTGCAAAGCAAGCAGGGCCACGCCCCCTACACGGTCGAGATGAAAATCAGCGACGACGACGGCAACGAGCTTTCCTGGGACGGCAAAACCTTCGGCCGGCTCAAGGTGCGCGGCCCGGCAATTTCGAGCGCCTATTACAAGAACCGCGGCGCCGAGCAGTTCGATGAAGACGGCTGGTTCGACACCGGCGATGTCGCCCATATCAACGAATACGGCTACATGCAGATCACCGACCGGGCGAAGGATGTGATCAAATCCGGCGGCGAATGGATCTCCTCGATCGAGATAGAGAACATAGCGGTCGGCCATCCCGATGTGGCTGAAGCAGCCGTTATCGGCGTCGATCATCCGAAATGGTCGGAACGTCCCCTGCTCATCATCGTTTTGAAGGCAGGCCGGTCCGCAACGAAAGAGGACATCCGTGACTTTCTCGACGGCAAGATCGCCAAATGGTGGATGCCCGACGACATCGTCTTCGCGGACGAGATTCCGCACACGGCGACGGGCAAGATCAAGAAGACGACGCTCCGGGACGCATATGGCGACTATACACTGCCCACGATCTGATATTCGTCCCAGCCTAGGCTTCGAATGGCGGCCTGCCGGCTCGCAAGGGAGGCGACACTGACAACGGCACCCGACGTCGCCGCAGTGGACTGGGGAACCCGACGCTTCCGGCTCTGGCTGATGAGCCGCAACGGCACGGTTCTCGGCGAATGCGAAAGCGAGGAAGGGCTGGAGACGGGACGCCGAGAAGGTTTCCAGGCCATTCTCGACCGGCATCTCTCCCGATTGGAGGCTCCCCGGGAGCTTCCGGCGCTGATCTGCGGAATGGCAGGATCGCGCCAAGGCTGGAAAGAGGCAGGTTATCTGCGCACGCCGGCCGAACTCGAAAACCTGTGGGGACACGCGACGACCATTTCAGGTCTCGCGCGGAACGTGACGATCCTGCCGGGTGTCTCCCAGGCGTCCGGAGAAGGGGCCGACGTGATGCGCGGCGAGGAAACCCGCCTGTTCGGCGCGAGCATGGAAGGCCAGGGCGCCCACAGCTATTGCCTGCCGGGTCTGCATTCGAAATGGGTTCGCATGGCGGGCAGCCGGATCCAGAGCTTCCGCACCTTCATGACCGGAGAAATGATCGAGGTATTGAGCCGGCAGACAATCCTCCACCATTCGCTCGAAGGCGCGGCGGAGGTTCAGGCCGGCGATCCCGCCTTCACCACCGGCGTACGCGACGGCTGGCTCGACGCGGGCCGTATCACCCATTCCATCTTCTCCGTCCGCGCCTCCCATCTGCTCGAGGACAGGACGCCGGACGAAAACCGCGCCCGTCTGACGGGCCTGTTGATCGGAGCCGAGATCGCGGGCGCGGAGCCGGGAACCAACGGCGTGGCGCTCGTCGCATCCGGCAGCATCGCCCGGCTTTACCAGTCGGCGCTCGAAACCTGCGGGATCGAGGTCAGGCTGATCGACGCCGATATCGCGGTTCAACGGGGGTTGCTGGAAGTGTGGAGATCTCTCGCCAAGGTCCGGCGGGGCTAGCGCAGGCTCCAGGGCCAGACGGCCAGAGCACTGCTTCAATTCTGGAGCAACTTCCTGTACCAGGCGATTCCGCCTTGGCGCTGGATGGTCTAGTCGTGGGACGCCGTCATGTGGCTTCTCTGCGCCGCGCGCTCGGACTTGATCAGCGCATAGGTCGTCTCTGCGTTGACAGCCTTGCCGAAAAGATAGCCCTGCCCTGCCCTGCATCCCAGCTCCAGCAGCTTGGCGGCCTGCTCGGGTGTCTCGATTCCCTCGGCGATCACCTTGAGGTCGAGCCCTTCGCACATGGCGAGGATCGCCTTGACGATGGTCTCCGACGAGCGATCGACCGTAATCTCGTTGACAAAGGAACGGTCGATCTTGACCTTGTCGAACGCGAATTCGCGCAGACGGCCGAGGCTTGACTGGCCGGTGCCGAAATCGTCGAGGGAGACGCGGATGCCGACCGTCCGCAGCTCGTTGATCACCTTCGCCGCCGTTTCCGGATCGCTCATCATCGCCGTTTCGGTGATTTCGAGTTCGAGCCTGTGCGGATCGAGACCGACGGAATTGAGGATCGCCATGACGTTGTGGCTCGTTGCCGGGTCCGTCAGTTGCATCGACGAGAGATTGAACGACAGGAACATGTGCGACGGCCAGTTCTTGGCCGTTTCGGAAGCCTTGCGGAGCAGGGTTTCGGTCAGCGAGTCGATGAAACCGCGCTCTTCGGCAAGCGGAATGAAGACGTTCGGGGAAATGAAACCGAGATCCCTGTCGGTCCATCGCGCCAGCGCCTCGAAACCGAGAAGCGTGCCATCGGCGATATTGATGATCGGCTGGAAATTGACCGCGACCTCGTCAGCGATGATCGCACGCCGCAACGCCTGCTCAACCTCCGTCGAGTAGCGCATCTCCTCGGCGATCTCTTCCGAATAGACGGTAATCTGGCTGCGCCCGCGCCGCTTGGACCGGTACAGGGCCGTATCCGCGCTTTTCATCAGTTCGGCAAACTGCTCGCCCGCGAACGGGTAAATGGCGAAACCAAAGGAAGCGGACAGGCGCACGTTGCGGTCGCCCAGATCATAGGGCGCAGAAAGCACTTCCTTGAACATGCGGCCGATCTTCTCTGCCCCCTTCTTCTCGAAGACCAGGGGAAGCACGAAAGCGAATTCATCGCTCTCGATCCGGGCGACAAAACCGCCGTCGGGGAGGCAGGCGCGCAGGCGATGGGCGATCTGGCAGAGAATCTCGTCTCCCGCCGCATGGCCGAACAGATCGTTGATGGGTTTGAAGCCGTCGATGTTGGCGACACCGACAGTAAAAGGAGCCGGGTCATCGGCCCGTTCGGCCGCGAGCTTGCGGATCTTGTCCATCAGTCGGCGACGATTGCCGAGCCCGGTCAGGGGATCGGTCAGCGCGACGACATTTGCGTCCGCAACTTCAGCCGGTGCCAGCTCGAGTTGTTCTTTCATCGCGTGGGTGTCGCCTGCATTCTCAGTCGCCGATTTTAGTAAAATGAAATATATTTGTTAACGTTGTCCTATCGATACGCTGCAAGGTGGAGTCGTGGGCGGCAGCGGCGGTTCAAAACAGTACAAATTGCTGAAAATCAGGAGGCGCTTGCCGAGCGGGCGCCGGAATGCACCCACGTGGAAATGGAGTGCTCGAGCTTTTCCGGGCTGATCGGCTTGGTCATGTAGTCATCCATCCCGGCGGCGAAGCAAGCGTCCGCATCCCCGGCCATCGCATGTGCCGTCACCGCCAGTATCGGCGTGTGAGTACCGCCGTCCGCCCCACCCTCTTCTTCTCGGATCCGCCGCGTCGCCTCATGGCCGTTCATGATGGGCATGGACACATCCATCAGAATAAGATCGGGCTTGAACGCCCGCCAGGAGTCGATGGCTTCCTGTCCGTTGGCGACGATGTGATAGTCCGCGCCGATCGTGTCGAGGATCTGTTCGAAGACGATCTGGTTGACGTCATTGTCCTCGGCCACCAGAATCCGCACCTTTCCCGAGGCGGCCGGCGGCGGCTGCGGGGCGTCCTTCGCAACGTGGGTAGCCGGGTGGATGCGAAGGAGCTTCTCCTCCCGAGGCTGAGCCGCGATGGCCGGGTGATCGATGGAGGCATCATCCACGCCAGCTGTGGCATTCGCGGATGTTTCATCCGGTTGCGCCGTCGGGTCGAGCGCTTCGGCGGCGACTTCCGGCTCCAAGGGCGCCCGTGGGGCCAATTCGGGAATTGTCTTATCGGCTTCTTCCCGGATCTGGGCCTCGGCGGTACGGCGGGCGATATCGCGCGATACGCGCTCGGCAAGAAGCCGGGCAAGCGCGGGATATTCGGTCGCTGCCGGGTTGGCGGCGAGTGCCGCTGCCAGTTCGGGAGTCACCTCGATCGAGTCGATGTGGACATCCATGGTTCGCGCCGTATCGAGAAACGCCAAGAGTTGGCGAAGATCGTCGATCGCCATCACTTCGAGACCGTCAGAGCGAAGCGCCGCGGCGCGGGACTGCGCGCGGGCGAGATCCTGGTCGACGACGAGCACCTTTCGCCGGTTATTTTCACCCGGTTTGTCCGAAGAACCCGAAACCGACGAGATTCGCCGCCGCATGTGATTGACGGCGGACTGGGTGGTGATGCGGTCCACCGACACGGTGACGAAATAGTTTCCCGGCGACCCAATGCGGTGTTTGCGGGTGATGGAGCGGATCAGCGATCCGTCGGGATGGGGAATGTCCTCGACGAATTCCAGCGGCTCGCCAGTCTCGAGGACGCGGCGTTCCCGCTCCTCGAACAATCGCGCGGCCTCCGTGCCGACAAGATCGGCAACGCGTCGTCCGATCATCTCGTGTTGCTCGAATCCCAGAAGCCGGCAGAAGGCCTTGTTGATGAGCACGATATGCAGGGTCTCGTCCTTGACGAGCACCGGATTGGGAAGGTTTTCGAAGGTTTGCCGGGCCAGCTTGGCATCATCCTGAGCGGCCTCGAAATCATGGTCCCAGCGCTTTTGCTCGGTGACATCCAACACATGGGTGATGAGCAGGCCGCCCGGCATGCGGCGTTTGCCGAGCTTCACCCAGCGGCCGTCCGGCAGTTGCTCGACGTTTTCATGGCGCTCCCGCCAATGGATCGCGATGCGTTCGGCGATCCAGTCGTTGCGCGAGATGCCCGCCCCATCCTTTGCCGCGGTTCCGAAGCGGACACCGCAATCGTAGATGGCTCCGAGGAAATCACGCAGCCTGATGCCGACTTTCAAACACTCCTCGGGCAGGGCGAAAAAGCGGCTGAAATTGCGAGACGAATAAATGAGCGTATCGTCACGATCGAAGATCGCGACGGACGCCCCGAGAGACCCGGCCAGCCCCTCGACCAATGTCAACTGGATATCGTTCTCGCTATCGCACGCACCCATTGCACCACATCCCCGCTGGAATTCCGGTCGGCAGGGAGAGTTCAACCGATATCGATCGTTGCCAGCATATGTTCACGCCAGACGGACTCCGGCAGTCGATCAAATTCGCCCCTTATCTGACAGAGTGTCAGGTCGAAGTTAAGTCGTACTTAAAATGCACCTTCGGCGGGTGGTAAAACGAGAATGACGCGCAGGTCGTTGACGTTGGTCAGCGTCGGACCGGTGACGACTAGGTCTCCCGTGGCCGAAAACAGCGTGTATGAATCATGCGCGGAAAGATGTTTCGACGCATCCAATCCCTTTTCGGCGGCACGTGCGAGCGTGTCCGGATCGATGATGGCGCCGGCATTGTCCTCGCTGCCGTCGATGCCGTCGGTATCGCAGGCCAGCGCGAAGATCCGGGGATGGCTGTCGAGCCCGACCGCGAGCGACAGAAGATATTCGCAGTCGCGTCCTCCACGGCCGCCCTCATGATCGACGGTGACCGTGGTTTCACCGCCGGAGACGATGAGAACCGGTGTGTCGCCCGGCTTCATCCCGTTCGCGATCCCGAGGGCGCGTTGCGCCTGCTCGGCTCCTACCTCGCGTGCCTCGCCCTCGATATCCGCACCGAGCGAGACCACCTCATAGCCCATCCCGCGTCCGGCCGCGACCACGGCTTCGACCATGTCGGCGGGTTTCGCAATCAGCACGAATTCGGTGTTGGCGAAAACCGCATCGCCGGGCTTCGGCGTTTCGCTTTCGGGCTTCCGGAGATGGGCTCTCACCGCATCCGGAATGTCGATTCCGTATTTCTCGATGACACGGACGGCATCCGAAAGCGTAGTCGAGTCGGCGACGGTGGGTCCTGACGCAATGACGGAGGGATCGTCGCCGGGCACGTCGGAAATGCCGAGCGTCACCACGCGCGCCGGGAATGCGGCCTGCGCCAGCCTCCCGCCCTTGATGGACGACAGGTGCTTGCGGACGGTGTTCATCTCCCCGATCGGAGCCCCGGAGGCGAGCAGCGCCTTGTTGACGGCCTTTTTCTGATCGAGCGTCAATCCTTCCGCCGGCAGCCCGAGAAGCGCCGAACCGCCGCCGGAAATCAGGCAGAGAACCAGATCCTCGGAGCCAAGTCCCTCGACCGTCTTCAAGAGCTTCCGGGCCGCAACCTCGCCCCTGTCGTCAGGAACGGGATGGGAGGCCTCGATGACCTCGATCGTCTTGCAGGATACCCCATGCCCGTATCGCGTGACGGCAATACCTTCGAGTTCGCCCGGCCAGTTGTCCTCGACCGCGCGCGCCATGGATGCCGCCGCCTTGCCCGCTGCGACCACGATCGTCCGGCCTTTCGGCGGCGACGGAAGGTGCGGCGGGACGCAGATGGCCGGGTCGGCGGCCTTCAGGCCGGCGTCGAACAGCCCGCGGAGTACCGAGCGGGCTTCGTCGTATGAATTCATTTCACCTCTCCGAACGTGAAGAAGACACAAAAGCGGTCACGGTGCGGGTTTGCAACAAACCCGGCGGAATTTACAGGGATTTCTCGGTCAAGGTCATTGCAGCCGGCTCCGAATCCGGGAACATGAGGCATGGCCGTCCAGCAGCTCCCAGACACCCTGATCAACCAGATTGCCGCCGGCGAGGTCGTCGAACGGCCCGCGAGCGTGGTGAAGGAACTGGTGGAAAACGCGCTCGACGCCGGCGCGGAGCGGATTGAGATCGCGACCGCCGGCGGCGGCAAGTCGCTGATACGGGTGATCGACGACGGTTCGGGGATGCCGGTCGAAGACCTGGAGCTCGCCGTGCGCCGGCACTGCACCTCCAAGCTCGCCTCCGGACTGCACGACATTCGCACGCTCGGTTTCCGCGGAGAGGCATTGCCCTCGATCGGATCCGTTTCCAAGCTCCGCATCGTCAGCCGCCAGCCCGGGTCTGAAAACGGCCACGAAGTCCGGCTCGAAGGCGGCACAGGCGGCTCGCCGCGACCCGCGCCGGCCAATCCTGGCACGATGGTGGAAGTGCGCGATCTCTTCTTCGCCACGCCGGCGCGGCTGAAGTTCCTCAAGGGTGAACGGGCCGAGAGCGGCGCGATCACCGATGTGGTGCGGCGCATGGCGATTGCCTTTCCGCATGTGCGTTTCGTGCTCTCAGGGCCGGACCGCATGACGAGCGAATACAGCGCCGTCGGCGAGCCGCTCGATCGCATCTCCCAGGTTCTCGGGCGCGAATTCGCCGACAACGCCATCGAGATCGACGCGGTGCGCGAGGATGTGAGGCTGACGGGACATATCGGCGTTCCGACCTACAACCGCGCCAACTCGCTCAGCCAGTATGCCTTCGTCAACGGCCGCCCGGTGCAGGACAAGCAGATCATGTCGGCGCTGCGGGCGGCCTATTCCGATCGCATCCCGCGCGGACGCTTTCCCGTCGCCGTTCTCAAGATCGAGATCGATCCGGCGCTGGTCGATGTCAATGTCCACCCCGCCAAGGCGGATGTGCGCTTCCGCGATCCCGGGCTGGTGCGCGGGCTGATCATTGGCGCAATTCGTCAGGCCCTCGAGCGGGAAGGCGACCGCGCCGCAACCACGGGATCGTCGGGCATGCTCGCCGCATTGCGCCCGCAAGGCGGGTTCGCCGCCCCCCGTCGCGAATTCGACTCCATGGAGGGGCCGGTCAACTGGACGCGCGAAACCTCGCCCCACCGACCAACTCAGAGCGAGGTACCTTTCGGTTTCGCCGAACCGATCCAGGCCGTATTCGCCGATGCCGAGCAGCCCTCGGCGCGGATCGGCGAGACGCCGGGCATCACCGAAGCTCCCTCTCCCTCGCACCCTCTCGGGGCTCCCCGCGCGCAGGTGCTGGAAAACTATATCATCAGCCAGACGGAGGACGGCCTCGTCATCGTCGACCAGCACGCCGCCCACGAACGGCTGGTGTTCGAAAAGCTCAAGGGCGCGATGGCCGGCGGACGGCTACCCTCGCAGTTGCTGCTTCTGCCTGAAATCGTCGATCTGCCGGAAGAGGATTGCGACAGGCTCGCCGACAAGGCCGCGGATCTCGAACAGCTCGGGCTTGGACTGGAGCGCTTCGGTCCCGGTGCGATCGCGGTGCGCGAAACGCCCGCCCTGCTCGGCGAGATCGACGTGCCGGGCCTGATCCGCGATCTGGCTGATGAAATCGCCGAATGGGGAGATACGACAGCCTTGCGCGACAGGCTGGAATCGGTGGCCTCGACGATGGCCTGTCACGGTTCGGTCCGCTCCGGCCGGCTGCTCAAGCCGGAGGAAATGAACGCGCTTTTGCGGCAGATGGAAGCCACGCCGGGTTCGGGCCAGTGCAATCACGGGCGCCCAACCTATGTGACGCTGAGCCTTCACGATATCGAACGGCTCTTCGCACGCCGATGAGTCCGGCGTAGAGGCACCGGACGACCTTGCATTGCCCGGGCCGGCGGGGATAATAGGACACTTCCTGCAAAACGGAGCCATCATGAACCGGTTTGAAGGGTCGGGTTCCCGGCCAGCGGCGCTGAAATATCTCGACGGCGACATACAGGTCATCACACCTGGCAACCATGTCGTGTGCGCCGTTACGGGCGAGCGCATTCCTCTCGATGAGCTGAAATACTGGAGCGTCGAGCGGCAGGAAGCCTATGTCGACGTCAACGCCTCGTTCGAGGCGGAAAAGCGCGCCGGCAACCTTCCGGTTTCCGGCTAGAGCAGGGTTCAGCGGACGGGGCTTGCGGCCGTCCGGCGGCGCTTGAACTTCTCGATGGCCAACCTGACGATCGTGTCGGCGGTGTGCGCCTGATCGAAATCCAGCCTCACCTCGAGCACCTCGGCACGCGACGCCAGTTCATGAGCGCGTCCATGGCCGCCCTGCAACCGCACCAGATCCTTGGCCGTGGTCACGAGGCTGAGACCGTAGAGATCGGCCTCGTCGATCAGTTCGCCGATCTCATCATCGGCGAAGGTGTGGTGGTCGGGAAACCCCTTGGCATGAGCGACACGTATTCCGGCCGCTTCGAGGGTTTCAAAAAACTTGTCAGGATCGCCGATCGCCGCGAAGGCGAGGCAGTTCTTCCCGCGCAGCCGTTTCGGCGACAGCGGCACCAGGCGCGCAGTATGAACCGGTTTGGCGGCCCTTGCGGCCAGACGGATGATCCGGTCGGCGGCCGTCCCTTCGCCCACCACGAGGAGCGAATCCGCGTGGCGCAACTGGTCAACGATCGGAGCCCGCACGGGACCCGCAGGGAAAACCCGGCCGTTGCCCACACCCTTGCGGGCGTCGATGACCATGACGGCGTGATCGAAGACGAGGCGGGCGCTCTGGAAACCGTCATCCATGATGATGACCTCGGCGCCTTCGGCGACCAGCAGCTCGGCGCCGGCGGGCCTGTCCGGCGAGGCCACGGTCAAGGCGCGGCGGGCGAGCAACATGGGCTCGTCGCCGACATAGCGCGCGGAATGATGTGCCGTATCGACCACCGTGGGCTGACGGACGTTGCCGCCATAGCCGCGGGTGAGAAATCCCGGCTTGAGACCTCGGGCCTCGACGGCGTCCGCCAAAGCGAGCGCGGTCGGAGTCTTGCCCGATCCTCCGACGGTGAAATTACCCACGCAGATCACCGGAACCGCCGCGGGGCGGCGCCGGCGCTTTTCCATGATCTGGCGGGCAACCCGGCCGTAAACCCATCCGGCGGGGTAAAGCAGCGCAGATTGCAGGCCAGGCTTTTCCCACCAGAACGGTGGCGCCTCGCTTACCACGTGCGTCTCCTGCCGCCGGTGACTTCCCTGTCGGCATCGGTCGACTGCAAGCGGGCCTTGACGGTCAGCGGATTGAGATAGGGCTCGAGCGCGCGCACGGTGGTGTGCAATCCGCCGCGGAGATCGCGGATGGTCTTCTCTCCTCCGGCTGCCATCGCGGCACGGGCCTTCGGATTGCTCAGGAGGAAATTGACCCCCTTGATCAGCATGGCCCCGTCACGAACGAAGCGGCCACCGCCATTCTTGAGCAGTTTGGCATAGACGTCGCGGAAATTCTGGACCTGACTTCCCGAGAGCACGGCGCAGCCGAGCATGGCCGGTTCCAAGGGGTTCTGCCCGCCGCCCACCTTGAGGGAGCGACCGACGAAAACCACCGGTGCGAGGTTGAGATACAGGCCCATCTCGCCGATCGTGTCGCCGAGATAGATGTCGACGCCGGGTTCGATCTCCTCGCCGCGAGACCTGCGGGCGACCACGAGGCCGCGCGATTTCAGCATCGCCTCTATCGCGTCGCCGCGCTCGGGATGGCGCGGCACGATGATGGTGAGTTGGCCGTGCGTGGCCTTGAGGGCCTGGTGGACGTCGGCGGCGATTTCCTCCTCGCCCTCGAAAGTGGACGTCGCCGCCCAGACGAGGCGGCTGCCCACCTGCTGGCGCAACTGCTCCAGTTGCTTGGCGTCCCAGGGCGGGGCGTGGGTATCGACCTTGAGATTGCCCGACACGGCAACCTGATGAACGCCCAGCGTGGAAAACCGTTCGGCATCCAGATCGGACTGGGCGATCACAAGTGAGAGATTCTCGAAGAGGGCATCTGCAAGGTTCGGGCGGTTCTTCCACCGTTCGAAAGAGCGATCCGACAGGCGGCCGTTGACGAGGATCTGCGGCGTTCGCCGCGCGCCGAGTTCGAGAATGGTCATCGGCCAGATTTCGGATTCGGCGATAATCGCCAGATCGGGCTTCCAGTGATCGAGGAAGCGGGAGACCGGGGTCTTGATGTCGAGCGGGACGTATTGATGGATGACCGAATCGTCGAGGCGTTCCTTGGCGATCATCGCCGAGGTGACGGTTCCGGTGGTAAGCACCACGTTGACCGAACGCCGGCGAACCTCGCGGATCAGGGGGATGACGGCGCCGGTCTCGCCGACGCTTGCGGCATGGAACCAGACCAGCGGGCCGTCCGGCCGCGGAATGTCGGAGCGACCGTAGCGCTCCCGCCGGCGGGTGGAATCCTCCTTCCCGCGGGCGGCACGGAAGGCCAGATAGGGCCAGAGCAGCGGGAAGAGGATCGCGCCCAGCCAGCGATAGGTGAAAAGGGTCGCACGTGCCCAGCCGCTGCTCACGATCCACCCTCCACCGCCTGGTAGGCCTCGCGCGTCACCCGGTTAAGTTCCTCGGTGACCTTGAGGCGCATGGCCGGCTCATCTTCACGGCTCGTAACGTAGATCGGTTCGCCGAGCTTCAGGCATCGCTTGCCGAAGGGCAGGTTGATGGTGGTGCGGTCCCAGGACTTCTCGACCACGTGGTAGCGGCTGGTAGCGATTGCGACGGGGATGATGGGCCGGCCGGAAATACGGGCGATGCGGACGATCCCTTCCCCGGCCTTGCGCGGCTCCCCCTTGGATATGTCGGCGATCATGACCACGCCCGATCCCTGACGCAGCGTCTCGCAGATCGCCTTGGTCGCGCTGACGGCACCCTTCCTGCCGGCCGCGCGCGGATTGCGCCCGCCCGAGCCGCGGATCACACCGTGACCGGTGCGCTCGATGACGCGGGCGTTGATTTCGGCGTCGGCGCTGCGAGAGACGAGCGACTTGAATGGAAGACCGCGCGGCGCGGCATACGGCGACATCAATTGCTGCCCGTGCCAGAGTGCATAGATGGCAGGCCAATGGTCCGCGAGATGGGCGTAGGCATCATCGCTCTCGGCCACCTCGCTATTGGTGTTCCAGGTAAAACGAAGCCATCTTTCGAGAACAGCGGATGCCACGTTCTGAAAGCCGTCGGATCGCAAGATTGTTTTACCGAGACTCATGTCGCCGTACTTGCCGGTTTTTGATCGGGCTCACAAGCAATTCCGCATAAACCCCCCGACCTTCCCCAGCCGATACGCTTAATGACCCGATTTCTCGGGCCTTTCCGGATCGAGAAGACGATGCATGTGAACGATGAAATATCGCATATGGGCATTGTCGACGGTCATCTGCGCCTTTGCCTTCCATGCCTGGTGGGCAGCGGCATAGTTGGGAAAGATGCCGACGATATCCAGCGTCTCGAGATCGCGGAATTCCGTCGTCGTCAGGTTCTTGAGTTCGCCGCCGAACACGAGGTGGAGCAGTTGCTTGGATTCGACTTCAGCCATGTGATTTTTTCTCCCGGTTTCTGGGAACGCTGGCGGCGGTTTGCGGGAATTTGTCCGAAAGGTCAATGCCTCAGGACGGCGGGAAAACACCGGCTGAGCGGCTCGATGTCGGCGGCGGCGGCGGCGAGGAGAAATCCGTGCGACGGATCGGGCCTGTTGAAGACCACGCGCTGTCCCGTCTCGTCAACCAGATGATGCCCGGTTTCGCTCAGAAGCACGTCGGCAGCAGCGAGATCCCATTCGTTGGAACGCGGGCGGACGACAACGCCACCCAGATCGCCCGAAGCAACGCGGGCCAGCCTGAGAGCCAGCGAGGGACCGCCGGGCGCGCGCTCCACGGGGAAGTCCGGCTCCACGAGCGTCTTTTTCGCCAGCATGTCCGGCATCGACAACAGCAAAGGGCGGACTGGCGGACGGTGGGCGGCGGAAACCAACGGCTCGGCATTTAGAAACGCGCCGTTGCCGCGCGAAGCCCACCAGAGATCACCTCGAGCGGGCGACGCGAGAACCCCGGCCACGGCGATTCCGTTCTCGGCGATCGCCACACTCACACACCAGTCTTCCTTGCCGCCGATAAATCCGCGCGTTCCGTCGATCGGATCGACGATGAAGACATGTTCGCGGTCGAGGCGCGAGTGATCGTCGAGCGTTTCCTCCGAGAGCCAACCGTAATCGGGGCGCGCGGCGAGCAGCCGCTCACGCAGATAGCGGTCGGAGGCCATGTCCGCCTCGCTCACCGGCGAGCGCTCCACCCCCTTGTACCAGGTCTCGGGCTCGCGACCGAAATAGGAATGGGCAATCGCGCCGGCCTCACGCGTGGCGTCGATGAGAAGAGCGAGATCATCGGCAAGCCTGGCAGCGTTCATCGGCGCACCATGATCACTCGCCGGCCAGGGTCATGCCCTCGACCGCGATCGTCGGGGCGGCGATCGAATATTTCGGATCGATGTCGTCGGCGAGCGTCATGCGCCGGAACATGTCCTTGAGATTCGAAGCGATGGTGATTTCCGACACCGGATAGGCGATTTCGCCGTTTTCGATCCAGAAGCCGGATGCGCCGCGGCTGTACTCTCCGGTGAGCATATTGACGCCCTGGCCGATCAGTTCGGTGACATAGAGCCCCGTGCCGATCGAACGGATCAGGTCTTGCGGGCTGGTCTCGCCTGGATCGACGATGACGTTGGTGGCGGAGGGGACGGTGGAATTGCCGCCACGCGTCGCCCGGCCATTGGTCACCAGACCGAGTTCCCTTGCGGTAGGCGAAGCGAGATACCATTGCTTGAGAACACCGTTCTCGATCATCAGGAGCGGGCCGCTGGAAACGCCTTCCCCGTCGAATGGCCGGGATCCCGGCCGGCGCGGCAGGTGCGGGTTGTCGTTGACGGTCAGGCCGGAAATGGCGACCTGCTCGCCCATCCTGTCTTTGAGAAAACTGGTCTTTCGGGCGACCGAGGCGCCGTTGATCGCGCCGACAAGATGGCCGACGAAACCGCGGGCGACACGCGGGTCGAAGACGACGGTCATGTTGGAGCCGGTTGGCACCCGGCGCGGATTGACGCGCCTGGCCGCGCGCTCGCCCGCCTTTCGTCCGATGGTTCGCGGATCGTCGAGATCGGCGAAGAACACGCGGCTGTCGAAATCGTAGTCGCGCTCCATCTTCGTGCCCTCGCCGGCGATCACCGAGACCGAGCGGGAGAAGCCGGAGCGCTGATAGGCGCCGGAAAATCCGTGAGATGTCGCAAGTACAAGGCCGACCATGCCGGCGGAGGCGCCGGCTCCCACGGAAGCCGAGATGCCGGGAACGGCCAATGCGGTTTCTTCCATCGCCTTCGCGGCGTCGGTCAAGGCGTCCGATCCCGGCTCGGTGGAATCGTAGAGGTCCAGATCGGGCCAGTCTTTCGCCAGCAGGCTCTCGTCCGCGAGGCAGGCGAATTCGTCCTCCGGCGAGACCCGCGCCATGGCCACCGCGCGTTCGGCGAGCGAGGCCTCGTCAGCACCCTGACCCGCAGATACGCTGCCGACGCGCTGGCCGACAAAGACCCGGAGACTGAAATCGTCCGATTCGGATGCCGAGGTATTGTCGATCGTGCCGTTGCGGACCGACACCGAATTCGACTGTTGGCGGGCGACGACGGCATCGGCCTTGTCGGCCCCTGCCTTGATTGCGAGATCGATGAGTTTTTCCGCCCGCTCGAGCAGGTCGTGGGATCGGGTCAATGGGATGTTCCATTTGGTTTTTCGTTACCCCTTCATGTATTGTCCATGCTGCCCTGCATCAAGTGCGCGGGTAGTCTGTTCATTCCTGCCCGATGGTGTCCCCGCATGGCCGCAGCCGGTTCCGAATTCTACCTCGAAGGTCTGGTCCTTCTGGGCGGCGCGCTCGTGGCCGCCCCGATCTTCAAGCGAATCGGCCTCGGCACCGTTCTGGGCTATCTGGCAGCCGGCATCGTCATCGGTCCGGTTCTCCGGCTGATCACGGATGGCGAGGAAATCCTCCACTTCGCCGAACTCGGCGTGGTGATGCTGCTGTTCCTCATCGGGCTCGAACTCAAGCCCAAGCGCCTTTGGAAGATGCGCCGCGACATCTTCGGAATGGGAACCACGCAAGTGATGCTGACGGGAGCCGCGCTCTCGACGCTCGTCTACTATCTCGCGAAGCAGGATTTCGGCTCGTCGATCATCATCGGCATGGGGCTGGCGCTGTCGTCCACCGCCTTCGCGTTGCAGTTGCTCGGCGAAAACGGGGATCTCAACACCGCCTATGGCCAGAAGTCATTTTCGATCCTGTT
Source organism: Hyphomicrobiales bacterium (assembly GCA_002709005.1). Taxonomy (GTDB): domain Bacteria; phylum Pseudomonadota; class Alphaproteobacteria; order Rhizobiales; family Rhizobiaceae; genus Pseudohoeflea. The sequence goes on along the minus strand of PAPH01000086.1, from coordinate 9,122 downwards.
GTTCCAGGACATCGCCATCGTTCCGCTGCTGGCGCTCATCCCCATCCTCGCACCTTTTCACAGCGGTGCGGAGGGCACGCCACTTATGGATGCCGCGATCGCGGTCGCGGCGATCGCCGCGCTGCTGCTCGCCGGCAAGTATCTCCTCAATCCGCTGTTCTCGCTGATTGCCAGCACCGGTGCTCACGAGGCGATGATCGCCGCCGCGCTGTTCGTCGTCCTCGGTGCCGCGACGATGATCGGGTTGGCCGGGATGTCAATGGCGCTCGGCGCCTTCCTCGCCGGCGTCATGCTCGCCGAATCGAGCTACCGGCATGAGCTGGAAGCCGATATCGAACCGTTCCGCGGCATCCTTCTTGGTCTCTTCTTCATGGCCGTCGGCCTGTCGCTCGACCTCAGGATCCTGATCGACAATCTCGGCCTTATCCTCCTGTGCGTGCCGATGGTGCTGGTCGTCAAGGCGACCGTGCTTTACGCGCTGACCCGCGCTTTCGGAAGTTCGCACAACGACTCCATCCGGATCGCGGCGCTTCTGCCGCAAGGTGGGGAATTCGGCTTCGTGCTTTTCTCCGCAGCCGTTGGCGCCGGCATCTTCGAACAGGGCACGGCCTCCATCCTCGTTGCAATCGTGACCCTCAGCATGGCACTGACGCCGATCCTTTCGGCTCTTTCGAAGCGCCTTATGCGCGAGGCGCCGGATGAGGAGATGGAGGAGGATTTCGAAGGTGCAGGCGCCGACGTCCTGATCATCGGATTTTCACGTTTTGCCCAGATCGCGGCACAGGTGCTGCTGGCGGGCGGCACGGATGTCACGATCATCGACCATTCCGCCGAACGCATACGGGCGGCGGGCCGGTTCGGGTTCCGAATCTATTTCGGCGACGGCACCCGGAAGGACATGCTGATCGCCGCCGGCATCGAACGGGCGAAGATCGTCGCGGTCACCACGCAGAAAAAGGAAATCACCGACCAGGTGGTCGACCTCATCCAGAACGAGTTCCCTGACACCAAGCTCTATGTCCGCGCCTATGACCGGGCTCACACGCTCTCGCTGCGCGCCAAGGGCGTTTCCTACGAGCTGCGTGAGACGCTGGAATCAGGGCTCGTCTTCGGCCGCAAGACGCTTGAGGCTCTTGGCTCGTCGGAAGACTGGGCGAGCGAGGTCGAGGACATGATCCGCAAGCTCGACGAGGAGCGGCTGGCGTTGCAGGCGGCCGAAGGCATCTATGCCGGGGCGGAAAAAATGCTCACCCGTCCGGTGATCCCGGAACCGCTGATCAAGCCCAAGGAAAAGAAGGACCGGCCGGAGCCTCCGGAGGGCGAAGGCCCGGCCGGCAAGAAACACAGGAAAACCAAGGGCACCCACGAGGAGCTGTCAGGCCAGGCCTGAGGAAAGACGATCATGACACCCTTCCATCTCGCATTCCCCGTCCGCGACATCGATGAAGCCCGCCGTTTCTACCGCGACGTACTCGGCTGCAATATCGGCCGCAGCGCCGAAACCTGGGTCGATTTCGATCTCTACGGTCACCAGATGTCCGCCCACTGCCGTCCCGAGGCGGCACAGGCGAGTTCGGGCACGGTGGACGGTCATTCGGTACCGATCCCGCATTTCGGGGTGGTGCTGAAGATGGACGACTGGAAGACGCTGCGCGACCGGCTCGAGACGCGCGGCGACATCGACTGGGTGATGAAACCGTCCCTGCGCTTCGAAGGCCAGCCGGGCGAACAGGCGACCCTCTTCATCCGCGATCCTTCCGGCAACGCACTCGAATTCAAGGGCTTCGCGGACCTCTCGCAGGTCTTTGCCAGCTAGGTCCCGATCCTAGACCCTGTTGCGGAAGGCGAAGGCTGCCTCGAGGTCGCGCTTGAGCTGATCGCCGATGCCTTTCGAGGCTTCGAGAATTTCGCGCGCCTTGAGGAAATCGAGAACCCTGAACTGATGAACTTCCGGCCGGAGGAAGATATCGGGCGGCGCGGCCTTGCGGCGCATCTCGATGATCGACTGCATCATCAGCTGGCTGGCCCCGAACATCAGGTCGACGGTCGTCAGTTTCTCGCCGGGCATGCCGCTGGGAAGGCCGACAACGTCGATGCCGACGACGATGTCCGCCAGACCAGAAAGATGGTCGAAGGGAACCGGATTGTAGATCCCGCCATCCACATAGATCCGGCCGTCGCGCTCGACCGGCCGGAAGACGGCCGGAATGGCAGCGGAAGCGGCGATCGCGTTGCGCAGATTGCCGGTTTCGCACACCTTCTCGCAGTGATCGAAGTAATCGGTGATGACGATCTTGGTCGGGATGTGCAGCTCTTCGAACGTCGCGGGAACGCCTTCGGGCAGAAACGCGCCGACAATGCGCTCGGCATTGAACTGGCCCAGCCGCCAGCCGTTCTCTATCGCCTGACGCATGGTCTCGGGACGCGCGCTCCAAAGACGGGTCAACGCCGTGGTGGGCTTGCCGATGGTATTGAGGGCGTGGTTGCGGATCTCGGCACCGGTGAGACCCGCCGCCATGCCTGCACCCATCATCGCGCCGATGGACGAACCGGCAATCGCCACGGGGCGGATGCCGAGCTCATCAAGTGCCTCGATCACGTGGATATGGGCAAGCCCCCGCGCACCGCCGCCGCCGAAGGCGATGGCGACCGTCGGATCCGAACTCCGCGACGCATCGAGCGGCTCGGTCTCAAGTCCTTCGGCGAGGCTCATTCAGGACTCCCAACAGGTTTTGTCGTCTGCTCAAGAATAGCGGAAAAAGCGCATCCGTGTATCGCCAAATTCGCGCATTTCAAGAAGCTCGAAATCGATACCGGGTTCCGGCTCTGCCGCGAGATTTTCCTCGAGGATAACCAAGGCGCCGGAGACCAGCCAGCCGCCGTCGGCCGCCGATCGCAGCGCGCGTTCGCCGAGTCCCTTGCCATAGGGCGGATCGGCGAAGACGAAATCGAACGGGGCAACTGTTCCCGCCGCGCCCAGATGGGCGGCGTCGCGGCGGAAGATCTTGGCCTTGCCCCGCAGCGACAGCGTCTCGATGTTGGTCTGGATCAGGCCGCGACCTTCCACGCCCTGCTCGACGAAGAGCGCGAAACGGCAGCCGCGCGACAGCGCCTCCATGCCGACCGCGCCGGTGCCTGCGAAAAGGTCGAGCATGCGGGTGCCGTCGAGCGCTTCGGGGTAGCCGTGGCTCAATATGTTGAACAGGCTTTCGCGGGTGCGGTCGGTGGTCGGGCGGATCGACTGGCTCTTGGGAGCGGCCAGCGTGCGGCCGCGAAGATCACCTCCGACGATCCGCACCGGGGCCTCCCCTGCCCTTCGGTCCGCGACCGGCGCCACGGTCGGCTCCGCGCCCGGGGCGCTCGCCGGATGGTTTGTCGCCGGTCCGTCCACCGGGTTTGCCCTTGCCGGCGAAAGCCGGTTTGCCACCAGGTTTTCCGCCGGGCTTGCCGAAGCCGCCGTCCTTGCGCGGCGGACGGCCTTCGGCGGATCGACCCTCGGCGGGTCTGGCCGAACGCGGCCTGTCGCCTGCGGGCTTTCCACTGGCGTGATCGCGTTCGCGGCGTTCCGCCCGTTCGGCAGCGGCGGCCTGCTTTTTCTCGCCCAGCGGACGCGCGCCGGGCGCCATCCAGACATTGGCCGAGCGGCTGCGGCGCTGCGCCGAAGCCCGCTTGTCGTCCTTGCCGGCAGGTTTTCCGCGATCGCCACGGGCCGGCTTGTCGCCGAAATTGCCGGGCTTGGTATCCAGACGGTCGCGGGCGCGCTCGCGGCGCTCCGAGGCGGAAATCCATTCGCGCTCGGGCTTCTTCGCCGGCTTTTCGATTTCGGCCTCGGCCTTTTTCTGCTGCTGCTTGTGGTCGACGATGGGGGCCTCGAAATTCAGCCCGGCCTCCTCGATCAGCTTCTGGCCGAGCTGATCGCGCAGCGTCTTGCTGCGAACCTCGACGACGTCGCCCTCGGGCAGATCGCCGAGCTGGAACGGACCGTAGGAGATACGGATGAGGCGGTTGACCTCCAGACCGAGCGCGCCGAGCACGTTCTTGATCTCGCGGTTCTTGCCCTCGCGCAGCCCCATCGTGATCCAGACATTGTGGCCCTGCTGGCGGTCGAGCGTCGCCTCGATGGCGCCGTAGAGCACACCGTCGACGGCAATGCCGTCCTGCAGGCGATCGAGCGCCCCCTGATCGATGTCGCCATGGGCGCGCACCCGGTAGCGGCGCAGCCATCCGGTCGAAGGCAGTTCGAGGGCGCGCGCCAGTCCGCCGTCATTGGTCAACAGCAAAAGCCCTTCGGTATTGATGTCGAGGCGGCCGACGGTAACGACGCGGGGCAATTCGGACGGCATCCGTTCGAAGATCGTCGTGCGGCCCTCCGGATCTCGGTTGGTCGTCACCAGACCGGCGGGCTTGTGATAGATCCAAAGCCGCGTGCGCTCGATTGCCGCGATCGGCTTGTCATCGACTTCGATCTTGTCGGAGGTCGAAACGACGACAGCGGGAGAATCGAGCAGCCTGCCGTTCACCTTCACCCGGCCGTCATTGACCATGCGCTCGGCGTCGCGGCGCGAGGCGACGCCCGCCCGCGCCAGAATCTTGGCGATGCGTCCGGTCTCGACCGCGTCACCCGCGGCGGCGGTGTCCGTGGTGCGCGGGCCGGATTTCTTCTTCTCGGCGGACTGGCCCTTGTCGCCCTTCGGGCCGGCTTCGTCGCGCCGGGGAGGTCTGCCCTTGGCGGGCTTGTCTTGATTGCGCATTTGGTGTTTGCCTGCGTTCACGGGTGTCTATCAGGTCCCGGGCGGACGGTTAAGGGAATTCGAATTCAGTGTCGAGCAATTCCGGATATATGGACATGGCCCTGGCCGAGGCCCGGGCCGCCGCGGAGCGGGGTGAAGTCCCCGTCGGCGCGGTACTCGTCATCGATGGCGAGGTCGTTGCCCGAGCAGGCAACAGAACACGCGAACTCTCCGACGTGACCGCTCATGCGGAACTGCTGGTCATCCGCCAGGCGGCCGAAGCGCTTGGCGCCGAACGGCTGTCGGAAGCCGATCTTTACGTGACGCTGGAACCCTGCACCATGTGTGCCGGCGCCATATCCTTCGCCCGCATCAGACGGCTCTATTACGGAGCGGAGGATCCGAAAGGCGGTGGCGTGTCACACGGGGCGCGCTTTTTCGCCCAGCAGACCTGCCACCACGCGCCGGAAGTCTATTCAGGGCTCGCCGAGCGCGATTCAGCCGGCATTCTCAAGCAGTTCTTCCGCGCGCGGCGTTAGACAGCCCGGTTGGAACAATGGCGGGAGCGACCGCCGCCCTTACCAAGGCAGCGAGAATTTCGGCAGCTTGAAGCCCTTGCTGTCCTTCGTCGCCTCGGCGACACGACGGCGTTCCTTTTCCTTCTCGCCCTCACCCACGTCGCCAACGGCTGCGGTCTCGGCCGGCTTGCGGTAGTCGAGCGGAGGGTCGGAGAGGAACCGGCGCTTGTCGGAATAGGAGCCGCGCTGGATCTTGAGGTTCTCGCGGAACTGCTTGTTCTGCCGTTCTTTCTGCATGACCGACAGCGGCGAAGGCGAACCGTCCTGCACGGAGGGCTTCACCGCAGACTTGCGAACGCCTTTCGAGGTCTGCGTGCTGGCCAGCGGCGACCGGTAGCCGGAACCTTCGCCGTTGGCATCGGCCTCCGCAACGAGACGGCGGCGCGTGTCCTCGGGGGATTCGACCCAGGCCGGATTGTTTTCAGCGACATTCTGCTGCGGCTGCGGAAGGCCCGCGTTTTTCGGGGGGCGAACGATTTCGGGCCGGGGCGTATAGTCGATATCCGGGCCCTTCTCGCGCTTGATCGAAGCCATGGTGGAGATATCGTCGAGGAGTTGTCCAGTCGAGGTCTTGTCGGTTCCGTAGGTGGGGCCCATGCATGCGGACACACCAGCGGCGACGGCTGCAAGCGCGATCATTCTCGCGATGGCGCGGAGACCATTACTCTTACGCATTCGAAGTATCCCGTCCCTGAGAGCTTGTCGTATTTCGCGCGTTCTGCCCCGACAATCTGTCTGTTTTGCGGCACTCTTGTACCGGATCGGCCAAACACGCGCAATTGCGGCGATATATTAAGGTGAAGTCCGCCAACACCTCGGCGGACTTCACGCGATTTCAGGCGGCCGGTGCCACGCCCAGTTCCCTGAGCGCCGCCGCGTCACGTGCGGACACGTCGGGATAGTCCGGATCGGAGCCGACATCGTCGGTGACCCGCCAGGAGCGGGCGCATTTGCGGCCCTTCGCCTCGGCGGGAACGACGGCAACCCTGGCGACGTCGTCGATCCGGAAGGCGTCGGCTGGTCCCGCGCCCTGCTCGATGATGATGCCTGAGGTGATGCAGACCTCGGAGAAATCGGTTCCCTCCACGGCCGCCACCAGCTCCGGATCGTCGACATACACAATCGGCGCGGCTTCCAGCGACGAGCCGATGCGCTTTTCGCGGCGCTCGACCTCGAGCGCGCCGGTAACCACGCGTCGCACCGTGCGGACCTTGCGCCACTTGGCGGTCAGCGCCTCGTCGAACCATTCGGCGGGGAGCTCGTCGAACTGCTCCAGGTGTACCGATTCTGCGTCCGGATGGCGGTCCAGCCAGGCTTCCTCCATCGAGAAGGGCAGCATCGGCGCCATCCACTTGACCAGGCAATCGAAGATGGTGCGGATGACCTGCAGCGAGGCCAGGCGGCGTTTCGACGACGGCGCATCGCAATAGAGCGCATCCTTGCGGACGTCGAAATAGAAGGCCGACAGTTCGATATTGGCGAAGTCGATGAGCGCGCGGGTGATGCGCTTGAAATCGAAATCGTCATAGCCCTTCCGCACCAGACGATCGAGCTCGACCAGACGCGACAGCATAAGCCGCTCGAGTTCCGGCATCTCGGTCACAGGCACTTCGTCGCCCTTGTCGTGGGCGAGCGTGCCGAGCATCCAGCGGATGGTGTTTCTGAGCTTGCGGTAGCTGTCGATGTTGGTCTGGATGATAGTCTGGCCGAGACGCTGGTCTTCCCAGTAGTCGGTGGTCATGACCCAGAGACGGAGAATGTCGGCGCCGGATTTCGCCATCACGTCCTGCGGGACGACGGTATTGCCGAGCGACTTCGACATCTTGCGGCCCTGCTCGTCCATGGTGAAGCCGTGGGTGACAACGGCGTCATACGGCGCGCGACCACGGGTGGCGCAGCCTTCGAGCAGCGAGGAGTGGAACCAGCCGCGGTGCTGGTCGGAGCCTTCGAGATAAACGTCGGCTGGCCATTTCAGATCCGGGCGATCCTCCAGCACGAAGGAGTGGGTGGAACCGGAATCGAACCAGACGTCGAGGATGTCGCGGACCTGCTTCCATGGCTCATCCGCACGGGACCCGAGGAAGCGCTCGCGCGCGCCCTCGGCGAACCAGGCATCTGCGCCTTCGGCTTCGAAGGCTTCGACGATGCGTGCGTTGACCTCCTCGTCGATGAGCACCTTGCCGTCCTCGTCGGCGAAGACGCAGATCGGCACGCCCCAGGCACGCTGGCGCGACAGCACCCAGTCGGGGCGGGTCTCGATCATCGAACGCAGGCGGCGCTGCCCGGCTTCCGGCACGAAACGGGTGTCATCGATCGCCTTCAGCGCGCGGCTGCGCAGCGTGCTCTCATCGCCGAGATCCTTGTCCATGTAGACAAACCACTGCGGTGTGTTGCGGAAGATGACCGGCTTCTTCGAACGCCAGGAATGCGGATAGGTGTGCTTGAGGCGGCCGCGGGCAAACAGGTTGTTGGCAGCAATCAGGGCTTCGATGACCACCTTGTTGGCATCGCCCTTCTTGCCCTTGTCGTCGATCACGCGGGCCGCGCCGCCCTCGCGGTCGGGCCCGAAGCCGGGCGCGTCCTTGGTGTAGTAGCCGGCATCATCGACGGTGAAGGGGATGGCCGACGAGATACCGCGCGCTTCCAGATCGCGCGCATTGTCCATCCAGGCTTCGAAGTCCTCCGCGCCGTGGCCGGGCGCGGTGTGGACGAAACCGGTACCGGCATCATCGGTGACGTGATCGCCGGCGAGCAGCGGGACCGTGAACTCGTAGCCGCCGCCAACACCCTTGAGGGGGTGGGCGCAGGTGATCCCGCTGAGCACTTCGGCGGATACATCCTGGAGCCGATTGAACTGGAGCTTGGCCTTGGCGAAGCTTTCTTCGGCCAACGCATCGGCGAAGACGAGTTTCTCGCCCGCCTTGGGACCGAAATCATTCTCGGCGGCGGTCACTTCATAGAGGCCGTAGGAGATACGCGGCGAATAGGCGATCGCTCGGTTGCCGGGGATTGTCCACGGCGTGGTGGTCCAGATGACGACGGAAGCGTCAACCAGATCGGGTGAACCTTCCGCCACAGGGAACTTCACCCAGATCGTGTCGCTCTCGTAGTCCTGGTACTCGACCTCCGCCTCGGCGAGCGCCGTGCGCTCGACAACCGACCACATGACGGGCTTGGAGCCGCGATAGAGCTGGCCGGACTTGGCGATCTTCAGGAGTTCGCCGGCAATCCGCGCCTCGGCGTGGAAGTTCATCGTCGTGTAGGGCTTTTCGAAATCGCCCTCGATGCCCAGGCGCTTGAACTCGCCGGTCTGCACGTCGATCCAGTGCTGGGCAAACTCGCGGCATTCCTTGCGGAATTCGTTGATCGGCACCTCGTCCTTGTTCTTGCCCTTGGCGCGGTAGGCTTCCTCGATCTTCCATTCGATCGGCAGGCCATGGCAGTCCCAGCCGGGCACGTAGTTGGAATCATAACCGCGCATCTGGAACGAGCGGGTGATGACGTCCTTCAGGATCTTGTTGAGCGCGTGACCGATATGGATGTTGCCGTTGGCATAGGGCGGGCCGTCGTGGAGCACATATTTCGGCCGGCCGGCGGCAGAGGCGCGGAGCTTCTTGTAGAGGTCCATTTGCTGCCAGCGCTCTACGATTTCCGGCTCCTTCTTGGGAAGGCCGGCGCGCATCGGGAAATCGGTCTGCGGCAGGTAAAGCGTCTTGGAATAATCGATCTTGTCGGTGGTATCGGTCATGACATCGGTCTTTCAGGCATCAGGCTCGGGCGAGCCGAAGCGCGTCTTTCGCGCGAATTCGAATTG
>PAPH01000085.1 GCA_002709005.1 Hyphomicrobiales bacterium | reverse complement strand
GCGGGTTCATCGGCGTCGCCGATTTCCCCTATGCCATGCAGGGCGTGGGTGAAGCCGATACCGGCACCGGCTATTCGGTTGCCTCCGACTGGTTCTTCCAGATGGTGTTCTGCGCCACCACCGCTTCGATCGTGTCCGGTACCGTTGCCGAGCGTATCAAGTTCTGGCCGTTCATCATCTTCACCGTCATCCTGACCGGTATTCTCTACCCGATCACCGGTTCCTGGCAGTGGGGCGGCGGCTGGCTGCAGGCCAGGGGCTTCTCCGACTTCGCCGGTTCGACGCTCGTTCACTCGGTCGGCGGCTGGGCCGCTCTGGCCGGTGCCATCCTGCTCGGCGCACGCTCGGGCAAGTATGTCGACGGCAAGATCCACCCGATGCCGGGTTCGTCGATCCCGCTCGCCACGCTGGGCACGTTCATCCTGTGGCTCGGCTGGTTCGGCTTCAACGGCGCATCGCAGCTCGCCATGGGCTCGATCGGTGACGTCTCCGACGTGTCGCGTATCTTCGTCAACACCAACATGGCTGCGGCCGGTGGTGTCGTCTGCGCGATGATCCTGCTTGCCATCATGTACAAGAAGGTCGACGTGACGATGGTGCTCAACGGCGCTCTCGCCGGTCTGGTGTCCATCACCGCCGAACCGCTGGCTCCGACCATCTGGCAGGCCATCGTCATCGGCGCCATCGGAGCGGCCATCGTGGTCTTCACCGTGCCGCTGCTCGACAAGCTGAAGATCGACGACGTCGTCGGCGCGATCCCGGTTCACCTGTTCGCGGGTATCTGGGGCACCATCATCGTCGCATGGACCAACGAAGGCGCGTCCTTCGTCACCCAGTTCATCGGCGTCATCTCCTACGGTGTCTTCACGCTGGTGTGCTCCTTCGTCGTCTGGGCGATCCTCAAGGCCACCATCGGCATGCGCGTCTCGCTCGAGGACGAAATGGTCGGTCTCGACAAGGCGGAAGTCGGCGTCGAAGCCTATCCGGAATTCGCCCAGTCGTAAGACTGCAAAACCCAAAGGGCCGCCTTTCGGGGCGGTCCGTCTCCCAAGACAGGGAAAGGCCCGGTTGCGGCGACCGGGCCTTTTTCCGTTTGGGGTCATAGTTATTCGGACCCTCTGCTCCGGCACACCAGGGTTCCGGTCGCCCTTGGCATCTCCCCTTTGCAGCCATCGATTCCCGGACTGCCGGCAGTCTCCTGATTATGCCCGATATTTCATCTTTCACGATGGGCACAGTGCCTGAAAAATATGCAAACACCGGTCATTCCCGGCGGGAGTGCCGCGAATTGTCATGATTCGCACGGTGTGCGGAGAATTGGCACGGCTTTTGATAGCGGCTGAATCGCGGAGCGGGCATTTCGCCGGTCCGACGGCGGGGCGGCGGGACCGCGACCAGGAGGACAGATCCATCATGAAACTCGTGACGGCCATCATCAAACCATTCAAGCTCGACGAGGTGCGCGAAGCGCTGACCGGAATCGGCATCCAGGGCCTGACCGTGACCGAGGTCAAAGGCTACGGTCGCCAGAAGGGACACACGGAAATCTATCGCGGCACAGAATATGCCGTCAGCTTTCTTCCGAAACTGAAGATCGAAATCGCGGTGGCCGCGTCTTCCGTGGACGCGGTGATCGACGCCGTTTCCACGGCGGCCAAGACCGGCCAGATCGGCGACGGCAAGATCTTCGTCATCACCATCGAGCAGGCGGTCCGTATCCGCACCGGCGAAACCGACGCCGAAGCATTGTGATCAAGGGGAACATCATCATGTCCAGACAAACTCTGTTCCGGCTGGGCGGCGGTGCCGCGGCGCTTGCCGCCTCCGCCCTCATGCCGCTTTCTGCCCTGGCCCAGGATGCCGCGGCCGAGGCCGCCGCTCCGATCATCGACAAGGGCGATACCGCCTGGATGATGGTCTCGAGCCTTCTCGTGCTCTTCATGATCATTCCCGGACTGGCACTGTTCTACGGCGGTCTGGTGCGTGCCAAGAACATGCTCTCGGTGCTCATGCAGTGCACGCTGATCACCTCGGTGGTAATGATCGTCTGGGTGCTCTGGGGCTATTCCTTCGCCTTCGGCGGCTCCTCGTCGCCCTACTGGGGCGGGCTCGGCAAGCTGTTCCTTTCCGGCGTCAACCTCGATTCGACCGCTGCCACCTTCACCGACGGCGTGGTGCTGCCGGAATACGTCTTCATCTGCTTCCAGATGACGTTCGCGGCGATCACCCCGGCGCTCATCGTGGGCGCCTTTGCTGAACGGGCGAAATTCTCCGGCGTCATGCTCTTCGTCGTTCTCTGGGTTACCTTCGTCTACTTCCCGATCGCCCACATGGTCTGGGACGGCGCGGGCCTGATCTTCAACTGGGGCGCAATCGACTTCGCCGGCGGCACCGTGGTCCACATCAACGCCGGCATCGCCGGTCTGGTCTGGGCGGTGGTGCTCGGCAAGCGCGTCGGTCTCGGCAAGGACAACATGGCGCCGCATTCGATGACGCTGACCATGGTGGGTGCTGCGATGCTCTGGGTCGGCTGGTTCGGCTTCAATGCGGGCTCCAACCTGGAAGCCACCTCGGGCGCCACACTCGCGATGATGAACACCTTCATCGCCACCGCAGGTGCCGTCGTGTCCTGGTCGATCGTCGAAGGCCTGATCCGCGGCAAGGCCTCGGGTCTGGGTGCCGCGTCCGGCATGGTCGCCGGCCTCGTGGCCGTAACGCCTGCCTGCGGTACCTCCGGCCCGATCGGCGCGCTGTTCCTCGGCCTTGCCGTGTCGCCTATCTGCTACTTCTTCGTCTCCACCGTGAAGGCGAAGTTCGGCTATGACGACAGCCTCGACGTCTTCGGGGTCCATGGCATTGGCGGTATCATCGGCGCGATCGGCACCGGCATCCTGATGGCGCCGTCGCTCGGCGGCACCGGCGGCGACGATTTCGCCATCGGCGCGCAGGTCTGGATCCAGATCAAGGCCGTGCTTCTGACCATCGTCTGGTCCGGTGTCGGCTCGCTGGTGATCATCTACATCGCCAAGGCGATCACCGGCATCCGCGCCGCAGAGGAGGACGAGCGCGAGGGTCTCGACCTCGCCTCCCACGGCGAAAGCGCCTATCATTCCTGATAGGGCCTGAAGCGAAACCAAGAGGCGGTCCGGGCAACCGGGCCGCCTTTTTTCTGACTCTCGTTCCGGTCTGGGGCTTCGCCTTACAACGCTGTCCCGTCTCCCAGCCGGGTGAAGCGGCCGGGCGGCACGCCCACGCTGCGGCTGAAGGCGGTGCTGAAAGTGCTGGCCGAACTGTACCCCACCCGTTGCGCCACCTCGTCGAGCGCCAGCCGACCGGACCGGAGGAGATCCTTCGCCACCGCCATCCGCCAGGTCAGAAGGTACTCCATCGGCCTGACACCGACGGTGCGGGAAAAACGTTCGAAGAAGGCCGAGCGCGACATGCCTGCGGTGCGCGCGAGGGCATCTACCGTCCAGGGCTTTTCCATATCCGCGTGCATCCGTCTGAGCGCCGGGGCGATCCGGCGATCGGCGAGCCCGCGCAACAGTCCGGGCTTCGTGGACTCGCCCCGGACCGACCGCAGCGCCTCGATCAGCAGGATTTCCACCAGACGTTCGAGAATGAGCTCGCGGCCCGCCTCGTCGTTGACGGCTTCCTCGCCGAGGAGGCGCACCATCGTGGTCAGCCGGGGTACACCGCGGATATGGATCAATCGCGGGAGCAGCGAAACGACAAGAGCGGCGTCCGGCGCATCGAAGACGAAATAGCCGCCGAACTGCCGCATGTCGGGGACGCCGTCACGCCTGCCGTAGCGGATTTCCCCCTCGGCCGCCGGGTCGCGATCGGGATCGACGAAAACGGCGGTGGCGGGCGCGAAACTCGACATGGTGAAACGCGGTGTCGCGGGCAGTAGCACGAAATCGCCCGCCTCCAGTTCCGCCGGCGCCTCGCCCTCGACCATCAGCCGGCAGCGGCCCTCGATCATCGCGCAGAAGCCCGGATGGCCGAATTCGCCGTAGCGGACCGCCCAGGCGCCGGCGCCGGTGATCGACTTCGCGAATACCGCGCGCGGCCGCAGGAGCCGGATCACGTCTAAGAGGGGATCGGTCATGATACCTGCTATTTGGACTATCTCACAAGAAAACTGGATCTTCTATCGAAGATAGTCCTGATAATGTCAGCTATCTGCCTTTCGACAACATCGAAAGGAGATTTGAAATGCCCACAATCCTCATCACCGGCTGTTCGTCGGGCTACGGGCTCGAGACCGCACGTCATTTTCACGCGCAGGGTTGGAGCGTCATCGCCACCATGCGAAATCCGCGCGACGGCCTCCTGCCGCCCTCCGACCGCGTTCGCCTGCTGGCGCTCGACGTCACCGACCCGCCAAGCATCACGGCGGCGGTCGAGGCCGCCGGTCCGATCGACGTGCTCGTCAACAATGCCGGCATCGGCGTTGTCGGTGCGTTCGAAGCCACGCCCATGGATCACGTCCGCAAGGTTTTCGAGACCAATACGTTCGGTACCATGGCAATGACACAGGCGGTGATCCCGGGAATGAGGGCGCGCCATGCGGGAACCATCGTCAATGTCACGTCCAGCGTGACACTCGCCCCGATGCCGCTCGCCGCCGCTTATACGGCGAGCAAGCAGGCGATCGAGGGGTTCACCGGTTCGCTGGCTCATGAACTCGCCGCATTCGGTGTGCGGGCCCTGCTGGTCGAACCCGGCTATGCACCGACGACCCGGTTTGCCGCAAACAGCGATATTGACGTCGCCGAGCTCATTCCCGAAGCCTATGCGGATTTCGCACGGCCCATTTTCGCGGCTTTCGCCAATCCCGAGTTGACGACGCGGGAAAGCGACGTCGCCGAAGCCATCTGGCGGGCCGTAACCGACGGCACCGACACCCTGCGCTATCCGGCCGGGGCCGATGCCGTCGCCCTCGCGGCGGCCGGCTGATCAGGCGATTTAGGGAAGGGCGCCCAGGGGTCCATGGTTAATGCCTAATTAACCGGGGCCGCGTTAGTCTCACGCCGAAAAGGCGGAATCCGTGCAGGGTTCCGTCCCAAAAGACGAGACAGAACGAATTCGGCCGAAAGGGCGCCCGATGCAGCCAGGATCACCCGCTTACGCTTCCGATGCCCGCAGACGCGACGACTACCTGACCGCGCTGGTCAGGCGTCAGCTGCGCTATCTGGGCGGTGTGGCGATCTTCATCGCGCTGGCGCTTGCCGCGGTGGCGCTGGCAACCTGGAATGTCAACGATCCCTCCTTTTCGAACGCCAACGGCGCGGAGCCATCCAACGTGCTGGGCCATGCCGGTGCGAGCTTCGCCGACCTCATCATGCAGTTCTTCGGCCTCGGCGGTCTCGTCGGTCTCGTCCCGGCGCTGTTCTGGGGCATCGGTTTTGTGCGCAACAAGCCCGTCGACCAGATGCCGAAACGTGCGATCGCCTGGTTCGGCGCCGCATGGCTGTCGGCTGCCTTCTTCGGCCTGATGCCGGTGACCGAGGCCTGGCCGCTGCCCAACGGCCTCGGCGGCGTGCTGGGCGACATGGCCCTCAAAATTCCCGGCGCGCTGACGGGCGGGTTTCCCGCCGGTCTCTTCGCCGTACTTCTCGCGCTCGTTCTCGTGCTTCCCGCAGGCTGGTGTTTCCTCTACGGCTCGGGTCTCATCGGTCGCCACTATCCCGTGACGGAAGCCGACGCGGACGCCGAGGACGACTACGAGGAGGATGGCGGTTTCCTGGCGCTCGGCGCGCTCACCCACGCCTGGTACACAACGCGCGCAAGGCTGCGCCGCATCACCGGTTTCGGTCGTCTGAGGCGGGTGCGCGAGCGGCCGGAAGATCCGCTCGATCTCAACGAGGAAGGCTTTATCTCCCCGGTCGACAATTCCGACCGCTGGGCGGAGCCGGTCAGCCGCGTGGCGCGCGAGCCTGAGCTGCGCCGCGAGCCCGGTTTCGAAGCGGGCATGGATTCTGACGACGACGAGCCGCCTTTCGACGTCGACGACGAGCGCTTGCCGGACGGCGTGCTCTCGGCCGATTTCGAGACCCCGCCGCCAGCCCCGCGTCCGCGCGTGCAGCAGCCTGTGGCCGTTCCGCATGCTCCGGTCACCCAGCCCTCGCGGGTTGTGGCGCAGGTCGAGCGGCCGCGTCCCGGATCGCGTGTCCAGCGCGAAGCGCAGACCTCGTTCATCGAGGATCCCGCTTTCACGCTGCCGTCGATGCATCTGCTCAACGAGGCCAAAAGCGTACAACGGGACGCCACGCTTTCGCCCGAGGCGCTGGAGCAGAACGCCCGCATGCTCGAAGGCGTGCTCGAGGATTTCGGCGTCAAGGGCGAGATCATCCATGTCCGCCCCGGCCCGGTTGTCACCCTCTACGAACTGGAGCCGGCACCGGGCATCAAGTCCTCGCGTGTCATTGGGCTCGCCGACGACATCGCCCGCTCGATGAGCGCGATCGCCGCGCGCGTCGCGGTTGTGCCTGGCCGCAACGCGATCGGCATCGAGCTGCCAAACGAAAAGCGCGAGACCGTCTATCTGCGCGAGCTCATCGCCAGCCGCGATTTCGAGGCATCGAAGGCCAAGCTGGCGCTGACGCTCGGCAAGACCATCGGCGGCGAGGCGGTGATTGCCGATCTTGCCAAGATGCCGCACCTGCTCGTCGCCGGCACCACCGGTTCGGGTAAGTCGGTCGCCATCAACACGATGATCCTGTCGATCCTCTACCGGCTCGATCCGTCGAAATGCCGGCTGATCATGATCGACCCGAAAATGCTCGAACTCTCCGTCTATGACGGCATTCCGCATCTGCTCTCGCCCGTCGTCACCGACCCGAAAAAGGCGGTGGTCGCGCTCAAATGGACCGTCCGCGAGATGGAAGAGCGCTACAAGAAGATGTCGAAGATCGGCGTGCGCAACATCGACGGTTTCAACAACCGCGTCGAACAGGCGCTGGCCAAGGGCGAGCAGATCACCCGTACCGTGCAGACCGGCTTCGACCGCGAGACCGGCGAGGCGATCTACGAGACCGAGGAATTCGACCTCGAGGCAATGCCCTACATCGTCGTCATCATCGACGAGATGGCCGACCTGATGATGGTCGCCGGCAAGGACATCGAGGGCGCGGTGCAGCGTCTGGCGCAGATGGCGCG
The DNA here is from genome assembly GCA_002709005.1 of Hyphomicrobiales bacterium. GTDB lineage: Bacteria > Pseudomonadota > Alphaproteobacteria > Rhizobiales > Rhizobiaceae > Pseudohoeflea. The sequence goes on along the minus strand of PAPH01000085.1, from coordinate 21,733 downwards.
CGCGGCAGGTATTCACGTCATCATGGCGACCCAGCGTCCGTCGGTGGACGTGATCACAGGTACCATCAAGGCCAACTTCCCGACCCGCATCTCCTTCCAGGTGACGTCGAAGATCGACAGCCGCACCATTCTGGGCGAGCAGGGTGCCGAACAGCTCCTCGGCATGGGCGACATGCTCTACATGGCCGGCGGCGGCCGCATCCAGCGCGTGCACGGTCCCTTCGTCTCCGACAAGGAGGTCGAGGACATCGTGGCCTATCTCAAGACGCAAGGCGTGCCGGAATATCTCGACGCCATCACCGAGGATGACGACGAGGAGGGCGGCTCGGGCGGCGGAGACGGCGCGACGAGTTTCGAGGACTCCGACGATCCCTATGATCAGGCGGTTGCGGTGGTCTTGCGTGACGGCAAGGCGTCGACGTCCTATATCCAGCGCAGACTCGGCATCGGCTACAACCGCGCGGCCTCGCTGATCGAGCGGATGGAGGAGGAGGGCGTCATCGGCCCGGCCAACCATGCGGGCAAGCGCGAGATCCTGGTTCCGACCGAATCGGATATCGATCCGCGTTAGACCGTTTCGCCTTCAGGCGTAAAACGGATAGCCTCCGGGCGCAGCCCATAGGGGCCAAACTTACGCCGCACTTGCCCGGCAGGGAGACCTGAAACAGGAGAATGGCCGAGATGATCCCGACTTTCGCCCGCCGCACCGGAACGAAAACCCGCCGCCGCTTTCTGGCGACTACGCTGGCCGCGGCCCTGATCGCGCCGCTGTCCGCGCTGCCGGCATCGGCGCAGGGGTCCGCCGCCGCGCAGCGCATCGCCGATCATTTCTCCTCCGTGAAGACGATGACCGGCGAGTTCGTGCAGTTCGGCCCCAAGGGCGAACAGACCGGCGGCAAGTTCTTCATCAGCCGTCCGGGCAAGCTGCGCTTCAACTACGAGCCGCCGTCCTCGGTGCGTGTGATTTCCGACGGCAAGTCCGTGGCGGTCGGCAATTCCAAGCTCAAGACATGGGAACTCTATCCGCTGTCGACCACGCCGCTGAAACTGCTCCTGTCGAACCGCATCGACCTCAGCCAGCAGATGGTCAAGTCGGTCAAGGAAGATCCCGACCTCATCACCATCGTGCTCGGCGACAAGAACATCTTCGGCAATTCGACGATTTCCATGATGTTCGATCCGCAGTCCTTCGAGCTCAAGCAGTGGACGATTCGCGACGCGCAGGGCAAGGACACCTCGGTGATGATCTACAACGTCCAGACCGGCGTGAAATTCGACCCGTCAGTCTTCAAGGTGCCCTACGACCAGACCCGGCCGAACACCTCGCTCAGGAATTAGCGCGGGGAGAAATTTGAGCGGTTCACAGTCAGGCCGCGCTTGAACCCTCGGTCGCTATGACGCAAAAAGGCTCCCTCGCATCGGGAGCCTTTTTCATGCCGTTTTCGCTGACCACCTGGAACATCAACTCCGTCCGGCTGCGCATGCCGCTGGTGGCCGATTTTCTCGCGTTGCGCGGGCCCGACGTCATCTGCCTGCAGGAGACCAAGTGCGAGAACGATTCCTTCCCGCTCTCGGCTTTCCGCAAGGCGGGCTATACCCATTCGGCGATCCACGGCCAGAAGGGCTATCACGGGGTGGCGATCCTCTCGAAGCTTCCGCTGTCCTTCGTTGACCGGCGGGACTACTGCAATATCGGCGACAGCCGGCACGTCTCCGCGATCGTCGAGCCGGCGCCCGGCAGGAAGATCCGCATCCATAATTTCTACGTGCCTGCGGGCGGCGACGAGCCAGATCCGGAGATCAATCCGAAATTCGCCCACAAGCTGAAGTTTCTCGAGGAGATGCGGCTGCTGCATGCGGAAGCCGAGCGGCATGCGGGCGTTTCGACCGTTCTCGTCGGCGATCTCAACATCGCGCCGCTGGAAACGGATGTCTGGTCGCACAAGCAGCTCCTGAAGGTGGTCAGCCATACGCCGATCGAAACCGAAACGCTCACCGACATCCAGACCTCCGGGGCCTGGGTTGACCTGATGCGCGAGTTCATTCCGCCTTCGGAAAAGATCTACACATGGTGGAGCTACCGGGCGAAGGACTGGCGCGCGGCCAATCGCGGCCGCCGGCTCGACCATATCTGGTCGTCGGCCGATCTCGCTCCCTCGCTCTCCTCGATCGAGGTTCTGGGCGAGGCGCGTGGATGGGAACGGCCCTCGGACCATGTGCCGGTGACGGCAGCGTTCCAATTTCAGGGAGAGGCGAGAGAGAGGAACGTCGGCCATGACACGTGACGATCTTGCTGCCGCCTATCGCGGTTATATCGGCTGCCTGAACCGCCAGGACTGGGACAATCTCGGGCGTTTCGTCCACGAAGACGTGCATTACAACGGCACGCATGTCGGGCTCGCCGGGTACCGGAACTTGCTGGAGGGGGATTTCCGGGCGATCCCGGACCTGTCCTTCAATATCGCGCTGCTCGTCTGCGATCCGCCGCATGTGGCGAGCCGCCTGGCCTTCGACTGCACGCCCGTGGGCACGCTTTTCGGCCTGCCGGTCAACGGCAGGCGGGTGCGCTTCGACGAGAACGTGTTTTACGAATATCGCGACGGGCTGATCCGCGAGGTCCGGTCGGTTATCGACAAGGCGGCGATCGCCGAACAGCTCTGAGCCTTACTCCGCCGCGTTGTCGCCGGTGCTCTCGTCGTCCGAGAAGCGCGGCGCGATATCGCCCAGTTCGCGGGTCAGGCGGGTAAGATTGTCGGTGATCCGCTCGCGCACCGTATCGGCGATCTCGGGATATTCCTCGAGCATGCGGTGAAACAGCGGACGATTGATCCGCATCACCTCGACATCGTCTTCGGCGGTCGCGGTCATGGAGCGGGTGATCGGAGAAATCAGGGCCAGTTCGCCCAGAAGCGTGCCGGGGCCGACATTGGTCAGCGGCCGGTCGGCGCCGTCGCGGGTCTTCTGGCTGAGTGCCACCGTGCCCTCGGCGATCACGAAGGCACCGTCGGCGGGAGCATCCTCGCGAAACAGCACCTGTCCCGGCTGAAACCGGCGGCGCTCGGCGCCGAACGCGATCAGTCTGAGCTTTTCCTCACCGAGCGAGCGCAGCAACTCGACCTGCGACAGCAGGTTCATGTCTTCCAGCAATGCCAAGCGATGGTCTCCGTAGTCTTGTTATTTTTATATCACTATCGCCGCATATTTAGGGCACTATTTTATAGCCGCCACTCTCAGTGACAAGGATTTCCGCGTTCGCCGGATCGGATTCGATTTTCTGGCGCAGGCGGTAGACATGTGTCTCGAGCGTGTGTGTCGTCACCCCCGAATTATAGCCCCACACTTCCTCGAGAAGCGTGTCGCGGGTCACCACCTTCTGATCCGCCCGGTACAGATAGCGGATGATGGCCGTCTCCTTCTCGGTCAGCCGGATCTTGCCGCCCTTGTCGTCGAGCAGCAGCTTCTGGCTGGGTTTGAACGTATAGCGGCCGACCTGGAAGGTGGCGTCCTCGCTCTGCTCGTGCTGGCGCAACTGCGCGCGGACGCGGGCCAGAAGCACTGCGAAGCGGAAGGGCTTGGTGACATAGTCGTTGGCGCCGGCCTCGAGCCCGAGAATCGTGTCGGAATCCGTGTCGTGGCCGGTCAGCATGATGATCGGCGCCTTGAAGCCGCCCTTGCGCAGGAGCTTCACCGATTCGCGGCCATCCATGTCTGGCAGGCCGACATCCATGATCAAAATGTCGATCTGGGTATTGCGGGCGGTCTGGATGCCCTTGGCGGCGCTCGATTCCTCGAGGATGTTGAACTCCTCGTAGAGCGACAACTGTTCCACCAGGGTTTCCCTCAGGTCGTCGTCGTCATCCACAATCAGGATCGTGCGCGCTGTCATGCGGTTCTCCAGACTAACTTCGCGGTGGGGCGCCGGATAGCGCCATGATTAGGCAGTTTCGAGGCGGGCGCAAAGTGCTAAATAGGGGCGGTGGATAACATGCAAGGCACAAGCTTGTGAATGTCGCGCGACCAACACGCCCCGATCGCCGGCCGCGCCGGGTCATTTTCGTGAAGCCCTCGCCGCTCGATCCGCGCCGGGCCCATCTGTGTTTCGGTCCGCTCAGCGTCGAGGCGGCGCTCGGGAGAGGGGCGATTTCGGCCTTCAAGAGGGAGGGCGACGGCGCCACGCCGCTCGGCGATCTCGCGGTGCTGTCAGGCTTCCGGAAGGGCGGCTCGCTGACCGCTGCGCGCTCGGCCGTGAGCCTTCGTCGGGTCGGCAAACTGGACGGCTGGTGCGATGCGCCGGCTCACGGGGCGTACAACCGCCCGGTGCGGCTGCCTTTTCCGGCCAGCCATGAAACGCTTCTGCGCGCCGACCGGCTTTACGACTTCGTCCTCGTGCTCGACTGGAACATCCGTTCGCGCCGCCGGGGAAAAGGCAGCGCGATCTTCCTGCATGTGGCGAAGCCGGGCTACCAGCCGACGGAAGGCTGCATCGCGCTCAAGCGCGGCGACCTGATCCGGCTGCTGCCCTACCTGCGGAAAGGCACGGTATTCCGCGTCAGCCGGAATTGAGGATCAGGCCGGCACACATTCCAGCACGGCGGTGCGCTTGATCTCGCTGTCTTCCAACACCCGCGTAACCGGCACCGAATAGACCGCGCGCTCGACGAAGCCCGTCTTCGGCCGGTAGGCGCGGCCCGGATCCCCGACCAGCACCAGTGCGCCGCTTCTCGCGAGGCTTTCGAACCAGGGTGCGATGAGTGCTGTCATCTCCGCGTCGTAGAACACGTCGCCCGCGAGCACGACATCCCAAATACCGTCCCCGCCGATCACGTTACGGTCCGAGACCGCGATGCGGTCGCCGACGCCGTTCAGTCCGGCGTTGATTTGCGTCGCGGCGATGGCCCAGGGGTCGACATCGACTGCCTCGACGCAAGACGCGCCGGCTTTCCCGGCGGCGATTGCGACCAGTCCGGAGCCGCAGGCGAAATCGAGCACGGTTCTGCCGGCCACAAGCTCCGGATGGGCGAGGATATGACGCGCCAGGCCCTGACCGCCGGCCCAGGCGAAGGCCCAGAAGGGCGGCGGCAGGCCGATCTCGCCGAGTTCCTCCTCGGTCTTGTGCCAGAGGTCATGCGCCTCATCGGCGAGATGGAGCAGGATTTCGGGAACGTGCGGCGGCGCGGAGACCGCGGTATTGGCGCGGATGAAATCGGCCGGCGCGGTTTTCATGGCCGGATCGTCTCCGCTCAGTCGGCCGAACGTGGCGGATTGTCGAGCCCGCCCATGCGGCAGACCTCGAGATACTCGTCCTCGGTCACCGGCTGCACCGAGAGCCGCATGGACGTGACCAGCGACATGTTTTCGAGCTTCGGGTTGGCCTTCACATCCTTCAGCGTGACCGGACTGGGCATGTCGATCACCGCCTTGATGTCGACGCACTCCCAGCGCTCGTCCTCGGTGGTGGTATCCTGGTGGGCGAGCTTGCAGACCTCGACGATGCCGACAACCTCCAGCCCCTCGTTTGAGTGGTAGAAGAAGCCCTTGTCGCCCAGTTTCATCGCCCGCATGTTGTTGCGTGCCTGGTAGTTGCGCACGCCGTCCCACTGCTCGCCTTCCTCCCCCTTGGCCTTCTGCATGTCCCAGGACCATTTGAAGGGTTCGGATTTGAACAGCCAGTAGGCCATGGGTAACTCCATGTTTTCGGTGAGTGACGAGACAGGCCGGTTTAGCCTCAGGCGGTTTCCGAGCGCAAGGGGCGCGACAGAAGCCGGTCGACGACGGTGGCGACATCGGCTTTGCCGGTGACCACCGCCGCCACCGCATCGGTCACCGGCATCGGCACATGCAGGGCCGCGGCCGCGCGCGCGGCGGTTATGGCGGCACCCGCGCCCTCCACCAGCGGCTGGCCCTCGCCGGCGAGTTCGGCCGGTGACTGGCCGCCGCCCACGGCGAGGCCGAAACGGTAGTTGCGCGATTGCGCGCTGGTGGCCGTCAGCACCAGATCTCCGAGACCCGATAGCCCTGCCGCGGTTTCCGGCCGGCCGCCATTGGCGACGACGAAGCGGGTCATTTCAGCGAGGCCGCGGGCGATGAGAGCGGCGCGCGCGCTTTCGCCCAGGCCGGCGCCGATAACGATCCCCGAAGCGATGGCGAGCACGTTCTTCAGCGCGCCGCCGAGCTGCACCCCTACCATGTCGTCGCTGGCGTAGAGCCGGAAGGCCTTGCGCGAGAGCCGGGCGGCAATCCTGTCGGCATCTTCCTGCATGCGGGCAGCGAGCGTCATGGCCGTCGGCAGGCCCGCGGCGATGTCGGCAGCGAAACCGGGGCCTGAGAGAACCGCCAGCCGGTTTCCCGGCAGCCGGTCTGCGAGCGCATCGGTGATCGTGTGGCCGGTCTCGCGATCGAGCCCCTTGGCGCACATGACGACGGCGGCGTCCTTCGCAAGGTGCGGGGCGAGCCGGCTTGCGGTTTCGGCTTGCGCGGAAGAGGGGACCGCGAACAGAACCGTATCGTGTCCGGAAAGCGTGGCTTCGTCCGGGACGGGCTCCACGCCGCCCGGCAGCGTTACCGAGGGCAGGCGCGGGTTGATCCGGCTTTCGGCCATGCGCGCCATCACGTCGGGGTCGCGTCCGTAGAGCTTTACGGGGACCTCCCCGTCCGCGAGCACGCAGGCGAGAGCGGTGCCGAACGCGCCTGCTCCGACTATTCCGATCGACTGTCTGGTCTGTGCCATCGTCAAACCTTCGCGCCGCGTTTGCCCGAGCCCATCACCGTCTCGGATCGCGAATCGAGCGGCCAGCGTGAACGCGGGGCGGTATCGAGCGGATCGCCGCCGATGCCAGCCGCCATCCGTTCAGCCGCCGCCCAAGCGATCATTGCGGCGTTGTCGGTGCACAATTCCATCGGCGGGGCGACGAGGCGGAAACCGTGTTGGTCCGCGCCTTCGGCGAGCGTGCCGCGCAGTGCCTTGTTGGCCGCGACGCCGCCGGCGATCACCAGCGCCCTGTCGGCGATATCGGGAAAGCGCGCGGCGAACCGCGAGAAGGCGATATCGAGCCGGTCGGCCAGGCTCAGGCAGACCGCGCGCTGGAAGCTCGCGCAGATGTCGGAAACCGTCTGGTCCGAGAGGGGGGCCTGCGGCTCCGCCGTCTGGCGCACCGCCGTCTTCAGTCCCGAGAAGGAGAAGTCCGGCTCCGGCGTGCCCTTGAGCGGAACCGGAAGGCGGAAGCGCTTTTCGTCTCCCGTTGCCGCGGCCTTTTCCACAGCCGGACCGCCCGGATAGGGCAGTCCGAGCAGCTTGGCGGTCTTGTCAAAGGCCTCGCCGAGCGCGTCGTCGATCGTCGTCCCCCAGCGTTCGTAATCGTCCACACCTTTCACCAAAACGATCTGGGTATGGCCGCCTGAAACGAGCAGCAGCAGATAGGGGAAGACAAGATTGTCGGTCAGCCGCGCTGTCAGTGCATGGCCCTCGAGATGGTTGACCGCATGAAGCGGTTTGCCCGAGACCATCGAAAGGGCTTTCGCGGTCATCAGCCCCACCATCAGCCCGCCGATCAGGCCGGGGCCCGACGTGGCGGCGATCGCGTCCATGTCGTCGAGGGTCTTGTCGGCGTCGGCGAGCGCCTTCTCGACCAGCGAATCCAGCACCGAGACATGCGAGCGTGCGGCGATTTCCGGCACCACGCCGCCATAGGCCGCATGAAGATCGAGCTGGCTGAAGACGATGTTGGAGAGGATCTCGCCGGTGCCGTCGCCACGGCGCACCACGACGGACGCGGCGGTTTCGTCGCAACTCGTCTCGATTCCCAGAACGGTGGCATCAGGGTGCGTCAATTTCGTCGGTCCGCTCCACGGAGTTGCGCCGGATGGCCAAGCGCTTTACGTCTCCAGCAGGTAACAATCGACGGGATGGCATGCAAATGAAACCTTACCGGATCGGCACGCGGGGCAGCCCCCTTGCGCTGGCCCAGGCCCATGAAGCGCGCGACCTTCTGATGGAGGCGCACGGTTTGTCCGAGGAAGATTTCGAAATCGTGGTCCTGTCGACGCAGGGCGACCGCATCATCGACCGTTCGTTGTCCGAGATCGGCGGCAAGGGGCTTTTCACCTTCGAACTGGAAGAGCAACTCGCCGATGGCCGGCTCGATTTCGCAGTTCATTCGTCCAAGGACATGGCGACCGGTCTGCCGGACGGCCTCGGCATCATCGCCGCGCTCGAACGCGAGGACGTGCGCGATGCCTTTATCGGCAAGGCCGCCGCATCGCTCGCCGAGCTGCCCGATGGCGCCGTGGTCGGCACCTCGTCCTTGCGGCGTCAGGCGCTGGTCAAGCGGCTGCGGCCCGATATCTCCGTCGTCGGCTTTCGGGGACAGGTGGAAACCCGTCTCAGGAAACTCGACGAAGGGCAGGCGGATGCCACGCTGCTCGCCTATGCGGGCATCAGGCGCCTCGGCCGCCCGGAGATCGCAACGGCCGTGATGGACCCGGATGATTTTCCGCCGGCCCCCGGGCAGGGTGTGATCTGCATCGAGACCCGTCTCGACGATATCCGCATCCGCGATTTCCTGGCGCCGATCAACCACGCCGATTCGGCCACCGCGCTCGCCTGCGAACGCGCCTTCCTTGCCGTACTGGATGGCTCCTGTCGGACGCCGATCGCCGCTTATGCGCGGATCGACGGCGCCGCGCTCGCCTTCCATGGCATGGTGCTGACGCCCGACGGGTCGACCGTGCACGAGATCCACCTCGACGGCATGGCGGAGGACGCGGTCACCATCGGCCACAAGGCCGGCGAGGATATCCGCGCCCGGGCCGGGGCCGGCTTCTTCGAAAGCTGGACCTGATTCCATGCGGGTTCTCGTCACCCGCCCCGACTCCGCCTCGCGGCGCACGGCGCAACTGCTCGCCGATCTCGGCCATGCGCCGGTCCTGCTGCCGCTGTTCGAGACCCGTTTTCTGGACGCCGATCCGCGCATCCTCGCCGGCAACTGGCCCGTGCTCGTCTTCACCAGCGCCAATGCCGTCAAGGCCGTGGGCAGCGCGTTCATCTCCTCGCATCCGACGGTCTACACGGTCGGGGGCGCCACCGCGCATGCGGCGCGCGGCTTCGGTTACACGACTATCCGCGCGGGAGCCGGCGGCGGACGCGAACTGGCGGCGATGATCGCTGCTGACGTCGCTTCCGGCGCTCTCGCGATCGCCGACGGAGCGGAAATTCTCTACCTCGCGGCGCAGGACCGGAGGCCCGATCTGGAGGAGGGTCTCGCTGCAGCCTCCATTCCCCTGGAAGTGGCGGTCGTCTACCGGATGGAACAAATAAGCTATTCGACTGACTTTATACTTTCGGCCAAAATGTCGCCCGTGCCGGACGCCGTTCTCCTTTATTCGCCCAATGCAGCGCGCCGGTTTTTCGAGCTGGCGACCACGCAAGCCCTTGAGTCCCCGGCATCCGGGATGGCGATCTGCTGTCTTTCGCCGGAGGTCGCAGCTGCCTGCCCCGTTTCGGCGGCGGGACGTATTCTCACCGCGGAGGCGCCCAACGAGGCGGCGCTCCTTGAAACATTGAGGTCGCTGCGCTGATTAAAGGATCATGTTCCCAATTTGCGAGACGCTCGCTTACCCGGAGATTTCATGACCAAGCCCACCACGCCGCGCCATTCGAAGAAGTCCAAGCCGGTTACCCTTGACCTGGAAGCGAAGGATGTGACCCGCGCGGAGGAAGGCAGTGACGGCAAGGACGAGGTGTCGACTGCCGCGCCGCAGTCGCCGCCCTCTTCCGAAGACCGCAGCGCTCCGGCATCCGATACAGGGAAGACAGCAGGCGATGGCGCTTCGAAGACCGCGGCGAGCGGGCTTGGTGTCGCCTCCACTTCGGACGTGAAGACCGGCCAAGACACCAAGGGTGAGGACACCAAGAAAGCCGGTGATACCGCCGCGAGCGGTCTGTCTGCATCGCAGACGAGCGGGTCGGGCGCGGGCAAGGCTTCGTCCTCCAAACCCTCCGGCCCGACCGTATCGCCTCGTGCGGAGAGTTCTCCGAGCGGCGATCAAGGCAAGGACATGCCCCCGCTGGGTGGCAGACCCACCACGGCTTCAGCGATGGGATCGGCCTCCTCGGCTGCCGCAGCCTCAGCCGCTGCGGGAAAATCCACCTCCGGTCCCGCCGCGTCCTCCTCGGGCAGTGACGGGCCGTCGAAATTCGCCAAAGCTCCGGAAAAGTCTTCGGGAGGCGGTTCGAGCGGTGGCGCGGTCATCGGCGGGGTCGTCGGCGCGGCGCTCGGGATTGCTGCGCTCTTCGGCCTGCAGGCCGCCAATCTTCTTCCCGCTCCCGGCACCTCGTCGGACGGCACAGAGACCGCCGCGCTCGAAAACGAGATCTCCACCCTGCGCGCCAGCCTCGACGAGTTGCGCTCCGGCGTCGCCGCAGCGTCGGGCGGCGGGGACACATCCGATATTGCCAGCCGTCTCGATGCTCTCGAATCGTCAATTGCCTCGGGCTCCGGGTCGGCCGACGCCGGCCCCGCGCTCAACGAATTCAGCAACCGTCTCGATCAGCTCTCCGAGCGGGTCGAGGGACTAACCGGCGGTGAAGGCGATTCGTCCGGAATCCGCGAGCAGATCGCGGGGCTTTCGGGCAGGGTCGACGACATCTCCGGCAGTCTTTCCGAGGTGCAGACGAAGCTCGGCGAACTGGGCTCCCGCATCGATACGGTGGAGCAGGGTCAGTCGGATCTCTCCGCCTCGCTGACGGGCCGTATCGAGAAAGCCGAGCAGGCGATCGAGGAACCCGGCCGCGAGATGGAGATGGCGCGCGCCATCGCCGTGTCGGGCCTGAAAGCGGCCGTCGACCGTGGCGGCTCCTTTGCTCCGGAACTTGAGGCCTTCGCTTCGGTGGCGCCCGACAATCCGGCCGTCGGCGGCCTGCGTGAATTCGCCGCCACCGGGGTTCCGACACGGGCGCAACTGGTCGAGCACTTTCCCGACGCGGCGCAGGCGATGATTGCGGCGATGGATCCGGTGCCCGAAAATGCCGGCATTCTCGACCGGCTGGCCGCGAGCGCGAAATCCATGGTCACGGTCCGCAAGGTCGGGGACGTTGAGGGCGACAGCACGGAGGCAATCGCCGCGCGCCTGGAAAGCCACCTCAAGAACGACAATCTGGAGGCCGCCGTCGCCGAGTGGAACGCACTCCCCGATGAGGCCAAAGCCGCCGCTTCCGACTTCGGCAAGGGGCTGATCGCCCGGACGGAGGTCGAGAAACTGCTGACCGATGTCCAGCTTCCGGCAGTTGCCGGCAGTCAGCCGGAACTCGAGCCCGCCGTCCCGGACGAGCCGGCTCCGGCGGAGGCTCCGTCTGAGGAAACCGCACCGTCCGAACCGTCGCCGGGCACTGAGACAGACACCCCCGCCGAAACCCCGGCCCAGAGCGAGTAAGGAGAGACCATCATGATCAGAATTCTCTTCTTCGTCGCCCTCGTTCTCGTTCTCGGTTTCGGCTTCGCCTGGCTCGCCGACCGTCCGGGGGACCTGTTGATCTCCTGGCAGGGCCGGGAGATCGAGATGTCGCTGATGGTTGCGGTCGCCGCCATCGTCTCCATCGTCGCGGCAGTGATGCTGCTGTGGTGGATCGTCCGGGTGATCTGGACCTCGCCGCACACGATCCGCCGCTATTTCCGCGCCTCGCGGCGCGACAGGGGCTATCAGGCACTGTCGACCGGCCTTATCGCTGCCGGCGCCGGCGACGCGCCCACCGCGCTCAAGATGACCAAGCGTACGAAGGGCTTCCTCAACGCCGATCAGGAACCACTGATTCACCTGCTTGAGGTGCAGACCGCGCTGATCGAGGGACGCCACGACGAGGCGCGGAAAATGTTCGAGAATCTCTCCGAGGATCCCGAGACCCGGCTCGTCGGCCTGCGCGGTCTCTATCTCGAGGCGCGCCGCCAGGGCGCCGACGAGGCGGCGCGGCACTATGCCGACGCGGCCGCCGAACAGGCACCGCAACTGCCGTGGGCCGGGGAAGCTGCGCTTTCCAACCGCACGGTCGAGCGCGACTGGAACGCCGCGCTCTCGCTTCTCGACAAGCAGCGTCTCGCCGGAATGTATCCGAAGGACGAGGTCAGGCGGAAGCGCGCGGTGCTTCTCACGGCGCGCGCCATGGACAAGGCCGAGGCGGATCCGGCCGCCGCCCGTACCGATGCGCTGGCCGCGCTCAAGCTGGAGCCGGATTTCGTGCCGGCCGCGCTGGTTGCCGCCCGGGCATTGTTCCGCGAGGACAAGCTCAGGCGTGGCGCGAAACTGCTCGAATCCGCCTGGCGCGCCGAGCAGCACCCCGACGTCGCCGATGCCTATGTGAACGCGCGTCTGGGGGATACGCCCGCCGACAAGCTCAAACGCGCCCAGAAGCTCGAACAGCTTCGGCCCAACAACGCCGAATCCTTCTATGCGGTGGCGCGGGCCGCACTCGACGCCCGCCGCTTCGATCTGGCGCGGGAGAAGGCGGAAGCCGCGGCAAGGCTCGCCCCGCGTGAGGGCATCTTCCTGCTTCTCGCCGATATCGAGGAGGCCGATACCGGCGATCAAGGCCGGGTGCGCCATTGGCTATCGGCCGCCCTGCGTGCGCCGCGCGATCCGGCCTGGACCACCGACGGTCTGGTTGCAGAAGAATGGCAGCCCGTTTCGCCGGTCACCGGCAAGCTCGATTCCTTCGAGTGGAAGGTGCCGGTCGCCCGTATCGGCGGCACCATCGATCATGACGAGGAAAAATCCGCGCCGGCCGACAAGGCGATCGCAAGCTTGCCGCCGCTCGCTGCGGAGGAGGATTACGACGACCTCGACGATCCCGATGACGAAGATGAGGATGATGCCGTCTCCGCGCCGGTTATCGAGGCCGAACCGGTGAAACCGGACGCGAAGACGGACCAGAAGCCCGAACCCCAGGTTTCGCCCGCTGCGGCGACAAGGCCCGCGGCGCCCGAGCCATCACCTGTCGAAGATCCCGCGCCCGCCACACCGCTTGGTGGGGCGCCCGAGCCGAAGAGCGCGGGGCTGGAAGCGGGGGAAACCTCCGGGGCCGAACCGGAAATTGCGCCGAAGGAGGCCGAGGCAGCCTCTCCGCCCGCTAAATCCGGCGAGCCAAAGGTCGAATCGGCCGCGGCCGCGCCTATATCGGGTGGAAAGCCCGCCTCCGACGGCGGAAAACGTGAAAAACAGCCGGAAAAGGCCGAGGAAGACGATCACGCTTTCCTCAAGCACCTTCCGGATGATCCGGGAATCGACGAAGATGCCGAACCGGAGACGAAACAGAGGTTTCGACTGTTCTAGCCGAAACCGCCACAGGGTTCCGCATGTTCGATATACTCCGCGACTTCATCAACGGCCTCAGCGATGAGGGCAACCGGAAGAAATCACCGCGTGAAAATGCCGATGTCGCGGCCGTCGCGCTGTTCTTCTCCGTGATCGGCGCCGATGGCGAGGTGACCGCCGCCGAACGCGCCATGCTGCGGGATCTGGTTTCGGCGGATTACGCCGATTCGGAAGTCGAGCTCCGGGCGCTGCTCGAGGAAGCGGAGCAGGCCGACCGCGATTCGGTCGATCTCTATTCCTTCACCAGCGTTCTGAACTGGAAGCTGAGCCCGGAGGAGAAAATCCGGTTCATCGAACTCCTGTGGGAGCTCGCCTATGCCGACGGCGTGCGCCACGAACTCGAGGATCATGTGGTCTGGCGAATCGCCGATCTGATGGGCGTCGATGGCCGCGATCGGGTGTTTGCCCGTCAGCGCGTCGCCGAACGGCACGGGATTTCCGGGGAGGAGGATACGTGACGCGGCACGACCACTCGCTAGGCCGCGTGCCGCGCATCCTCGTCGTCATGCACCAGGAGACCTCCAGCCCCGGCCGCGTGGGTCAGGTGCTGACCAAGATGGGCTATGCGCTGGATTTCCGCCGCCCGGTACTCGGCGATCCGCTTCCCGGTACGCTGGACAATCATGCAGGAGCGGTGATCTTCGGCGGACCGATGAGCGCCAATGACGATATCGAGGGCATCCGGGCGGAAACGCGCTGGATGGACGTGGTGCTCAAATCCGGCAAACCCTATCTCGGCATTTGCCTCGGCGCCCAGATCCTCGCCCGGAATCTCGGCGCGAAGGTTTATGGCCGTGATGACGGTCATGTGGAGATCGGCTGGTATCCGATCCGTCCCACCGAGGCCGGAATCAAGATGATGGACTGGCCGGATATGGTCTACCAGTTCCACCGCGAGGGCTTCGACATGCCGCGCGGCGCGGAATTGCTGGCGACGTCGGAGACCTACCCCAATCAGGCCTTCCGCTATGGCGACAATGCCTGGGGCGTTCAGTTCCATGCCGAATTGACGCTGGCGATGATGCACCGCTGGGCGGTGCGCGGCGCCCAGCGCTTCGTGCTTCCGGGCGCGCAGGTCGGCGCGCAGCACCTGTCTGGCCGGCTGCTCCATGACGCCGCGCTGTTCACCTGGCTCAATCTCTTCCTCGACAAGGTCTTCGGGCCGGCGGACGCGCATCTCGACGCGAAGCTCAGCCCCACTCTGCCGCCAGCCTGAGGGCGCAGCTTCCTCCCAAGGACAGAAACCGCCAGGCCGGATGGTGACAGGGTCTCCCGGACAGGGCTAACTGTGCATGGGAGGATTTCTGATGCATGTGATGGTTCTAGGTGCAGCCGGCATGATCGGCCGCAAGCTGATCGCGGCGCTCGCCAAAAAGGGCGAGATCAACGGCCGGCCGATCGACAGGATCACCGGCGTCGACATCGTCGCGCCCGAGATGCCGGTATCCCCCTTAAAATGCGACGCCATTGCCGGCGACCTCTCCGCCGAGGGAATGGCGTCGCGGATCGTGGCCTTGCGACCCGATCTGATCTTCCATCTCGCAGCGATCGTGTCCGGCGAGGCGGAGGCCGATTTCGAGAAGGGCTACCGGATCAACATGGACGGGACGCTGGCGCTGTTCGAGGCAATCCGGCGCGAGGGCGAGGAGAAGCCCTACTGCCCCAAGCTCGTCTTCACCTCCTCCATCGCCGTGTTCGGCGAGCCGCTGCCCGAGGAGATCGAAGATACGTTCTTCCTTACTCCGCTGACCAGCTACGGCACCCAGAAGGCGATCGGTGAATTGCTGCTGGCCGACTATTCGCGCCGCGGCTTTCTCGACGGAATCGGCATTCGCCTGCCGACGATCACCATTCGTCCGGGCAAGCCCAATCTTGCCGCATCCGGATTCTTCTCCTCCATCCTGCGCGAGCCGCTTTCCGGGAAGGAGGCGGTACTCCCGGTGGGCGACGACGTACGCCACTGGTTCGCGAGCCCGCGCGCGGCGGTGGGGTTTCTTCTCCACGCCACCGGGCTCGAGACCGAACGGCTCGGAGCGCGCCGGACGCTGTCGCTGCCCGGTCTCTCGGCCACCGTGGGCGAGCAGATCGAGGCGCTGCGCCGGGTGGCGGGGGAGAAGGCGGTCAGCCTCATTCGCCGGGAACCGAATGCCGAGATCGCACGGATCGTGCAGAGCTGGCCCAAGGGGTTCGCTGCCGAAAGGGCGATCGCGCTCGGTTTTACCGCCGAGACCTCGTTCGATGAGATTATCCGCGTGCATATCGACGACGAACTCGGCGGCAAGCTGCCTGAATGAGGGTCCGCGCATGCTGAACTTCTCCGCCAATCTCGGTTTTCTCTGGCCCGACCTGCCGCTTCCCGAGCGCATCCGCGCCGCAGCCAACGCCGGTTTCCGCGCGGTCGAACTGCACTGGCCCTACGACACGCCTGCCGGAGACCTGCGGCGGTGCCTCGATGAAACGGGAGTGACACTGCTCGGTATCAACACGCCGGTCGGCAATCCGGAGAACGGCGATTTCGGTCTCGGCGCCCAGCCGGGCCGGGAGGAGGAATTTCGCGACACGTTTCGCCAAACGCTCGATTACGCGCGCGATGCCGGGGCATCCGCGATCCACGTCATGGCGGGTTTAGCGCGGCCCGAGGCCAGAGCGGCGGCGCGGCAGACGCTGATTAACAACCTCGTTCATGCCGCCGCCGCGGCACCCGACATGACCTTGTTGCTCGAGCCGATCAACCAGCGCGACAATCCCGGCTATTTCTACTCCACCATCGCCGAGGCGGCGGAGATCATCGAGACGACCGGTGCCTCCAACATCAAGCTGATGTTCGATTGCTATCATGTGGGCGTGACCGGCGGTCCCGATGCGGTGGTCCCCCGGCTGGAGGAATATCTCGACCATATCGGCCACATCCAGATCGCCGCCGTTAAATCCCGCGCCGAACCGGATGAAGGGGATCTCGACTACAAAACCGTGTTTTCCGCGCTGAACCGGCTTGGCTATGAGGGCTGGATCGGCTGCGAGTACAGGCCGCGCGGCGATACCGCTGCGGGGCTCGGCTGGGTCAAGGCGCTCGAGGTCGACCTCTAGACTTCCGATACCTCGTCCAGTGTCTTGCGTTCGCGGTCGAGCGACTGGATTTGTCTCAGTTCCGGGAACACCCAGGCCCAGAGGCCGGCGACGCCGAGGGCTGCCACGCCGCCGATGGTCACCGCCGCCACAGGGCCGATGAATGCGGCCATGGTGCCGGCGCGGAATTCGCCCAGTTCGTTCGACGCGCCGATGAAGACCATGTTGACGGCGCTTACGCGTCCCAGCAGTTCGTCGGGCGTCCAGAGCTGGATCAGGCTCTGGCGCACATAGACCGAAATCGTATCCGCCGCGCCCAGGCTCGCCAGCGCAAGCAGGGACAGGGGCAGGTTGGTGCTCAGACCGAAGATGATCGTCGTCAGGCCGAAAAGGCCGACGCCGATGAACATCTTGATCCCCGCGCCGGTCTGGATCGGGCGCGAAGCGAGATAGAGCGCCATCAGGATCGCGCCCACGCCGGGGCTCGCGCGCAACAGGCCGAGGCCGAGCGGACCGAGTTGGAGAATGTCGCGAGCATAGACCGGCATCAGCGCGATGGCGCCCCCCAGAAGCACGGCGAACATGTCGAGCGAGATGGCGCCCAAGACCACGCGCTCGCGGCGGATATAGCGAAAGCCCGCCATCAGGCTGGTCCAGTCCTGCTTTTCGCGGCTCACCCGGCGCGGCTGGGCCGGCACGAGGAAGATCGCCGTCGCCGCCATCAGCAGGAAGACGACGCCGGTGACATAGGGCACCAGCGGACCAAGGCCATAGAGCAGGCCGCCGACGACGGGGCCGACCACACCGGCCGTCTGCCAGGCGCTTGAATTCCACGCGACCGCGTTCGGAAGATCCTTCGCCGGCACCAGATTGGGGGCGAGCGCCTGCGCGGCGGGGCCGAGAAAGGCGCGCGCGATCCCCATCACCAGAAGCACGACAAATACCGGCAATGGCGAGGTGAGGCCGTGCCACGTCATTATCGCCAGCGCGATGACGCATACGGCCTCGACGAGATCGCAGGAGAGGATGATTCCGCGCCGGCTGAAACGGTCGGCCACGCTGCCGGTCACCAGGATCAGAAGGAGCGCCGGTGCGAACTGGATCAGCCCGACGAGACCGAGATCGAAGGGATCGCGGGTGAGATCGTAGATCTGCCAGCCGACGGCGACGATGACGATCTGCAACGCGAAATAGGAGAGAAAGCGGGCGAAGAAGTAGCGCGCATAGGCCCTGTGTCGGAAGGCGGCGAAACGGTCGGGAACTTGGGAAGCGGAGGGCGAAACGGGCATCGGGTGAAATCCGGCGGAAGACGGGCTGTCTTTACTCCTTTATCGTGAGAAGTCGAGCGCGGCCGGCCCCGTTCCGCTAAAATCAGTCTTGGCCCGGCCATGATCAGAAGCTAATTCAGTGAATATGAAGACGCTCGTCAAACTCGCTCTCCGTGGTCTTGGTCTGCTCATCGTCGCCCTCTTTGTCGTCATCCTGTGGGCCGGCGGAAGGGGCTATTACGATGCGCTGGCCGAGTCCGATGACCTCGCCGCCCGCGCAGAGCGCCTGATCCAGGACGGCAGGGGCGGCACCTCGCTCGGCGAGCGCAATCTCGCCATGCTCATCAAGGTTCAGGATCCGGGCTTCAAGGTGCACAAGGGCGTCGACCTGACGACGCCGGGCGCAGGTCTGACAACGATCACCCAGTCGCTGGGCAAACGTCTCGCCTTCGAGGAATTTCGGCCGGGTTTCGCCAAGATCCGCCAGACGGGCTATGCGCTGGGGCTCGAGTCCCGCTTGAACAAGGAGCAGATCCTGGCTCTGTGGCTGGACACAGTGCCCATGGGAAATGGCCCGGACGGCTGGATGACCGGGTTTCACACCGCGAGCGAGGCGGTTTACGACCGGCCGCCGTCCGAACTCGACAGGGACGAGTTCCTGCGGCTGGTGGCGGTGCTGATCGCGCCGGGCGCCTACGATCTCACCGGCGCGGACACCAAACTCGATGATCGCGTAACCCGTATCGACAGACTGGTTGCCGGAGACTGCAAGCCGACCGGCCTGAACGACGTCTGGCTGGAGGCCTGCGGAGAACGATAAGCTCTCCCCGTTAACCGCTGCATCGAGAAAGCCCGGCTTTGCGGGCTTGTCGCCCGGGAAGTGAATGGCTACATGTCACAAAACTTCGGGGCGCGTGCCTGCGTCCCCCAGTCCGGAGAAGATGATGTACGCACTGCTATCGACCATCGACGTGGCCCTCAGTCTCTATACCTGGATCATCATTGCCAGCGCCGTCTTCTCCTGGCTCTATGCTTTCAATGTGGTCAACCCGAACAACCGTTTCGTCGGCATGATCGGGGAATTCCTCTACCGCGTCACCGAACCCGCGCTGCGGCCGATCCGACGCATCCTGCCCGACCTCGGCGGCATCGATCTCTCGCCGATCGTGCTCCTGCTCATCATCATGTTCATCCGCACCTTCATGTGGACCTCGATCGCGCCGGCGCTCGGCGTCCGCTGAGTGTGAGCGTCGACTGGATCAGCCGTCTCGACGACCGCATCCGTTTCGAGGTGCGGCTGACGCCCAATGCGGGCCGCGACGAGATCGCCGGTCTCGGTGAAGACGCCAACGGCAAGACCCATCTCAAGGCGCGGGTCACGGCGATTCCCGAAAAGGGCAAGGCCAACAAGGCGCTGATCGCGCTTCTCTCGAAGGCCTTGCGCGTGCCCAAGGGCGCGATATCCATCGCCTCCGGCGAGACCAGCCGGGTGAAGACCGTGGAGATCGCGGGCGATACGGGCGATCCCGAAACGGCGCTTCGGGCAATCGCCGAATCCTGAGCCGGCTCACCCGCGATCCAGCACTTCCACCGAGAGCACCGTCGGCAGGTGGCGGGCTATCTCCTCCCATTTGTCGCCCTCGTCGAAGCTCGCGAAGACCGATCCGCTGTTGGTGCCGAAATAGACCCCCGCCGGCTCCCGTCGATCCGTCGCCATCGCCTGGCGCAGCACGGTGAAATAGCAGCCGGTCTGCGGCAGTCCGTCCCGCAAGTCCTCCCATGTCGCCCCGCCGTCGCGCGAGCGCCAGACGGCGGCTGCCGCGTCGATCGGAAAACGCTGGAAATCGGTGTTGAGCGGCAGCGTCCAGATCGTGTCGGGATCGCGCGGGTGGGCGGCGACCGGAAAGCCGAAGGTCGAGGGCAGGCCGGCGGTGATATCCTGCCAGCTGCGCCCGCCGTCCGGGCTGCGATACACGCCGTGATGGTTCTGCTGATAGAGGATCTCGCTGTCCTCCCCCGATGCCTTGACCATGTTGTGCACGCAGAGCCCGGTCGCCCCATCCTGCGGCCCGGCGGGATGATCGTGTCCCTCGCAGGCTTCGGCGTTGGCCAGCCGGTTGCGGCTCTCCCAGCTTTCGCCGCCATCCTGAGAGGCGAAGACGCCGGCGGCCGAGATCGCCAGCCAGATCCGTTGCGGGTCGGTGCGATCGGGCACGATGGTGTGCAGGGTCAGGCCCGCGCCGCCGGGGTTCCAGCTCTCGCGGTCGGGATGCTTGTTGAAACTGTCGACCGGCTGCCAGCTGACACCGTCGTCGGTACTCCTGAAAAGGGCGCCGGGCTTGCCGCCGGCCCAGAGAACGTCCGGACCCGGAGCGATGGACCAGATCGCCTGCACGACGCCGTCGAACTCGGTGCCGGGGTCCGCCCAGCCGATCATCTCCGCGAAACCGGGATCGTTGGCTGCCCATTCGTCTATCTTGCCGCGCGAGAGTTTGCCGAGAGTCCAGCTTTTGCCCGTGTCGGTAGAGCGCCAGATGCCCGCGCCGCTCCACTCGCTGCCGCCGCCCGCCCAGAGCGTCCCCGATACGGCGTCGCCCTTGACGTGGTTGATCACCCAGCCGTCGCAATAGGGCCCGCGCACGGTCCAGCCGCCGCGCCCGCAGTCGCCTTCGATGACGAACGCGCCCTTGGTGGTCCCCACCAGCACCGACACACCATCCGCCATGCCCGCTCCTCCCGCGAAACGACGGGCAAAATATCACGCTGCACGGAAAGCGG
The DNA here is from genome assembly GCA_002709005.1 of Hyphomicrobiales bacterium. Taxonomy (GTDB): domain Bacteria; phylum Pseudomonadota; class Alphaproteobacteria; order Rhizobiales; family Rhizobiaceae; genus Pseudohoeflea. The sequence continues at coordinate 1,262 of PAPH01000085.1, read as the reverse complement.
GTAGCCGGATTCTCGGCAGGTCTCGGAAACAAAAAAGGGGAGCCCGAGCTCCCCTTTAAGCCATATGACTGGATGGGCTCTTACACCCTGTGTTCGACCATCATTTTCTTGATTTCGGCAGCCGCGCCGCCCGCAGTTGGCTTTGCCCGCGAGGACGCGCAAACCGGGAGTCGATTGCCGAGCCGCTAGACCCTGCGTTCCACCATCATCTTCTTGATCTCGGCGATCGCCTTGGCCGGGTTCAGGCCCTTGGGGCAGGTCTGGGTGCAGTTCATGATGGTGTGGCAGCGGTAGAGGCGGAACGGGTCCTCGAGATTGTCGAGACGTTCGCCGGTGGCCTCGTCGCGGCTGTCGATCAGCCAGCGATAGGCCTGCAGGAGGACGGCGGGGCCGAGATAGCGGTCGCCGTTCCACCAGTAGCTCGGGCACGAGGTCGAGCAGCAGGCGCAGAGGATGCATTCGTAGAGACCGTCGAGCTTGGCGCGGTCCTCATGGCTCTGCTTCCACTCCTTGGCCGGTTCCGGCGTGGTGGTCTGCAGCCAGGGCTCGATCGAGCGGTGCTGGGCGTAGAAGGTGGTGAGGTCCGGGATCAGGTCCTTGACCACCGGCATGTGCGGCAGCGGGTAGATCTTCACGTCGCCGCTGATCTCGTCGAGACCGTAGATACAGGCCAGCGTGTTGATGCCGTCGATGTTCATCGCGCACGACCCGCAGATGCCTTCGCGGCACGAGCGGCGGAAGGTCAGGGTCGGGTCGACCTCGTTCTTGATCTTGATGAGCGCGTCCAGAACCATCGGGCCGCACTTGTCCATATCGAGGTAGTAGGTGTCGACGCGGGGGTTCTCACCAGTGTCGGGATCCCAGCGGTAGATCTTGAACGCGCGCACGTTGGTCGCGCCATCCGGTTTCGGCCAGGTCTTGCCGGTACGGATGCGGGAATTCTTCGGAAGCGTGAACTGAACCATGGCGAGCCTCTGCTTTCCTTTCGGTGAGTCTATGGGTTGGCAAGGTCCGGCCCGGACGATGCCCCGGACCATACAGAATTTCGGGACGGCGCGAAACGCGCGGTCGGTAACATGCTCTTGTGCGCAACGATGCTCATCGTCACGCCCCGGCCCCGGACAGGACCGCCGCAAGGCCCGTCGTGCTCAGACAGGTGATGGTCTCGGGCTTTTGCACCACGTCGGCGACGATCTGGATCGAGCTTTCGGTCGGGCCGCCGATGGTGTCGGCGGCCAGCGCATAGATCTGCGTCGCGTTGG
>PAPH01000084.1 GCA_002709005.1 Hyphomicrobiales bacterium | reverse complement strand
GATATCGGCGACGGCGATTGCGTGATCTTCAAGATGGAGAGCCACAACCACCCCTCCTATATCGAACCCTATCAGGGGGCCGCGACCGGAGTCGGCGGCATTTTGCGCGACGTCTTCACCATGGGCGCGCGTCCGATTGCTGCGATGAACGCGCTGCGCTTCGGCGCACCCGACCATTCCAAGACCCGCCATCTCGTGGCCGGTGTTGTCGCCGGTGTCGGTGGTTACGGCAACTCCTTCGGCGTGCCGACCGTCGGCGGCGAAGTGGAATTCGACGCCCGCTACAACGGCAACTGCCTCGTCAACGCTTTTGCGGCTGGTCTCGCCAAGACCGACGCTATCTTCCTCTCCGAAGCCAAGGGCGTGGGCCTGCCCGTCGTCTATCTCGGCGCCAAGACCGGCCGCGACGGTGTCGGCGGCGCGACCATGGCGTCTGCCGAGTTCGACGACACGATCGAGGAAAAGCGCCCCACCGTTCAGGTCGGCGACCCCTTCACCGAAAAATGCCTGCTTGAAGCCTGCCTCGAACTCATGCAGACCGGCGCCGTCATCGCCATCCAGGACATGGGTGCCGCGGGGCTGACCTGCTCGGCGGTCGAAATGGGCGCCAAAGGCGATCTCGGAATCGAACTCGATCTCGACAAGGTGCCGGTGCGCGAAGAGAACATGAGCGCCTACGAGATGATGCTGTCGGAAAGCCAGGAGCGCATGCTCATGGTTCTCGAGCCTGCCAAGAAGGACGAGGCGGAAGCCATCTTCGTCAAATGGGGTCTCGACTTCGCCATCGTCGGCAAGACCACAGACGACCTTCGTTTTCGGGTGCTCCACCAGGGCGAGGAAGTGGCCAACCTTCCGATCAAGGAACTGGGCGACCAAGCACCTGAGTATGACCGCCCCTGGCGCGAGCCGGGCCGCTACTCGCCGCTTGCCGCAACCGATGTCGCCGAGCCGGAAGACTACGGCCAGGCGCTGCTGACGCTGCTGGGCTCGCCCAACAATTCCTCGCGCCGCTGGGTGTGGGAACAGTACGACACGCTGATCCAGGGCAATTCGCTGCAGATCCCGGGCGGCGACGCCGGTGTGGTGCGCGTCGAGGGCCATCCGACCAAGGCGCTGGCGTTCTCCTCGGACGTGACGCCGCGCTATGTCGAGGCCGATCCGTTCGAGGGCGGCAAGCAGGCGGTCGCCGAATGCTGGCGCAACCTTACCGCCGTGGGCGCCGAGCCTCTGGCCTCCACCGACAACCTCAATTTCGGCAATCCCGAGCGCCCCGAGATCATGGGCCAGTTCGTCAAGGCCATCGAGGGCATCGGCGAAGCCTGCCGCGCCCTCGGCTTCCCGATCGTCTCGGGCAACGTCTCTCTTTACAACGAGACCAACGGCGAAGGCATTCTGCCCACCCCCACCATCGGCGGCGTCGGCCTCATCCCGGACTGGGCGCAGATGGCCAAGATCGGCACGATGCAGGCCGGCGATGTCGTGCTGCTCTTCGGCGGCGACGGCACCCATCTCGGCCAGTCGGTCTATATGCGCGACGTTCTGGGCCTTGCGGACGGCCCCGCGCCGGAGGTTCATCTCGGCGACGAGAAGCGCAACGGCGATTTCATCCGCTCGCTGATCCGCAACGGCCAGGCCACCGCCTGCCACGACATTTCCGCAGGCGGGCTGGCGCTCGCGCTCGCCGAAATGTCGATTGCCTCCGGCCTCGGCATGTCGATCGACATTTCTGAAGCCGCCGGTCCCGCGCATGCGGTTCTATTCGGCGAGGATCAGGCGCGCTACGTGGTCACCGTTCCCGCCGACATGGGCAATTTCCTGATGGTCAACGCGGAAGGCGCAGGCGTGCCGTTCCGCAAGCTCGGCACCGTGGGCGGCGACACATTCGCTGTCGAGGGGCTCCTGAGCCTCGACGTCAGCCAATTGCGCAATGCGCATGAATCGTGGTTTCCTGACTATATGGAAGCAACCGCCGCGGAAGCGGCGGAATAGTATCAGGCAGCATCCGCTGCACAGGACGGAAACGAGGAGTACCCGGAATGCCCATGAAGGCTGGCGACATCGAAGCGATGATCAAGGAAGGTATCCCCGACGCGACGGTGAAGATCCGCGATCTTGCCGGCGACGGCGATCACTTCGCAGCCGAGGTCGTGGCCGAGAGCTTCCGGGGCAAGTCGCGCGTGCAGCAGCACCAGATGGTCTACGAGGCACTCAAGGGCAATATGGGCGGCATCCTTCACGCGCTCGCCCTTCAGACCTCCGTGCCTGAATAGGCTTTCCTCATGGCCGGCTTCTTCAACGAGTTCATTGCCGATGTCGTTGATGCCGCGGCCAAGGAACTGACCAAGCCCCGACGGCGGCGGCGGAAGTCCACGACACTCCGCCGCAAAGTGACTTCGACGCTCGAAAAGGCGCTGATCGAGGCCGTTCTCGGCGAAAAGACCACCACCCGCAAAACGAAGACGAAGCGTCTCGCCAAACGCGCCAGCACGCGGACGCGTACGAAGCGACGGACGACGCGGAAGACCACCTCGCGGCGCACATCGTCGTAGGGGCTTCCGGCGGCTACCCCTCTTTCGTCATACCCCTCTCTTCGTCGTCCTCGGGCTTGCCCCGAGTATCCAATGCCGCCCGATGCAGGTCCGGCTTGTAAGACGTCCATCACGCAGCGGCCTCCATTCTTCGTCATGCCCGGACTTGATCAGGGCATCCATACCGTTAAGCCGCATCGCGGAATGGATTCTCGGGTCAAGCCCGAGAATGACGAGTGGAGAGATCATACCAGCTGAAAAGGCGCGGTGCCACACTCCACTCTCCCCCCCTTGCGGGGGAGATGTCTGCGCCAGCAGACAGAGGGGGTACCCTCCTCAAACTCCGAGTTTTGCTTCCTTCCCCCCTCTGTCACCTTCGGTGACATCTCCCCCGCAAAGGGGGGGAGAGGAAGAGGGCAGCGCTCGCTTTCGCGCCTATTCCATCACCGCAATCACGGTCCCTGCAGGCTCGCGCTTTTCAGCATACACAGTGCCATCGGCATAAAGCGCCGAGACCGAGCCGTCGAAAAACAGCGCGTTCGGGCAATCAAAGGCATTCTTGAAGGCCATTCCAAAGCCGTAGAAATTCACCGGGGCCAGCGACAGCGCCATCACCACCGTTCCATCCGCCCTCACCCCGATACCGTTGCGGGTATAGGTGGACGTGCCGTCGACGAGAAACCGGGGGTGGAGTTCGCCATCGATCACCATCATCGGCCCCGACTGAGAGGCGATGCGCGGTGTGATACCGGCGGTCACATAGGCTTCCGTCTCCATCACGCCAGCCGTGCCTGACTCATCGACATAGAAGATGCCGTTCGGCTTGAGGAAGAAATTGCCGAAACCGCCTGACGTGTTGACCGGCGATATCTCTTCGCCGGCCTCGACCAGAAGGCCAACGGGACTGAGGTCGGAATGATACATGCCGGCATTCATCGCAATCACCGGCGTCCGGCCGTCATCTTTCGTGGATGCGACGAAACCCTCAACATCGCCCCAGGGCTTGCCATCCGCATTGGCATGAAAGAGCTGGAGGTCGGCGGTTGCCGGGTCTATCTCGCAGACAACGTAGCGAATGTCGTCAACGCTCGTCTTCCGGCAATTGTGCGCCAGTTCTTCCACGTCGTCGCCCTCCACCCCTTGAGCCGGCTCGATCTCGGCCCGTGAGGTCAAGGCCCACCACAGGGTCACGACCACCACGAGCGTAACGATCACGGAAAACAGTAGGAGGAGATAGCGATTCATCGTCGATTCCTGTCGCCTCGCGCATGGCCTTCGGCTTGTATTGTCGCAGCCGAAGGGCTATTTCAGGGCAAGAACCCCGTCGGGCCTTGAACCCGGATGCGAAAGGACAGTTTATGACCGCCATCAATGAATTCATCGACAATGAAGTCAAATCCAACGACGTCGTCCTGTTCATGAAGGGCACGCCGCAGTTCCCGCAGTGCGGTTTCTCCGGCCAGGTCGTGCAGATCCTCGATTATCTCGGCGTCCCCTACAAGGGCATCAACGTGCTCGCCGACGACGATCTGCGGCAGGGCATCAAGGACTATTCGAGCTGGCCGACCATCCCGCAGCTCTACGTGAAGGGCGAGTTCGTCGGCGGCTGCGACATCATTCGCGAGATGTTCCAGGCGAGCGAGCTTCAGCAGCACCTTGAAGAGAAGGGCGTGCCGGTCAAGGCCGCCTGATTGAAGCGACACTTCAAGAAACACTTCAAAGAGGCGGATTTTCCGCCTCTTTTCGTTTCAGAACAATGAGAGCGTGACAGAATAGGGAGATTGAAATGACCTGGCACATCTACCTGTCCGGCGAAATCCATACCGACTGGCGCGAGCAGATCGCCGCCGGGGCGAAGGCCGCGGGCCTGCCGGTGGCCTTCTCGTCGCCCGTTACCCATCACGAAGCTTCCGACGATGTGGGCGTGGAAATCCTCGGCAAGGAGCCCGACAAGTTCTGGCACGACCACAAGGGCGCCCAGATCAACGCCATCCGCACCCGCACGCTGATCGGCAAGGCCGATATCGTCGTGGTGCGCTTCGGGGAGAAATACAAGCAGTGGAACGCCGCGTTCGATGCCGGCTATGCCGCGGCGCTGGGCAAGCCGCTGATCGTCATGCACCAGGACGAGCATGCCCACGCGCTCAAGGAAGTCGATGCCGCCGCCCTCGCCGTCGCCAGGACACCCGAACAGGTTGTGTCGATCCTCGGCTATGTGATGAACGGCACGTTGGCCGGCTACACTGACGCCCTGGATGCCGCGCAATGACGGACACGGCCTATTCCGGTTTCGGCCCGCAGACCCTGCCCTTTCTCAAGGCGCTGGGATTCCACCAGTCGAGGGAGTGGTTCGAGGAAAACAGGGCGATCTACGAAACCGAGTTGCAAGGCCCGCTCGCCGCGCTGATGGACGATCTCGCATCGCGTTTCGCCAAAGAGGAGATCCCGCTCACCTGTTCGGCGAAAACCTCCGTCTTCCGGATCAACCGCGATGTCCGGTTCTCCAAGAACAAGGAGCCCTACAAGACCAATCTCGGCGCGGTCGCCACCCGCTCGGGCTTGAAGAAGGATCCGGGCCTCCTCTACATCAACATCGCGCCGGACAACTGCTTCACCGGCGCCGGCTTCTACCGGCTCGAAGGTGAGGAGCTGCGCGCTTTCCGCGAGGCCATTATCTCCCGTCCCGGCGCATTCCGCGCGGCCACCGCGCCGCTCATCCAGCGCGGCCATCATTTCATCGACCGGGACAAGCTCAAGCGGCCGCCGCGCGGTTTCGAAGGGGTCGAGAACGCCGAGACGATCGAGCTCCTCAAGCTCAAGCACATCGCCCTCTCCAAACCTTTCGATGCGGAACTTCTGGAAGGGCCCGCGCTGATCGACGAATTGGTCGAGGTCGCCCGCGCGGCCCTCCCCCTCCTCGAGTTCGGCTGGCGCGTCGTCGATCCGTTTCGCGAGGTCGCGGGGGAAGTTCCCGCCGGACGGCGGTAATATTCGCAAACCGGCCGTCACAAAAGGTCAACCTCGCTGACTTAATGGGTATTGCCGGGAACGGCGCGCGGCGCTACCTAGACGGTGGACGCGGAGCCTACAGGCTCTTCCCGTGCCCCGACGAGCGCCCCCGGACATCCCCGCCCGGCCGCGCGAACCCCGTATCGCAAGCCGACCATGCCACGCGCGCTCCAGCGCCGTGCCGGATGGAGTTTTCATGCTCGACAAACGTTCCGACCAGCTCTCCGCCACTCCCACGCCGAGCTACAGGCTTCCCGGCGCCATCGGCTTCAACGAGTTCATCGTGCTGATGGCGGCGCTGACGGCGATCGTCGCCTTTTCCATCGACATCATCCTGCCCGCGCTTGCCGACATCGGCGCCGGGTACAACCTCGAAGACGACAACGACCGGCAGCTCGTCATCGTCGCCTTCACCGTCAGCTTCGGCGTCTCGCAGCTCATCTTCGGTCCGCTCGCCGACCGGTTCGGCCGCAAGCGGCTGATGATCGGCAGCCTCGTCTTCTACGCCTGCGCATCGTTTGCCGCGAGTTTCGCGCCCAGTTTCGAATTTCTGCTGGCGACCCGCGTCTGTCAGGCAATCGGCGCCTCAGGCGTGCGCATCACCACCTCGGCGATCATCCGCGACTGTTTCGAGGGCCGCGACATGGCCCGCGTGATGAGCTACATCTTCACCACCTTCATGGTGGTCCCCATCTTCGCGCCGGCCCTCGGCCAGGGAATCATCCTGATGGCCGAATGGCACTGGATCTTCACCTTCCTTGGCATTGGCTCGCTGCTTCTGTGCGTCTGGACCTATCTCAAGATCGGCGAGACGCTGGCGCCGGAAAACCGGCGCAGCCTGGCGATCGGCTCGATCGCCGGCGCGGCGGTCGAGATTGCCACCAACCGGATCGCGGCCGGCTATTCGCTGGCATCCACGCTGTTCTTCGGCGCGCTGTTTTCCATGATCGTGTCGGTGCAGCAGATCTTCGACGACATCTATGGCCTCGGTAACTTCTTCGCGGTGGCCTTCGCAGGGATGGCGGTCGGCATGGCCATCGCCAGCTTCATGAACGCCCGTCTCGTGCGCTCCATCGGCATGCGCCGCATGTCGCACGGCGCGATGGTCAGCTTCGTCAGCGTCTCGTTCATCATGTTCGTGCTGGCGCTGATCGGCACCCCACCCTTCGCGGTGATGTTCGTGCTGCTGGCCGTCGCGATGATGAGCTTCGGCCTGGTGGCCGGCAACTTCAATTCGATCGCCATGCAGCCGCTCGGCCACATCGCCGGTACCGCGACCTCGCTCATCGGCACGTTGACATTCACCGGAGGCGCGGTGCTCGGCGGGCTCGTCGGTCAGGCCTTCGACGGCACCGTGTTTCCGATCGCATCCGCCTTCTTCGGCTTCGGCCTCGGCTCGCTTCTCTTGGTTCTGATCACCGAGCGCGGCCGGCTCTTTACCGTCGAGAACGGCTAAGGCCTCCAGCTCAGATGATCAGGTTGGCGAGGATCTCGTTTTCGGTGATGTCCTCGTAGCCGAGGCCGGCATTGTCGAAGGCCTCGGTCAGCCGGGGAAAGTTCTCCGGCGATTTGGTTTCGATGCCGATCAGGATCGAGCCGAAATTCCGCGCGGTCTTCTTCAGATACTCGAAGCGGGAAATATCGTCCTCGGGTCCGAGCAGTTCGAGGAAATCGCGCAATGCGCCGGGGCGCTGCGGCAGCCTGAGAATGAAATATTTCTTCAGCCCGGCATAGCGCATGGCGCGCTCCTTGACGTCCGGCAGGCGTTCGAAGTCGAAATTGCCCCCCGAGACCACCACGACGATGGATCTGCCGGCGAGTTCGGCCTTGGGCAGCGTCTCGAGCGCTGTCAGCGCCAGGGCGCCGGCCGGCTCCAGAACAATCCCTTCGGTGTTCAGGATCTCGCCGATGGTCACGCAGATGGCGTTTTCGGGCGGGGTCAGTACCTGATCGGGCGGGAAATGCTTCAGCAGGTCGAAGTTCAGCGCACCGATCTGCGCCACCGCCGCGCCATCGACAAAATTGTCGACCCTGGGCAGTTTGAGCCGCTTCCCCGCCTTCAGGCTTTCGGCGAGGCTCGGCGCGCCCGCGGGTTCGGCGAACAGGAAGGCTCCGTCGTCCAGTGTTTCCTCGAAATAGCGGGTGATGCCGGCGGCCAGCCCGCCGCCGCCGACCGGCAGGACCACCAGATCGGGCGTCTCACCCTCGGGCAATTGCGCGGCGATCTCGCAGGCCACCGTCGCCTGCCCCTCGATGATGTCCATGTGATCGAAGGGCGGGGCCATCATCGCGTCGTTCTCGCGGGCGAAATCAATTGCGGCGGCGTAGCAGGCGTCGAACGTGTCGCCGATCAGCCTTATCTCGATGAACTCGCCGCCGAAGGTTCGGGTCTTGTCGATCTTCTGCTGCGGCGTCGTCACCGGCATGAAGACCACGCCCTTGCGGCCGAAATGGCGGCAGACATAGGCGAAACCCTGCGCATGATTGCCAGCCGAGGCGCAGACGAACGTGTCCGGCCCGCCATCGGCTTGAAGCGCCTTGCGGATGAAGTTGAAGGCGCCCCGGATCTTGTAGGAGCGCACAGGAGAGAGATCCTCGCGCTTGAGCCAGACCCGGGCGCCGTAGCGCACCGAGAGGTGATCGTTAAGTTGCAGCGGCGTTTCGGCGAACAGCTCGCGCATCTGCTGGAGCGCCGCCTCGACATGTGAGCGAAAGCCATCGGGCGATTGAGTTTTGTCCATCGCCGGTCTATTGCATGGCAACTGCCGAAAGCCAACCGGAAACGGGCGGCGCGGCGCGATGACGAGGCATGGCGTGAACGGCCAGACATTTCGATCCGCGATCTTCATCGCCGCCGTATTCGGGCTCTATCTTTCGACGGCGATGCTGGTCCCGGCGATGGTGGACCTTTATTATTCCAATGACGACTGGAAGGTCTTCACGCTGTCGGCCTTCTTCATCGGCGGGGCAAGCCTGGCCGCCGCGATGTCGACGCGCGGCAACCCCGCGCCGTTCTCCAAGCGCCTCGGCTTTCTCGTCGTCAACTTCCTGTGGCTGACGCTCGCCATTGCCGGAGCGGTGCCGATCTATCTCTCCTCGCTCGGCATCGGTTTCGTCGACGCGTTGTTCGAGAGCGTGTCGGCGGTGACCACGACCGGCTCGACCGTCATCAGCGGGCTCGACCATCTGGCGCCGGGCATCCTGATGTGGCGCTCGCTGCTGCAGTGGATCGGCGGCATCGGTATCGTCGCGCTCGGCCTTCTGGTCCTGCCCTTCCTGCGCGTCGGCGGCTTTTCCTATTTCCGGATGGAATCGTCGGACACCAACGAAAAGCCGTTCGCCCGCTTCGCGGTCTTCGTGCGCGCCTTCTTCGCCATCTATTTCGGCCTCACCGCAGCCTGCGCCGTTCTCTACGGAAGCTTCGGCATGGGGATTTTCGATGCGGTCAATCACGCGATGACGACGATGGCGACGGGCGGTTTCTCCACCCGTGACGCCTCCTTCGGCGCCTTCAATTCGCTTCCGCTATTGTGGACCTCGACCGTTTTCATGACGATCGCTGGGATGCCGTTCTCGGTCCTCATCCTGTTCATGGCGCGCGGCCGGCTCGATGCGCTCAAGGATCCGCAGATCATCGCCTATCTGGTCATCATCGCCGCGTCGACATTGATGGTGACCATCTATCTTCGCCTCGGCAACGAGGAGACCTTCGGCCACGCGATCACCCATGCGGCGTTCAACATCGTCTCGATCATCACGACCACGGGCTACGCCTCCAGCGACTACACCCAGTGGGGGCCGTTCATGGTGGCAATCGCCTTTTTCCTGACCTTCCTCGGCGGCTGCTCGGGCTCGACCGCCGGCGGCATCAAGACCTACCGAATCGTCATCATCACCAGCGCTGTACGCGCCGGGGTGCGGCGGCTCATCTATCCCCACGGCATCCACAATATCCGCTACGGGGCGGTCACCGTCGATCCGGAGATGGTCCGCGCGGTGTTTCTGTTCATCTGCTCCTACCTGTTTCTCTGGGTGGTCGGCGGTGTGGCGCTGGCGGCCACCGGGCTCGATCTCGAAACCTCCATCTCCGGATCGATCACCGCGCTCGCCAATGTCGGTCCCGGCATCGGCGAACTGATCGGCCCGGCCGGCAATTTCGCCATCCTGAGCGACCCCGCCAAGGTGATCCTATCGATCCTCATGCTGATGGGCCGTCTCGAGATCCTGGTGATGCTGGTGCTGTTCTCGCCGCTCTTCTGGCGCGACTGAGCCACAGCTGCGTCCGGTAGAACCGACCGCGACACACGTGGAAATTTCATCTGCGACATTCTGCAATTAGCACTCCATTAACCCTGTAGACCCTAGAATCCGGGGAATTGGGAGTGAAACATGCACGCGTTGAATCTTGCATTCGAGGCTGAGGAGACGGCCCGGCCTGTCTCCGCCGACACCAATGCCGGGTTGCATCCCGAACATGCCGCGGCTCCACAGGAGGATATCGGCAGGCTCAAGGATGCGATGAACCATATCGGTTCAAGCATCGGCGAACTGTCGGTCAACATCGCCGACACCTCGGGCGTGGTCGGCGACGTCTCCCAGGCGCTCGACAAGCATGCCGCCGCCTTTCACGCGCTGACCGGCGATATCGACCAGATCGCCTCTTCCAACAAGACCGTGGCCGAGGCATCGCGCGGCGCGATCGAGGCGGCGCAGACCACCCGCGTGGGCCTGTCGGAAACCACGGAAAGCATGTCCGGCATTCTCGGCAATGCGGTCGCCGACATGAAATCCATGGCCGGCACCGCCGGCGAGGTCACCCGCGTTCTCGATGACGTCTCAAGCCAGATCCGCGAGATTCACTCCTTCTCGGAAGCCATTCGCGGCATCGCCACGCAGACCCAGCTTCTGGCGGTGAACGCCGGCATCATGGCGGCCCATGCGGGCGACGCGGGCCGTGGCTTCGCGGTCGTCGCCGACGCGGTCAAGCAGCTCGCCGACAAGACCGGCACCGTCTCGCGCGACATGGTCGCCCGCCTCGAGGCGCTGCGCGGCGTGGTCACCGCGCTGCAAGCGCGCAACGCGGAAAACGAATCCGTGGCCACGGCCGCCTATCAGCGCTCCAGCGAGATCGACGCCGAACTTGAGAAATTCCACGGCTTCGGTCGCACCGTCGAGGGCATGATCGGCGATATCGAGCGCATCACCGATCCGGTCGAGCACACGACGCAGATCTGCGCCCGCGTGCTCTCGAAGGTCTCGGAACTCGACCAGGAAGTCGGCCGGTCCAGCGAGCAGCTTACCAGTGCCTCCCAACGCATCGACAAGCTCGTCGGCTTCTCCGAGGACGTGATCGGGCTGGTGGCCGCCAGCGGCATCGAGACCGAGGACACGCCGCTGATCCGCCGCTGCATCGAGGCGGCGCAGGAAGCAGGCGCGCTGTTCGAACACGCGATCGATACCGGCCTGTGCCGGCTTGACGATCTCTTCGACGAAAATTACGTGCCGATCGCCAACACCAATCCGCAGCAGGTCACCACGCGCTTCTCGTCGCTGACCGACAGGCTGATGCCGGAGATCCAGGAAGGCATGCTGGATTTCGATCCGCGCGTGACCTTCTGCGCGGCGGTCGACCGAAACGGCTACCTGCCAACCCACAATCACAAATATTCCCATCCGCAGAGCGTCGATCCGGTGTGGAACGCCGCCAACTGCCGCAACCGCCGCATCTTCAACGACCGCACCGGACTGGCGGCGGGACGCAATACCCGGCCCTTTCTGCTGCAGACCTACAGGCGCGACATGGGCGGCGGAAGCTTCGCCCTGATGAAGGATCTTTCCGCTCCCATCCGCGTCAAGGGTCGCCACTGGGGCGGCCTGCGGATCGGCTTCAAGATATCGCTGTAGCGGAAGCGTATCCGCGCGGTTCCGCGCCTGAGGGCAGCACCTTGGCGATATGCTCTCCGAAGGCACGGGCGGCGGGCGACCGGCCGGTCTCCGCGTATGCCACACGCATGCCGAGCCTGGGCAGGGCCGGCAGCGGATCGCCCAGCACATGCAGATCGGGCGGCACCGATTTCTCCGTCATCACGCTGACCGCCAGACCCGAGCGTGTCACCGCCACAAGCCCGGCATGGCTGCTGCTGGCATAGGCGATCCGGTAGCGCATCCCGGCGCGCGCCATGGCATCGCAGGCCGCGCGATGATCGAGCGTGCTGGAGGCCGTCAGCGCCAGCGGAAGCGGTTCGGCAACCCGTCCCGCCGCGAGCGTCGTCTCCGCCCCCACCCAGACCAGCGCCTCCGTGGAGACGATATCCGCGCCCTCGCCCATGTCGTGGGTCGATACCAGCGCAAGATCCACCTGCTTGGCCTGCAGGAGCCGCCTGAGCTGGTCGGTCGAGGCCGCCACCACCCGGATCTCGACCTCCGGATGGGCAGTCCCGAAGCCTTCGAGCAGCGGCGGGAAATGCGAGACCAGATAGTCCTCCGGGCAGCCGAAGACGATCGAACCCGAGAGAGTGGCGCCACCGAACGCTGCCACCGCCTCCTCCGACAGGCTCAGGATCCGCTCGGCGTAAGCCAGAAAGCGCTCGCCACTGCCGGTCAGCCGCACGCCGCTGCCCGCCCGGTGCAGCAGTTCCTGACCGACCGCTTCCTCGAGCCGGCGCATCTGCATCGTCACCGCCGATTGCGTGCGCCCCACCTGCACCGCCGCCGCGCTCAGGGAACCGAGCCGGGCGGCCTGCACGAACGTCATCAGAAGTCTGAGATCCAGCGGCGCCTGCATATATGTTTTCCTTATATCCGAAGCGGAAAACTATCAATTTTACGCCCACCCCGCCAGCCGGTACCATCGGTGCACATTCACCTACAGCCATCTCCGAGGGAATTTTCCGATGTCGAGAAACGATGATGCCGCATTCTGGGCCGCAGCCGACAAGCACCTGATCCGCTATGCCGGTGGCGGCGCATTCGAACCCGCGATCATCGAGCGCGCCAAGGGCTCCTATGTCTACGACGCCGACGACCGCCCGATCCTAGATTTCACCTCCGGCCAGATGAGCGCGCTGGTGGGTCATTCGCATCCGAAGATCGTCGAGACCGTGCAGCGGCAGATGGAAAAGGCGGCGCATCTGTTCTCCGGCATGCTCTCGCGCCCCGTCGTCGAACTTGCCGAGCGGCTCGCCGCCCTCGCGCCGGGCCTCGAAAAGGTGCTCCTGCTCTCGACCGGCGGGGAATCCAACGAGGCGGCCATCCGCATGGCCAAGCTGATCACCGGCAAGCACGAGGTCGTCGCCTTCTCGCGCTCCTGGCACGGCATGACCGGGGCTGCGGCCTCGGCCACCTATTCGGCCGGACGCAAGGGCTACGGGCCGGCCACCGTCGGCTCGCTCGCCATTCCCACCCCCAACGCCTTCCGGCCGCGCTTCAGGAACCCCGACGGTTCGCTCGACTGGCGCACCGAGATCGATGATGCCTTCGCGCTGATCGACAGCCAGTCGACCGGCAATCTCGCCGCCTTCATCGCCGAGCCGATCCTTTCGAGCGGCGGCATGCTGGAACTGCCGCACGGCTATCTGGCAGCACTCAAGCAGAAATGCCGGGAGCGCGGCATGCTCCTCATCCTCGACGAGGCGCAGACAGGCATCGGCCGCACGGGCGTGATGTTCGCGCATGAGCGCGAAGGCGTGCAGCCCGACATTCTCACCCTGTCGAAGACCATCGGCGCCGGCCTGCCGCTGTCCGCCGTCATGACCACGCCGGAAATCGAGGCCGAGGCACATGCGCGCGGCTATCTCTTCCTGACCACCCACGCCTCCGATCCCCTCCCCGCCGCCGTCGGCACCGCCGTTCTCGATATCGTCGAGGAAGAAGGTCTGGTCGAACGCTCGGCCGTCATGGGCAAACGGCTCTTCGACGGGCTGTCGGCGCTCAAGGCCGAGCATGAATGCGTGGGCGACGTGCGCGGCCGCGGCCTGTTCCTCGGCCTCGAGATCATCCGCGACGCGGAAAGCCGGGAACCCGATCACGACCTGGGATCGAAGATCTCCGAGGAAGCCTTCCGCCGCGGTCTCAACATGAACATCGTCAAGCTCCCCGGCATGGGCGGCGTCTTCCGCATCGCCCCACCGCTGACCATCTCAGAAGCGGAGATCGATCAGGGTGTGGGCATTCTCGCGGATTCGATCAAGGCGGTGACGGGAAAGGGAGAGCGGAAGGCCGCGAATGTGGCGTGAGGAGCGGCAATGCGCAAACGCGCACCTCGGGTTGGTGGGCGGCAAGACGCCAAACAAGATGGTGCGGACGACGGGAATCGAACCCGTATGACCAAAGGCCGAGGGATTTTAAGTCCCTTGCGTCTACCAATTCCGCCACGTCCGCACGCTGACGAGCGGTAGCCGACGGACGCGCCGGGATCAAGTGCGGCGCAAGGGAAGCATTCGGGATTCACCGCCGTCGGGCGCGGCAGTCAGATATGCAGGCTCGAGAGCACGATATAGGCGAGCGAGAGGCCGATGCCGGCGACAACGAGGAAGAAGATCCAGGCCATCGGCTCGGAGAGCATGGTTTTTAGAAACTGCATGGGACACGGCCCGTTGTCAGTGTGAAACCCGTCGGTCCGTTGGTTTCCGGAGCCGGATTTATCCGGCGACCTCGGGTCCAGGGCCTTTTGCCAACCCCGAAAAAGCAAAAAGGCCGGGCTTTTGCCCCGGCCTTTCCAAGTGCCTCAATAGTCAGTGCCAGTACATCCGTGGTCAATGACCAGAAGCACAATCCGTTAGGCAGCGCGCAGGTTGTCTGCCGAACTTTTGCCGCTGCGGTCGTCGGTCACGATGTCGAAGCTGAGCTTCTGGCCTTCAACGATCGAATTCATGCCGGCGCGCTCGACTGCGGAAGCGTGCACGAAAACATCAGCGCCGCCGCCTTCCTGTTCGATAAAACCAAAACCCTTGGCGGAATTGAAGAACTTCACTGTTCCGGTGCTCATGACGATTTCCTTTCAATCAGTCACAGAATATCTGTTGCCGCGCGACATGCACGACAATCAGGTCAATCGATTTGAGAGAGGAAGATCGCAGTTGGCGCGGCTGGCGCCAGAAACAAAGTTCGAAAAACAAATTCGATAAACTACACATAGGATATCGTCGTGCCAGAAACAAGCCCGGAAAACTTTTTAATTCCTCAGCACAATTGCAGGGCGTGAAGAAAAAAGCGGCCCGCTCTTTTGGCGGGCCGCTTTCCTTCCGGGTGGCATCGACGGAACTGGAGACCGGACGCACGTGCCCGGGAGCGGCGGTTCGCGCGAGGATGGCGGGGGTCGGGGAGGTCTGGCAAACCCGCCCCCGCCGCTCGTTCCCTCGGCAATCCGTCACCTGGAGCCGTTCGGCGCCTCAGCCATGGAGCTTCCTGGCGATCTCGGCGGTGCGCTTGCCCTGGAACTTCGCTCCCTCGAGCTCCTGTTCGGAAGGCATGCGCGAGCCATCACCGTCGGACATGGTGGTCATGCCGTAGGGCGCGCCCCCACGCACCTTGTCCACGCCCATCTGATCTTGATAGCCGTAGGAGAGCGGCACGATGATCATGCCGTGGTGCTGAAGCATGTGCTGGGTGGACACCAGCGCCAGTTCCTGGCCGCCATGCTGGGTGGCGGTCGAGGCCATCACCGAGGCGACCTTGTCGATCAGTTTTCCCTGAGCCCACAGGCCGCCGGTCTGGTCGAAGAAATTCTTCATCTGCGCGGCCATCATGCTGTAGCGCGTGGAAACACCGATGATGAAGGCATCGTAGTCTGCGAGTTCCGCCGGAGTGGCGATCTCGCCCACCTTGTCCATCTTGTAGCCGGCGGCCTTCTGCTGGTCCTCGGTGAGGAGCTCGGGGACCTGCTTGATGGTCACCTCCACGCCGGCTTCCTTGGCGCCTTCCGCGGCGGCGAGCGCCATGGCTTCCATGTGGCCGTAGCTCGAATAGTACAGAACAAGCAGCTTGGTCATCGTCATTCTCCAGTTTCAAATCAACGTTGGACCGGCGCATCCGTTGGCTCGCGGCCCGGAAAATCGAGGGCGTGGACGTGCGGCTGCGGCATTCACCGGCTGATACCATTTAGATAAGGACCGGGCGGGCTGTGGGAAGCGTCCAAATGATTGACTGACCGTTCACCCCGAAATCGCATCCCCGTCCGCGTGCCCCCTTCCCGGCTCTTCGCCCCCACACTGCGGCCGTTGACAACGCGTTTCCAAGACTTGCCAATCGGCGTGCCAGGCGCCAAATGTCGGAAACTCGAAAGGACGTCTCATGGAAAATCCGACCAGTTCCGTCACCGCCGCCATGCTCGCCATCGGCGACGAATTGCTGTCCGGTCGCACCAAGGACAAGAATATCGGCCATCTCGCCGAGATGATGACGGCCGCCGGCATCGAACTGAAGGAAGTGCGCATCGTCGGCGACGAGGAAGACGTGATCGTCGCTGCCCTCGACGCGCTCCGAGAGGCTTACGACTACGTCTTCACCTCCGGCGGCATAGGCCCCACCCATGACGACATCACCGCCGACGCGGTGTCACGCGCCTTCGGCGTGCCGTGCCTTCACGACGCCAAGGCGCTCGCGCTGATGGGCGCGCATTATGAAAAGCGCGGCATCGAGTTCACCGATGCGCGCAAGCGCATGGCGCGGATGCCCGAGGGCGCGGTCCATATCGCCAATCCCGTCTCAGTCGCCCCGGGCTTCGTCATCGGCAACGTTCACGTCATGGCCGGCGTACCGTCGGTCTTCCAGGCCATGCTCGACAACGTCATGCCGACGCTGCGCACCGGGCGCAAGCTGCTGTCGAGCTCAATCTCCAGTCCGCTCGCCGAGGGCGATATCGGCGAACCGCTCGGCGCGATCGCGCAGGCGCACCCCTCGGTTTCCATCGGCTCCTACCCGCGTTTCACCGACAAGGGTTTCGCCAACGAAATCGTCGTGCGCGGCGTCGAACAGGCCGATGTCGACGCGGCCATCGCGGCCGTTACGGCGATGATCGAAGAACTCATGTCCAGCCGTTCCGCCTGAGAATCCGCAAAAATGATCCGGGTTGACACTGATCAAGGCTTTTCGCCTGCAAAAAGTCTCCATTAGCGGCACACTCTCCCATCCCGTTACCGGAGTTCCGCCATGACTTACAAAACCATCCTCGCAGTTCTCTCCTGCCCCGCCGATGTCGAGCCCGTGCTCGCCGCAGCGCTCAACCTGCCTGCCGGCCGCGACATCCATCTCGTCGGGTGCCACGGGGAACCCTCCCAGTTTGTCACCATGGCCGCGCCGATCGACATGCCGGATGCCGCGACCCTGACCGCTCTCTACGAGGAAGCCGACCGGCGCATGGCAGCCGTCGGCGACGCATTCACCAAGGCCTGCGAACGCGAGGGCATTTCGTTCGAATGGCGGGCGCTGAGGACCCCCGGCGGCGACAGCGCGGCTTCTGCGCTCGCCTCGGCGCGCACCGCCGATCTGGTGATCGCCCGCCAGCCCGACGCGGACAAGGACAACGCGCCGGCGACGGATTTCCAGTCGCTGCTGTTCGAAAGCGGCCGTCCGGTCCTGATGCTCGACAGCGACGGCGGCATGACCGCGCCGGCCAAGCGGGTGCTGATCGCATGGGACGGCTCGCGCGAGGCGGCCCGCGCCGTTCAGGATTCGCTGCCCTTCCTCAAGGCGGCCGAGGACGTCCAGATCGTGGTGGTCGATCCCGACAAGCTCGATGACATCGACACCGCGCTGCCGGGCGCGCAACTGGCCGCGACGCTCGACCGGCACGGCATCCGCGTCTCGATCGACACGATCGGCAGCGGTATCCGCTCCACCGCGCAGGTGATCGAAGCGCATGTGAAGGCGACCAATTCCGATCTCCTCGTCATGGGCGCCTACGGCCATCCGCGCCTGCGCGACTGGCTGTTCGGCGGGGTCACCCGCTCGGTCATGAACAAGGTGCAGGCGCCGACGCTTCTATCGCGCTGATCCCTGTTTTCCATAAGCCGGGGCCGCCATGTGCGGCCCCGTTTTCGTTCTGCCGCGATTATCCCCAGTTCACGAATGCGCGGCGCTTGCCCTCCATGGCCTTGCGCGGATAATCGGGCGGTGGCCGGCCGTCGCCTCGATCCCCGGCCGCACGCGAACCCCGCAAGGAGCCAATCATGTCGATACCGGAAAAAGCCTTTCCCGTTTCCTGGGACCAGTTTCACCGCGACGCGCGAGCACTCTCCTGGCGGCTGAGCGGCACCGGCGAGAAATGGCAGGCGATCGTCTGCATCACCCGGGGAGGCCTGGTGCCCGCCGCGATTCTTGCGCGTGAACTCGATATCCGCCGCATCGACACGGTGTGCGTGGCCTCCTACCACGACTACACCACCCAGGGTGACATGCAGGTTCTCAAGGAGATCACGCCGGACATCCTGGAAACCGAGGGCGAAGGCGTTCTCATCGTCGACGACCTGACAGACACCGGCAAGACCGCGGCCATCGTCCGCGCCATGCTGCCCAAGGGGCATTTCGCCACCGTCTACGCCAAACCCAAAGGCCGGCCGCTGGTCGATACCTTCGTGACCGAGGTCAGCCAGGACACCTGGATCTTCTTTCCCTGGGACATGGGCTTTTCCTACCAGGAACCGATTTCCAACGGCCATCGCGGCTGAAGCATCCCGATCCGGGGGCCCTCTTCACGTTATTGAATGCCGGGGCCGACGTTCTATCTGAATGTCCGCGGGACCATGGGCTCCCGTGGCGGTTTCAGCGCTTCGGCCGCGATCCGTCCCGGCGCCCTTCTCCCGCGTTTCCGCGTCACGATCCGCACAAGCTTGATTGTGACATGATATGATTGAACCCTAGAGGGATGAGGCAAACGCGATTCGCGCCATGAACGCATTCGACCGCATCATTTCGATTCTCGACCATTTCCGCCCGGTCGCAAACGGCAAGGTGCGCCCGCATCTCGAACCCGAGGAGCGGGAGCCCGGCGCCCGGCAGGCGGCGGCCTTGGTGCTGCGCGAACGCAAGGGCCGGCGCGAGGTGCTTTTGATCACAAGCCGCGACACCGGACGCTGGATCGTCCCCAAGGGCTGGATCGAGGAGGACGAGGACGGCGCGGCCGCGGCCGAACGCGAGGCCTGGGAAGAGGCCGGCGTCCTCGGCACCACCATCGGTCCGGCGCTCGGCAGCTACGACTACCTGAAGATTCGCCCGCAGCGCGGCGACGTTCTCTGTACGGTCGACATCCATCTGCTGCGGCTCGAGGAAGAGCGCGGCCGCTGGCCCGAATACAAGCAGCGCAAGCGCAAATGGGTCCGCCTCCCCCAGGCACTCGATATCATCGAGGAACCGGGTCTGGTCGACGCGCTCCGGACGACTCACCTCTTCTCCGAGGCGGCCTGATTCCACGCCTTCGGGTCGTGCCGGCGACGCACGCGTTTTCCTGCGTGTGACAGCGGCATGACGTTTCGCCGCCAAATGGTGTCAATGGATAAATTTATTGGCGAAAACATTTGGCCTAGGAGGGTTAATCCACAAGCCTCTGACAGAGCTGGATTTTCCTCTCATGCCCGCAGCGCAGGGCTTTCCGAATTGTACATAAGTTCCTCCGTGCATCCCCATTTTCCACACACCTGCCCCACAATATCTGGTGTTTAAAAATCCGTCACAAACTACCCCTTGACGGTTGGCGGCGAGTCGATCCTTATAGGGTCAGGGTCGCTGAGGCGGCGCGGCCGGGGCGGCAAAAGTCGAGTTCCGAACCTGGCCACATCCATAAATCCAAGGGCATGAAGCACCGGTTTTGTCGCAGGACGCGGCTTTCCGGTTTGTGGGGTGTCTTGCCCCTGGATTTCGGGGACCCGAGGGGAAAAAAGGCTGGAAGAAACCTTTCATTAACACTATATTTAGTGTTTCCAGCCACCCTGACCACTATATAAGGGTTTTCGGGGGAACCGGAATCACCGCACGAGTTTTTGAGTTTGAGCTGGCTGGGAAATGATTTCGCGGCCTTCTGGGGACAATTGCGCCGCTTGGGAAGAACAGGGCGGCGGTTACCGCGACATAGAGGTAGAAATGCGCATCGACAGGCAATTCACGACCGAAGGCCAATCAGCCTATGCGTCGATCCCGTTCCGCAAAGCGACGAGCGAGATCCGCAATCCGGATGGTTCGATTGTGTTCAAGCTCGAGAACATCGATGTCCCGACCCAGTTCAGTCAGGTCGCGGCCGACATCCTGGCGCAGAAATATTTCCGCAAGGCGGGCGTTCCGGCTGCTCTGAAGAAGGTCGAGGAAAACGACGTTCCCTCCTGGCTGTGGCGCTCCGTGCCCGACGAGAAGGCACTCGCCAAGCTGCCCGAGGACGAGCGTTTCGGCCCCGAGACCGATGCACGTCAGGTTTTCGACCGTCTCGCCGGCACGTGGACCTACTGGGGCTGGAAGGGCGGCTATTTCGCCTCCGAAGAAGATGCACGCGCCTTCATGGACGAGCTTGCTTACATGCTCGCCACCCAGCGCGTGGCACCGAACTCGCCGCAGTGGTTTAACACCGGCCTGCACTGGGCCTACGGCATCGACGGCCCCGGCCAGGGCCACTTCTATGTCGATCCGTTCAGCGGCAAGCTGAAGAAGTCCGATTCGGCTTACGAACACCCGCAGCCGCATGCCTGCTTCATCCAGTCGGTGGGCGACGACCTCGTCAACGAGGGCGGCATCATGGATCTGTGGGTGCGTGAGGCGCGCCTGTTCAAATACGGTTCGGGCACCGGTTCGAACTTCTCCTACCTGCGCGGCGAAGGCGAGAAGCTGTCGGGCGGCGGCAAGTCGTCGGGCCTGATGAGCTTCCTCAAGATCGGCGACCGCGCCGCCGGCGCCATCAAGTCGGGCGGCACCACCCGCCGCGCCGCCAAGATGGTCGTGGTCGACATCGATCACCCGGACATCGAGGAATACATCAACTGGAAGGTGAAGGAAGAGCAGAAGGTTGCGGCGCTCGTTACCGGCTCGAAGGGCGTCTCCAAGCACCTCAAGGCCATCATGAAGGCCTGCATCAACTGCGAGGCCGACAACGACGCCTGCTTCGATCCCAAGCAGAACCCTGCCCTCAAGCGCGAGGTCCGCGCCGCCAAGAAAGCCCAGGTTCCGGAAAACTACATCAAGCGCGTCATCCAGTTCGCCCACCAGGGCTACAAGGACATCGAATTCAAGACCTACGACACCGACTGGGATTCGGAAGCCTATCTCACGGTCTCGGGCCAGAACTCCAACAACTCGGTCTCGATCAAGGACGACTTCCTGCGCGCCGTGGAGGAAGACGGCGACTGGCACCTGACCGCCCGCAAGGACGGCCGGGTGATGAAGACGCTGAAGGCTCGCGACCTTTGGGAAACCATCTCCTACGCCGCATGGGCGTCCGCCGATCCGGGCCTGCACTTCAACACCACGATGAACGACTGGCACACCTGCCCGGCGGCCGGCCCGATCCGCGCCTCCAACCCGTGCTCGGAATACATGTTCCTCGACGACACCGCCTGCAACCTGGCCTCCCTGAACCTGCTGCGTTTCAAGGATCCGGAGACCAAGCGAATCGACATCAAGGCCTACGAGCATGCCGTACGCCTTTGGACCATCGTTCTCGAAGTCTCGGTGATGATGGCGCAGTTCCCCTCCCGCGAGATTGCGGAACTGTCCTACAAGTACCGTACGCTCGGCCTCGGCTACGCAAATATCGGCGGTCTCCTGATGACCACCGGCATCCCCTACGATTCGGCCGAGGGCCGCGCCATCTGCGGCGCGCTGACCGCCATCATGACCGGCGTCTCCTACGCCACCAGCGCCGAAATGGCCGGTGAGCTCGGCCCCTTCCCGGGCTACAAGGACAACGCCAAGAACATGCTGCGCGTGATCCGCAACCACCGTCGCGCCGCTCACGGCGAGGCAAACGGTTATGAGGGCCTGTCGGTCAATCCGGTTCCACTCGTCCATGGCGAATGCCCGGACCCCGATCTCATCACCCACGCCACGGCTGCCTGGGACAAGGCGCTCGAACTCGGTGAGAAGAACGGCTACCGCAACGCCCAGTCGACGGTTATCGCGCCCACCGGCACGATCGGCCTCGTCATGGACTGCGACACCACCGGCATCGAGCCCGACTTCGCTCTGGTGAAGTTCAAGAAGCTCGCCGGCGGCGGCTACTTCAAGATCATCAACCAGGCGGTGCCGGAAGCGCTCCGCACGCTCGGCTACTCGGAAAGCCAGCTCGCCGAGATCGAGGCCTATGCGGTCGGTCACGGCAACCTCAACCAGGCGCCGGCCGTCAACCCCGGCTCGCTCAAGGCCAAGGGCTTCACCGACGACAAGATCGAGGCGCTCAACACCGCGCTGAAGAGCGCCTTCGACATCAAGTTCGCCTTCAACAAGTGGACGCTCGGCGAAGACTTCTGCAAGGACGTCCTCGGCTTCTCCGACGAGCAGCTCAACGACTTCACCTTCGAGGTCCTGCCGGCGCTCGGTTTCTCCAAGAAGGACATCGAGGCCGCCAACATCCACATCTGCGGCGCGATGACGCTCGAAGGCGCACCGCACCTGAAGACCGAACACTATCCGGTCTTCGATTGCGCCAATCCCTGCGGCAAGATCGGCAAGCGCTATCTCTCGGTCGACAGCCACATCCGCATGATGGCGGCTGCCCAGCCCTTCATCTCGGGCGCGATCTCGAAGACCATCAACATGGCCAACGAGGCAACCGTCGAGGACTGCAAGAACGCCTACATGCTCTCCTGGAAGCTGGGTCTGAAGGCCAACGCGCTCTACCGCGACGGCTCGAAACTCTCCCAGCCGCTC
>PAPH01000083.1 GCA_002709005.1 Hyphomicrobiales bacterium | reverse complement strand
CCGATCTCGGTCATTTCCGGGTGGACAGCCTCGACCAGCGCATCGAGCAGGCCTTCGAGGCCGTCGACCGGGTGGGCAGCGTGCTGGCGAACCGCGGCACCCACAGTATCGTTCTCGAAAATATCCAGCTCGGCGAGGAACTGAGCGGCTTCACGGTCGACCGGGCCGAACTGACAGGCCGCGAGGAGGACGAATTCGACATCGAGGCGACGCTGTCGCTCAAGGGCAGAAAATTCGCCGTCTCCGTCCATGCCACGAAAGGGGCGCGCGACGACCTCTCGAAGCTCGATGCCACGATCAGGGGCTTGCCGGTCGACTATGCTTCCGACGGGCTGAAACGCCGGGCCACGGGCCTTGAAACGCTCGTTGATATCGAGGCCTCTGCCACCCGCGCGACCCCCGGCGGCGTGCCCGCGCTCGAACTGACGATCGACGGCGAGCCCGGCTCGATGATGCTCGGAGGTGTGGCCGCCGAGCTGCGCGAATTCAGGACCGCGATGAGCTATCAGCCGGAGCAGAAAAAGATCGAGATCCTGCCCTCGCTGCTCCGGATCGGCGATACGAGAGTGCCGTTTAACGGCGGGCTGATCGATATCGACAACGTGCCTGACACAACTGAAGTCAACCGAAGCTATCCCGGTATCGCGTTCGACATGGTGATTGCCGACGGCGTGGCGGCGCCCGGCGATTCCGCCGACGTGCCGGTGCGCTTCGCGGCCAAGGCCTTCGGTCGCCTGATGCCCGGCCGCAACCGGATCGTCGCCGACCGGCTGGCTGTGCTGACCGGTCCCTATTCGATGGCCGCCTCGCTCTCGTTGCAATTCGTCGAGGGAATGTCGCCGGCGATCAACTTCTACGCCGAAACCGACCGGCTGCCGACGACGGCGGTCAAGCAGCTCTGGCCATACTGGATGGGCAAGCGGGCGCGCCAGTGGGTGCTCGAAAACCTCTACGGCGGAATGGTGGCCGACGGACGCATCCAGCTTTCCGCGCCGGCCGGGCATTATCCGCCCGGTGAAGAGGCGCCGCCCTTCAAGGACGACGAGTTCCAGATCGATTTCGACGTCGAGCGGGCGCGGATGAACGTGGCCGGCGACATTCCGCCGCTGCGCGAGACCAATGGTCATCTGCAATTGCGCGGCACAAAAGTGGAGGTCACGGTAACCTCGGCGGGCGGCTACCTGCCGACCGGCCGGGTGGTCGATGTCCGCGACGGAATGCTGGTCATTCCCGATACCGAGGAAAAGCCGCTGATGGCGGATCTTTCGCTCTCGGTGTCCGGCAAGGCCGACGCGGTGGCCGAACTCATCACCTATCACCCGATCGACGTGCTCGACCGGATCGGTTTCAAGCCGGAGGAACTGTCGGGCGAGATTTCCTCGCGCGTTCAGGCCCGTTTCGGTCTGGTGCGCGAACAGGATCCGCCGCCGACCGAGTGGGAAGTCAACATGGACCTCGCCGGTGTCGACATCGCCAAGGAGGTCGAGGGGCGCAAATTTGCCAATATCGACGGCAAGTTGAACGTCACGCCTACCCAGGCGCATCTGAGGGCCGACGCCGCTGTCGACGGCATTCCGCTGACCCTCGATCTCGTCGAGCCGGTCTCCGATTCCGGCGTCAAACGCAAGCGGACGATCTCCGGCACGCTCGACGACAAGACCCGCGAGAAGGTGGCGCCGGGCTCTGGACTGCTTGTCAGCGGCCCGGTGGGGCTGGAACTCGAGGAGAAGGGCCCGGGCAGCAACGCGATCACCCTCAGGCTCGACCGTGCCGAACTGACGGTTCCGGGCATTGGCTGGTCCAAGGGGGCCGGCATAGCCGGCACCGCCCGTTTCGATCTCGAAAGCGAAGGGAACAGCCACAAGCTGCGCAATCTCACCGTCTCGGGCGAGGGCTTCAAGGTGTCGGGAGCGGTGGATATCACCAACGGCACCTTCACCTCGGCGATGCTCGACAGCGTCCGCCTTTCGCCGGGCGACGACTATCGTGCCGAGATTCACCGCAAGGGCGGTGCCTACGACATCCGGGTGTCGGGCGCCTCGGCGGACCTGCGCTCGCTGATCGCAGAAGCCAAGTCGAACGCCACCTCGACGGACGGCGGCAACAGGGATGTTGCCGTTGCGGCCTCGGGCAGTCTGGGGTCCGTGCGTGGTTTCTATGAAACCTCGCTTTCGGATGCGCAGTTCAGCTACGCCGGTCGCAACGGCGAGACGCAGAAACTCTCCTTCAAGGCGGTCACTTCGTCCGGCCAGGCGGTTGTGGTCGATGTCGACGGCCAGTCCCAGCCGGGTCGGGAGAACATACAGATGACCTCTGGCGATGCCGGCGCTTTCGCCCGTTTTGCCGGCGTTTACGGCAAGATGCACGGCGGGCTTCTCAATGTCAGGCTGGCCCGCGCGGACAAAGGTCCGAGACGCGGGGTGGTCGATGTGCGCAACTTCAAGATCGTCGGCGAGGAGAAGCTCAAGGCGCTCGTCGCCAGTCCCGCCGACGCGGAAGGACGCAGTCTGAACGAGGCGGTCCGCCGCGACATCGACGTCAGCGAGGCGTCCTTCGAGGTAGCGAACGCCCGGATCGAAACTGGCAAGGGCTATCTCAATGTCGACGAGGGGATCGTGCGCGGCCCCGAGATCGGCGCTGCGTTCAAGGGCTCGGTCTACGATGCGAACGGCAATATGGATCTCTCCGGAACCTTCATGCCGGCCTACGGCATCAACCGGCTGTTCGGCGAACTGCCGATCATCGGCGCCATTCTCGGCAATGGCCGCGATCGGGGCCTGATCGGCATCACCTTCCGGCTGGTCGGCGACAAGGATTCGCCGCAGATCGTCATCAACCCGTTGTCACTGATCGCGCCGGGCGTGTTCCGCAACATTTTTGAATTCAGGTAAGGTCTCCGGCCTGCAGCGGCCGGAGAGGGAAGCGTCCTATTCGGGCCGCACCAGAATGTGCTTCTTCTTGCCCAGCGACAGCTTGATCGCGCCGTTGTCGGTGACCATCCCGGTGTCGACCATGATCTTCTCGTCGCTCACGCCGCCGTCTTTGATCTTCACCGCGCCGCCCTTGATGTGACGGCGGGCTTCGCCGTTGGATCCGGCGAGCCCGGCCTGGACCATCAGCGACAACAGCCCGATGCCGCCGTCGAGCTCCGCCTTCGGCACGGAGACGCTCGGCAGCGTGTCGGCGGCTTCGCCTTCCTCGAAGGTCCGGCGCGCGGTCTCGGCGGCCGCATCGGCGGCTTCGCGGCCGTGCACGATCGCGGTCGCCTCGGTGGCGAGCACCTTCTTGGCCTCGTTGATCTCGGACCCGCCGAGCGCCTCCAGTCGTGCGATCTCGTCGAGCGGCAGTCGGGTGAAGATCTTCAGGAAGCGGCCGACGTCGGCATCCTCGGTGTTGCGCCAGTACTGCCAGTAGTCATAAGGGCTGAACAGGTCGCCGTTGAGCCACACGGCGCCATTGGCCGACTTGCCCATCTTGGCGCCGGAGCTTGTGGTGAGAAGCGGCGTGGTCAGCGCGTAGAGCTGCTCCGTGCCCATGCGGTGGCCGAGATCGACGCCGTTGATGATGTTGCCCCACTGGTCGGAGCCGCCCATCTGCAGGCGCACGCCATAATTGCGGTTGAGCTCGACGAAGTCGTAGCCCTGCATGATCATGTAGTTGAACTCGAGGAAGGAGAGCGACTGCTCCCGGTCGAGCCGGAGCTTGACGCTGTCGAAGGACAGCATCCGGTTGACCGAGAAATGGCGGCCGACATCGCGCAGGAACTCGATGTAATTGAGTTTCATCAGCCAGTCGGCATTGTTGACCATCATCGCATCGGTCGGGCCGTCGCCGTATCGCATGATGCGGCCGAAAATCTTCTTGATACCCTCGATGTTCTGATCGATCTGCTCTGGCGTGAGCAGCTTGCGCTGGTCGTCACGGAAGGAGGGGTCGCCCACCATCGAGGTGCCGCCGCCCATCAGGGTGATCGGACGGTGACCGGTCTCCTGCAGCCAGTAGAGCATGGAGACCGAAATCAGGTTGCCGATGTGAAGGCTGGTGGCGGTGGCGTCGTAGCCCACATAGGCGGTGACCGTTTCCTTGCTCATCAGCGCGTCCAGACCGTCGAAGTCGGAGCACTGGTGGATGAAGCCGCGCTCGTTGAGCACGTTGAGGAAATCGGACTTGTATGCGGACATCGGTTCTTTCCCAGAAACTGGATGGTTTGCCGGGCTTTCGCGTTCGGTGGAGAGGCGGTAGCCCGGGGCGCTGAGGCCTTAGCACCAAGAACGCCCGACCGACAAGACATTCCCGGCCCGCTGGGGGAGATGGTGCGCGGGCCGGGAGAGGGGGATCAGGCTGCCGCGGCGTTCGGGGCTTCGAGGCTCGCGTGCAGCCGCCAGGTCTGGACCGCAGCGTCGGCGGCCTCGCGGCCCTTGCCGACGAAATGCTCGGCGTAGAAGGATTCGAGCTCGGCCTTGGGCTGGAAATGATGGGGTGTCAGCGACACCGAGAAGACCGGCGTGCCGGTCGCCATCTGCGCCTCCATCAGCCCGTTGACGACGGCGGCGGCGACGAAGTCGTGCCGGTAGATTCCGCCGTCGACCACGAAGGCAGCCGCGGCGATGCCGTCATAGCCGCCGGTCTCTGCGAGCTTCTTCGCCAGAAGCGGCATTTCGAAAGCGCCCGGAACGTCGAAGGCGGTGACGTCGGCGTCGACGCCGAGCTCGGCGAGGCGCTGGTTGAAGCCCTCGAACGCGCTGTCGACGATGTCGGCATGCCAGCGTGCCTTGATGAATGCGAATTTGGGGGATTTTGTCATGGCTCTTTGATCCTTTCGAAATGACAAGATCCCAGAGCTGTCGACACGCCTCCGCAACAAGCCGAAGCGTCCCTTTCTCTTCCATCCGGACTCTAACCGTCGGCCCCGGAATTTCACCGGTGTCTGCTGACCCTTGTCCGAAGACGAGGCGCTCGCGGGCTGTAACCGCCGGTGGGGAATTTCACCCCGCCCTGAGAAGTTTTCTGAATACCGGCCCGTGACTGGTGCGTCAATGAATCAGTTTCTTGACGCAGTGTTTCAAGTGTCTGGTTCGCAACGAAAAAGGGCGCCACGAAGGGCGCCCTCTCACGGTCCTCGGGAGGAACTTATTCAGACAGTGTGAACGGCCCGGTGTAGTTGGCGACGTTGTCCGGGGTGATCAGCAGGCAATCGAAGAGCTGCTTTTCTTCCGCGACCATCGGCTCGCCATTCTTGATGTAATGGTCGGCCTGGATGACGGCTTCACGCGAGAAGACGGCGACCGGCTGCAGCACGGTATAGGCCATCTCGCCGGCCTTGATGGCTTCCACCGCGTCCGGCGAGCCGTCGAAGCCGCCGACGATCACGCCTTCGAGCTTGCCGGCTTCCTTGAGCGCGGCGATCGCGCCGAGCGCCATTTCGTCGTTGCCTGAGATGACGGCATCGATTTCAGGGTTGGCCTGAATGATCGACTGCATCTTGTTGTAGCCTTGGGTACGGTCCCAGTTGGCCACTTCCTCGGCGACCTTGTTCAGGTCCGGGTACTGGCTCAGCACGGTCTTGTAGCCGTTCGAGCGGGTAGCCGCGTTGTTGTCGGCCGGGTTGCCGAAGAACTCGACATACTTGGCGCTGTCGCCGACGAGTTCCTGCCACTGGACTGCGCCGATCGCGGCACCCTGGGCGTTGTTGGAGACGAGCTGGCCGATGGCGATGCCGGATTCGTTGATCTCCGCATTGACGAGGAAGACCGGGATTCCGGCTTCGGTTGCCTTGCGCACCACGCCGACCGAGCCGTCGGCGTTTGCCGGATCAAGGATGATCGCCTTGGCCGAGTTGGTGATAGCGGCATCGATCAGGTTGGATTCGACGTTGGTGTCGCCCTTGTGGGCAGCCACTGTGGCCGTATAGCCGAGTTCCTCGGCGGTCTTCTTGGCCACTTCGCCCTCGGTGAACCAGTAGGGGTTGGCCGGGTCGGTGACGATGATCGAGATCAGGCCATCGGCCCATGCGGCACTGGTCATCAGCGGCAGCGATGCGGCTGCGACGAGGAGTGCGCGTTTGGTCATTTTCAGCATTTCAGGTCCTCCCTGTTGGGTTGTGTGCCGTTTCCGGCGGTGTTCCGCGTCCGGGTCTCCTCCCGGGCTTTCCGCGAAGGGTGTGAAGGTCAGCGTCCGATGCGACGGCCTCCGTATTGGATCGAGTTGAGCATGACGGCGAGCACGATGACCGCGCCGGTAAAGACGGTCTGCCAGTAGGAACTCACGCCGATGATGACGAGGCCGTCGCTCAAAAAACCGATGACGAAGGCGCCAAGCAGGGTGCCGCGCACCGTGCCGCGTCCACCCATCAGCGAGGCGCCACCGACGACGACGGCCGCAATGGCCGTGAGTTCATAGGTGGTGCCGGCGGTCGGGCCGGCGGAGGTGAGCTGCGAGCTCAGCACCAGGCCGGCGATTGCGGCGCACATGCCGGACAGCACATAGACCGAGACCTGCACCCGCTTGACCGGAACGCCGGAGAGTTCGGCCGCGCGCTCGTTGCCGCCCGAGGAATAGAGCCAGCGGCCGAAGGCGGTGCGCGAGAGCACCAGGCCGGCGACAATTGCGACGATGGCGAGCACGATGACGCCTATCGGCACGCCGAAGAGACGGTTGAAGCCGAGCCAGCCGAAGCCGGTATTGTCGAGCGAGACATCGCCGCGCAGATTGTTGAAGGTCAGCCCGTTGGTCATCAGCAGCGCCACGCCGCGCGCGACATAAAGCGATCCCAGCGTCGCGACGAAGGCCGGTACCCGGAAATAGGCGATCAGCACACCATTGCAGAGCCCGACGAAAGCGCCGAGGCCGATCGTCATGACGACCACCGCCCATACCGGCGGATAGAGAATGACGCCGGCCGACTGGATCTCCACGCCCTGCATCAGGAAGCCCGCGAAAACCCCGGTCAGTCCAAGCACGGACCCCACGGAGAGGTCGATGCCGCCATTGAGGATGACGAGCATCATGCCGAGCGCCAGGAGCCCGAAGATCGCCACGTGGTTCGACATGATCAGAAAATTCGAAACCGTGGCGTAGTTCGGCGACAGGAAGGAGAAGGTGGCGATGATGGCGATCAGCGCAAAGAAGGCGCGGCCCTCGAGCAGCAGGTGCACGATGGAAAAGCCGCTCTTCTTCCCGGCGGGGGCGGTCTCGGCGCTGGTGGTTGTCGTTTCCGACATATGCGGGGCTCCCTGCAGCTTTCCTATGCGACCAGGCTCTCGCCGGAGGCGGCCATGATGGCTTCCTTGGTCGTGTCGTGTGTGAACTCGGCGGCGATCTGGCCGCGCCGCATGACGATGATGCGGTGGGCGATGGCCAGGCATTCGCCGACTTCGGATGTCGAATAAACCACCGCCATGCCGTCGCGGGCGTGGTCGGCGAGAATGCGGAAGACCTCCGCCTTGGCGCCAATGTCGATGCCGCGGCTCGGTTCGTCGAGAAGGACGACGGACGGCGAGGTGGCCAGCATCTTGCCGATGACCACCTTCTGCTGGTTGCCCCCCGACAGGGAGCCAATCGGCGCGTCCGGTCCGTCAGTCTTGACCGTGACCTCGCGGATCGACCGGTCGATGATCTCGCGCTCGTCACGGCGGCTGGTCAGAAGCCCGCGGGTGAAATTGCCGATGGAGGCGAGCGACAGGTTGCGGCCGACCGACATGGTCTGCACCAGCCCGTCGCGCTGGCGGTCCTCGGGAACGAGCACCAGCCCGGCCTCGATCCGCTGGGCGATTGTGAGACCTGAAATGTCCTCGCCGTGAAGCAGGATGCGGCCGCCCGTGGCCTCGGTGCGGCCCGCCACGCATTCCATCATCTCGGTACGCCCGGCGCCCATCAGTCCGTAGATGCAGACGATCTCGCCAGCTTTTACGGTCAGGTTCAGCTGCTCGACCGCGTTGCCTATGCCGGAATTGGCCGGCACGGACAGATTTTCGAGTTGCAGGGCAGGGGCACCGAACGCGTGCCCCTCCGGCGGCGAGCCGAGATCAAAGTTCTCGCCCACCATGTTGCGCACGATCCATTCGAGATCGATCTCGTTGCGCGGGGCGTAAGCCGTCATCTCGCCGTCGCGCAGCACCACCGCATGATCGGTGATCGTCAGCGCTTCCTCGAGATGGTGCGAAATGTAGACGATCGAGACGCCGCGTTCCTTGAGATCGCGGATGACGCCGAAAAGTACCTCGACTTCCGACGCCGACAGCGCCGAGGTGGGCTCGTCCATGATCAGGATGCGCGATTTGACCGACAGCGCGCGGGCGATCTCGACGATCTGCTGCTGGCCGAGACGGAGATCCTCGACCCTGGTCAGGGGATCGATATCCTCCTCGAGCTCTTCCATCAGCGCGCGGGCCTGGCGTTCTTCCTCGGCGAAATCGACGCCGGTCACACCCATGATCTCGCGGCCCATGAAGATGTTGTCGCGGACATTCATGTTGGGCGCCAGGCTGAGTTCCTGGTGGATGATCGAGATCCCCCGGTCACGCGCGTCGACGGTGGAGCTGAACGTCACCGGCTTGCCTTCCAGCAGCAGTTCGCCCGAGGTTGGCTGCTGGACGCCCGAGAGGATCTTCATCAGCGTCGACTTGCCCGCGCCGTTCTCGCCGAAAAGCGTGGTCACCTGGCCGCGATGGACGTCGAAATTCACGCCCTTGAGCGCATGCACCGCGCCATAGCTCTTGGCGACGTTGCGCGCGGCGAGGACGACTTCTGCCTCGTCGGGGCGGTTCGTCGGCGTCTCGCTGTGCGCGGGCGTCTTCATCACTGCACCTGGAGCTCGACCGGGGTCACCAGCCAGCTCTTCGGGTTGATCAGGGTGAAGGCGCCGGTCACGGAGATCGTCTTGCCGCTCAGCGCCTCGCGGTCGAGATCGGCCAGCGTGGCTTCGGACATGGCGCGGTTGATGCCGGCGCCGGCGTCCTGGTACTCGATCTGGTTCTTGAAGGCGCCGAATTCGATGTCGCCGGGCGCGTCGCGCAGCTCGGTGCCGTTGATTGCCGGTCCGGTCTGGACGCGGATCTTGGTTCCCTCCGGCAAGCCGTCGACGGCGACGTCGAAAATGCCGGACTTCCCTTCACCGACCGTGCCGGTGAATTTCACGGGCATCACCGGGAAGGCGCCCGCCTGGGTGCCGTAGGCCTTGATCGCGGCTTTCTTGTCGGCGGCGAGTTCGTTGGCGAGAGTCGCCGCGTCCGGAGCGCGTTCGGCGACGACGTCGCGAATGCGAGGGAATTCGTTCTGACCGAACGTGTCAGGGTCGAAGGCCTGCTGCCGGAGGTCGGCCTCCGAGCCCACCTTGACGACGGTTGTATCGATCGCGATGGCGCCGACGAGCGCGATGACCGCCGCTCCGATGACGACCCTGCGCCGGGTGATGCCTGATTTGCCCGCAGATGCGATGCCCGTCATGTCAGTCCCGTATCCGTTCTCGCGGGCTCCATGAGCGGAGCCTTCGAAAGCCGCCCTGTTCGAGCGATCGGTTCAATTTTTGGGAAAGTCGACGGCGCTCGCACGGTCCGTATTCTCCTCCCGTTCAAGCTGTTCCGGAACTCCTCAATCCCGTTTTGCGAACAGCCTCCGGCGTCACGAAGGGCGCCAATCATGGGGTGGACCATAAGTGAAAAAAATTACGTTGTCTGCAAAGAAATACACATTTTCCCATTTTTCTGTGCTACACGGTTTTTCGGAACGACGCGGAGTTGCGACTGGAGGGCGCCGCTATTCTCAAGCGTTGCGGCGAGTCGGCGAAAGGCTTGCGCGGGAGATGAGGAAGACTGGGAGCGAGGATGATTTTCACCAGCGGAAACAGCGGCTTGCGCCGGTGCTGTGATGTCCGGCGCTGATATCATTATCGGCGTCGATGCCGGAACTTCGGTCATCAAGGCGGTGGCCTTCACGCTGTCTGGCGAGCAGATCGGCGCGGCCTCCGTTCGCAACCGCTACGAGATGCGACGCGACGGTTCGGCAACCCAGTCGCTCAGCCAGACATGGAACGACTGCGCCGCCGCGATCCGCGGTCTGGGCGAGAAGATCGACGATCTGCCGGGGCGCACCGCGGCCATCGCGCTGACGGGGCAGGGCGACGGCACCTGGCTGGTCGGCAAGGATGATCAACCGGCGGGCGATGCTTGGATCTGGCTCGACGCCCGCGCCGCGCCGACTGTGTCCCGCCTGGTGAAGGGAGCGGATGAGCGCGCCCGCTTCGAGGCGACGGGGACCGGGCTCAATACCTGCCAGCAGGGAACCCAGATGGCGCATATGCAGGCCATCTGTCCCGGCCTGCTCGACCGGTCCGAGGTTGCGCTCCACTGCAAGGACTGGCTCTTTCTCAATCTCACCGGCGTGCGCGCCACCGACCCGTCGGAAGCGAGCTTCACCTTCGGCAATTTCCGCGACCGGCGCTATTCCGACGTGGTGATCTCCGCACTCGGGCTCGAAAAGCGCCGGCATCTTCTTCCCGAAATCATCGACGGTTCGAAAGAGACCTTTCCGCTGACGGCCGACGCCGCGCGCCAGACAGGCCTCAAGTCGGGCACGCCGGTCACACTCGGCTATGTCGACATGGTCATGACGGCGCTCGGCAGCGGCGTCCATACCGGCGAGGCGGGTGTCGCCTGCTCGACGGTCGGCTCCACCGGCGTCCACATGCGCGCGGTGCGCTCGCGCGAGGTGCATCTCAATGCCGAGGGCACCGGCTACGTGATCTGCCTGCCGTCCGACGATCTCGTCACCCAGGTCCAGACCAACATGGCCTCGACGCTCAATATCGACTGGGCACTTTCTGTGGCCGAAGATCTGATGCGCGAGATGGGCGAGGCCCCGAGCCACGCTGAACTGGTCGCCCGGATCGACGGCTGGATGGATGGAACCGTGCCCGGCGCCTTGGTCTATCACCCCTATATCTCGGAAGCCGGCGAGCGCGGGCCTTTCGTGAATGCGGACGCGCGGGCGAGTTTCGTCGGGCTCAACGCCAATCACCGTTTCCCGGACATGATCCGCGCGGTGGTCGAGGGACTGGGGATGGCCGCGCGCGATTGCTATTCGGCCATGGGCGACATGCCGAACGAACTGCGGCTGACCGGGGGTGCTGCGCGCTCGTCCTCGCTCCGGAAAGTGCTGGCCGCGGCGCTTGATACGCCGGTCAGGACATCCTCCCGCGAGGAAGCGGGTGCGGCGGGCTGCGCGATGATGGCGGCTGTCGCCATCGGCGCCTATCCGGACATGGACGCCTGCATCGCCGAATGGGTGACGCCGCTTCTGGGGCCGGCAGAGGCGCCTGAAGCGGATCTCGTTCCCGTCTACGACACGCTCTTTTCATCATACCGCAAGGCGCGGATCGCGCTGGCGCCTGTCTGGGACGACCTGGCAGCCGGCCGCGCGGCGCAAGGAGAAAATCAATGACAGAGATCCCCAAGGTCGATCTGTTCGTCATCGGAGGCGGCATCAACGGCGCCGGCATCGCGCGCGACGCGGCGGGCAGGGGGCTGAGCGTCGTCCTGTGCGAGAAGGACGATCTGGCCGAAGGCACCTCCTCGCGCTCCGGCAAGCTCGTCCATGGCGGCCTGCGCTATCTCGAATATTACGAGTTCCGGCTGGTGCGCGAGGCGCTGATCGAACGCGAGGTGCTGATGAACGCAGCACCCCACATCATCTGGCCGATGCGCTTCGTGCTGCCCCACAGCCCTGAGGACCGTCCGGCCTGGCTGGTCCGTCTTGGCCTCTTTCTCTACGACAATCTCGGCGGTCGCAAGAAACTGCCGGGGACGCGCACGCTCAACCTGCTTCGAGATCCGGAGGGCGCGGCGATCAAGGACAAGTATACCAAGGGCTTCGAATATTCCGACTGCTGGGTGGATGACGCCCGTCTCGTCGTCCTCAACGCCGTCGACGCCGCCGAGCGTGGCTGCGTGGTCCTGACCCGGACCCCGTGCGTGAGCGCGCGCCGGGAGAACGGCGTCTGGAAGGTGATGACGAAGAATGCCGTGACCGGCGAAACGAGGGAGTTCGAGGCCAGGGTTCTGGTCAATGCCGCCGGTCCCTGGGTAACCGACGTCGTCAACCGCGTGGCGGGCTCGAACTCCGCGCGCAATGTGCGCCTGGTCAAGGGCAGCCACATCATCGTGCCGAAGTTCTGGAAGGGCGAGAACGCCTATCTGGTGCAGAACCACGACAAGCGGGTGATCTTCATCAATCCCTATGAGCGCGACAAGGCGCTGATCGGCACCACCGATATCGCCTATGAAGGCCGGGCCGAGGACGTTGAGGCCGATGAGAGCGAGATCCAGTACCTGATCGATGCGGTCAACCGGTACTTCAAGGAACAGCTCACGCGTGACGATGTTCTGACGACATTCTCGGGCGTGCGTCCGCTGTTCGATGACGGCCAGGGCAATCCCTCTGCCGTGACCCGCGACTATGTCTTCGATCTCGACGAAACCGGCGGTGCGCCGCTTCTCAACATTTTCGGCGGCAAGATCACCACGTTCCGCGAACTCGCCGAACGTGGCCTGCACAGGATCCGGAAATTCTTCCCGGGGATGAGTGGCGACTGGACGGCGCATGCCCCGCTCGCCGGCGGGGACATCGAGAACGCCGATTACGAGTTGTTCCGCAACAAGATGAAGACCGATTATCCATGGATGCCGCGCGAACTGCGCCGCCACTACGGCCGGCTTTACGGCACGCGAATTGCGCAGATCGTGGGTGACGCGAAGGATCTCGACGGCCTCGGTCGCCATTTTGGTGGCTGTCTCTACGAGGCGGAGGTCAACTATCTGGTCAGGAACGAATGGGCGCAGACCGCCGAGGACATTATCTGGCGACGGACCAAGCACCGGCTTCATCTGACAGAGACCGAGCAGGCAGCTTTCGCCGAGTGGTTCGATCGCGCCCGCGTCGAGGCTGCCTGACATGGCTCTGACGCTCTCTCTCAACACCAATCCGCTGGTCAACCGCTTCGCCGATCCCGACGATCTCGTCGAGACGATCGCACGCGACATCAAGATCCGCGATATCCAGCTCACCCACGAGTTCATCAATCCGGGCTGGCAGGCACCGGTGATCCGCCGCATGACGCGGCAGATGGGCCGGGCGCTGAACCGCACCGGCGCGCGGGTGACCTCGGGCATGACGGGTCCGTATGGGCGGCTCAACCATTTCGGCCATCCCGATGCGGGCGTGCGCCGCTATTATGTCGACTGGTTCAAGACCTTTGCCGACATCATCGCCGATCTGGGTGGCCATGCGGTCGGCACCCAGTTCGCGATCTTCACCTACAGGGATTACGACGATCCGGCCCGCCGCGAGGAACTGATCAAGATCGCCATAGACTGCTGGGCTCAAGTGGCCGAGCACGCCAAGGATGCCGGGCTTTGCTACGTCTACTGGGAGCCGATGAGTGTCGGTCGCGAGTTTGGCGAGACGATCCAGGCCGCCATGGCGCTCCGGGAGCGGCTGATGGCCGCCCGGATGGCGGTGCCCATGTGGATGATGGCCGATATCGACCACGGCGACGTGACCTCGCCAAACCCGGACGATACCGATCCCTATGCCTGGGCGCGGGCGGTGCCGAAAGTCTCGCCGATCATCCACATCAAGCAGTCGATGATGGACAAGTCCGGCCACCGGCCGTTCACCGCCGACTTCAACGCCAAAGGCGCCGTGCAACCCGAACCGCTTTTGAAGGCGTTCGCGGAGGGAGGCGCGAAGGACAACGAGATCTGCCTTGAACTCTCTTTCAAGGAGCGCGAACCGAACGACCGGCAGGTCATCGGCCAGATCGCCGAAAGCGTGGCCTTCTGGGCGCCGCATATCGACAGCGGGGCGGGCGATCTGAAGATCTAGACCGCTTCGTCTTCAGGCGTAAACGGAGAGCGTCGACCGGCGACTGAGTTCATTTACGCCGAAATGGCGGGAAAGGGAGCAAGGCGCGCCACTTCCCCGTTGAAACAAAGGGGCTCCGGTGCGATCAGCTTTGCCGAGGACCAG
This sequence comes from Hyphomicrobiales bacterium, assembly GCA_002709005.1. Lineage (GTDB taxonomy): Bacteria > Pseudomonadota > Alphaproteobacteria > Rhizobiales > Rhizobiaceae > Pseudohoeflea. The sequence continues at coordinate 22,359 of PAPH01000083.1, read as the reverse complement.
AGGAAAAGGACAGGGCATGGCAAAGGGGCGCTTGTCGGGAGATGAGGAGCGGTCGCTGGCGATCAGGGCCGCGTGGCTCCACTATGTCGGCGGCCTGCGCCAGGCCGAGGTCGCCAAGCGCATCGGCGTGCCCTCCGTGAAGGCGCACCGGCTGATCGCCCGCGCCGTCGCCGAAGGCGCGGTCAAGGTCACCATCGAGGGCGAGATCATCGAATGTATCGAGCTCGGCGAGGCGCTGTGTTCGCGCTACGGTCTGAGGACTTGCGAGGTCGCCCCCGATCTCGAGGAGGAGGGGCTGCCGCTCCGGACGCTGGGGCTGGCGGGCGCCTCGCTGCTGCGCCGCTGGCTGGAGGGCGGAGAAGAGACAACGATCGGTTTCAGCCACGGCCGCACGATCGCCGAAGCCGTCCATTCCATGCCGCGCATCGAAACCAGGGGTATCAAGTTCGTTTCGCTGTTCGGGGGCCTGACGCGCAATTTCGCCGCCAACCCGCATGACGTGATGCAGCTCCTGGCCGAGAAGACCGGCGCGCCCGCCTATGTGATGCCGGTGCCGTTCTTCGCCAACACTGCGGAGGACCGCGAGGTTCTCCTCTCCCAGCGCGGGGTCGCGGAGATCATCCGACTGGCCGAAGACGCGCCGCTCAAATTCGTCGGGCTGGGCACGGTGAAGCCGGAGACGCAGCTTGTCACCTCGGGGATGATCGAGCCCGCCGAGATCGAGGCGATCGACAAGGCCGGCGGGGTGGGCGAGATGCTGGGTCATTTCTTCGATCGCAACGGCCAGATTCTCGAAACCGCGCTTTCGCCGCGCACGCTCGCCGTGTCCATGGACAACGCCCGGGACCAGAACATCATCGCTCTCGCCGGCGGTCCGGGAAAGGTCGCGGCGATCCGCGCGATCCTGAAGAGCGGCAAGCTTTCTGGGCTGGTGACCGACGAACGCACCGCCAAGGCTCTGCTTCAGGACGATTAGCGTCTAGGCGTCCGGAACGGCGGTGCCCACGAAGTAGTCGTGCAGGATTTCCGCTTCCCGCCGGCTCCCGAAGATGAGCGGCACCCGGTCGTGCAGATGCGCGGGCGCCAGATCGAGCACGGGGGCTGAGCCGTCCGTTGCGATGCCGCCCGCCTGTTCCATCAGGAAGGCGATGGGGAAGGCCTCGTAGGCAAGGCGGAGATAGCCCTTCTCGTAGCCCTTGCGGGTGTCGCCCGGATAGAGAAACAACCCGCCGCGATTGAGGATGCGGTTGAGGTCGCCGACGGCGGCCGCCGGCCAGCGGAAATTGAAGTCGCGTTCGAGCGGCCCTTCCTTGCCGGCCATCAGGTCGTCGACATAGTTCTGCAGCCCCTGAGACCAGCGCCGGTAATAGGATGCGTTGAGCGCGATCGTGTTGTGGCTCTCCGGCACCGTGGCGTTCTGGCGGTGAACATGGAAGGTCCCACTGGTCTGGTCGAGCGTGGCGATATGGACACCATCGCCCACCGAGAATCCGAGATCGATGGAATGGCCGAAAGAAACGTAAGCCGCCGCTATCACATCGCGGCCGGTGCGCAAGAAACTCTCGCCTGCCGGGAAGATGGCGAAGAACGCGCCGAGCTGGGCGCCGATACCGATGTTTCCCGAGCCGTCGATGGGGTCCATGGCGATATCGAAGGCGCCGCCGGGTTCGACCTCGGTGACATCCTCTACCTCCTCGGAGAGAACCTTCCCGACCGAGACGCCGTGGAAGGCCTCGATGAAATGATCGTGCGCCGCCATGTCGAGCGCCTTCTGCGCATCGCCGGAATCATTGGTTCCGACAATGGCCGTAGGATCGCCCGGAAGCTTCCCCTGCGCCAGTCGCGCGGCAAGCGGGATGCTGGCCTCGGCGATGCGGAGAATGAGGTTGGCCATCGCTTGCCGGCCGGGATCGGCGGCCGCCCACTGTCCGAGGACTTCGTTGAGAGAGGGGGCGTCGACTGCGCCATCGTTTGCAAGAGTGACGGACTGGGGAGACGCGGCGGGAGACGGGACCATTTGTTCCTCCTGAATGGTCCTCGTGATCTAGACTCCGGCGGAGGAAATGACAATCCCGTCGTAACAAACAAAAATCACAAGATCACATTGTTGACGTGATATTTGTGATATGGGATGGAGCCACAACGGAGGAGACGTCTTGAAGCGCGAAAGCCGGCAACAGGCGATCATGGACCTGCTGGTGGCGGAGGGGAATGTCGATCTCGACAGCCTCGCCGAGCGCTTCGCCGTCTCGCGCATGACCATCCACCGCGATCTCGATGAACTGGAAAGCGCGGGCCTTCTGCGCAAGGTGCGCGGCGGCGCGACGATCGAATCGGGCACCCGCTTCGAAAGCGATTTCCGCTTCCGCGAGCGGCAGGGCGGGGCGGCGAAATCCGCCATGGCCACCGAGGCGCTCGATCTGGTCGAGCCGGGCATGACGGTAATGATCAATGACGGTTCGATGGCGGCCCTTCTGGGCGAAAGGCTCACGGCCAAGCGTCCACTCACCGTGATCACCAACAATGCCGCCGTGATCGATGCTCTGAAGGCGGAGGCGGGGATCACACTCATTGCCCTCGGCGGCCTCTATTCGCCGAAATTCAACGCCTTCCTCGGCAAGGTGACGGAGGAAGCGCTGGAAAGCCTCCGTGCCGACATCGCCTTCATCTCGACGCCGGGGGTGAGCGGGCTCGAGGTCTTTCACATGGACGAGCAGGTGGTCCGCGCCAAGCGGCTGATGATGGACAAAGCGCGGATCCGCTGCCTCGTCGTCAATCATGCGCGTTTCGGTCACGCCGCGCTCTACCGTCTCGGCGCGCTCGCCGAGTTCGATCACATCATCACCGACGACCAACCCGATGCCCGGACCGCGAAAACCTTCCGCGACGCCGGGCTCACCCTCACAATCGCCAGGAAAGACGAGGCCGCGGAATGACCAAACCCGATTTCTGGATCGGAACGAGCTGGAAGATGAACAAGACGCTGGCCGAAGCGAAGGAATTTGCCGAGGCGCTGGCGAAAGCCGATCTCGACCGCGATCCGCGTATCCAGCGCTTCGTCATCCCGCCCTTCACCGCCGTGCGCGAGGTCAAGCAGCTTCTTGTCGAGACGTCGGTGAAGGTCGGCGCGCAGAACATGCACTGGGCCGACGAGGGCGCCTGGACCGGCGAGGTTTCGCCGGTGATGCTCAAGGATTGCGGGCTCGACATCGTCGAACTCGGCCATTCCGAGCGGCGCGAACATTTCGGCGATACCGACGAGACCGTGGGGCTGAAGACCGAGGCGGCCGTCCGTCACGGACTGATCCCGCTCATCTGCATCGGCGAGACGCTGGCCGAGCGCGAAGCGGGGCGCGCGCGGGAGGTGCTCGAGACCCAGGTGCGGCGCGCGCTGGGAAAACTCTCGGGCGATCAGCTCCAGGCGGACATCCTGCTGGCCTACGAGCCGGTCTGGGCGATCGGCGAGAACGGCATTCCCGCCACATCCGACTATGCCGATGCCCGCCAGGCCGAGATCGTCGAGGTCGCAGCCGATGTGCTTGGCCGCAAAGTGCCGTGTCTCTACGGCGGTTCGGTCAATCCTGGCAATTGCCGGGAACTCATCCGGTGCCCGCATATCGATGGGCTGTTCATCGGGCGCTCCGCCTGGAACGTCGAGGGCTATCTCGGCATCCTGGCGAGCTGCGCGGAAGTCATCTGAAGAAAGGACAAGATCATGAAAATCGCGATTGCAGGCGACAGTGCCGGAGAAGGCCTGTCGAAAATCCTCGCCGAACACCTGAAGGACAAATACGAGGTGTCCGAGGTCTCCCGGACCGATGCTGGTCCCGATCCCTTCTACGCCAACATGGCCGACCGGATCGCGTCCGCGGTGATCGCCGGCGACTATGACCGGGCGATCCTGGTCTGCGGCACCGGCATCGGTGTGCAGATGGCCGCCAACAAGGTGCCCGGCATCCGCGCCGCGCAGTGCCACGACACCTATTCCGCCGCCAAGGCCGCGACCTCGAACAACGCCCATATCATAACCATGGGTGCACGCGTGATCGGACCGGAGCTGGCCAAGGATATTGCCGAGGCGTTCCTGACAGCCTCCTTCGATCCGGAAGGCCGCTCGGCGGGCAACGTCAAGGCGATCGACGAAGTGGGCGCGAAATACCAGGGCGCCTGAGACGCCCTTGGGAGGAGGAGCCGGTTCATGGATTGCATTCTGGCAATCGACAGCGGTCTGACCGTCACCAAGGCGGTGCTATTCGATCTGAAGGGCAAACAGCTCGGCGTCGTCCGCCGCAACGTGCGTCAGGCCATGCCGCGCCCGCGCCATGTCGAGCGTGACATGGACGACCTCTGGGTGCAGACGGCGTCGGCCATCCGCGAGGTGATCGCCGAGACCGGTATCGACGCCGGCGATATCCTCGCGGTTGCCGCCACCGCCCATGGTGACGGGATCTATCTTCTCGACAAACAGGCCCGGCCGCTCGTTGCGGGCGTCCTGTCGCTCGACAGCCGCGCAGCGGATATCGTCGCGGGCTGGCAGCGCGACGGCACGGCGGACAAGAGCCTCGAACTGACGGGGCAGGCGCCACATGCCTCCGCGCCCTCCGCACTGCTCTCCTGGTTCCGCGCGCACGAGCCGGAGCGTTTCGCACGGATCGGCCACATGATGGCTTGCAAGGACTGGCTGCGCTACTGCCTCTGCGGTGTGATCGGCACCGACCGCACCGAGGCGAGCACCTCGTTCACCGATGTGCGGACGCAGGACTATACCGCCGATGCGCTCGATCTCTTCGGGCTTTCGGCTCTTGCCGGGGCGCTGCCGCCGTCGAGCCATCCGGCTGAGATCGTCGGCCATGTCACCGCCGAAGCGGCCGAAGCGAGCGGGCTCAGGCAAGGCACGCCCGTGGCCGCCGGTCTGCACGACGTGACCGCCTCGGTTCTGGGCATCGGCGCCCACGAAGCCGGCATCGTCGGCATCGTCGCCGGTACCTACTCGATCAATGAATGCGTGTCTGACGAGCCGCGCGTGGGCTCCGGCTGGTTCTGCCGCAACGCTGTACAGCCCGGACGCTGGAACAACATGTCGATCTCGCCGGCGTCGACCACAAACTACGAGTGGTTCCTCGAAACCTTCTGCGCCGCCGAGCGCCAAAAGGCGGAAGCCGAGGGAGCCAGCATCCACGCGGTTCTCGCCCCCGAACTGGAGGACGCGCTCAGCCGCGCGAGTTCGGTGATCTACCATCCCTATCTCTTCGGTTCGCCGATGGGGCCGGGCCCGAGCGCGGGTTTTCTGGGCCTGCGCGGCTGGCACGGGCGCGGCGATGTGCTGGCGGCGCTGCTCGAGGGCATCGCCTTCAATCACCGCGACCATGTCGACACGCTGCGGAAGAATTTCGGTGCAGACGTCGCCCGGCTGACCGGTGGGGCATCGCGCAATCCGGTGGTCGCCAGGCTCTTTGCCGATATCCTCGACATGCCGGTCACCGTCACCGAGACCGACGAGGCGGCGGCCTGGGGTGCCGCGCTCTGCGCCGGGGCCGCCGTGGGCGCCTTCGAGGCATTCGATGCCGATCCGCGCGATCTCGACGCGATCTCCACCACCTACACCCCCGAGCGCGCGCGCGCGGCGCACTACCACGAGCGCTACACGGTCTACCGCGCGATCGCCGATGACATGGCGGCGAGCTGGGACCGGCTCAACGAACTCGACGGAAAGGCGCGCGGCGCGCAATGAACGACAGTGCAGTCAAGGATATCGATGTCCTGATCGTCGGAGCTGGCATCAACGGAGCGGGCCTGTTCCGCGATCTTTCTGCGCAGCGGCTTTCCTGCGTCATCATCGACAAGGGCGATTTCGGATCGGGCACAAGTGCCGCTCCCTCTCGGCTGATCCATGGTGGTCTCAAATATCTCGAGACCGGTGAATTAAGGCTGGTGGCGGAATCGACATACGAGCGCAACTTGCTGCTCAAGAACGCCGCCCACGTGGTCAAGCCGCTGCCGACCGTGATCCCGATCTACTCCTGGACCAAGGGCGTGGGAGCGGCGATCCGGACCTTCTTCGGCTCCAGGACCGCGCCACGCAGCCGCGGCGCTGTGCTGATCAAGATCGGGCTCACGCTCTACGATTATTTCGGTTCGCGCGCCCGCTTCATGCCGAAACACGGCATGCTGGTCCGGCGAAAGGCGCTGGCAACCCTTCCGGCGCTGAACCCGCGCATCGTCGCCGTCGGCACCTATTATGATGCGACCGTGACAGCGCCGGAGAGGCTGGTGATGGAACTGGTCCAGGATGGCGTAAAGGTGTCGGACCGCTCCGAAGCCCACAACTGGAGCGCAGTCACCGGTCAGACGGACGGCGTGGTGAGTTTTGCCAGACCCGACGGTACGGAAGGGCGGGTGCGGCCGAAACTGGTCGTCAACGCCGCCGGTCCATGGATCGACCAGGTCAACGCAGCGCTCGGCTTCGAGAGCCAGCTGATCGGCGGCACCAAGGGATCGCATATTCTGCTCGATCACCCAGACCTGGTAAAGCAGCTCGATGGCCGGATGATCTATTTCGAGGCCAATGACGGCCGCATCCTTCTGGTCTTTCCCTATCTGGGCAAGGCCCTGGTGGGCTCGACCGACATCCCGTCGCGCGAGCCGGACCAGGCGCACTGCACCGATGACGAGACGGGCTATTTCATGTCGAGCCTGCGTGACCTTCTGCCGGGGCTCGCATTCGACGAAAGCCAGATCGTCTACAGCTATGCCGGCATCCGGCCGCTGCCAAATTCCGAAGGCGTCGAGCCTGGCCTCATCAGCCGCGACCATTCCGCTCCAGTTCAGGACGCCGCGCAGGGCCGGCCGTTCCCGGTCATTTCGCTGGTCGGCGGCAAGTGGACGACCTTCCGCGCCTTCTCGGCGGAAGTGGCGGACATGGTGCTCGGCCGCCTTGGCAGGGACCGGAAGACCACTACCGATGCGATGCCGATCGGCGGCGCGCGGCAGCTTCCGGATGCAAATCGCCGGGATGGCTGGATCGCCGAGGTGGCTTCGGAAAGCAGCGCAGAGCCTGCGCGTGTCGAGGTTTTGCTCGACCGCTACGGCGCAACCGCGCGGCTGATCGCTGCCCATGAGCGCGACACCCCGGTTCTGTTCGACGAAGCCCCTGCTTTCGGCGCGGCTGAAATCGACTGGATCGCCCGAAATGAGCAGGTGGTCCATCTCGAGGACGTCATCCTCCGCCGGACGCCGCTGGCGATCACCGGACAGCTCACCAAATCGCTTCTCGAACGCATCGGACGGATTGTCGGCGCGGCGCTGAACTGGAATGATGAGCGGATCGACGCGGAAATCGCCCGCACGCTTGGTGTCCTCGAAAGCAGGCACGGCGTTCGTTTCTGAGCGCGAAGAAAATTAAAAACCGATCTGGGAGGATCGCATGACCGGTACGCACAAGAAACTGATCAACGATCCCGGGACACTGATCGAGGATCTGATCGCCGGCATGGTTTCGGCCCATCCGGATCACCTGACTGTCGAGGGAGAGACGGGCCGGGCTATCGTCGCGCTCAACGGGCCGCGCGAGGGCAAGGTGGGGATCGTCGTCGGCGGCGGCTCCGGCCACGAGCCGGCTTTCGCGGGCTATGTGGGGAAGGGGCTCGCCGACGCGGCGCCACTGGGCAATATTTTCGCCTCGCCGTCGCCCTCGCAGATCGTGGATGCGGGCTTTGCCGCCGATGGCGGGGTGGGCGTGCTGTTTCTCTACGGCAACTACACCGGCGACGTGATGAATTTCGGCATGGCCGAGGAAAGTCTCGCCAAACAGGGAATTACCGCCCGCTCCTTCGTGGTCACCGACGACATTGCATCCGCGCCGCTCGACAGGAAGGAAGAACGGCGCGGCATCGCCGGCGACTTCTTCGTCTTCAAGGTCGCGGGGGCCGCGGCCGATCTCGGGCTCGCGTTGGAAGAGGTGGAGAAAGCCGCCACCCGCGCCAACGAGGCGACGCGGACGATGGGTGTGGCGCTCTCGGCCTGCATCATGCCGCAGACCGGCACGCCGAATTTCGAGCTTCCCGCGGGCGAGATGGAAATCGGCATGGGCATTCACGGCGAGCCCGGCGTCGAGCGCGGCCCGGCGGGCAGCGCCGATGAGGTCGCCGACCGGTTGCTGGCTCCGATCATCGAGGAACTGGAACTGGGGAAGGGCGACCGCGTGGCCGTGCTCGTCAACGGCCTCGGCTCGACGACGCTTCTCGAACTTTATCTCCTGCACCGGCGCACTGCCGACGTGCTGAAGGAGAGGGGCGTCGAGATCCACCACAGCTGGGTCGGCGAATACTGCACCTCGCTCGACATGGAGGGAGCGTCGGTCACCCTGATGAAGCTCGACGACGAGCTCACCATCTGGCTCGACCATCCCTGCGACACGCCGGCGCTCAGGGTGGGCGCTTCGGCTCCGAAGGCGTCGCACGCACCGCGCAAGGCGCGAAGCCGCGCGACGGTGAGCGAAACCCGCAAAACCGACATCGCCGCGCTGAAGACGGACGGAGCCATCACGCCGGAGAATTTCCGCAGGATGATGCGTGCGGCGGCCGAGGCCATTTTCACCGAACGCGACCGGTTGAGCGAGCTCGACGGAAAGATCGGCGACGGGGATCACGGGCTGACGATGGAGATTGGCTGGAAGGCTGTGCTCGGCGCGCTCGACACGGCCGGCGACGAGGCCACCATCTCGATTCTCTGCGACGAGATTGCCTCGGCCTTCCTCGAATCGGTCGGCGCCTCGGCGGGACCGCTCTATGCCTCGGCCTTCCAGTCTGCGGGCGGCGCGGTCGCCGACAGGCTCAATCTCGATGCGGCAGCGACGGTCGCCTGGATCGAGGGCATGGCCGACGGCATCGTTACCCGGGGCGGCGCGTGCGCCGGCGACAAGACGATGGTCGACGCCTGGCTGCCCGCCGTGGAAGCGGCGAAGGCGAAACTTGCCGACGGCGGTTCGGAGGTGGACTGTCTGGCTGCCGCCGCCGATGGCGCCGCAAAGGGGGCAGCTGCGACGAAGGATATGCGCAGCGGGCGCGGTCGGTCGAAGAAGCTCGGCGACCGCTCGGTCGGCCATGTCGATCCGGGTGCGGAATCGGCGGCCATCCTTTTGAAGGCCTGGGCCGGCGCGACCCGCTGAGCGCCTTGTGCGGATTGACCTTGCGGGCGGGGCGATCTAGGTCCGGGGCACACTCAGGAGTAAGCGCCCGTGTTCCAGTTTCCCCTCGGTCTGCACACCCCCGTCGAGCATTCGGCACCTCTTCCCGAACGCGCGGATGTCGTCGTCATCGGCGGCGGCGTGATCGGCGTCTCGACCGCGCTCTATCTCAGGCGGCGCGGCGCCAGCGTCGTGCTCGTCGAGAAGGGCCGGGTGGCGGCCGAACAGTCCTCTCGCAACTGGGGCTGGATCCGCCAGCAGGGACGCGATCCCTCCGAACTGCCGATCATGATCGAGGCGCGCAGGCTGTGGCTCGAACTTGCGCGCGAAAGCGGCGAGGATTTCGGCCTCGTTCAGGGCGGCGTCACCTATCTCGGCCGGAACGACAAGGATATCGCCGAATTCGAAAGCTGGATGACGTTTGCGCACCGGCTCGGGGTGGATACCCGGCTTCTTGATGGCAAGGAAACGGCTTCCCTCATTCCCGGCATGTCGAAATCCTTTCCCGGCGCGCTGGTCACACCGTCGGACATGCGCGCCGAACCGTGGCTCGCCGTTCCCGCGCTCGCCCGACTTGCCGCGCGCGAAGGCGTGACCATCGTCGAAAACTGCGCTGCCCGCGCGCTCGACGTGCGGGGCGGACTGGTCGCCGGGCTGGTGACCGAAAAGGGCCGGATCGCGGCCTCCGAGGTCGTTCTGGCCGGTGGCGCCTGGTCATCGCTGTTTCTGCGCCGCCACGGCATCGCGCTGCCGCAGCTTTCCGTGCTGGCGACAGTGGCGGCTACTGAGCCGCTGCCGGAACTCTATCCGGGCGGGGCGACGGATGAGGAAGTCGCTTTCCGGCGCCGGCTGGGCGGCGGCTACACGCTCGCCGATGGCGGCACCCATGATTTCTTCATCGGCCCCGATGCCTTCCGCGCGCTGCCGAAGTTCATCCCCGTTCTGAAAAAGCACATGGCGGGCACGAAGCTCCGGCCGGCCGCGCCCGCCAACTACCCCGACGCCTGGGGCACGCCGCGACAATGGCGCGAGGACGAGGAAAGCCCGTTCGAGCGCATGCGGGTTCTCGATCCAACGCCTTCGGCGTCGACCCGCGCCGCCTTTGTCGGCCGGTTCGAGAAACTTTTCCCGCAACTCGGAAAGGTGAATATCCGGGCGAGCTGGGGCGGGATGATCGACACGCTGCCAGACGTGGTGCCGGTGATCGACCGGGCGGAAAAACTGCCGGGCCTGACGATCGGCACCGGCATGTGCGGCCACGGCTTCGGCATAGGCCCGGGCGTTGGCCGTGTGCTCGCTGATCTGGTGACGGGCAATACGGTCGGCCACGATCTGAACCGCTTCCGGCTCGGCCGTTTCTCGGACGGCTCGAAGATCGAGCCCGGTCCGGCCCTCTGAGGCCTATTTTTCCGCGATAATCCGCTCGGCGAACGCACGTGCCGCTTTCGCCATGTTCGCAACGTGCTGATCGAGCGTCATGCCGGAAGCCTTGCGCGGCTTGAGGTCGTGGTCGCCGTCGGCGAACCATATCAGTTCGATGGCGGGTGAGAGGCTAAAGGCATCCGCCTCGCTCTCGTTGCCGAATGGATCGCGCGCGCCCTGGCATATCAGCGCCGGTGTCGTCATTTCGGAGAGATGCGCGGTCCTGAGTTTCTCCGGTTTTCCCGGCGGGTGGAAGGGATAGCCCAGGCAAAGGAGCCCACTCACCTGTCCGCTCGTCGCCAGTTCGTCGGCGACCATGCTCGCCACCCGTCCGCCCATCGACTTGCCGCCGATGATCAGCGGTGTCGTCGCGTCGAGCGCTGTCACGGCCTGGCGGTATTCCTCCATCACCTTTTCGGCCTTCGGCGGCGGCTTTTTACCCGCGCCGGTGCGGCGGCTGGCCATATAGGCGAATTCGAAACGGGCGACGCGGAGCTTTTCGGCGGCCAATGCGGCGGCAACCGCGTTCATCCAGTCGCTGTCCATCGGCGCGCCGGCGCCGTGGGCGAGAAGAATGGTGGCGCGGGCGTCCGCCGGGCCGTCGATGAGGAAGCGGGGAGAACTCTCGGTCATGAGGCTCTCCATACCGGCAGTGACCGGGCTGAGGCAATCAGCCGGCGGAAATCGCCTGCGGCAACACGAAGAGATGGTTGCGCGGCACTTCGCCGACCTTCAGCGCGCAGCCGAAGACATCGGCCAGCGTGTCGTCCTGCAGCACCTCTTGCGGCGTGCCCGTAGCCGCCACTTCGCCCGACGAGATCAGCGTGATCCGGTCCCCGAACATGGCGGTGAGGTTGAGGTCGTGCATCACCGCGATCACCCCGCCGCCGCGCCGGGCGTAATTGGCGGCGAGTTCCATGATCATCAACTGGTGGCGGATATCGAGGCTGGAGACGGGTTCGTCGAGAAACAGCCAGGACGGTCCGTGACGATGCGAGACGGGATTCCAGATCTGGCATAGCACCCGGGCGAGTTGCACCCGCTGGCGCTCGCCGCCCGAGAGTTCCTGGTAGTAGCGGCCGGCAAAACCCGGCAGATCGACTGCGTCCAGCGCGTCGTTGATCCGCTGCCGCCGCGCGTGGGCGTTGGCGAGTATCGGGCCGGCGGTCACGCCGAGCCCCACCACTTCGGTAACGGTGAAGGGGAAGGCGAGAGCGGTATCCTGCGGCAGCACTGCCCGGATGGCGGCGAGTTCGTGGGCGGCATGGCGGCTGAGAGCCTTGCCGTTGATCGAGACCGCGCCCTTCGCCGGCACCTCGCCAATGAGCGCGCGCATAAGCGTCGTCTTGCCCGACCCGTTCGGGCCGATGATCATCGTTACCTCGCCCGGACGGGCGGAGAAATCGACACCGTGAAGAATGCGCCGCTTGCCATAGGCGACCTCGATGCCGCGCGCTTCGATCGTCATCGCGAATTACCTCAGAGGTCGAGAAGGCCGCGCCGGCGCAGCAGGATCCAGAGGAAGAAAGGCGCGCCGATGGCCGCGGTCACGATACCTATCGGCAATTCCGCGGGCGCGACCAGTGTGCGGCTTACCCCATCGGCGAGCGTCAGGAACGCGCCGCCGAGAAGCGCCGAACAGGGCAGCAGATATTTGTGATCCGGGCCAATGGCCAGACGGAGAAGATGCGGCACCACGATGCCGACGAAGCCGATGGCGCCTGCTGCGGCCACGGAAGCTCCGGTGGCGGCGGCAACGACGACGATGGTGACGTTCTTCATCCGCTGCACCGGGATGCCCATGTGGTGGGCCGCCGATTCGCCGAGTGCGAGCGCATTGAGCCCGCGCGCCAGAAACGGGCTGGCGGCGAAGGCGATCAGGATGATCGGCGCGGTGGCCGCGACCTTGGTCCAGGTTGCGCCCGCGAGAGAGCCCAGCCCCCAGAAGGTGAGATCGCGCAGCTGCGCATCGTCGGCGATATAGATGAGCACGCCTGTGGCGGCCCCCGCGAAAGCGCCAATGGCGATCCCGGCAAGCAGCAGCGTGGCGATCGAGGTGCGTCCGTTGCGGGTGGCAACCCAATAGAGCAGCCAGGTGGTGATCAAACCGCCGAAAAAGGCCGAGAGCGGCAGCGCATAGATGCCGGTAAACGAGAGAATGCCGCCGCCGAGAACGATGGTCGACACCGCGCCGAGGCCGGCGCCGGCGGACACACCGACAATGCCGGGATCGGCCAGCGGATTTCGGAACAGCCCCTGCATCAGGGCGCCGGAGACCGCGAGGCCGCCGCCGATGAGAATGCCGAGCACGATGCGGGGCAGCCGGATCGATTCCATGATCAGGTAATCGGTGGGCTTGAGTCCCGCGCCGTTATCGAGCCCGAGACGGGTGAGGATCACGCGCCAGGCCGGCGTATCCGCGGCACCCAGAACGAGGCCGAAGACAGCCACCCCCAAGAGCAGCAAGGCGAGGCCGACGACTGCGATGCGCGCCCGGCCGCTCCGGTCGCCCTCCATCGAAATGGCGGGGGCGGTGCAGGTGGCGGCCGGGCGCTGCAGCATGTTCAGTTGCTCCCGCCGGCGGTCAGTTCGGCGAGCCGGCCCGACAGGTCGCGAGCGGCCTGGGCGGTGCGCGGGCCGAAGCCGAGAAGATACTGCCCGTCCATGCGGATGAGCGCCTTGTTCTGTCCGGCGGGCGTCGACGCTACGGCAGGGAGGGCGAGAAGAGTGGCGTCCTGGGCATCGTGGTTGTCGTTGATGCCGCGATCCATCAACAGGATCACATCGGGCGCGGCCTCGAGAACCGCTTCATCAGTCACAGGCTTGTAGCCGTCGAAACCGGTGAGTGCGTTTTCGGCGCCAGCCATTTCAATGATCGCCTGGGCATGGGAATGGCCACCCGCCGCCATGATGCGGCCGTCCTGCAGCGCCAGGACGAAGAGCACCTTTGCCGGGCTCTCGACCTTGGCTGCCGCGTCCTCGGCGGCATCGAGATCGGCCTTGACGGAAGCGGCGAGCTTGTCACCTTTCTCTTCCGCGCCCAGCGCCTTCGCGGTCGCCTCGATCTTCGCCACGATCCCGGCGCCGTCATAGGCTTCCGGGATGACGGCGAGCGGGACGCCGGCGGCTTCGATCACTTCCTTGGCGGCAGGGGGACCGTAGCCTTCGAGCGCGATGACGAGATCGGGGTTCACCGAGATCACGCCTTCCGGCGAGAGTTGGCGGATATAGCCGACATCGGGAAGGGCGAGCGCTTCCGGCGGATAGATGCTCGTCTGGTCGCGGGCGATCAGCCGGTCGCCTTCGCCGAGTGCATAGACGATTTCGGTGATGGAGCCGCCGATCGAGACGATGCGGCTCGGCTCGGCTTCCGCTGAGGCGGATGAGGCCAGTGCGGCGAGACCCGCTGCCAGCGCCAGTGAGCGGCCGGCGGCGCGGAAAAGGGGAAGAGCCGCCATCCTACGCTGCCTTTCTGCCGTCGACGCGCGGCAGGCTTTCCATGATCTCGCGCCAGATCGGGCGCTCGTCCTGACCCTCGATGCGCTTGCCGAAGAACTGGATGATCAGTTCGCCGTCTGCGTCGTAGGCTTCAAGCGAGGTGACGTGGCCCTTGTCGGTCGGCTTGCGCACGGCCCAGACTTCCTCGATCCGGTCTGTTCTCAGATGAAGGTGGAAGTCGCCATCCATGATGTTGAGCCAGGGGCCCATCGTCTTGATGTTGGCGACCGGGCCGGAATGGATCTGGATGCATGCCTCGTTTCCGACGAAGCACATGATCGGCAGCTTCTCGTTGGCCGAGAGCTTGAGCATTGCCTCGACCGAGGAATTGTCGATCTGCCAGGCGAAATCCTCGCCGATGGCGCGCACGGCGTCGAGACGCGCCACATTGAGCTTGCGCAGGATGGTGACGAACTGGTGCGTATCCTTCATCCGGCTCCAGCGGTCGCGCAGGTCGTCGAGCGGCACCTCGGTGATGGTTTCCGACGGCGTTTCAGCCGGCACGACGGCCATGCCCTCGGACTGGTCGTCGATCGCCAGCCGGTCCACCAGCGCGTTCCACTTGTCGATATTCGTCGCCGGACGGGCGTGCACCTTGTGGACGGCCATGCCCTGGGCGTCGAAGAATTGCAGGCTGCGCTTCACCGCATCGCCGTCCGCGCTTTCGAGGGCGAAACCGTGCGCCCATTTGGCCGGGAACATCCGGGTGTCGATCTTCTCGCCCAGCATCATCGCGGCGTGTTTGCCGGCGATATACTTGTCGTAAACGCCGATCTTCTCGTGGACGGCGTTCTCGTTGCGGGTAAGCGCCATGACTTCGCCCGCGGCCTCGAGGCCGGGAAAGATCTTTTCGAAATCGACCGTGATCCGGCGGGCGGTGTGGCCGCAATGGGCGGCAACGAGTTCGCCTTCGGAAATCCCGAGAGTTTGCGCCAGATCGCGCGTCCGCATTTTCGGATTGTCGCGCACTGCATCTCGAATCTCTGCGGGTGAGGGGGTGTTGGTCATCTCCCAGCGGCCTTTCACTTCACTTGTTGAGTATGAGTTTGCCCTGACGGGTAATCTTGAGGCGATAAAGGGAGCCCTCATGCATGATGCCGATTTCGGAGAGGCGTCCGAACAGGTCGCTGCTTTCGACAACTTTGACCCCGCTCCTTTCGGTAGCCGTGCGGAGGGGGCTCCCGGACGTGTCCGGGGTCCTGTCGGAAGTGGGATGCTGTGCGCTCGGTTTCGGCGTCATGACAAAGAAGATTCCCTCGTCTCGCTGGGCTGGCGTTAGGCTGGCTGGGCGAGGGTCAGTTGGTACGTGTTATTTCTTGACACGAATTATCATGTTTTATATCGGATGCAATAGTGGAGTGGAGAAATCATGTTTTCACTCCCGAATTGGCGCGCGCCCCTCCGGCCGCTGCGCCTGATGCTAATAATGGAGTACAATCATGGGTTTGGCGATTTTGCCGATTGCGCGCAAAAGGCACTCTGTCGAAAGGGAATCGTCAGCCTTCGGCCGCTTCGCCACCGCCGCCGCGCTGCTCGTGGCGCAGGCCGTGAGCGCCCATGCCGCGCCGGATGGAGCGGTCGAAGGGAGCACTGCCGGGAAGGGCACGATCGATATCGAGCTCAACCGGCTGGAGCAGAACGGCGAGGCCTGCCGCATGACCTTCGTCACGCATAACGGCTTCTCCACAGATCTGAAAAGCAGCGGCTTCGAAATGGTGATCTTCGACGGCAAGGGCCTGGTCAAGCTGATGACCGTCTTCGATTTCGGCGCCCTGCCGGTCGGCAAGACCGTCGTGCGCCGGTTCGATCTCCCCGATACCGGCTGCGAGAGCGTTTCGCGCATCCTCGTCAATGGCGCCGCGCGCTGCGCGGGCTAGGGGATCGAGGCGGCCGATTGCGGCGCCGCACTTAAGACCAAGAACCTCACCGACGCCGAATTCGGTTCCTGACAATAACGTTCCTGCAACAAGGACGCCCACGATGATTTCGCTGACCAACGCATTCGAAACGCTCGCCTCGCTCGCTGAACTCGGGGGGCCGGTGGTTGCCATCATCATGGTGATCTCCGCGGTAAGTCTTGCGGTTATCCTCCTGAAATTCTGGCAGTTCTTCCGCATGGGGGTGGGCCGTCGCGCCCGTGCCGAAAAGGCGGTGGGCCTGTGGCTCGAGGGCCGGCCGCGCGAGGCGCTGGCGCTCGCCCGCGAGGGCCGCTCGGCGGCCGCCCGCGCCGTGGCTCTCGCCATTCAGCTCAGGACCGACCGGCGTGCCGAAAAGGCCGAAATCGAGGAGCGGATCGCCCGCGACGTAACCGAGCGCTTTCACGATCTTCAGTCGGGTTTTCGCTTTCTCGACGCGGTTGCGCAGGTGGCGCCGCTTCTGGGGCTGTTCGGTACCGTCCTCGGCATGATCGACGCCTTCCGGCAGTTGCAGACGGCGGGCAACGCCGTCGATCCGTCAATTCTCGCCGGCGGCATCTGGGTGGCGCTGCTCACCACCGCCGCTGGGCTTGCCGTCGCCATGCCGGTCTCGCTGGTGCTGACCTGGCTGGAAACCCGCATCGAGAGCGAGCGCGTCGCCGTGGAAACCTTGACGGCCGACGTTCTGGGCACGCGCCCCAGCATCGAGCCGCACAACCCGTCTGCGCCACGCGCGGGGGAGGCGGCCCTTGCGGGTTGACGCGCCCAGATTCGTCCGCCGCAGGCTTGGGCTGACGCCGCTCATCGACGTCATCTTCCTGCTGCTCCTGTTCTTCATGCTCTCCTCCACCTTCTCGCGCTTCTCGCAGGTGCCGGTGGAAGGCGGGGCTTCGGGCGGCGGCGGTGCCAACCGGCCTGACGCGATGATTTCGGTTCGTCCGGGCGACGTCCGGTTGAACGGCGAGGCTCTGGAGACCGGCGCGATCGCGGCCAGGCTGGCCGGGCTGAAGGAGGTCGGTGCCGAAAACCTGGTGATTCTGGTCGAGAAGGACGCGACCTCGCAGGATTTCGTCTCGGTTCTGGAGGCCGCGTCCGGCTCCGGTCTGAAAGTGAGCGTATCGAGGAGAGGCGGATGATTCGCATTCCCAGCCCCCACAAGCCGCGCAAGCAGGAAAGCACGATCGCGCTCATCAACGTGGTCTTCCTGATGCTGATCTTCTTTCTGATCGCCGGCACGCTGGCCCCGCCGCGCGATCCCGAGGTCAGCTTCATCACCACCACGCGCGAGGAAAACGCCGCGCCGCCCGACATGCTGTTCATCGCCGGGGACGGACGCGCCACTTGGCGCGGCGAGCCGGTGGAAATCGATTCGGAACTCGCCGGCTGGGCCGAGGAGCACCAGGGCGCGGCATTCCGAATCGCCGCCGACCGCGATCTGCCGGCAACCGAACTTGTGGATATCGTCGGCGCGCTCCGGACCGCGGGCCTCACCAATATCGTCCTCGTGACCGAGCACGCCGCGGAATGAAACTGAAAACCCGCCATGTGACCGCGGCAATCCTCGTCTCCGCCGGGATTCATCTCGCGGTGGCCGGATATTTCGTGCCCGCCAAGCCGGAAACCAAGGTGGCCGGCGGCGCGGCCGTCGACATGCTCATCCTCGGCAATGCCTTTGACGACGCGGTCCAGTCGGGCGAGCCGTCCGACGATATCGATCCCGCCGAACAGTCCGAGACGAGCGAGATAGAACCGGTCGAAACCGTCGAGGAACCGGTCGAGACGGCTGAACTGACGCCCGTCGAGCCCGATGAGGCGATCGAGGAGCCCCGGACCGAGGACGTGATCGAGAGTGTCGAGCCCGAGGCAGTCGAAGCCGCGGAACCGACCGAGGCCGAAGCCGTCGAACCGACCGAAGTCGCGCCCGCCGATCCGGTGGAGACCGCCTCCGTCGCTCCGACGAGCGAACTTGCGGCGCTGCCGGACGTGCCGGTGCCGACGCCGGCGCCCGAGCGCCCGAAGGTGCAGAAGAAGGCCGAGACACAGCAGGCCAGGGCCAAGCCGGTGAAGAAGGCCCAGCCGAAGCCGAAGACGAAATCGGCCGGCGCGGGCGGGCAGCAGAAAGCCAATGCGGTTCGCGCGGCGAGCGGCAACCAGACCGCCCAGGCCAAGCGCGATCCGGGCAACGCCAAGGTTTCCAACTATCCGGGCAAGATCGCCTCGAAACTCCGTCGCGCGCTGCGCTATCCGCGAGAGGCCAAGCGCGACCGCCTGCGCGGCACCGCGGTCGTTTCCTTCACCGTGTCGCGCAACGGCTCGGTCGGCGGTGTGCGGGTCGCCCGCAGCTCCGGTTCCGCCGTTCTCGATGCCGCCGCCCGTGACGCCGTCCGCCGCGCCGCCCCGTTCCCGGCAATTCCCGCCGGCGCCGGGCGCTCAAGCTGGACGTTTTCCGTGCCGCTGGCGTTTACGCGGTAGATACCGCCCCGGACGGCTGGAGTTCAGGACGCGCCGATCAAGCTCTCTGGCTTCAAGGCCCGTCGATAGGCTTGATCTCGACCGCTGATTCCGCTGCTGGTACCCGGTTGGCTCTGCGTTATTCGGCTGGTCGGAGAGTTGCAGGATTTGTTTGATTAGAACAATTTTCTGCTGCAACAGACACGCCGGCGCGCCTGAAGCGCCCATGGCGCCCTGCGGACCCCGGGTTTTGGAGAGCCGACTTTACCTTTTGGGAAAATGGTGGGCGATGAGAGACTCGAACTCCCGACATCCTCGGTGTAAACGAGGCGCTCTACCAGCTGAGCTAATCGCCCGCTCCAGCGCCGACGTCTTTAGTGGGTTCGCCGGTCGCTTGCAAGCGGCAATCGCGGCGGAATTTTTGGTTCTTTCGCAAGTCTCCAATTCTCCGCCGGGTGGGGCTCCCCTGTAGAAGGTGAGGGGAGAGCCGCCTGCGCCGGGGTTGCCGGGAATGCGTCCGGCGGACGGCCGGGATGCGGATTTTCGGCTCCGTCACAAGAATGTTGCACGGCGCACGATTTCGCCGCTTGACACCCCGGAGCGAACCCCTTAATCAGCCGCTCACACGGACGGCGCAACGCCGTTTCGTCTGAAAATGCGCGGGTGTAGCTCAGTTGGTTAGAGTGCCGGCCTGTCACGCCGGAGGTCGCGGGTTCGAGCCCCGTCACTCGCGCCATTTTCAACTTTTCTCCTGATATGTTCTTGTCGAGAAGGCGCTGACGCGAAGCGCCGCGTTTTGACTGTCGGCTCGGCTTTGCCGGCCGCGACTGACGGGCGTTCCACAAAAGCCCGACTCGAGCTCAGCCGGGCATGACCGGCCCGCGGTCCCAAGAAACCGCCCGTAGCAAGCAGGGGCGGGCGCGACCATTTTTCTCCCCCGCCGCTCTCGCCAATCCGGGACGTGCGAACTATTCTGGCCTCGGATCGGTTCTTCAGGCCAAAACGTAGGCGCGCTCTTGCGCAGACGTACGGCCTGCGCTAACCACGCCGCAATGCAGCAAGAAACCCGCTCCGGCGGACCTGCCGGGCTTCGGCCCGACCGGACCGGGGCCGGGAGACGGAAACGGACGCCATGACTGAACTTCTTGGCAACTATCTGCCGATCGCGATCTTCCTCGGAATCGCCCTCGTCATCGGGCTGGCCTTGTTGATCGCGCCCTTCGCGGTTGCCTACAAAGCCCCTGATTCGGAAAAGCTTTCGGCCTACGAATGCGGTTTCAACGCCTTCGACGACGCCCGCATGAAATTCGACATCCGCTTTTATCTGGTGTCGATCCTGTTCATCATCTTCGATCTGGAAGTGGCCTTCCTGTTTCCCTGGGCGGTCTCGTTCAGCGATGTCGGCTGGATCGGTTTCTGGTCGATGATGGCGTTTCTCGGCGTGCTGACCATCGGCTTTATCTATGAATGGAAGAAGGGAGCGCTCGAATGGGAGTGAATACCCAGAACACCACGCTTGTCGCACCTCAGCCCAAGGGCGTGCTCGATCCCGCCACCGGCAAGCCGGTCGGCTCCAACGACGCGTTCTTCTCCGAGGTCAATGACGAACTGGCCGACAAGGGCTTTCTCGTCACCACCACGGACGATCTGATCACCTGGGCCCGCACCGGCTCTTTGATGTGGATGCAGTTCGGTCTGGCCTGCTGCGCCGTCGAGGGGCTGATGCAGGTCTCCGGGCCGCGTTACGACCTGGAACGCTTCGGGGTCGCGCCGCGCGCCTCGCCGCGCCAGTCCGACGTCATGATCGTCGCCGGGACGCTGACCAACAAGATGGCGCCTGCGCTCAGGAAGGTCTACGACCAGATGCCCGAGCCGCGCTATGTGATCTCGATGGGCTCCTGCGCCAACGGCGGCGGCTATTACCACTATTCCTATTCGGTGGTGCGCGGCTGCGATCGCGTGGTCCCGGTCGACATCTATGTGCCGGGCTGCCCGCCGACCGCCGAGGCGCTGCTTTACGGTGTGCTGCTTCTGCAGAAGAAGATCCGCCGCACCGGCACGATCGAGCGCTAGGGGAGGGACGAATGAACCAGGCGCTGTCCGATCTCGCCGATTATATCTCGGAGACCAAGGGCGACCTCATCGAGGGCGTCTCGATCGCCTATGACGAATTGACGGTCGCCGTCGATCCGTCGCGACTGATCGAGCTGCTGACCTTCCTGCGCGATGACGCGCAGTGCCAGTTCGTCTGCTATATCGACGGCTGCGGGGTCGACTGGCCGGGGCGCGCCTCGCGCTTCGATCTGGTCCATCATTTGCTGTCGCCGCGCCAGAACCAGCGCATCCGCGTCAAGGCTTCCGTCGCTGAAGGGGAAACCGTTCCCTCCGCCACGCAGGTCTATCCCGGCGCCGACTGGTTCGAGCGCGAAGCCTACGACCTCTACGGAATCCTGTTCTCCGGCCATCCGGACCTGCGCCGCATCCTCACCGATTACGGCTTCGAGGGTCATCCGATGCGCAAGGACTTTCCCACGACCGGCTATGTGGAAGTGCGTTACGACGACGAAGCCAAGCGCGTGGTCTACGAACCGGTGGAGTTGAGGCAGGAATTCCGCAACTTCGAATTTCTCTCGCCCTGGGAAGGTGCCGAATACGTGCTGCCGGGCGACGAGAAGAAGAGCGGATAAGGGTGAATTGTGATTGGTGAAATGGTGAATGGAAGGCGGAACTGATCCCGAGCACATTCGCGACTACCGCGACCTGCGCATATGGCAGGACGCAATGGAACTAGCCGAAGAGATCTACAGGATCACCACCGGCTTTCCGCGCGAAGAGGTTTACGGGATGACGAGCCAAATGAGGCGGAGTTCGGTTTCCATCGCTGCAAACATCGCGGAAGGGTTCGGACGGGATCAGCGCAGGAGCTTCATCCACTATCTTCGGATAGCTCAAGGATCGCTGAAAGAACTTGAAACGCACATCGAGTTGTCGAAGCGAGTGGGATTGATGGCTGAGAAGGTCGCCGGAGATTTCGCGCTTCGCACTGAAAGACTGGGAAAAATGCTTCGGGCCTTGATCCGCAAGCTTGAAGCAAAAGAGGGCATTGAGTGAAATGAGAATTCGCCAGGCACCATTCACTATTCACCATTTCACGCTCCCCCACGGAGCCTCCAATGACTGAACACAACGTCCGCAATTTCACGATCAACTTCGGTCCGGAGCATCCGTCCGCCCACGGCGTTCTGCGTCTGGTGCTCGAGCTTGACGGCGAAATCGTCGAACGCGTCGACCCGCATATCGGCCTTCTGCACCGCGGCACCGAGAAACTGATCGAGACCAAGACCTATCTGCAGGCCGTGCCCTATTTCGACCGCCTCGACTATGTGGCGCCGATGAACCAGGAGCACGCCTTCGCGCTGGCGGTCGAGAAGCTGCTCGGTCTCGAGATCCCGATGCGCGGCCAGTTGATCCGCGTTCTCTTCTCCGAGATCGGCCGTATCCTCTCGCACGTCATGAACGTCACCACGCAGGCGATGGACGTGGGCGCCATGACGCCGCCGGTCTGGGGCTTCGAAGAGCGTGAAAAGCTCATGGTCTTCTACGAGCGGGCCTGCGGCGCGCGGATGCACGCCGCCTATTTCCGTCCCGGCGGCGTCCATCAGGACGTCCCGCCGGAACTCATCGAGGATATCGGCGCCTGGTGCGATCCGTTCCTCAAGGTTCTGGGCGACATCGAGAGCCTGCTGACCGGCAACCGCATCTACAAGCAGCGCAACGTCGATATCGGCGTCGTCTCGCTCGAGGATGCATTCGCCTGGGGGTTCTCCGGTGTCATGGTGCGCGGTTCGGGCGCGTCCTGGGACCTGCGCCGGGCCCAGCCCTACGAAT
>PAPH01000082.1 GCA_002709005.1 Hyphomicrobiales bacterium | reverse complement strand
TTTGAAGAGAGAGAAAGGACTTATATATTCAAGGACTTAGGTAAAGGGTATCTAGCCCTTCACAAGCGCGGAAATCCCGCGTAAGCACCGCGTAAGCAGATGCACCCGTAGCTCAGCTGGATAGAGCGCTGCCCTCCGAAGGCAGAGGTCACAGGTTCGAATCCTGTCGGGTGCGCCACTCCCAAACCCTTGAAAGACACCGGGTTACGGGCACGCCCACAACCTTGGAATGACGCTGTCTGTCAGACGGTCCCATTCTGGTCGGGCTGAAAGGTCAATCCGTGGCTTCTATCTGCAAACGCAACGGCACATGGCAGGTCCGTGTCCGCAGACACGGACCTGCCCCGCGTGTAGAAAGCTTTCCTAACTCGCGCTGACGCTTTCCGCCGGATACGGCAGACCGAGCAGGAGCTTGACCGGGCCGGGTTTGCCTGCGATCCGCAGACAAGATTTCCTGCGAGGCAGGCGACCTGACTATCGTCTAACGGTGCCGGAATTGCGGTCAGCCAATGCAGCGAGTTCACGCTCCGCCTGCGCAAAACCGTAACCGGGAACGATTTCGCCTGCGCGGTCGCCGATCCGCTCCCATTGCGCCACCACCTGATCGGCTGCATCCGCGCCTCCGCCGATCTGGACTCCTTCCGTCAAGGTGATGTTGGCCCGGGCGAAATGGCCCGCGCCGGCGCACAGGATCGCCCGTGTCGGCGCCTCGTCGCCGACCAGCGCCAGCAGACCAGGGCTGACGAGTTCCGGCGACAGCGCGGCGAGCGCCTCTTCCGACAATACGCCTTCCGTCATCTGTGTCGCGGCCGTCGGCGCCAGGCAGTTCACGTGAATTCCGTACTTTTCCCCCTCGATCGCCAAGGTCTGCATCAGACCGACGAGCGCCATCTTGGCGGCGCCGTAGTTCGACTGCCCGAAATTGCCGTAGAGGCCGGAAGAGGAGGTTGTCATCACGATGCGACCGAACTTCTGCGCGCGCATGATCTCCCATACCGCCTTGGTGCAGATCGCGGCACCCATGAGATGAACATCGACGACCGCCCGGAAATCGGCGATATCCATCTTCGCGAAGCTCTTGTCGCGCAGGATGCCGGCATTGTTGACGAGAATGTCGACCCGGCCCCATTTCTCGATTGCCTGTCCGACCATCGCGGCGACGGCCGCCTCGTCCGTCACCGAAGCCGCAATGCCGATCGCCTCACCGCCGAGGGCGCGGATCTCCTCGGCTACCCGCTCGGCACTTTCGGCATGCATGTCGTTGACCACGACTTTTGCGCCCATGCGCGCGAGCATCAAAGCATGGCTTCGACCCAGCCCGCCGCCGGCGCCGGTCACGATTGCGGTGCGATCTTTCAAGTGCATGTCTGTCTCCTTCGATGAGCATTGCGGCTCATTCCGATGTCGCGCCGAAGGGCTGGGAAACCCACCGGCGATTTTCTTCTGCGGCAGCCCGTCGCTGCGGTTGAGGATTTTTCCGTGCGTTCCGATTGAATGTTCCGGCGGACTTGGAAAGTCCCGCCTCTCCGGTTGCCATCCACTTCAGCCTTCCGGGTGGCCGTATTCCTTCTTCAGGCGCAGCTTGTCGATCTTGCCGGTCGCGGCCATCGGCATCGTGTCGAGGCGTACCACACTGTCCGGTATCCACCAGCTCGCCACCCGGTCGCGGAGCGACGCCAGAAGTTCGTCATCGGTGATCTCCCGACCATTGCGGAGTGAGATCAGCAGCACAGGCCGCTCTCCCCATTTGGCATTTGCGCGCCCCACCACTGCGGCGAGCGAAACTTCCGGCAACGCACCGATGATGGCCTCGATCTCGGCGGGATTGATCCACTCGCCGCCGGACTTGATAAGGTCCTTCGACCGGCCAGTGATGATGAGGTCCCCCTGCGCGTCGATCCGCGCCAGATCGCCCGTTTCGAACCAGCCGTCGGCATCGGTCGCCGGTTCCGCATATCCGAGGTAGCGTTCCACGACAGCCGCTCCCTTCACCCGCAGATGACCTTCACTGTTGCGCTGGTCCGGCAGGGCTTTCCCCTCCGCGTCGGTGAGAAGAAGGTCGAGCCCGATCGCCGGGCGGCCGGACACCGAGGCTTTCCGTTCCGGATCATCCGGCAGAGCCATCGTCCCCGACGGCGACAGCTCGGTCATGCCCCAACTCGTCTGAACCGTCACGCCCAGCCCGCGCTCGATACGCTCCATCAATGCCGGAGCGAGCGGCGCACCCCCGACAAGAATCCGTTTGAGGCTCGAGACGTCACCCCCATGAGCTTCGAGATGCTCGACAAGGCCAAGCCAGACCGTGGGCACGCCCGCCGCCACGGTCACCCCTTCGGAGCGGATCAAACGGGCGAGGCTTGCACCATCGGTAAACCGCCCGGGAAGGACGAGCCTGGCGCCCACGGCCGGCGCAGCAAAGGGAAGCCCCCAGGCATTGGCGTGAAACATCGGCACGGCGGCGAGAACCGCATCCGCGCGGGTGATGCCGAGCATGTCGGCCTGCAGCGCCCTCAATGTATGGAGATAGCTCGAACGGTGGGTATAGGTCACACCCTTTGGCGTACCTGTCGTGCCGGATGTGAAGCAGAGACCCGACGGGGTCCCTTCGTCAAAGCCGCCCCAGACGATGCTGTCCGCGGCGATATTGTCTTCCGGGCGCAGTTCATGCGCGGCTACGTCGTCGCGGGGCGCGGTCCACCCATCCGTGGGCCCGTCGATGACGAGCACGTGCCTCACCGCCATTGCCTTTTCGGCGATCCTGCCCGCGAGCGGAAGAAGATCCGCGCTCACGATCATGACCTGCGCGCCGGAGAGTGTGAGCATGGCACCGCTCTGCTCCGGCGTCAGCCGCGGGTTGAGCGTATGACATGCCGCCCCCATGCCCATGGTGCCGTACCAAGCCTCGAGATGGGCCCGGGTATTCCAGGCAAGCGTTGCGACCCGGTCGCCCGCGCGCACTCCCATGCCGGCGAGAATGGCCGAGACCCGAACCGCGCGATCCTTCAGCGCGGCATAGGATAGGCGATCGGCGTCTCCGGTTTCTCGTCCGGTGACGACTTCGGTGGCAGGGTGCCATTTCGCCGCGTGGACCAGAAACTTGTCGAGCGTCAGTGCGTATGCCTGCATGGCTCCGTCGATCGCCGCATCCCCGTAACCGGGCGCCGCGCCGACCTTTATCGCTGAAGACAACAAGTCATGCTCCTTCACGTGGGTGTCTCCGCTTGTTCGTTACTGCCGGCAGATTTTCAGTTGGCGAGCTCGAAAAGGCCTGCCGCGCCCATGCCACCACCCACGCACATGGTGACGACGACGTATTTCGCGCCCCGCCGCCTGCCTTCGATGAGCGCATGCCCCACCAGACGCGCCCCGGTCATTCCGTAGGGATGGCCGATCGATATCCCTCCGCCATTGACGTTGTAGATCTCCGGATCGATGCCGAGACGATCCCGGCAGTAGAGCGCCTGGACCGCGAACGCCTCGTTGAGCTCCCACAGGCCGATATCGTCGATCTTCAACCCATGCCGTTCAAGCAGCCGGGGAACCGCGTAGACCGGGCCGATGCCCATCTCCTCCGGCGCGCAGCCGGCGACCGCCATGCCGCGATAGAACCCCAGAGGTTCGATGCCGCGCTTCTCGGCAAGCTTCGCCTCCATCAGGATGCAGGCCGAAGCGCCGTCGGAAAGCTGGCTCGCATTGCCAGCGGTGATAACTCCGCCTTCGATGACCGGATTGAGCCCCGCCAGCGAATCGAGCGTTGTCTGAGGGCGGTTGCCTTCGTCCCTGTCGAGGGTAACCGCCTGGGTCGAGACCTCTCCGGTCTGCTTGTCCTTGACCATCATCGTCGTCGTGATCGGGACGATCTCGTCGTCGAACCGACCGGCGGCTTGTGCTTGCGCAGTGCGGAGTTGCGACTGGAGCGCATATTCGTCCTGCGCATCCCGGCTCACTGCGTATTTTTCAGCCACGAATTCGGCGGTCTTGAGCATCGGCATGTAGGCGTGAGGAACCTGTTCGATCACGTTCGGGTCGGCTTCGGCCTGAACCCATTTGAAATACTGGTCCTGAACCGCGGAGATATTCTCCTGGCCGCCCGCGGCGACCACATCCATGCCGTCGACGATGATCTGCTTGGCGGCAGTGGCGATGGCCATCAGCCCCGAGGCGCACTGGCGATCGAGGGTCTGGCCCGACACCGTTACCGGTGCGCCTGCTGCAAAGGCGGCGTTTCGGGCGAGGTTCATGCCCGCGGTGCCCGCGCCGAGAACGGTTCCGAGCACGAAGTCCTCGATCTCGCCGGCCTCCACGCCCGCACGCTCGATGGCATGGTTGAGCACGTGGCCCGCAAGCGTCGGCGACTTTATCGCATTCAGGCTGCCGCGATAGGCCTTGCCGATGCCCGTGCGGGCGGTGCTGACGATGACGGCTTCTTTCATTGGTCTTCTCCTGTTCCCGAAGCCGTCCGATACGGCTGTGGCGAACGACGTTCAGTGGATGGCGGCATGGAGGATCTTCGTCGCTGTCGCATCGGCCCGGGGAAAATCCGCGACGATGGTACCGCTCTTGGCCACGAGTATCCGGTCGGACAGGTCGAGTATCTCCGGCAGATAGGAGGAAATGAGGATGACCCCTGCCCCGCTCTCGGCGAATTGCCGCACGATCTGGCGGATTTCGGCGATCGCGCCGACATCCACCCCACGTGTCGGCTCGTCGAAGATGATCAGTTTCGGCTGCTGGACGAGCGACTTGGCGATCACGACCTTCTGCTGGTTGCCGCCGGACAGATAGAGAACCGACTGGTCCGTCCCGATACTGCGGATCGACAGTTTGCCCTCCCACTCACGGGAAATCCGCCGCATCTTGCGCAACGGCGCAAGCAGGGCCCTGCGCCCGAATTTGGCCATCCAGCCCAGTCCGATGTTCTCGGAGATGCTCAACGTGTCGAAGAAGCCGTCCAGCTTGCGGTCCTCGCTGACATAGGCGATGCCGTCGGCCACGGCCTGGGCCGGCAGGCTGTAGCGCACCTCGCGGCCATCGAGCCAGATCCGCCCACCGCCGAAATTACGCTTGGTGTGGCCCATGATCACCTTGGCAACTTCGCTGCGTCCCGAGCCGATCAGGCCGGCTATCCCGGTGATCTCTCCGGGAAAAACCGAAAACGACATGTTGTTGACCATGCTGCCCATGCGGACGTTTTCCACGCGCAGCACCGGCAAGGCGGATCGCGCTTCGTGGCGTTTGGCGGGCACATGCATCTTCTCGTTGAGTTCCTCGCCGATCATGTGGTGAATGAGGCTGCCGCGATCGAACTCGTCCGCATTGCCGGTGACGACGAGCTTTCCATTGCGCAGGACAGAAATGCGGTCGGAATGGTTGAGCGCCTCTTCGAGTGCGTGCGAGATGAAGATCATCGCCACGCCTTCGGCCTGCAGCGTCTTCATCAGGTCGAACAGGTGATCCGTCTCTTCCGGCGTCAGCGCGGCCGTCGGCTCGTCGAAGATGATCACCTTGGCCTGGTTGAGTACGGCCCTCGCGATCTCCACCATCTGCCGCTTGGCGGTGGAAAGGGATCCGGCAAGCTGCGACGGGTCCACCTTGAAATTGAGACGCTGGAGGACCTGCCGGGCGGCATTCCTGACCTTCCGCACCGAGTTGAACGTCTTCTCACGGCCCAGCACCATGTTCTGGGCAACGGTCAATTGCGGCACCAGACTGGTCTCCTGGTAGACCATCGATATGCCACGCTCGCTGGCATCCTTGGGCGCGGAGAGCTTCACGACCTCGCCGTTGATCCGCACCGTTCCATCGCTCGGCGAGATCACGCCCGCTATGAGCTTGCACAAGGTCGACTTGCCCGCACCGTTCTCGCCGGCGAGCGCGTGTATCTCGCCCGGATAGAGCTCGAAGTTTGCGCTCTCGAGCGCATTTATGCCGCCGTAGCTCTTGGTGACGTTCTCGAGACTGACGATCGGTTGACGGTTCATGCGGCTTCCCTTTCGAATGAAAAGCGGAGAAGCTCGCCGCTCGCCAGGCTTATCGCAACGACCGTGTCGTCCCAGCGGATTGCATCGCTGATCGCATGACGGCCGCCGTTGGCGGCCGAATGCGCCGAGCCGGTCGGGATGAAGTCCGCGCCGGTCTCTATGACGAGGCCATAGGAGAATGACGGTGCCCAGGGCTTGATCTCCCCGAAAAGGCGCGTCGCGCCCAGCTCGATTGGGAACTCGTGACTGAACTCCGGGTTGGCGCGCGGCGACATCCAGTGTCGGGGATCGATCTTCTCCTTCATCTCGGCGACGAAGTCCTTTTCCGTCTTGAAGAACTCGATGAGCGGATCGCGGCGCGAAAGACAGGAGATGAGATAGCCATTGTCCGAATTCCGAATACGACCGAGATAGGCCGGGAACCCGGATTGCCTGACCTTGCCGGACAGATCGACGATCGACGCCCGTTCGAAGAGGCTGACGACCAGTTCCCCGGCGCTGTCACGCGCTACGCCCATCGGGCAATGGAGGACGCTTGAGAGACGTCGCGTTGTCCCGTCCCGGCGAATCGCCACGATCTGGCCCCGTGGCTTCTCGTCCCATGCGGCAAGCGAGAGAATGTCCTCATCGGCCCGATAACCGTTGTCGATGACGGCAATCTCCCCTTCGGCAAGAAAGATCGCATCAACCGCGGAGGCGATGTTTTCGGGACGGCCCCATCCTTCAAGAACCCCTCCAGCCATGTCTCGAACAGCGATCGTTCCGTCAGCCAGGCCGGCCGCGACATGGCCGTCCGGGCTCGCACACAGCGCGGTTACGGGCATCGCGAATTTCGCCCAGGCTTCCGGCTGCCTGCCCCAACCGGACAGTGCCAGGACCGCGTTGCCCGATGCGATGAGCAACCGCCCGTCGGCGTGGAGGCAAAGTGCCCTGGGCGAAGCGACCGCCATGCCCTCGGCTTCATCGATGAACGTATTGGGGCCGAGGACGCCTTCCAGGGTCATGGCGGGAGTTTCGGATTTGCGGGACCTCAAAAACATGGCCTAGCTCCTCCCCCGGTAGCTTTGCGGACCCGTCCAATCCCGATCGGCGTCCTCCAGTTCGAGCCGGCCGATCTTGTCGTTGGTCACGCCGCCCAGGAAAAGGCTGCCCTTGTGCTCGCGCATCGAGGTGATCATGTAGAGTGGGCCATCGGGCGCATCCCAGAGCGCGTCGACGATCTTCCCGGCGCCGTCGATCTTGAGCACGCCGCCGATGTTGAGGTTGCCGAACAGCCAGTTGGTGGGCGGCACGCGTCGAGACATCCGCTGCCGCAGGCGCGGATACTTCATCGCCTGGTCCATGATCGGGTTCCGCATGCCCGCAAGGGCGATCCAGTATCCGCCATCGGAGCTTCGGTTGACGTTGTCGGGATAGCCGGGCAGGCCATCCAGGAAGACCCTCGGTCCGGCTGAAAGGTCGTTGAGATCGAAGATCAGGATCGAACAGCCCCATGTGCTGGCGACCAGCAGATGCCTGCCATCATGGGTGAGGCACACCCCGTTGGGGAAGACGAGATTGTCGCAGACCGTCCGGGTCTTTCGCGACTTCGGATCATAGCTCAACAGCCGTCCGTTCGGCCGGCCTTCCAGCAGGTCGAGACCCCAGTTGTCCATGTCATAACGTTTGGTCGCGTCGCTGAAATAGATCGTGCCGTCGGGAGCGATATCGAGGTCGTCCGCCATGCGGATCGAGGTGTCGTCCTGCACGCTGAACAGGCTTCGGGCCGTCAGGTCGGTGAGAAGCTCGACCTCTCCCTCGAGTGTCACCCGGATCAGGCCCATCCCGGCGACGCAGGTCACGATACGGCCGTCGGCATCGAAAGCGAGGCCGAGAGGCCGTCCGCCGATTTTCGCGACAACGCTCATCTCGGTGTAGTCGGGAGCGGCGAGTTTGACGATGCGCCCGTCGCGATTTCCGCAGTAGAGATTGCCTTCTTCGTCGAGGATGACGTCCTCGGGGCCGTCGAGTTTGCCGCTTGCCAGGATCTGTGCGCCGGTAAGCTTGCGCGCCGTTTCGTCCGGCATCAGTCCGGCCATGCCCCTGGTCGGCACCAGGGTGATCTTGACCGGGTCGAGATAGGTTGACGCCAGCAGGCGATGGCGGTTTTTCCGGAACTTCACATCGATCGCCAGGATGAGAATGATGATCGCGCCCATGGAAAGCTGCACGAAATCCCCCCGGAAACCCGAATTGATCATCGCATTGTTGAGCAGATAGATTGTCAGGAAGCCGATCAGCACGGGCACCACCGCGCCGCGGCCGGGGACGAAACCACCCAGCCCGACGACGAGCGCGGTGAGGACGAAGAACTCCATGCCGATCCCGGTATCCGAGCTGATGCTGTTCTGCCGCGCGGCATAGAGAAAGCCTGCCAGACCAACGATGAGGCCGGTCAAGACATAGGAGAAGAAGATCGTCCACTTGACGCGGATACCACCATGGCGGGCCGCCTTGCGGTTGCCGCCGACGGCGAGAACATGCCAGCCGAAGCGGGTCTGACGGAAAAGCACGAAGATGAGCACCGCCACAATCAGCAGCACCCAGAAGCTGACGGGCATGGTCATGAGCTTCTCGAAGCCGACCCAGTCCCAAAGGTCATCCGCCCGGGCACTGGTGGAAATTTCCACCATCCGGGCCTGCGACGACATGGTGAAAATGCCGCGTACCGTGATCATCGTCCCGAGCGTGGTGAGAAGCGCGCCGCAGCCGAGCAGGCCGGCGAGAATGCCGTTGGTCGCTCCGATCAGGGCACCGCATGCCAGGCTCGCCACCATGACCACCGGAACCGGGAGGCCGAGAATATGAAAGCAGAACAGGGCGACGAAGGCGGACATGGCGAAATTGGAGCCGACCGACAGATCGATCCCGCCGACCGCGACCACGATCAGCATCGCCAGCACGATCAAGCCGCCATCGGCCGAATATTGCGCGAGATTTCTAAGGTTCGAAGCGACGAAGTAGTCCTGCGTCGTCAGCAGAATGCCGATCACCACACAGACGAACGCGAGGAACGGGATCATGCTCTCGACCCAGCCGCTGGACAGCACATCCGCGATAATGCGTCTCGTGGAGATGACGACGCGCGGCACGCGCTGCTTCGGCAAACTGGCGAATTTAAAGTCGGCTGACATCGGGAAATCCCATCGGATATCGCCCGCAGGGCCGCTTTCGACCCCGCGGGACTATGCGTCTCTAGCGACCGGTCACATCTTCCAGCAAAGATCGGGATCGTAGGAATCGCCGGCCTTGATGATCTTCATCGGCGATTCGACCTCCATCATCGCGCCATCGGCGCCGGAAGCGCCCTGAAGCAGAAGGTCGACCATCGTGCCCACGTCGCGGCCCTGACCATCGGCGTCATAGCTCCAGACACGATCGAGAACCTTGTCCTCCACCGCCTTGCAGGCCACGTCGTCGCCGCCGCCCGTGGCATAGACGAGGACATCGTCGGCGAGACCGGCATCCTTGACGGCATTGCCGGCGCCCATCGTGTGCACGTCCCAGTGGCCGAAGACGGCGCAAAGATCCGGATGCTGCTGCAGCACGGTGGCCGTGATCTGGCGCGCCTTTTCCGGCTCCCAGTCGGACGCCTGGTTGGAAACGACCTCAATCTCCGGATGCGCTTCGAAAACCTTGAAGGCAGCCTCGTTCATGATGACGCTGTCTGCCGCGGTAAGCTGGCCGGGAATGATCGATACCTTGCCCGACTTGCCGCTGCCCTCGCCGCACTCCTTGACGATATCCTCCGCGATCTCGCGGCCGATACGCTCCCAGTTCGCGCCGACGAAAGCCGACGAGGCCTGGTTCGACTGCAGGTTCACCTGCAGCACCTTGATGCCTTCCGATTCCGCCTGCTTGATCTGGCGCGCCAGAAGCTGGACGGTCGGGTTGTGGACGACGAGGACGTCCGGCTTCTCGGTGATCGCCTTGGCAAGAAGCTCCGACATCGCGCCGGTGTTGAAGGCCGCATCGCGGATATCGAGCGTGTAGCCGTGGATGTCTGCATGCTCACGCATCCGCCGCGCCCATCCCTCGGTCAGCGAAATGCCCATCGCGATGGGGACGAAGATGACTTTCTTGCCGGAAATGTCGACATCGGCCGATGCATGTCCGCTTCCTCCAAGCAGAACGCACGCTCCGACGATGGCGCTGCTCGCGGCACCGCGGATCTTAATTCCCAAACTGCTCAACATGGTCTCCTCCTTTGTTGGTCGGGTAGTCTCACAGGTCCCCGACGGTGTCGGTTTCCGTGTCTCTGGGGTTGAAGTAGTTGTCGGCGACGATCGCCACGATCAGGACGAGGCCCTTCAGCACGTCCTGCATCTGCGCGGTGAAGTTCATGAGCGTCATCCCGTTGCGGAGAACGGCAATGAGTGCCACGCCGATGATGATGTTGAGGACGCCGCCGCGCCCGCCTCTGAGCGGTATTCCGCCCAGCACGACGACCAGAATGACCTCGAACAGAAGCGTTCCGTTGGTGACGGTTCGGAAATCCACCGCGCCGCTCGCCGCCGACATCACCAGTCCTGCGCAAAGCGCCGCAAGCGCCGCGAAGACGTAGACGGTGATCGTGGTGGTGCGCACCGGAAGCCCCGTCAGCCGCGCCGCCTGGAAATTGTCGCCCATGGCATAGATCGTCCGCCCGGCCGCCGATCCGCGAAGCAGAAACCAGGTGACGAGCAAGGCCGCCACCATCACCACCGCCGATACCGAAACCCCGGGCAGCAAATCCCCCGAAAGGGCGATCACCGCCGGGTTGGTCTTGGAAAGCAAAAGGAGAAATTCACCCTGCAGGATGGCGAAGCGGAAAAGGCCCACCACCAGCATCGCCGATGCGAGCGTCGCCAGCATGGCCGGGATCTCGACATAGGCGATCAGCCAGGCATTCGCGAGGCCGATCATCACCATCGCCCCGACCGTGAGCAACAACGCCAGGGCGACAGGCATGTCCGCATTGATGAAGA
Organism: Hyphomicrobiales bacterium; assembly: GCA_002709005.1. Lineage (GTDB taxonomy): Bacteria > Pseudomonadota > Alphaproteobacteria > Rhizobiales > Rhizobiaceae > Pseudohoeflea. Next base: position 57,750 of record PAPH01000082.1, on the reverse strand, counting down.
TCGTGAAGGTGGTCGCGCCTGCGATCATGACCGCGACCAGGGAAAGATCGAGGCCGCGCGAAATGATCACCACGGCCATCCCGCAACTCAGGATGACGAGGGATGCCGAATTGGACAGGATGACGCGGAAATTCCCGAAAGTGGCGAAACCGTCGACCACCACCGAAAAGATCACGATCAGCGCAACGGTCACCGCCACGACGATGATCTCGAGGAGGTTCCTCTTGCGCCTGCCGGCTTCTGCCATGGACTTACGCTCAGCCATTCGATCCGGCTTCCTTGTATGCAGAGGCCGCAGGCCCCTCGATCTGCAGGATAGCCCGCGTTTCGTCGGGCGTGGCGATCTCAAGGGACAGGTCTTCGAGAATCCTGCGGATTTTCAGCACCTGCGCGGCGTTGGACGTCGCCAATAGTCCCTTGCCCAGATAGAGGCTGTCGCCGAGGCCAACTCGCGCATGCCCTCCCATGATAGCCGCCATGGTGACGAGCGAGATCTGGTGCCGACCCGCTGCCATCACCGAGAACTCGTAATTCTGACGGCCGAACAGCCGGTCCGCAGTGCTGCGCATCAGGAAGAGGTTCTCCGGGTCGGAGTTCAACCCTCCCGCAATGCCGAGCGAAAACTCGATGAACAGGGGCGCATTGACCAGGCCTTCCCCGACCAGTTGGGCGAGGTTGTAGAGGTGGCCCAGATCATGACATTCGAACAGCCAGCAGCCAGGCCGTGCCGCAGATCCGGCGAGCGCCGATTTCATGTCGCGGAAACTGTTGCGCAGAACGCCGTCCTCGGAAGCTTCCAGATAGGGCTTCTCCCAGGCGAAATTCCAGTCGGAGATACCACGGGCCGCTTTGCTGAAGGTGTGGTTCGTCGAGCCCATCTGGATCGAGCGCAGATCCGGGGGCCCGGAAACAGGGCCTGGGCTTGCCGGGGTAACGATGATTGCGTCGGTCCCCTCGGCGAGGCGCGGAAGAACAAGGTCAAATATGGCGGGATCGCTCGTCGGACTTCCGTCGGACGGATTGCGTGCATGCAGGTGCAGAATGGAGGCCCCGGCGCGCGCGGCGTCAATCGACTGCTGGGTTATCTGCTCGGGCGAGCAAGGCAGGTTTTCGGACATCGAAGGCGTGTGCATCCGCCCCGTGACCGCACAGGATATGATGACCTTGCGCTTGACGGGCTTCATCGGCCGCACCCACCCGCAGGACCCAGCCTGCGCAGTTGTGACGCCCGATCCGCATACAGACCGCTTCTCTCGAACTTTGCCATGCCCCTCCCCGGGCGCTCACTCCACTGAGCGTGTCGAAAAACGTAAACCTGAGAAGCGGGTCCAGATATGTGATTAAGCTCCAAAAATTCAAAAATAATATGTATTGTTCCGACATACGCATCGGCGGAGCTGCCGTGCCAGTCGTTGCTGGATGGCTTTGCGGGAGGCAGGGTGGACGCGATGGAAAACACGGCTCTGACGGCCGTCATGAACGTGCTGTCGAAGATCGCCAATGACGGCGACGAGGCCGAGGTTGCGGCCGAGGTGGAGGCCTTGGCGAACCAGGCGCCCTCTTCGATGAGCGGCGCCGACCTCAAGCAGTTGCAGGCTGCCATCACTCAGGTCGGACAATCGATGCGCGACACGGCGCTTTCGGAGAAGGGGCTGAACCTCCTGATCGAAACCGCGCACGACCTTTCAAGGACACTCGAACCGCACACCCTGTTCCAGACGATCGTCTCGCGCGCGCGAAGCCTCGTCGGCGCAAACCTGGCATGGGTGACCACCCTCGACGAGGAAAGCGGATTGTTCCGCTCGGTCGCCTCCGAAGGCTATCTGTCACCGTCAACCGCGGTCATGACCAGCAACTTCGAATACGGTGCGGTCAGCCTCATCATGCAATCGAAGAGCTTCTTCGATACCCAGGACTATCTCAACGATACGCGCTTCAATCATCTGCCGGAGCTCGACCGGGCCTTTCGAGTAGAGAACATCGTTTCACTCGCCGGCTTTCCGATCCTTGCCGACGGCGAAGTCCATGGTTTCCTGTTCGTCGCGGACCGTTATGCGAGAAAGCTCAGCGGACGAAACATGTCCGTACTCGGATCCTTCGCGCTCCATGCCGGGGTGGCGATGCGAAATGCCAATGCCTTCCGGATGTTGTCGGAAGCCCTCAACGAAGCCCAACGCAACCGCAATGCCCTGATCGAGCACATCCAGCGCGTCGAGGCCTCAGCGGCCGCCCACGACGAGATGACATCGCTGCTGGCGGCCGGCGGCGAAATGCAGAAATTTCTGCAACGCATGGCCAACCAGATCGGCGGTGCGATATTCCTTTTCGACGGCGAACTGCGCATCCGCGACGAGTATGTTGCCTCGGCCTATCGCGGACGACTGGCAAGCGACTTCAAATCAGGCGGTTTCGACACGACGGCCCTGATCCGGTCGACCTCCCAGTCCCGCCATACGGGACGGTCGGTGGTCATGCATCACCTTGTCGACGAACAGTGCAGGGTAATCGCGCTGCACGGATGGAGCGGAAGCGGCGAGTGCCTGGTGATCTGCCACCAGGGTGAACTCGACGCCATCGAGATACGCAATCTCGAGCGGAGCGCGGTGGCATTGTCGATCGCCAAACTCTGGAACGAGAAGCGTGACACGGAAAAGCTGATCGCATCCTCGACGCTGCTGCGCCATCTCGTGAGGGTGGTTCCTGCGGATCCCTCGACCGTCTCCGCGATCCGCGACCGCCTCGATCTCCATTCCGACGAAGCCGTCATGCTTCTCCTGATTGCGGGACAGGACACCGACCGAGACGCGCGGACAACACTCATCGAGGACTGCGCGTCGCGCTCCAACATCCTCATCGACCTCACCGACGATGTATATGTCGCCCTGGGCGCCGAAGATGCGGTTCGGGCCTTCATCAAGCTCCTGCAAAAATCAGCGCGGTCCTGGAAGCCCGGCGGCATGGTTTCGGATGCTTTCACGGACCTGGGAGAGGCCTGCACACGCTTCAAGGAACTCAGCCAGGCACTGCGCGTCATGCTGAAGATGAGATCCCTCCATCATTTCGTCGCGCAGTCCGAAATCAACTTGTTCGCCCGCCTCTTCGAGACCGGAGAGCCCGCGAACATCGCGAACTACATGGAACGCATCCTGAGCCCCATCAACGACAGGTCGCCTCGCCAGGCCGCAGAGTTGAGGAAGACCCTGCTGTGCTACCTGGAAAACAAGTACAACATGCAACGCACCGCAACCGCACTCGGTCTGCACATCAACACGATCCGTCAGCGCCTTGAATCGCTGCGTCAGATATTGGGCGACTGGGATGATCCGATCCGGGCGCTGGAAATCCACATCGCCTTGCGGCTGGCGTCCTTGGTTGAAAGCGATCAATGAACCAGTGACTTGCGCCGAACTGCATCTTTTCAAAAATCCTCCCCGACTAGCTCTCATCGCAAAGCATCTGCGGCCGGTTCGTGCGACGCGTTAACCCCGTGACAGCAACGTAGAAGACCGGGACGAAGATCACCGCCAGCACCGTGCCGGAAATCATTCCACCAAAAAGGCCGGTTCCGATGGCGTTCTGGGTCTCCGAGCTTGCGCCTGAGGCAATGACCAGCGGCACGACGCCCAAGGTGAAGGCGAGCGATGTCATGACGATGGGACGGAGCCGGAGGCGCGCGGCTTCGACCACAGCTTCGGCAAGACCCTGACCATCCATGTGGCGTTTGCGGGCAAACTCCACGATCAACACCGCGTTCTTCGCGGAAAGGCCGATCAGGGTGATGAGGCCGACCTTGAAGAAGACGTCGTTTTCCAGGCCGCGCAGATGGACCGCGATCACCGCCCCGATCACGCCGAGTGGCACCACAAGCATGACGGAGAGCGGCACCGACCAGCTTTCGTAGAGCGCCGCCAGCACGAGGAACACGATCAGGAATGAGAAGACCATCAAGATGGGCGCCTGAGCGCCGGATTGGCGTTCCTGCAGGGATTCACCCGTCCACTCGACGGCAAAGCCCTTGGGAAGCTTGAGCGCCAGCCGCTCGAGCTCGTCCATGGCCTTGCCGCTGGAAACACCTTTCGCCGCAGCTCCGGACAGGCTGGTGGAAGGGTACCCGTTGTAGCGTGCAACCTGCAGCGGGATGGTCGACCATTTAGGCGTCACGATCTCCGAAAGGCGGACCATCTTCCCGCTGTCGCTTCGGACATGCAGATTGAGAACGTCATCCACCTGCATGCGGCTTGCCGGCTCCGCCTGGATAATAACTTGCTGCAGCCGGCCGTCGTGCGGGAAATCGTTCACATAGGTCGAACCGACCGCCCCGCTCAGCGTATCGCTGATCGTGGAATAGGCGACCCCGAAGGCGGCGGCCTTTTGACGATCGATTTCGAGCGTGACGCTCGGACCGCTCGGAAGCCCGTCGACGCGTACGTCGCTCAGCAACTTGCTCTGCGATGCCAGTTCCGTGATTTGGGCCGCGGCGGCTGCCAGCGCCTTCTCTCCGTGATTGGCACGATCCTGAAGTCTGAGCGAAAAGCCGGATGTCGTGCCCAGTTCCTCGATTGCCGGCGGCTTCAGGCTGAAGATCTCCCCCTCGTTGGCGGCGGCCATCGCTTGTGCCGCGGCATTCAACTCTTCGTCCACGTTCGTCGAGCGCTGGTCCCAATCCTTCATCGTCGTGAACGACATGGCCGTGTTGGGTCCTGACCCCGAGAAGCCGAAGCCCATGATCGTGAGGTTGTTGACGATATCCGGTCGCGTTCGCACATGCTTCTCGAAGAGATCCACCACGTCGCGGGTGCGTTCCGCCGTTGCCTCTGCCGGCAGGGTGAAGGACGTCATGAAAGAGCCCTGGTCCTCCTCCGGCACGAACGCGGTCGCCAGCGTCACATATCCATAGGCCACTGCGCCGAGAATCGTCAGATAGACGAGCATGACTCTGCCGGTCTTTTGCACGAGCCCTGCGATCCAGCCGGTGTAGCGCTGCGTCAAGCGGTCGAATCCACGGTTGAACCGACCAAAGACGCCCTTCCGCTGGTGGTGATCGCGGTCGACAGGCTTCAGGAGCGTGGCGCAGAGGGCCGGCGTCAGACTAAGCGCCAGAAAGGCGGAAAAGAGAATGGATACGGCCATCGACACCGTGAACTGACGGTAGATCGCGCCAACCGAGCCGGAGGCAAACCCCATCGGAAGAAAGACCGCGGTCAGGACAAGGGTGATCCCGATCACCGCGCTCGATATTTCCCCCATGGCCTTTCGCGTTGCCTCACGCGGAGACAGCCCCTCCTTCGCCATCAGACGCTCGACGTTTTCGACCACCACGATGGCATCGTCGACGATGATGCCGATCGCGAGAACCATGCCGAACATTGTCAGGACATTGATCGAATAGCCGATCGCCAGCATGACGGCGAACGTGCCAAGGAGGGCAATCGGAGCGACGATGGCCGGAATGAGCGTGTAGCGTATGTTTTGCAGGAACAGCAGCATGATGAGGAAGACAAGCACCATGGCTTCGACGAGCGTCTGCGCCACTTTCTGGATCGAGACCTTCACGAAAGGCGCAGTGTCGTAGGAGATCGCATAGTCGATCCCTTCGGGCATGGTGAGGGCAAGCTCTGACAGGCGTGCGCGTACCCCGCTCGAGGTGTTGACGGCATTGGCGCCCGGCGTCACCTGGATGGCGGCTGCGGTCGCGGGTTTGCCGCCGTCGAGAATGTCAAAGCCGGACGATTGCGCTCCAACCTCGATCCTGGCGATGTCGCCGAGGGTCAATCGCGAACCGTCAGGGTTTGACCGGAGGATGACGTCCGCGAATTCTTCGGCCGACTGAAGCTGGCCGCTGACATTGAGCGGAACACTGACTTTCTGGCCCGGAACGGTCGGGGCGTCACCCAACCGCCCCGGTGCCACCTGGATGTTCTGCAACTGGATGGCCTGCGTCACCTCCGCCATGGAAATGGAGTGCGCCAGCAGGCGCGTCGGGTCGATCCATATCCGCATGGCGGCTTCCGAACCGAAGGATTGCACGCGACCGACACCGGCCACACGCTTGAGTTCCGGAGCGATGTTGCGCACGAGATAATCATCGAGCGAAAGTGCGTCGATCGAACCGTCCTTCGACTTCAGGGAGACGATCATCAGGAAGCCCGAGGATGCGGATTCGACGGACAGCCCTCCCCGCCGCACAGGCTCGGGCAACCGTGGCTCCACAGCCTTCAATCGGTTCTGAACATCCACCTGGGCCAGTTCCGGATCGGTCCCCGGCTTGAATGTCACGGTGATGTTCGTCGAACCGGAAGAATCTGCCGAAGAATCGAAATAGAGAATATTCTTCGCGCCGGAGATTTCGCGCTCGATCAGACTGGTGACGCTGTCGTTGATCACCTGTGGCGTGGCGCCCGGGTAGGAGGCGTAGATGGATACGCTCGGCGGCGCGATGGTGGGAAAGCGCGACACAGGCAATTGTGGAATGGCGATCAGTCCGGCGATCGCGATCATGATGGCGATGACCCACGCAAAGACAGGCCGATCGATGAAGAACTGCGCCATGCCCTTAGCTTTCCGTTGTTGTTGATGGCTGTGACGGCGACGTTTCCAGCGGTTGGCCGTTCTGGACCCGCTCCAACCCCAGCACGACGATGGTTTCGCCGGGCGCGAGACCGCTCTTGACGAGGTATTTTCCGTCGATGACCGGTCCGAGTTCGACTGTCCGTCTCGTGCCGGTTTTGTCCTTGCCGACAATGATCAGCTGCGGCTTCCCCGCCAGATCACGCGTCACTGCCTCCTGCGGCACCAGAAGAGCCGCGGAATAGACCTTTCGCGGCACCATCGTGCGGATGAACATGCCGGGAAGAAGTTGCTTGTCGGGATTAGGGACAACGATCCGGAGCCCAAGACTCCCGGTGGCGCTGTCGACAGAGATATCGGAGAACAGGACGCGCCCGGCATGATCGTAAGGCTTGCCGGTTATGGTTCTTATCCCGACCGGCAGTTCTTCGAGATCGCCGCTCCCGGATTCCGAGGCGGTGTCGCGAAGGCTTTCCAGGCTCACTGACGATTGACGGACATCCACATAGACCTGGTCGATCTGCTGGACCACCGCCAGCGGTGTGGCAGCGGAGGAAGATGCGAGCCCGCCTTCCGTCATGAAGGATTGCCCGATCGTACCGCTGATCGGGCTGCGGATGGTCGCATTGGAAAGTTCCAGCTTCCGCCGGTCCAGATTGGCCCTGGCTTCCTCGACACTGGCCTTGGCCTGGGCGAGGATCGTCGTCGCATTGTTGAGAGCTTCGTCGCTGGTGATCTTTTGCTCGGAGAGCGACCGCGCGCGCTCGAACTTGGCCTTGGCATTGACGCGTTCGGCTTCGGCGCGCGCGAGCACGGCGGCGGCTGCATCAACATCGGCGAGGAAGGGCGCCGGGTCGATCTGAAAGAGCGGGGTATCCGCATCAACGAAACGTCCTTCCTCGAACAATTTCTTCTGGATGATGCCGCTCACCTGCGCCCGGATCTCGGCCGTGCGGAAGGCGGAAACCCGACCGGGCAGCTCATCGTAGAGCGTGACTGCTTGCGGCCGGACCGTCATGACGCTGACGCGTGCCGGCTCCGGCCCGGTGGCTGCACCCGCCTCGGCGGCAGGCTGATCGCTGCAGGCGCACAAGAGCAAAGCCGGCAGGCACAACACCCCCAATATCCAGAAACGAGATCCGCGTTGCATCGGCATCCACCATCCTTGTTGCAGGGGACTATCTTGATGGTGGCGATCTAGAGGTGTTGCGTTGGGGCTTTGTGGAGATTTTGTTGCGATCGTGTGGAGGCGACGCCCGCCTACTCGACCGCAAGTCGATTCGATGGCACGGAAGTCGCAAGGAGCGCGTTGACCATGGCAGAACTGGTATTGATTGCTGAAGATGACACCGAGATCGCCGGCATTCTCGAGGCATATTTTGCACGCGAGGGTTTTCGGACGGTGCACGCGCGCGACGGGCAGGTGGCCCTCGATCTGCATCGCTCGCTCAAACCCGATATCGTCCTGGCCGATATCACCATGCCGCGGCTCGATGGCTGGGAGCTTCTCGCCGAAATTCAGAGGCGTGGCCGCACGCCCGTCATCATGATCACGGCCCTCGATGAGGATGTGGACCGTTTGCAGGGACTGCGGATCGGCGCGGACGACTACATCGTCAAGCCGTTCAATCCCATCGAGGTCGTCGCACGAGCCAAAGCCGTGCTCAGGCGCGCAGGTCTCAGCCAGGCCGGCACTATGATCCGCGTCGGAAGCCTGACGATCGATCTGGACAGCTATCAGGTGACGATCGAAAAAGACGGCGTGCCGGTCACACTTTCGCTGACACTGACCGAGTTCAGGCTCCTGGCCCATCTTGCGAGAACGCCCACCAAGGCATTCTCACGAAGCGAACTCGTGGATGCCTGTCTGCCCGGTTCCGATGCGCTTGATCGCACCATCGACAGCCACCTCAGCAAGCTGCGCAAGAAGCTCGAACAGGCGGGTGGTGAGGGCATGCTGGCCAGCGTCAGAGGCGTCGGCTACCGTCTGGCGGTCGATCCATGATCGTGAAGGGGCTCAGCCGCCAAATCCTGTTCGCCATGGCATCCGTCACCGTGGCCGCCGGATTGCTGGTCTTTTTCGGCACCTACCTCGCCTTCACCATCCTGTTCTACTTCTCCCCCTGGTCGCAAGAGACCGACAACTGGTTGACAGGCTTCGATTTCATCACCCTGGCCGTCTTCATATTCATTGCGCTGATCGTTGCGGCTCTTATCTCGGTCAGGCTCGCGCGGCGCATTCTCGAACCACTCGAATCGCTCGCCATGGGCGCCAGGCGGATCAAGGACGGCGACCTTTCAGCCCGCGCGGTTCCCGGTGACCATTCCCTTGGCGAGACCGCCCTTCTTGTCGAAGACTTCAACGCAATGGCCCAGCGCCTTGAGGACATGGCGTCCGACATGACCCTCTGGAACGCCACGATCGCCCACGAATTGCGCACGCCCCTGACCATCCTGAAGGGGCGGCTTCAAGGGATGATCGATGGCGTGTTCGAACCCGATGAAACGTCTCTCCATGCCCTGGTCCTGCAAGTGGATTCGCTTGCCCGGCTCGTCGAAGACCTGCGAACGGTGACCCTTGCCGACAGCGGTCATCTTGACCTTCGTCTTCAGCCTGTCCGCCTCGAGGATGAAATCACGCGGCTTGCCGGGGTGCTGGAACAGGAGCTGAAGCGCGACGGCTTCGACCTTCGGCTCGAACTTTCCGATGTCCTGGTTTCGGTGGACGCGATGCGGATCAGGCAGGTGCTTCTCGCACTTATCACCAATGCGCGTCGCTATGCCGTGCGCGGGGTCATCGAGATCAGCTTGCAGGCGGAGAACGACCGGGTGATCCTGCGGGTCGCCGACGAGGGACCGGGACTTACCTCTGACATCGCCGCCTCGGCTTTCGAACCCTTCCGAAGGGGTGGGCAATCAGGCTCCCTTGAGAAAGGTGGAAACGGTCTCGGCCTCTCGGTGGTTCGCGCCATCATCGAGGCCCATGGTGGCACGGTCCGCTATGCTCCTTCAGACAGAGGCGGCGCCATGTTCGAGATTTCACTCGGCAGACCGCTCCCCTGATGCGCAGCGCGCCACCGCCGGGGCTGAGATCAGGGAGTTCGGCGGCGGCAGATGCGGGCGCCCTCCACACAGTCTCCACACGCCCTCCACAAAGCCGCAAACTCCGCTTGCTAGCCTGCAACGAGTTAAATCGATGCCACGCGGGGTCCAGGGGTGTTGGCGGTGATACAGGATTTCGCTGTACTCATCCCGTCAATGACACCGGACCGCGCCTCGAACAGTCCGAGAGAAGTCATGACCAGTCAAAGTGTTAGTCTCGCCGTTGCCGATCTGAACGATCTTCCTGAGTTCAAGAAGGAACTTCAGGAAGCGTTTGCCATCGCCGTCGTCGAAGAGTACGGCGAGCTGCAGAATGGACCCATCCCTTCCGAGGATGATCTCGACGAGTCGATCAACGCTCCGGGCGCTGTTGCGCTACGCATTCTCCGCGACGGCGTGAAAGTCGGAGGCGCCGTGGTGACGATCAACGAAAAGACCCATCACAACACACTGGATCTGTTTTTCCTGAAAGTCGGCCATCATGGGCAAGGCCTGGGTCACAAGGCCTGGCTTGCCATAGAGGAGCGCTATCCGGAGACGGTCACCTGGCAGACGCACACCCCCTATTTCGAGAAGAGAAACATCCACTTCTACGTCAACAAGTGCGGTTTCAAGATCATCGCCTTCTTTCACGCGCAGCTTCCTGACCCGAACCATCCCGGTCCAGGTGATCTGCCGGATGACGAAGGATTTCTGTTCGAAAAGGTGATGCGTTAGAAAACGTTCGGTTTCTCTACCGAGCAGCTTGCCTGTGCCGGTCGGCCTGTCAACGACCACAGCGACGGCATATGCGGCAGAATCTAAAGAGCACCACTTGCATGGTTTGACGGCAGACCAATGTCCGCGGGCCCGCTAAGGAACAACCCGCCCATCCTGGTCGGCGCGCGCGGTGCAGGCTCGACGGCATATTTGCATCGTCACGAGGGTTTTCTCGCGATGCGTGGCTTGTCCGGCCCGATGTCGAGTGGCGTCAGCGAGAAACCGAGCACACGTTGCGCCAGTGCATTGGAAAATCGGTGAGCGAAGGGAAGCGGCGCCGGCCGATCGCAAAGCGAGACGGCAAGTCCCGGGTTCATCGACTTGAGATGTTGGCGGATATCCTCGCCACACAGGTCGTGGCCGCCGGAGTTCATGATCGGGACCGGCAGGGTCCCGGCCTCGACGGCGAGCAGGATGAGGCGCGCGGCGTCCTCATCGGAGACAAGACTGATGCGTTGATCCGGCGAGAGCGGAATTTCGACCACCGTTCCAGGATCCGGCTGCTCGCACAGTGCCGAGGTCCATTTGGTAAATCCATGGCGGCGGCCGGGGCCGAATATGACGCTGAGGCGAAACCCGCAGACCTCGATCCGCGATGCATACTGCGCGACCAGCACCTCGTCGAAAGCCTTCATGGCGCCATAGAGCTCGGTGTGATGCGGCGGCGGACAGCCATCTTCCTCGGTGATCTCGCGGTCGCCGTAATACGCCTGGCTTGGACCGTAGGCGCCGATGGAACTGGCGTGGAGATATCGCCTGACGCCTGCCTGCAATGCAGCGTCGAGGCAATTGATCTGTCCGGAAAGATTGACGGCAACCGCACGGGCGAGGTCGGCCGCGAGCGCGGGGCCGACCACATAGGACAGGTTGATGATCTGCGAGGGACGCAGAGCACCGACCGTCTCGAAGACAGCGTTCCTGTCGGACACGTCGAGGCTGATAACTTCGCCTCGCGCCGTGTTTTCCTCCGAGGAGACGATATCGGCAGCGACGACAGCAAATCCGGCACCGCGCAATGCCCTGCACACGGCACACCCCAAGAAACCATCCCCGCCGATAACGAGGACCGGGCCCTCCGGCCCGGAGCCCGCCGTTGGTGTCACGGACGCAGAACCTTGAGGAGGCGTCGGTCTTCCTTGTCGAACCCGCCGGCATAGACCGACGAAGTCATGAAATGCGCACCGAGGATTTCCGGCTCCATGTCGGCAATCGGATCGAAGATCGTCGAATAGAGGTTCATCTCGATGCGGCCGGGGATCGGGTCCGTGTAGGCCAGCGGCGTCTTGCGGTAGACGACATCCTCATAGGCCGGCTCCGGGCGTTCCGGGTGCGGCAGGCGACGGACATGGATTTCACCGGTCGGCTGTTCATCGGCATCGACCAGCCGTACCAGCGGCGCGTCGGGATCGGGGACGAAGGCAAATTCGGCGACCTGGAAGCCGCGGCGATTGACCCACCCGCGGATCGCGCCTGCCGGGTCCTCGGAGAACAGATACGTGCAGTCCTTCTTGGTATAGCCGAACAATTCGCGTCCGGCGGCCATGCCCATCGGATCGCTGCAATACATGTAGACGTGAGTCTGGGTGTAGAGATCGCCGTAGCGGACCGGCACGGTGATCATCAGGTCGAACATCTCGCCGTTGGGAATGGACAGGGTGTGTCCCGGCGAGAGCATGAAGCGGAAAGCCACGCGGTCGTTGACCGGTTCGAACCCGCTCCCCTCCAGCATTGCGGCAATCTTGTCCGGCGCGACGCGGGTCACGACTTCCACCGTGCGCAGGGTGCAATCCCACTCCAGCGGATAGGCCGGCGAGTGGTTCGGGTTCACCCCGCTTTTGGGGTAAAGTTTGAAGGGACCGTACACTTTCTTCTCCTCGTCTGGTGCGGCGGTCAGCGCGACAATGCGTCTGGGCCGATCTTGTCAATGGTTTCTGTGCCGCAAAGGGCCATGGTCAGGTCCAGTTCGCGACGGATTATTTCCAGGCAACGGGTGACGCCCGCCTCTCCCATTGCGCCAAGCCCGTACATGAATGCGCGACCGATATAGACGCCGCGCGCGCCGAGCGCGATGGCGCGGAACACGTCCTGTCCGGAGCGGATTCCGCTGTCGAAATGGATTTCGATCTTGTCGGCGACCGCATCGACGATGGCCGGCAGAGCCGAGATGCTGGCAGGTGCTCCGTCGAGCTGCCTGCCGCCATGGTTGGAAACGACGATCGCGTCCGCGCCGGTCTCAGCCGCGCGCAGCGCGTCTCCGGGATCCATGATCCCCTTGAGAATGAGCTTTCCGCCCCACTTGTCGCGAACCCAGGCGACATCCTCCCAGCTCAGTGTCTGGTCGAATTGCTCCGCCACCCAGAGTGACATCGACGAGGTGTCCTCGATGTCCGGTGCATGGCCGACAATATTGCCGAACGTGCGGCTCTTGGCGCCAAGCATGCCTATGCACCAGCGGGGATGCCGGCCGATCTCGATGAGGTTGCGCAGCGTCGGCTTGGGAGGTGTGGAGAGCCCGTTGCGCAAATCCTTGTGGCGCTGCCCCTGGACCTGAAGGTCGAGGGTCAAAACCAGGGCCGAGCAATTGGCCGCTTTCGCGCGGCCGATCAGATCTGCCATGAAGTCCCTGTCCTTCATCATGTAGAGCTGGAACCAGAAGGGCCTTCCGGTCGCTGCGGCCACGTCCTCGATGGAACAGACGCTGACGGTGGAAAGGGTAAAGGGAACGCCGGCCTTTTCCGCGGCGCGCGCCGCGAGAATTTCACCATTGGCAATCTGCATGCCGGCCAATCCGGTCGGAGCAAGGGCAACCGGCATCGAAACCTTCTGCCCGATCATCGTGCTTTCGGTGCTGCGGCGGGAAATGTCGACGGCCACGCGCTGTCGCAGGCTTATCCGGGAGAGCGCCTCCGAGTTATCGCGATAGGTTCGCTCGGACCAGGAGCCGCAGTCGACATAGTCATAGAACATGCGCGGCACGCGCCGCCTTGCCAGATCCTGCAAGTCGCTGACGTTGGTGATCAAGGGGCTCCGGCCGAACATCGCTATCCTCAAATTGAATTTAGGATGCAAAATACATATGGGCTCTCAGCTGTCAAGCGTGCAAAACCAGTGGATTTTCAATGCCAAAACGCTTTTCAATGCTTGAACCGCCTTCTGTTGACGGCTCATATAAACTGTATTACGGATGCAAAGTACATTGCATTGGAGGCAGGCGCATTGGAAACACAGGGAGGAAAGGCGACGGCGCGCAGCGCCTTGGTGACGGGCGCGGCCGGCGGTCTTGGCCGTGCGATCGCGCTGCGCCTCGCCCGCGAGGGCTGGTCGCTCGTCCTTCTTGATGCCGACCAGGCCGGAAACGCGCAGACGCTTTCTCTGGTCCAGCAAAACGCTGGCGTCGGGACGGCTTTCACCGTCGATGTGTCGAATCCGGATGCGTTCAGCGCAGTGGTCGCTCAAGTCGAGAGAAAGTCCCCCCCGATCGAACTCCTGGTCAACAATGCAGGGATCGAGGGGACCGTTGCTCCCGTCTGGTCCTACGGTCTCGATGTGTTCGATGCGGTCTGGAACGTCAATGTGCGCGGCACCCTGGTCGGCATGCAAAGTGTGTTGCCCGGCATGATCCGCCGTGGCCGGGGAGCCGTGGTCAACATCGCGTCCACATCGGCCATTCGGGGACGCAAGGGGCTGGCTGGCTATGTCGCTTCCAAGCACGCAGTGCTCGGGCTGACCCGGACCGCTGCGCTCGATGTGGCTCCGCATGGCCTGCGGGTGAATGCCGTACTACCCGGCCCGGTCCGCGGGGCGATGATCGAACGGATCGATGCGATGGCTGGCGGGGTCGAACGTGCGGGTCAAGCCGCACTGGCGGAGCCGGCGGATATCGCCGCCATGGTGGCATTTCTCTCATCCGACGAGGCCAGACACATCAATGGCGGCGCCATGGTGGTCGATGGCGCGTCGACGGTCCTGTAACGAAAACCGATTTTGGAGAATGATTGATGAAGTTGTGCAGATACGGCGACGAGGGGAACGAGAAGGTCGGCCTCATTGACGGCAGCGGTGCGATACGCGACCTGAGCGGCCATGTTGAAAAGCTGGACGGCAAGGCTCTCGCCGGAGGAATACTGGAACGCTTGGCCGCGATCGACGTCGAGACGCTGCCTCTCGTTGAAGGAGAGCCACGCTTCGGTCCACCGCTCGAGGGGATTTCGAAGTTCATCTGCATCGGGCTGAACTATTCCGATCATGCCGCCGAGGCCGGCATGCAGGTTCCCGACTCCCCGATCATCTTCCTCAAGGCGCCCTCGGCGATCTGCGGACCGAACGACGATACAGTGCAGCCGAGAGGATCGACCAAGCTCGATTGGGAGGTTGAACTCGCCATCGTCATCTCGCGGGAAGCCCGCGACATCTCCGAGGCCGAGGCACGCGATCACATTGCCGGCTACTGCGTGGCCAACGATGTATCCGAGCGTGCGTTTCAGATGTCTTCGGGTCAATGGGACAAGGGCAAGGGCTGCGACACGTTCGGGCCGCTCGGCCCCTGGCTGGTCACGCCGGATGAGATCGGTGACCCTCAGTCGCTCGATCTTTGGCTCGACGTGAACGGCAAGCGCATGCAGACCGGAAATACCCGCACGATGGTATTCGGAATCGACCGGCTGGTCTCCGAGTGCAGCCGTTACATGACCCTGAAGCCCGGCGACGTGATTGCCACGGGCACCCCGCCGGGTGTCGGGATGGGCATCAAGCCCGATCCGGTCTGGCTCAAACCTGGCGACGTGGTGGAACTTGGCGTCGCCGGGCTTGGCACCCAACGCCAGACGATCGTCCGTCGGGGCTAACGTTTTCAACGCTCAATTCATGTCCAGAGGAGGAAAACCATGAATCGTATACTCACCGGCCTGACCATGGCCGCGATCATTGCCGCCGTACCGCTCGCTTCGGCTTCCGCGGCGGAGTACAACTGGACCATCCAGAGCATGTGGCAGTCGGGGACAACCACCCAGGAGAGCTTCGAGCGCTTTGCCGCCGATGTCGAGAAGCGCACCGACGGAGCGGTCGCAATCAGGCCGCTTCCCGCCGGCGCGGTCGTCGGCACCGCGGAAACGCTGGACGCGGTCAAGATGGGAGTGCTGGACGGCCAGCACAACGCGCCTGCCTACTGGACCGGCCGTGAACCGGCATTCGCCGTTCTCGGCGGACTCGTCGGAGCCTATCAGGAACCCAAGCAGCTGCTCGACTATTTCTATGAAAACGAGGGGCTCGACCTTCTCCGCGAGGCCTACGAGCCTTACGGCATCTACCCGATCGGGATCGCCACCTGGGGGATGGAATCGCTGCCCCTGAAGCAGCCGGTCGAGCACCCCGATGAATTCAAGGGCGTCAAGCTGCGCATGTCGAAGGGCATGTTCTCCGAGGTCTTCGAGAAATTCGGGGCCATCCCGATCGAGATGGCGGGAACCGAGGTCTACAGCGCGCTCGACAAGGGCGTCGTCGACGGCGCCGATTGGGGCACCTTGTCGATGAACGAGGAACTCGGCTTCCACGACATCGCCAAATACGCGATCTATCCGGGCTTCCACTCGATGTCGATCGCCGACGTCGCCATCCGCAAATCGGTGTGGGATTCGCTGTCTCCGGAGCTGCAGGAAGAACTCTCCGCCGCCGTCCGTGCCTTCGCCGACGACATGGCGTCGACCATGCACGAGGAGGACGAGAAGGCCGCCGAGAAGCTGGCCGGCGAAGGTGTCACGCTCATCAACTGGAGCGACGAGGACAAGAACACCTTCCGCGCCGCCGCGGTCGATGTGTGGAAGGATTTCGCAAAGCGCAGCGATCTCGCCCAGAAGGCACTCGACAGCCAGATGACCTACATGCGCAGCCTCGGCTTGATCGAGTAATGTCGGCAGCGCCGGACCGCCTTGGGTTCGGCGCGCCACCGCCCAGGGGAGGTCCGTTTGCACCACATCACCAATTTCAACCGGCTACTCGGCGAGGTCAGCTCGGTGCTGGTCTATTCGGCCGTTTTTCTCATCACCATCCTCGACGTCGGGCTGCGCTACTTCTTCAACAGCCCGACAATCTGGGGTCTTGAACTGGTGATCGCCATCGCTGGCGTGCACTACCTTCTGGCGGGCCCCGCTGCGCAGGCGACCGACGCACATGTGCGGATCGACGCGATCTATAACATCCTGCCCAAGCGCGTTCAGCGCATCATGGACGTCGTTTCCAACCTGCTGGCCTTCGTCTTCCTGGCAATCGTCTTCTGGTACGGGATCAAGCAGGCCTGGCCCGCCATACAGGCCGGCGAAACATCCGGCGGTGGCTGGGATTCGCATGCGCCCACGGTCATGAAGGCTGCAATCCCGGTCGGCGCGGGCGTGATGTGTCTGCAGGCAATCGTCGGCATCGTCAATTCGGTTCGGAGACTCCGCGATGAACGGTGAACTGCTTACCCTGCTGACGCTCGGCCTGCTCTTCCTCCTGATGACGACGGGAATTCCGCTCGCCTTCGCCACGGGCCTGACCGCCGTCGTCCTCACGCTGCTGACCTTCGGGCCCGATGCGCTCTATCTCATCCCGAGCCGCATCTTCACCCTGATGGGGAACTATTCGCTGATTGCGGTGCCGCTGTTCGTGCTCATGGGCTGCCTTCTGGAAAAGGCAGGGGTCGTCGAGCGCCTGTTCCACGCGCTCCACATCTGGTCGGGACGGCTGCGCGGCGGTCTCGCCGTCGGAACGCTTCTCACCAGCACCATCCTCGCCGCCATGGTGGGCATTATCGGAGCCGAAATCCTGCTTCTCGGTCTCGTATGCCTGCCCGCCATGCTCAACAAGGGCTACGACAAACGTCTTGCGCTTGGCGTCGTCTGCGCCGGTGGCTCGCTCGGCACACTGCTGCCGCCGAGCATTGTGCTGATCGTCTACGGTCTCGTGGCCCAGGTCTCGATTGGGGAACTGTTCCTCGCCGCACTGCTTCCGGGGGCCTTGCTTGCCCTCCTCTACATCCTCTACGTACTCGGGACCTGCTATCTCCACCCGGAGAAAGGCCCTCTCGCAGATATCGAAGAACGCGAGATGCCGCTGGTCCAGAAACTCTCCCTCGCCAAGGCGCTCGTTCTCCCAATCGCCCTGATCGTGACGGTGCTGGGCTCGCTTTACACCGGCATCGCCACGCCCACCGAGACGGCGGCGATCGGTGTTCTGGGTGCGCTGGTGATCGTTGCGATCAACGGGGAATTGAAGATCCCGATGCTGATCGACGTGCTCAAGCAGACCGGAAGCACGGTCGCAATGCTGACATGGGTGTTCTTCGGCGCGTCGGCGCTGGTGGGGATCTATACGCTGGCAGGCGGGACAACCTTCCTGCAGGACATGATCGGCGGATTGCCGCTGCCTCCTCTCGGTGTCGTCATCATCATGATGCTGATCCTGATTGTGCTCGGCGCGTTCATCGACTGGATCGGGATCGTTTTGCTGACGATGCCGATCTTCGTGCCCATCATCAAGGGATACGGCATGGACCCGGTCTGGTTCGGCGTGCTCTTCACGATGAACATGCAGATATCCTATCTCACGCCGCCCTTCGGGCCGGCTGCCTTCTACCTGAAAGCCGTCGCGCCGGAGGGTGTCAGCCTGAACGATATCTTCGTCTCGGCTATCCCTTTCGTCGCCCTGCAGGTCATCGGGCTTTCCCTGGTGCTGTTCTTCCCGCAGATTGCGCAATTCCTTCCTTCCATCATGCAATAGGCGGGAGACGCACATGGATACGAAAAATTCGGACCTGAGGGCACAAGCGGCCACTGGCGGGCGGAGCGTCTCTCTGTCGGATCGCGTCCAGGCAATGCTCCGGGCGATGATTGAAAGCGGCCGCGTTCGCAACGGGGAGCGCCTGGTGGAATCCCAGGTTGCAAAAGCGTTCGGCGTCAGCCGTTCGCCGGCGCGTCAGGCGCTGACGGACCTGCTTGCCGACGGTCTCCTTCGGGAGACACCAGGCGCGGGCTACGAGGTGATCGGCGACGGCCCCGTTGCGGAAGCCGGGCAGGCCGCCAAGCTGGGCAAGCTCAACATCCAGTCGCCCCGCCAGTGGGAGCGGATGTACGAGGAACTCGAGCGTGACGTCGCCACAGCGATCCTCTTCTACACGGTCCAGATCAACGAGAGGAAACTGGCGGAGAGCTTCGGCGTAAGCCGGACTGTCACCCGCGACACGCTGGCGCGGATGGACGGAGTGGGGCTCGTGCACAAGGACAAGTCCGGCCATTGGATTGCGCGCCGGATCACGCCGGAACGCGTGGAGCATCTTTACGAGTTGCGATGGCTGCTCGAACCCCAGGCCCTGATCCAGGCTGCACCGCATATCCCGAAACAGGAACTGGAACGCGCGCGCCAGAATATCTGGAATGCCCTCGGCCGCCTGCCCATTCAGAGCCACGACTTCGACGAGGCCGAGACGGACCTGCATTCCAGCCTCTTGTCCTACTGCCCCAACAAGGAAATCCTGACCGCGCTGGACCGTACGCAGGCCCTCTTCGTTCCCACACGCTACCTGACGGAGCCGTTCCTCGAAATTCCCATGGAACTGATCGAGGCGGCGCTCAAGGAGCACGAAGGGATCGTCCAGGCGCTCCTCGATGGCGATCCGCCGCTGGCAAGCCGCATGCTTGTTTCTCACCTCAAGCTGGCCCTCAAGCGATGGCTGCACCGGTTCGAGATCACTTCGGAAGTCGGCGGGATCAAGCTTCCGGAATATCTGAATATCAACGGTTGACCCCGCCCCTGCAGCGGCGCGGCTGCCCCGGCCAAAAGGGGCAGCGTGGCTCGCGGTCAGCTTCGTGCCTTCCCGCCGTTCCGGATGCCGCAAACGAAATGCGCCGGCTTCGTGAGAAGCCGGCGCCTTGGCTCGGGAGGTCTGTGGATGGTGCGTTGCGCTAACCGAAATAGCGCACGCGGATAGCGTCGATGCCGACGGCGATGAAGATCATGATGCCGCCGATCATGCCGACATAGAAGGACGGCACGGAAATGATTGCCAGCCCCACCTGGATGACGGTCAGCAGCAGCACGCCGCCGAGCACGCCGATCACGCTGCCGCGGCCACCGAAGACCGAGACGCCGCCGATGATCGGCGCGGCGATGGCGTAGAGCAGATAGCTCGCGCCCTGGTTCGAGGTGATCGCCATCTGCCAGGAAGCCAGCAGGTAACCCGCCACGCCGGCCAGGAAGCCCGATATCGAATAGGCGAGGATCTTGACGCGGTCGACGCGGATACCGGCGGAATTGGACGCCACCGCATTGCCGCCGACGGCATAGATCGAGCGGCCGAGCACGGTATTGCGCAGCAGGATGGCCATCCCGACGATCGCCAGCAGGAAGACGATGGGCATGACCGGCCAGCCGCCGATCGTTTCCTGTCCGATCCAGACATAGCCGGAGCTCAGGCTTGTAATCGTGCGCCCCTGGGTCAGGGCCAGCAGGGCGCCCTGAAGAATGATCATCATCGACAGCGTCTGGATCAACGAGACCATCTTGAGCTTGGTGATGCACACCGCATTGAAGAAGCCGATTAAGGTCGCCGCGGCGATGCCTATCAGCGCGGCGATGCCGAAGGGCATGCCGAGATCGGTATTGCAGAGCGCCCCGATCGCCGCCGAAAAGCCGACATTGGCGGGGATCGAAAGATCGATTTCGGCAACGAGCAGCGGCAATGCCATGGCAAGCGCCATGATCCCGAGAACGGTGGCCTGCACCATGATGTTCTGCAGGTTGAAGATGGTGAAGAAATACTCGTTGAACATCCCGAAGATGACGACGAGTGCGATCAGCCAGATCCAGACCACATTGTGAAGGATCCAGCCGGTCGCGGTCGTCTTTCGGCCGGGTGAACCCGGCTTGGTGGCGCTTGTGGTCATGGCTGTGTCGCTCATTTGTCGTCTCCTCTCATTCCGGGCCGGCTTGTCGCGCCGTAGCCGAGCCGTTACCCGAGATCGCGAAGCTTGCTTCGCGTGATATTCTCACCCGCCAATTCCTCCCGGACGCGGCCGCCCTGAAAGATCAGCACTCTGTCGACCGCGCGCACCAGCTCGTCGGTATCCGTCGAGATGATGATGACGGAGACGCCGGTGCGGCTCAGTTCGTCCACGATGCGCAAGACATCCTGCTTCACGCCCACGTCGATGCCGCGGGTCGGCTCATCAAGCATCAGCAGCTTGGGCTCGGTGGCGAGTACGCGGCCAAGGCAGACCTTCTGCTGATTGCCGCCTGACAAGGTGTCCACGGCCACACCGCTATCTGGAGCCTTGATCCCGAGGGAGCCGAAATAGCGCTCCGAAAGCGCCCTCTCCTGCTCCGGCTTCAGGAAAGCGCCGCTGGCGAGCGCGACCTCGGCAGACAGGGAAATATTGTGGGCGATCGACATCTGGGCGATCGAACCGTCCTTGCGACGATCGTCCGACAGGTAGGCGATGCCTGCCGCAAACGCTTCGGAAGGATGCTCCGGCAGTTCACGCTCCTCACCATCGGGAAAGCGGATCGTGCCGGATCGACCGGGTTCCAGCCCGAACAGGACGCGCGCCAGTTCCTTGCCGCCGCCGCCGGGAAGCCCGGTGATGCCGAGAACCTCGCCGGAGCGAATTCGGAGTTCGGGAAGATCGACCTTGGCGGAACGGATGTTCCTGAGTTCAATCGCCGGGGTTGAGGGTTCGAAGACCGGCCGTTTGCGCTCGAACAGGACCAGACCGCGGCCCAGCACCAATTCGGACAGATCCTCCGAGGTCATGCCGCCGACATCCTCGGAACCGCCCGCATACTGGCCATCGCGCAGCACCGACACGGCATCGCAGATTTCGAGGATTTCGTCGTTGAAATGCGAAATGAAGATGAAGGTGACGCCTTCGCTTTTCAGCCGGCGCATAAAATCGAAAAGCTGGGCGCGGTCGTCGACCGTCAGCGCGGCTGTCGGCTCGTCGAGAATGATGACCTTGCCGCCGGAAAACATCGCCCTGAGAATGTTGATCTTGCGGCGCGCGACGGCATCGAGCAGGCCCGCTCGGGTTTCGGAGGGAATGCCGGTGCCCTCGAGCATGCGTTCGGCATCCGAGCGCAGCTTGCCCCAGTTGACGAAGCCGAAGCGGCGCTTCGGCCAGATGCCCAGCATCAGGTTTTCGGCGGCACTGAGATGATCGATGATCATCGGCTCCTGGGTCACCAGGAAGACCCCGGCCTCCTCCATCGCCTGAACATCGACATGATGCAGCGGCTGCTCGTCCAGATAGATGGTCCCGGAGGATGGTTGGCGCTGGCCGGACATGATGCCGACGAGCGTACTCTTGCCGGCCCCGTTCTCCCCCAGCAGTCCGTGGATCGTTCCCGCACGGATCGACAGGTCGACATCGCGCAGCGCGACGACGCCGCCATAGTTCTTGCCGAGATTTTCGACGCGCAGGATCGTTCGATCCGCATTCGGCGTTTCGGTTTCCTGCAAAGGCGCTGGTTTCATCGAAGCTCTCTCCCGAAAGACGGTGCCGCCAGATGGCGGCACCGTAGCATCAACTCGGAGACCTTGTGTCGGTCATTCCGGCATCATGTGTAGGGAATGCCCCACTCGGTCTCGGAGATATAACCCCAGTGACGCTTGTCATCGGCGTTCGACGGATCGATGACAAAAGGCGGAATGATCAGCGTCGGGCCGGTCTTGCCGTCGACGATCTCGCCCTTCTCCCAGAAGTACTTGTCGTTCTCGTAGACCCCGGTCGGGACGGCCTCGCCCTTCATCGAGTGCTTTTTCAGCATCTCGACAGCGATCTCGCCATAGGCGATCGGATCCTGCGAAACGCAGCCATCCATGTAGCCTTCCTTGATCCAGTTGAGGGCGACCGGCTCGCCGTCGATGTTGACGAAAATGACGTGGCCGTCCTCGCCGATCTTCTTCCAGCGATCCTTCTGCTGCAGCGCGGTGACGATGCCGCGCGAGGGGCTGTCGGAGGGGGCGTGAACCGCGTCGAGATCCGGATATTCGGACAGGGTCGACAGCGTGACCGACAGCATCTGGTCAAGCGCACCTTCGGTCGGGCGGGCCAGATAGTTGATGTCGGGATACTTGGCGAATTCCTCGTCCATGCCTTCCTTGCGCTGGCGCCATGCAACGGACTGAAGCGCGCCGTAGCAGTTGAGAACGGTGCCCTTCGGGCTGCCGTATTTCTTGGTCAGGCCCTTGATGATTTCCTGGGCCGCCATCACGCCGCCGAGATGGTTGTCGAAGCTGACGGTGATATCCACCTCGCCGCCGTCGGCAGGGGTATCGACGATCGCCACCGGAATGCCCTGGCTCTTGTAGCGGTTGATCACGCTGACGATCGCCTGGCTGTCAATCGGATCGCAGACGATGCCGGACGGCTGCTTGAGCATGAGGCTCTGCCACTGCTCGAGCTGCTTGGTGTTGTCGAAGCTGGCGTTGGTGGCCTGGAATTCCCATTCATTGGCCTGAACCGCACGCTTGACCGCCTCTTCCTGGATAACGAAGAAATAGTAATCCAGGCTCTTGTTGCTGAAGGGCACGAAGACGCGGTCCTGCGCGAAAGCCTTGGTGCCGCCGGCGAGTGTCGCCGCGCCCAAGGCTGCGCCGGCCTGCATCAGGCGCCGACGGCTTATCTCGAAATTATTGCTCATCAGGTATCCTCCCTATCGATCTAGCAATACTACATTCTTCCATTTGTGAGCGGAGTGTCAATAGGTACACCGCTTTTAAAATAGCCACAGATTCACTCGAAAACACAAAATTCCGGCTAGAAATATAGTGCTATAAATCAGTTGTTTAGGCTTAAACTCACGCATAGCTGACGCAACCCCGGAAATCATCCGGGATTGCGCATTCTCTCGGGTCTACGGCTCGCAAGCCTGTGTTGTTTTACTAGATTATCTCATCTCAACGTAGGTCGACCCATCGAACTTTCCGACCACCATGCCGTCGGATTCGCGCGTGAAGAGGCCATTTTCCACCACACCGGGGATCATGTTGAGCGCAATCTCCAGCTTCGCCGCTTCTGCAATTGCGCCGCAGTGACAATCGAGTATGAAGTTGCCGCTGTCGGTGACCACGGGCTGACCGTCGTCCATGCGCCGCTCTATGCGCGCATCCGCAATGCCGTGATCAGCGAGAATTTTCCGGACCTGCCGCTCGGTCTGTTTCCAGGCGAATTGAACGACCTCGACGGGAAGCGGGAACCGGCCAAGGCGATCGACGATCTTGCTCTCGTCGCAGATCGTGATCATCCGCTTGGACGCATGGGCAATGATCTTCTCCCAGAGCAGGCACGCGCCTCCCCCCTTGATCATGTTGAAATCGCGGTCGATCTCGTCGGGGCCGTCGATCGTGATATCGATCTCGCCGATCTCGTTGGGCTCTGTGATGGCAATCCCCACTTCCCGCGCGACGTCGATCGTCGAACGGGAGGTCACGGTACAGGTCAGGCTCATCCCCTCCGCCACGCGCTTGCCGAGCTCGCGCACGAAAAAGTGCGACGTGGTGCCGGAACCGAGGCCGACCTTCATGCCATCGCGAATGAATTCGTCGATGACGCGGCGCCCTGCCGCCTTCTTTGCTTCATCCTGCTTGCTCATTGAGCCCTGGGTCCTCCGGTGTGTCAGATTTTGTCGGTCTGCCAGCTGTCGAGCGCGGGCAGTTGATCGGGAAATTCGGAACCGCTGATCACCGCCATCGACGTCACCAGCATGTTGATGACGAGATGATGGTTGAGCCGCGAGGCAAGCGGGGTGAGAAGCTCGGTATGCTCGTAGGGCGTGACGGCGACGAGAACATCGGAGACGCGCGCGAGCGGGCTCTCCGCAGCGGTGATCGACACCACGCGTCCGCCACCGGCGCGCACCGCGGTTGCGACTTCCACCATCTGCTTGGTGTGCCCGGACTGGGAGAAGATCAGCGCCACCTCATTGGGGTGCGAAGTTTCGGCGTGCAACCACTGTTTCTTGCGGCCGATCAGGGCCGCGCACCGGTGACCCAGCCGCTGGAATTTGTGCTCCGCGTCGAATGCCGTGATCTCGGAGATACCCGTGGCATAGATGCCGATCCAGCCCGCATCGTTGAGCAGCTTTGCGCCGGCCTCGATCTGCGCGGGAACGATATCCTCAAGGCAGCGCTGAATGGCGTTGAGGGAATTGCGCGCGGTCTTGCGGACGATGTTGTCGACGGAGTCGCCGGCGATGATCTGCTCGTAGGCGAAGGGTGCCGAGGGAACAAGGCTCTGCGCAAGGTAGAGCTTGAAATCCTGGTAGCCCTGAAACCCGAAGCGCCTGCAAAAACGCATGATCGTCGGATCGCTGACGTCACACTCTTTCGACAACCGCGCCATGCTCATGTGCAAGACGAGACTGGGCTGCGTGCTGACGAACCGGGCAACACGCGCTTCCGCCGCGCCCATATCGTTGCTTTCCTGCAGAATTCGCTGAAGCAGACTTTCGGTATTCATATCCGCGCTCCCCTCTCTTCGGGCGGCGAGCGCAGAATCGAAAGATCGGCAAGTCGGGTCAGGCGGTAAGCGGGCTCGACATCGAGATGCGCTCCCGTTCCCCAAGGAACGGCGTAGAACGGCACCCCGGCGCTGCTGGCGGTTTTCTGATCAACAGCGGTATCGCCGACATACACCCATCGCCCGGCCGGCAAGGCCATGCGCTCTGCAACCGTTAGGAGGTGAATCGGATCGGGTTTGCAAGCAGGCACATCGTCGGCACCCGCCACGGCTGTGAATAGATCTCCGATCCCGAGCATGTCGAGAATGCGCAGCGTCAACTGGTGCGGCTTGTTGGTGCACACGCCGAGCATGAAGCCCTGCCCGTGCAGATCGTGGAGATCTTCCTTGACCGCCTCATAGAAAACGGTATGCCGCGAGGGGGTCCGGTTATAGGCTTCGAGATAGCCTTTTACCGCGCGATCGACCGTTGCGTCGTCACTCGGCAACGCGAGTTCCACCATGATGTCGTGGAGCAGCCGCCGCGGGCCGTTGCCGATATATTCCGCGACGAAACCGACTTCGAGAGCGGGCCAGCCCCGGGCCTCGAAATATTCGTTCAAGCTCGCGGTGATGTCCGGCGCGCTGTCGATCAGCGTGCCGTCGAGATCGAAGATCAGGCCGTCGCAGGCGGGCTGGGATACTGTCATCATACTGGCCTCAAGCCCGGGATTCCGCTGCCGCCGCGGCAAGCGCATGCATGTTGTCGCAAAGCGCGGGATAGAGCGCCTGATAAACTTCGAAACTCCGCCGCAACGCTCTCCCGTCCGCGGGATCGGGCGCCTCGCGCGTCAGCGGCTTGCAGAGGGAAGCGGCCTGCTCGGCGCTCTCGAAAACGCCGACGCCCAGCCCGGCGACAAGCGCCGCGCCGAAAGCGGCGCCCTCGGCCGCACCCTCGGTGGTCACCACATCGCACTGGAAAAGATCGGCCTGCATCTGCCGCCAGAGCGCCGACCGCGCCCCGCCGCCGGACGCCTTGACCACGCGCGCGTCGATGCCGGCCTGCTGCATGACCGTGAAGATGTCGAAAAGCGCGAAAGTCACCCCCTCCATGACGGCACGCGACATCTCGGGCGCGGCGTGCATGCCGGTCAAACCGACGAAAGCGCCACGCGCATCGGGGTCGGAATGAGGCGCGCGCTCACCGTTGAGATAGGGCAGAAAGACAAGACCGTGCGAACCAGCAATGCTTTCGGCGGCACTGGCGACGACATCGTCATAGCTCCAGCTGTCGCGTCCGGACACGCCGCGCAGCACACGCTGGTACCAGCTCATCGCAAATCCGGCATTGAGGGAAACGCCCATCGCGTGCCACTTGCCCGGCGCGACATTGCAGAACACTTGCAGCCGGCCTTCCGGGTTGTCGATCGGCGTGTCGAGAGCAGAGGCGACGATGCCGGCTGTTCCGATGGTGGTCTGCACATCCCCCGGCTCGATCACGCCCGAGCCGATGGTCTGGATGACGCTGTCACCACCACCGCCGACAACGGGAATCCCCTCGCGCAGCCCGAAGAGTTCCCCGCCCGAACGACTGACGCGCCCCGTCACCTCGGGCGATTCATGGCAGGCCGGAAACAGATCGGGATCAATATCGAGCCGCTGCATGAGCGGAAGGCTCCATGTCCGCGCGCGGATGTCGAACAGGCCGGTTCCGGATGCATCGGAGACTTCCGTCGCCTTTTCGCCGGTCAGCACCAGGCGCAGATAATCCTTGGGATTGAGCACATGCTTCATGCGGCCGAACAGATCGGCCTCGTGATTGCGCATCCAGGCGACCTTGCCGCCTGTATAGCCGATCAGCATCCGGTTGTTGGTATAGCCACGCAGCGCGTCCTCGCCGCCCGCCCTCTCGGTCATCTCTGCGCATTCGGGACCGTTGCGCTGGTCGTTCCACAACAGCGCGGGGCGCAGAACCCGGTCGTTTTCGTCAAGCGGCGTCAGTCCGTGCATCTGCCCCGACAGGCCGATGCCGACGATCTCGACATCCCGGTGGGCCGACACGAGACGCCCGACCGAGGCCCGGGCACCCTCGATCCAAAGAGCGGGATCCTGCTCGGTCCATCCCGGGCGCGGCTGGGCAAGGTCGTAGGTCGCCGTCTCGCTGCCGATTAACGTGCCATGCGTCCCCAGAAGCAGCGCCTTGCAACCCGAGGTTCCAATGTCAATTCCGAGAACAGCCTGCAGCATGGATCAAAGCCCCTCCGGCTGATCGAGACGGATGCGGATATGCTTGAAATTGAAATATTCGAGCATGCCCTCGCGGCCGTGCTCGTAGCCCACGCCGCTCTGTTTTCGCCCGCCATACGGCGCATTCATCACACCGGCATCGACGTTGTTCACGGCCACATTGCCGTAGTCAAGCTTGCGGGAGACGTAACGTATCTCGGAGGCGTCGGTGGTATAGAGATAGGAGGCGAGCCCATAAGGCGTATCATTGGACAACCGCACGGCTTCATCGAGACTATCGAACGGCATCACACCCACCAGCGGGCCGAATGTCTCCTCGGTCATGACCTTCATGGTGTGGTCGCACTCGGCCACCACCGTCGGCCGGAAGAAATGTCCCCTGGCGAATTGCTCTCCCTCCGGCCGGGCACCACCCGCCACCAGCCGCGCACCCTTTTCGAGCGCATCCTTGAGATGGTCGATCGTCTTGTCCAGCGGCTCGGCGGAGGCCATCGCGCCGACATCCGCATCGGGCTTGTCGATACCGTTGGCGACCGTGAGGGCATCGGCGGCCGAAGCCAGACCCGTTACGAACTCGTCATAGACCGGGCGCGCGACATAGATGCGGTTGATTGCAATGCAGATCTGGCCGTTGTTGCGGAATGACCGCCGCGCGGCCCCCTTGATGGCCGCGGCCAGATCGGCTTTTGCCGTCACAATCATCGGGCAGTTGCCGCCCAGCTCGAGCGACAGGCGCTTGATGCGCGGGCAGGTCCGCTGGATGTGAAGCCCGACACTCGACGAACCGGTGAACGCGATCTTGTCGACATCGGGATGCTCGACGAGCGCCTGCCCAACCGTCGAACCCGATCCCGTAAGCACGTTGACCACGCCGTCGGGAATACCCGCTTCCTTCACCTTCGCGGCGATGGCGAGGGCCGTGAACGGCGTCAGCTCGGCCGGCTTGATGATGATCGTGCAGCCGGCGGCGAGCGCGCCGCACAGCTTCCATCCGATCAGCTCGGCGGGATAGTTCCAAGGCGTGATCGCGCCGACCACCCCGATCGGCTCGCGGACCACATGACTTTCCGAATCGGTCGTGTCATTCGGCACGATCTCGCCGTGAACCCGCACGGCTTCCTCGGCATAAAAGTGACAGGCTTCCGCCAGCTTGAGGATTTCGCCGCGCGCCTCGTTGACAGGCTTGCCCTGCTCGAGGGTCATCACTGTCGCCATCGCGTCCGCGTCTGCGGCAATCGCGTTGCCGAGACGGTGGAGCGCATCCGCGCGCTTCTTTGCGGGCGCATCTGCCCAGGCCGGAAACGCGGCGCGCGCAGCCGAGACCGCGCGGTCGATTTCGGCCGGAGTCGCGATACGAATTTCACCGATCGGGTCGGTCGTCGCGGGATTTTCAACGGCGACCAACTCCCCCTCACCGCTCACGAACTCACCCGCGACAAAGTGCTTTCCGACAAACTGGCTGAGCATTTCACCCGTCATTTTCTGGCCTTAACCTCCCAAGCGATCATCTCTCGTAACAGCACCTATATAGTATCACTAGCTTTTCACAAGCCCACCAACCTCTTCAGATGCGCTTTTTCACAACATGCATTCTCGCTAGCGCTTCCCCACTATATTTATATATTTCATTAGCTTAAGTCATCAGAAAAGCGCCGAATCGGCCTTTCGCATCCCTTGAAGGCGCAAAGACAAGATTCCCCGTTGACGGAAAAATGAAGCAATACTACTAGTACCGGCCACAAGGAGGATTTTTCATGAATATCGATCTCCCGGAGGCTGCACGCCTCGTCGGTCGCGTCTGGCGCCCCGAGCACGAGGGCCCGTCCGTCGTCATCGTCAGAGAGGGAAACCTCTACGACGTCACCGCGGATGTGGCGACCGTCGCCGACCTGCTCGACGGCGACAGCGTTGCGCTCTTCGACGGACTGAAGGGCGAGCTTCTCGGTCCGGTAACCGACTTCCTGGCGGCGCCTGCGGAAATGAAAAACGGCGCAAGCCGCGCCTGCCTGATCGCACCATGCGACCTTCAGGCACTGAAGGCCTGTGGCGTGACCTTCGCCCGCAGCATGATTGAACGGGTCATCGACGAAAGGACCGCAGGCGATCCGGAACGCGCCGATGCCATTCGCCAGCGGATCGGCGACCTGATCGGCGGAAGCCTCACCAATGTCCGCGCCGGCTCCGAAGCCGCGGACGAGGTGCGTCGCGTGCTTCAGCGCGAGGGGCTCTGGTCGCAATATCTCGAGGTCGGGATCGGCCCGGATGCCGAGGTCTTCACCAAGGGACAGCCGCTGTCCGCCGTCGGTCACGGCGCTTATGTCGGCGTCAACAAGATCTCCAAATGGAACAACCCTGAACCCGAGATCGTGCTCGCCGTCAACGGCAAGGGCGAAATCCGCGGCGCGACGCTCGGCAACGACGTCAACCTGCGCGATGTGGAAGGCCGCTCGGCGCTTCTTCTCGGCAAGGCCAAGGACAACAACGCCTCGTGCTCGATCGGCCCCTTCATCCGCCTCTTCGATGACAGTTTCTCGATGGCTGATGTCGAGAATGCCGAACTGACAATGTCGGTGAAGGGAACAGACGGCTTCGAGATGACAGGCCGGTCCAACATGGCGGAGATCAGCCGCTCGCCGGAAAATCTCGCGCAGCAGACCCTTTCCAGCCATCAGTATCCGGATGGCTTCATGCTGTTCCTGGGCACGATGTTCGCGCCGACACAGGACCGCGGCACCCCGGGCAGCGGCTTCACCCACAAGGAAGGCGATGTGGTCGCGATCTCGACCCCGCTGTTGGGTACACTGTCCAATACCGTGACCTCCTGCGAGACGGCCGCGCCCTGGGAATTCGGCGCCCGCGCGCTGATGCGCAACCTCGTCAAGCGGGGAGTGCTGAACTGATGCGCGTCGTCGTCACCGATCAGGCCTTCGGCGGAGTCGATCACGAACGCGCGGCCGCTCTCGCCGCGCACGCGGAATTCGCCGAGCATCAGTGC
Source organism: Hyphomicrobiales bacterium (assembly GCA_002709005.1). GTDB lineage: Bacteria > Pseudomonadota > Alphaproteobacteria > Rhizobiales > Rhizobiaceae > Pseudohoeflea. The sequence goes on along the minus strand of PAPH01000082.1, from coordinate 27,615 downwards.
AGAAGCGAGGACGAAACCCTTGTCGCCGTTCGCGATGCGAATGTCGTATTCAACAATTTCGCCCCGATGAACGAACGCACCATGGGCGCGATGGCCGAAGGAGCCACCATCATCCGCTATGGCGTCGGCGTCGACAATGTCGATATCGACGCGGCGAAACGCCTGGGCGTGCATGTCTGCAATGTTCCCGATTACGGCGTCGAGGAAGTGGCCGACCACGCAGCGGCCATGGCGCTTACGCTGGCGAGAAAGCTCGGACGCTACGATGCAGGCATCCGGGCGGGCGAATGGAAGATCGGAGCGATGGTGGATCATGTCCGCTCGCTCAGCCAGACGACCGTCGGTCTCATCGGCTTCGGCCGCATCGCGCGCGCCTTCGCCGATCGCATGACCGGGTTTGGCGCCGAAATCATCGCCTACGATCCCTACGTCTCGGCTGAAGACGGGAAGGCGGCGGGCGCGCTGATGCAGCCGCTCGATGACGTCATCGCCAAGGCGGATATCCTTTCGCTTCATGTCCCGCTGACGAACGAGACGCGGCACATGGTCGGCGAGGCGCAACTGGCGCGGATGCGCAAGGGATCGATCCTGATCAACGTGTCGCGTGGCGGGCTCGTCGATGAAGACGCCCTCGCCCGCGCGCTCGAAGAAGGCCACATCAGCGGCGCCGGACTCGATGTCTTCGAGATCGAACCCCTGCCCGATAGCTCGCCGCTGCGGACCGCGCCCAATACGATCTTCACGCCGCATGCCGCCTTCTTTTCGGAAGCCTCGGTCGACCGGCTGCAGCGATTGGCCGCGGAGGAAGGCCTGCGCGCATTGAGAGGCGAACCGCTACGCTGCGCACTGACCTGAAGTTCGCCGGGAGGAATACAAGATGAGCTATCTGAAGCACTACGATCTGTCGGGCAAAACCGCCCTGGTGACGGGAGCGGCACAGGGGATCGGTGCGGAATGCGCGCGTGCGCTGGCCGAAGCCGGCGCGCGTGTGATCTGCACCGACAGGAACGGCGAAGGCGCAATCGCCACCGCCGCGGCGCTGACCGCTTCCGGCTACGAGGCGAGCGCTCATTCTCTCGATGTCACCGACACTCAAGGTCTCGATGCGATCGCCGCCGACCTGCTACCTCTCGACATTCTTGTATGCAACGCCGGCATCGTCACCAACACGCCTGCCGAGGAGATGAGCGACGACGAATGGGATCGCGTCATTGGTGTCAATCTGACTGGCGTCTTCAAGACCTGCCGGGCATTCGGGCGAAAAATGCTCCAGGCCGGCAAGGGCTCGATCGTCAATATCGGCTCGATGTCCGGCGACATCGTCAACACCCCGCAGCCTCAATGTCACTACAACGCCTCCAAGGCGGGCGTACATCATCTTACGAAATCGCTGGCTGCCGAGTGGGCGTCGCGCGGCGTCCGTGTCAACGCGGTCGCTCCCACCTACATCTCGACGCCGCTGCTCGACAATCTCAACGATCCAGAACTGGTCAATCGCTGGCTCGACCTGACGCCGATGGCGCGGATGGGCAAGCCCTCGGAAATCGCGTCCGTCGTGCTGTTTCTCGCCTCGGAGGCCTCGAGCCTGATGACCGGCTCCATCGTCACCGCGGACGCCGGCTACACGACCATCTGAGAGGCGGCATGCCGCCCGGACTGGAAGAGGAGGAGAGAATGCGCACACGTGGTTATGGGGGACCCATCCGCTACATCCAGGGACCGGGCGTTCTCTCGAATCTCGGCAGCTATGCGGCGACCCTCGGAAAGAGCGCGCTTTTGTTGGCGGATGCGTTCGTCGAGACCGAATATGGCGAGCAGATGCGAGCGTCCCTCAAGGAGGCCGGGGTGGAGTGCATCTCGACGGTCTTTTGCGGAGAAACCACCGACGAAGAGATTGCCCGCTGCACCAGGCTCGCGGGACAGCTGGACATCGTCATCGGCGCCGGCGGCGGCAAGACGCTCGACGCCGGCAAGATCGTCGCCCGGGATATCGGCGCGCGCATCTTCACGGTACCGACAATCGCCTCGACTGACAGCCCCACCAGCGGTATCGGCGTCATCTATACAGCGGACGGTGTCTATGATCGCGTGGAGATCTGCTACCGCAGCCCGGACATCGTGCTTGTCGATTCCGAAGTCATTCTCAAGGCGCCGATCCGCTTTCTCGCGGCCGGCATCGGAGACGCGCTTTCGACCTGGTACGAGGCGCGCTCGAATTTGGAGAGCCGCTCGAACAATTACATTTCCGATGGCTACACCACCACGATCGCCGGCGCCCAGATCGCCCGGGCCTGCCACGAAACCCTGATGCGGGACGGCCGCGCCGCCTATGCGGCCGCCAAGGCCGGGTGCCTGACGGAAGCGGTCGAGAACATCATCGAAGCCAACACGCTCCTCTCGGGCCTGGGTTTCGAGAACTGCGGCGTGTCCGCGGCTCACGGCATTCACGATGCGCTGACCATTCTCGAGCCGACCCACCATCTGCTGCACGGCGAGAAGGTGGCGTTCGGCATTCTCGGACTGCTGGTGCTCGAAAATCGCGATCCGGACGAGTTCGAGGGTGTCGTACGCTTTTGCGCCGATCTCGGCCTGCCGGTCACACTCGCGGATCTCGACCTCGCCGATGTGAGCGACGCGGATCTGTTGCGCGTCGGCGAAGCGGCGATGCATCCCGACAGCGTGATCCACTCGGTGCCCCGCCCCCTGACAGCGAAGCTTGTTGCTGATGCAATCAGAACGGCGGATGTGCTGGCGAGGAGAATCCTCTCCGGCAACAAGCACTGAGGACGGGCGTCGGGACGTCCGGACGATGGACGCGCAAACCCGGGCGTCGAAAAGGAAAGCGGGGTTCGTTGGGCAGGGAACGTCTTCGCACCTTGCGGTCGCAGCCGCGCGGGGATGTGCCGTCGCCCACCGAGAGCCGTCCTAGGAGATCGGGCATGGCGCATCGACCGTAAAGACGCGATCGGAGGTGGCGCGCCCGTCCGCGAGCCTGACGTTCTGGTCGACGGCTGCCTGCAGCTTTCCGCCATTCTTCTGCTGGGTGAAGGCGCAAGTGGCATCAACCGACATTTTCTTCGGTCCATGGCATGCGCCCGGCGCGGGCGAGATGTCGAAGATTAGCTTTGCACCCTGCGCCGTCGGCGTCACGGATTTCGGATCGATGTGCGCCGTTCCGGCCGACTTGTGAATGAAAAGCCGTCCCGAAAGGGCGTACTGCATCCCGCTATCGGCCGCGGGATTGCGAAGATCGACCGTGACCGTGCAGGCATGCGGGTCGAACTTGGATGACTTCTTCACTACGGGCGTGCTTTCCAGCTTGCGGGTGAGTGCCTGGGCCGGCTCGGCGCAAATGCCGGCGAGCAGGACCGCTGCCGCGATCAGCATCAATTGGGGGCGGGAATGGTTCGACATGCGGGATCTCCTGATTTCGACCAAGACTGCGGCGTTTCGAGGCGGTCGTCGTCATTCATCTGGGTGATCCCGCAGCCTGCCCCGCGGCGGCAAGTCGAGGCTTGTCATTCATATGGGTGACGTGGCCCGGCCGGCATTGCTCCACACATGGCGGAACCGGACGCCCGATTGGCGTCCCCTGATGCCGGAGCTCACCCATGTCGATCATCAAAAGCCGCCTCAAGGCAGGTCTGTGCGGCCTGTTTTTCGCAGGTCTCATCCCCGCGCACGGATTTGCAGAAGGCGCCGATACGATCGTGGTGTTCGATGGATCGGGCTCCATGTGGGGCCAGATCGAAGGACGCACGAAAATCGAAACGGCGCGCGAGACGCTCTCGACCGTGCTGAGCGAAATCCCGGCGGATTCGAAGATCGGCCTGATCGCCTACGGGCACCGTCGGAAGGGTGCGTGTTCCGACATCGAGACCGTCGTTCCGGTCGGCCCGGCCGGAGAAACCGTGCCGCGCATGATTTCCTTCGCCAACGGCATGCAGCCGAAGGGCAAGACCCCGCTGACAGACGCGGTCCGCAAGGCCGCCGAGGAGCTCAGGTTCACGGAAAACGCAGCGACAGTCGTGCTCGTTACCGACGGGATCGAGACATGCGATGCCGACCCTTGCGCGCTCGGCCGCGAACTTGAAGGCGCGGGCATCAACTTCACCGCCCACGTGGTCGGCTTCGGACTGTCGGAGGATGAAGGGCGGCAGGTGCAATGCCTCGCCGACACGACAGGCGGACTTTATCTCTCGGCCAACAGCGCCGATGAACTGGGCGACGCGCTGCGCCAGACGGTGCAGGCCGAGGCGATTCCGGAGGACGCTTCCGATTTCGGAACGGAAGAAGCCGAGCCGCGACCCGTCACCTTCTTCATCCGCGATGCCAAGGACGGTCCGCTGATCGGTATCCGTCATTTGCAGGCAATCATCGAAAACGAGGACGGCACGCAAGTCGAGCCGGACGCATTCAAGTTGCAGTATCCGGAAGGTGAAGGCCATTCTGCCGAAGCGACGCTGCCTCCCGGCCGCTATGTGGCCTATTTCCAGAGGCTCGGCTGTTCAGACGGTTGCTACAAGGTCCGCTACCCCTTCGAGGTTCCGGAAGGAACCGGTGAGCATACAATCGAGGCGGTCATTTCGGGCTCTCTCGTTCTCAACGGCTTCATCAATCCGAACTTGCCCTATCGCAAGGGCGACAAGTTCGAGACCGCCGTCGGCGGAAGCCGGCCGCGCATGATCTTCGATATTTTTCCTGTGGTTGACGGAGTGAAGGCAGATGAAGCCATCGCCCGGGCCTATCACGATACCGGCTCGATTCCGCTGGCCCCCGGCACCTATCTGATCCAGGGCAATCTCGACAATTCGGTCGCCGCCGAAAGGATCGTCGAGGTGGCGGAAGGCGATACCACCAGCTTCGACTTCTCCTTCGATGCGACCCGCGTTTTCGTCGACGCGCGCCAGACCGACGGCTTTCCGGTCAAACGGCAGACGACCTACTGGTTCGATCAGGTCCCGGCCAGCGGCAAGCAGTTCATCAAGGGCGGCGGGGCCGGAGGCGGCGCGATGCAGCCCTTCTATCTCCCCACCGGCACCTGGGCCGTCAATGTCGGCGGGGAAGGCTATGGCAAACGCCGCAGCCTGCGCGTGGTCGAGGTGCCGGGCGACTTTGAGGACATCCGGCTGAAGGTCGGCGAAAGCGAGGTGCTCTCGGAGGAGAACAAGGCGGTCTTCGCTGATCCGGGCTATCGCGGCTGCGTCGAGATGGTGAAGGTCAAATATGCGGGCTGCCTCGTCGAGAAGGCGGATCTTTCGGTCGGACAGCGGAAGGCCGAGGCCCAGGGCGCGTCGGAGGACGATTTCGGGCAGGCTGGGAATGCGCTGTCCCAACAGTCCGCTGAACCGAACGGCGACCGGTCGGAGATCCGTCTCGGTTTCGGTGATCCATCGGACGGTGTTCAGCGCGTCCTCATCGACTATCCGCCGGGGTCGAATGGAGAGGCGCGGATCGTCCTCAACACCGGCTGGTGCGGCGATGAAGCCAAATGCGGCGGGGCGATAGCGGGGATCTCGGGCGACATCGTGGATGCGCTCGACAGCGGCCAGAGTAGCACGTTCACCGATAGCTGGGATGTGGCAAAGATCACAGTCAATCCGGACGGTCGCAAAGAAACTATCGAGATCAATGAGCGCGGTACGATCAAGCGCTTCTCACTCCTCGACCGGACGGGACCAGGTTCTTCCATGGGGCATAACGACGAACAGGCCGACGGCGATACGCCGAAGGGGCTCGAGGGCCTGAGCGGGACCGATTACGTCTTCGCAGGCAAGGACGGAACGCCGCTGGCGCATGTGGTGCTCGGACCGGTCGACAAACCGGAGGCCGAGGTGGTGCTGGAACCGGGCTGGTGCGGGGCCGGCTGCACCGCGGAAAGCTTCCAAATCGAGGCGGACAAGCTGGCTCTTCTGGAGGATGAGACCATGGCAGCCGCCACTCTCTCGAAGGGGAGCTTCGTCCTGAATTTCGTCTCGGTCGGCGCCGACAAGCAGGTGTCGATTTCCGGCCGTCACGGCAAGGCGACCCTGCGGCTGTTCGATACCGTGGTGCTGCAATGAGAGCTCACAGGATGGCCGCTTTCTCCAAACTCGCTTCCGTGGCTGCATCTGCCTGTCTGTCGGCTACGGCTTTCGCCGACGAGCTCCGCATCGATTTCGTCGACATCAACACGCAGGTCCGCCACGCAACTTTGACATTTCCAGATGGTGGCGACGGACAAGCCGGCAGCCTGAAGCTGGAAGCGCGGTGGTGCTCCTACGAAAGCACTGAATGCCTGCCCGCCATCCTTCCAGTGCCGGCCCTCTACCGCCAGCTCTTCGAGGTGCAGACGGAACAGCCGGTCGAAATAGACATCGGCAACGACCTGATCATCCGGCGCAATCCGGTTTACGGGGTCGATGCCGAGTTGGAGGGGAACCTGGCCGGCACGGCAAACATGGTGCTGCGGCGGGAATATTCGACCGTCGTGAACGGGCAAGGCCTTGCCCTGCCGCCGGTGGAGCAAGAGGCAGCCCGCATTTTCGAGCTCCAGCCAGTGGACGGCAACGGCCAGTCCGCGGAGATCCGTTTCCCGCGCAGCAAAGGTGGGCTCGGGGAAGTTCTTTTCCTGCCCGGGGACTGGTGCGGAGAAGGCGGAGGCTGCCGCGCGACGAGCGTCGAATTCCAGGGCGAGGTGCTCGACCGCTGGGTCACCGGGCAGACCTCCGAGGACGAGCCCTTCATGACGTTCCTTGGCCCTTACACCATCAACCTCTTCAGGTCCGGAACACTGTTTGAAGCACGCATCTCGGGTGGATTGGCAACGGGGAAGATCGCAGAAAAGCGATACCGGCTTGTTGATGGCGAGTCGCCGACGAAGGTGGACAAAGCCGAGATGAAACGACCGGCGGCGCCGGGGGCGCTCGACTGCACATTTGCTTCGGAACCTTCAATCGGAGGCATGAAGCTGTACATACTCCGGCAGCCAGACGATGTCTGTATCGGGCAGATCACATGGCCGGTCATACCCGAACCCGTGGCAGCTTTGACGCTCACCGACGGGTGGTGCGGCCAGGGGCAATGTGGCGCAACCGAAATGCAATCAGCACCTTTCGACGGCGGCACGAGACCGACCGGCTTTACGGGTAATGCGGGAGGGGCACTCTCAATTACCTATTTCCCGGATCAACCGGATGGGGCCGCGGTGATGTCATCCGGCTCTAACGGTGTGCTGGTAAAGATCGTCAACTCCTGGCGTCAGCAAAGGCATGCGACGACCGACGAAGACGGAGCTGGTACCGGAGCGGACAACCGCACCGGCCGCTTGAAAATCGCGGACCTGCAGGAACCGCTCGGCATCTACGCCCTCGTCCAGGGACGGGCCGAAGCAAGCGGCATTCTCAATATCGGCGAGAACCTGTGCATGATGAGCCCGCTGGTATTTCCCGGCGGAAACGAGATCTGGATCAAGTCGCTCGGCGTTCCGAAAGATGGAAACCCCTACGTGCTCGCCAGTTGGGCGAAATGCGAACCGGACGGCGACCGGAAAAGCTGCGCCATGCAGACAGGAACGCCGGACAACGCGTTGCCGACGGGGGAAGTAACCCGGCTAGCCATCGAACCGATCGGAGCGGGCAATTTCAGCATTTGCGGGATCGGCGGCGAGGACAATTGCGGCCTTCTCTATGCCTGCGTCCATCCCGGGGGCGAACTGAGCCATGACCGGACCTTCCCCTCGACCGGCGGCAGGGTCACCGACGCCATTCTTTCGCGATGGGACGGACGCCCCTCGGGCCTCAGCTATCCCGACAACGAAACCATCATGGTCGAGGAGCGCTGATCATGAAGACGGCTTTGACAACCGTTGCGACGGCATGTGTCCTGCTTGTTCTATCGCTGAGCGCGACCTTGGCCGCCGATGACTGGAATGGCGACTGGGAGTCGCGATTTGGTCAGCTGAGACTGCTTGAAAACGGCGACCGCCTCTATGGCGACCTTGCCGACAAGGCGGTCATCGAAGGGCGCATCAGTCCTGACGGCCGCACCGCCCGGGCTGTCGTGGTGTACGAGAACGGTAGCTGGATGCTCGTCGAGTGGCGACGGGCGCAGGATCGGATAGCCGGGAACTGGGCGTCCTCGGGCGATGGGCTCCCGACGAAGAAGAATGGCCAGAGCTGGACCGCGACGCGGATGTCGGCGCGCACGTCGCTCCTCAAATTCGCAGACCAGTTCGTCGAAAAATATCCGACCATTGACACGGTGTTCGGCAAGGGACCAGCACCGGCATGGATTGCTGAAATTGCCGGTCCGTCTCCCACAGCTAGCGTCGAGCCTTCCGCGCCGCCCGCGCAGCGGACGGAGCCGCGCGAAGGGTTGAGCAACTGGTATGCGAGCTTTTCCCTCGATCAGCTGACGCCCGCCTACGAGGCCGATCTCGATGTGATCAATTACAGGGGCGTGGAGCGGGCCTCGGCGAATATCGTCTTTTCGGTCTATCCGGGGCACCCCTGTCCCGCGACGATGAATACGGGGTTCTGCGACGAGCTCGGCTCCCGCGCCGATGAGCGTGGTTACGTTCGCGCGGAGACGACGGCGGCGCGGATAGGGCCGCTGCCGAATGGCGGAGAGGCGCTCTGGGTTTCCTTCCGCCTGCCGGGCGACACCTTTGACCGGCTTCTCTTGATAACTGCACGCGATCGGGCGTCCATTCACCATCCGACACGCGGCTACGACTACGAGGGCACGGCGAGCCGCCGCACTCATATCTGCGAACGGGCGCCATGCACGCGCGACGTGTTCGATGAAGCGCGACGGGAAAATCGGCATGCCAATGCCGCGGGCTACCAGAACTTCATCTACGCGCTTCCGAACCGGATCGCCGAATCCCGGCGAAACGGGAGACCGGAGCCGCAGCGGACGCAGGGACAGCGGAAGCCCGAGAGGCCGCGGTCGCAGATGTCGGACGCCTGGGTCATTCTCGATGAAACAAGCGAAAATCTCGGCACGATTTCCATCCGTCAGGACGGCACCCGGCTTGCCGCAAGCGGAGAGCTGAACGGCTTCTTCGAAACCGGCCGTCCGCATGAAACGCAGTTTTCCGAACGGCATTCCACGAGAGAGGCGGTTGCCTTCGATTTGACGGTTTCTGCGGGCTCCTCCGGCGAGCGGAAAAGCGGGCGCCTTGTCGTCGAACTGCCCGCCTATCGCGGCGACAACCCGCGCGGCACGCTGATCGTCGGAGAGGAGATTTTCCTCGTTTCACTGGTCAGGCCGATGCAGGGAATGGAGCCGGCCGAGGTCGGCGATACCCCGGCGATCGGGATCTACAGCATGGACTACCTGCTCACCAACGTGCCGGCGGGCAAAACCCTCAAGTTGCGGAAAGAGCCCGGCCGGTCAGCCAGTGTCGTCGGCGAGTTGTCAGCCGGCACGGCAGGCCTGCAGATGATGAAATGCGAGCCGGAGATCGATTCCTGGCAGTTCGAGCACGCGAACCCCACGGACCGGCTGGCAATGCTTTCGGCGGCTTGGTGCCAGGTCACCAACGGCCGTTTCGCAGGCTGGTTGCCGGGCCGCTATCTCAAGCCGATGGATCATTAAGGACAGAGACATGACAAGAACCATCGCCCGGCTGGTCATCGCCGGAATCTGGGCCGCCCTCACCTCACTGCCGGCCTTCGGCGCGGACTACGCTTATGACCACAACGGATCGCGCATGCGGCTGAACCTGGAAGGGAGCAAGGTGCGCATCTTCTACGAGACGCCACGCTCCTCGCTGAGCGCCAATGGCGTGAAACCGGGGACGCTTCTGTTCGAGGGCACGCTCAAGGATGGCTATCTGGAAGGCATGAGCCGTATATTCCACTCGTTCTGCGGCGAGGTGGATTATTTCGTCTACGGCGACTTCGCGCCCGGGCGGGACTTCAAGCTGAACGGCGCGGCGCCGGTACTCTCCGACATGAGCTGCCGGATCGTCGACAACGTCTATGATAGCCCGGCCGCCAACCTGGCGTTCCGCAGCCTCGGTGCGGGCAACACGGCAGGGTCAGAACCGCATTCATCCCATGGCGCCTGCGTCACGGGCGTGCGCACGACACTCAATGTCCGCGTCGGGCCGGGCAGTGATTACGGCATCGTCGACGAGCTGCCCGCCGGCAGTTGTGGCGTGAGCGTTCTCGAACGGTGCCAGGACGACTGGTGCGTGGTGCGTCAGGGAAGCAGCACCGGATGGGTGTCGATGCGATACATCACTCGCCGGTAGGGTCCATGATTGACCGGATTTTTGCGTCCCGACCTGTCAATTTTGATGGCAACAAATCCGGATTGCACCTAATTTGGGTGAGCCTGTTGCGGGCCGGCGCCGAACCCCGGCTCCGCTTTCGGTCGAAGGGAGCGGCGAATGCAATCCAGGAACCTGGTTGTTGGGGACGGCATGACCCTGGTGCATCGGACCGTTCCGGCCCCCTTCCCTGATGCGCCGGTCGCCTTCGTTACCCACTCGCAAGCCCAGCACTCGCTCAACCTGCGGGAAACGCTCGAGGGGATCGCCGCCAAGGGCTGGCACGTCCACTCGACCGATCTCCGAGGCCATGGCTACTCCACCAGCGAGCGTCATCCGCTCGGACATATGGAAATCGGCACCGGCTGGGAGGCGCTGGTCGGCGACCTGATCGAAGGCCTCCGATTGGCCTTCAAAGATACGGACTGGGCGGACCGGCTGGTAATCGCACCCAATATCGGCGGACCGCTCATTCTCGAGGTCCTCAAGGTCTGGCCTGATCTGGCGCGCCACATCGTGCTCGCCGCCCCCCCGCCGAACCAGCCCGCGATCATGAAACTCGCCAGAAGTTTCGCGCGAGCGCGCACCTTGTTTCATCCGGCCGACAAGCCGGACGAACTGACGATGCACCAGCTCTATACGTTTCTCGGCGCGCGGTTGACCGGGCGCAAGCGGCTGATCGACGTCATCTCCTCGGACACGGTCCTTACCGACGCGTTGCTGGAAGACCCCTATGCCTGGCCGACGCCCACCACCGGCTATTTCCACGAACTGTTCCGTGGCATCGAAAAGAGCTGGCAATGGCCGAAGGGCGCGAAGGTGAAGCAGGGGACGCGTTTTCTTGTCCTCTACGGCGGCGACGATCCAATGACCGCCAATGGCCGTTTCGTGGCACCCATGCGCGATCATCTCATGCGGATTGGTGGCGAGAGGGTCGATGCCTACCGGATCGAGGGCGGCCGCTCAGGTCTGTTCATCGAGGAGCGGAAATTCGGCATTTCAAGCATCATCGCGCGATGGACCGGCGGTGAGGAGCTTGTCGAGACGGTCGACCCGACGACGGACCTGGCAACCCTGAGTTCGGGCGTGCTGAGCGGGCTGGGGCTCGCCGATCCCGACACCGAGCTGAATGCCGACGAACTGGTCGAACTCTGCTACAACGCGATCAATGACGAGGCGAGCTGGATCGAGATGCTTTATCGCGTCTCCTACGCGATCTCGACGGAGAATGCGCTCGACGACAGCAATCTCGAGGCGATCATCCTAGCACTCATGCCGCATTGGGACCGGTCCTTCAATCTCAACCGTCAGATCATGCAGTCCGCCGTCCTTGGCGCCGTTCTCAACAACGTGATCGACCGCTTCAGCATCGGGATGGCCGTGGTGTCCCCGGACATGGACGTGACCTACGCCAATGACCGGTTCATCGGTGACTTCGCGGCGCTGACCGGTGAAAACGGGCTGTCCGGCGGCCGGCTGGAGGAGATGACGCGGCTCCTCAATGCGACGGTCGAACCCGGCTTCAAACAAAGGTGCCGAAAGGGAAACGGCGAGGCGCTTCTGATGATCAACGGCAAGGCGGTGGGCTTCCACTTCCGCCCGCCGGCGCTCAAGCAGACCGCATTACAGCCCGGCGGCTCGGCCGGGGTGATCATCCTGCGCAATGCTGCATCTAGTGCGGATGTCAGTGGTACGAACCCGGGCGCGGAACTGCTCCAGTTCGCCTATGGCTTGACGGCACGGGAAACCGAAGCGGCGCTGGGCCTGCTCGACGGCCTTTCTCCCGATGCCATCGCGCGGAAATACGGCGTCACCATCAACACGATCCGCACCCACCTGAAGCGCATCTACGAGAAGGTCGGCGTCCAGGGCCAGACCGAACTCGCCGCCCGGCTGCTCAAGGGGCCGGTCGGACTGATTATCTCGGGATAGCGAAACGCTCGCCCGCTTTTCGGGGGGCTGACTGGTCGGCATCGACCATGTAGGTGAAAATAGCCGCCGGAATAAGAACACTGCCTATGGTGCCCAGGATTGCCTGCGCACGCGACGTGCCCCCCAAAACTCTCAGGGCCTTGAAGATTGGCTTTGTAACAAGGCCATAGATCAAGAAGCAAGGCACCGCCAGGAAAAGCGCCGTAACGATGAGATCGTTCAGACTGTCTCTCAGGACCAAGCCGGCAATCTCGAGTATCGCTCCGAGCATCTCCATTACAGTCACCCCTCAGATATAAAGAAGGACCGTCACCTATCCGAGTATTATTTTAGAAAATGTGAATTCAACCATTCCGGTATTCCAAGCCAATTATCTGGCTATGCCTTGGTAGCGACCAATCTCAGCGCGCCCCTGAGCGCGATGCCCGACAGGTTTTTCGGACTTTCGGAAAAACCCATTCGCTCGAGGGCTTCCTTTTCCTTCGGGTGTGGCTTGCCGGTAAAGGCGGCGGCGGCGAGGCGGAGATAGCCCGAGAACGACGAAGCCTCCTGCTGGAGGCGCGCGAGCGCCGGCAGAAGCGTGCGTTCGATCTCGTCGAAATCGGTACCGAGTGGAAAGGTCGGCAGCAAATCACGATACGGCGTCAGCCAGGCCGACACGGTACCGGGGAGGTTCTGCCGCGCGCGATCAGGCAGAATGTAGCTGCGCGGGAGTTTGCCGGCGTCCTTGGCACGCCGGATCAAGCCGTCCTGGAAGCGGCTGTCGGCGACCTCGATCAGCGCGGCGATCACCTGGGCATCCGATTTGCCCCACAGATCGGCGATGCCGTATTCGGTGACCACGATATCCCGCAAGTGGCGCGGCACGGTGGTGCTTTCGATCTCCCAGGCGATATTGGACTTGAGTTCGCCGCCGGACCGGCGGGTGGCCGGAAGCGTAATGATCGAGCGGCCGTCCTCGAGCGCCATGGCCTGCTCGACAAAGTTGAACTGCCCCCCGACTCCGCTCACGACCCGGCCATCCGCGATCGCATCAGACATGATGTCGCCGAGCAGCGAGACCTTCATCGCGCCGTTGACGAAGCGGGCCTTCACACGCGCCGCACGCTTCTTCTCCTCGTCGCCATAAAGCGCATTGGTGAAGCTCACAGGCACCATGGCGATTTTCTCGCGCTCGCTTTCGGGCATCTCGCGCAGCGTCCGGTAAAAGTCGCGGGTTTCGACGAAGAAGCCGGCATAGATCGCCCTGCCCTCAAACTCCCGCTTGACCACGCCTTCCTGGAACAGTTTGAGAAGCCCGCCGACCAGCATTTCGGTCACGCCGTGAAGTCCCGTCTCGAACCTACCCGCGTGGCCTTGCGGCACCGGGAAGGGACAGTCGGTCTGGATGGCGCCGATCTTGCCGTGGTGGCGGAGCAGAAGCGCATGGGCGACAGAATCGCCGATCGCGCCGATGCCGATCTGCAGCGTCCCGCCATCTTCCACCAGCCGCGAAACGTGAAGACCAATGGCATGCGCCGTCAGGTTCACCGGGCGCTTCACGGCGGAGAAGAGCTCGAACGGCTCTTCGGGATCGAGGACAGTGTGAAACTCATCCTTCGGGACCACTGCGCCCGGGCCCGTCAAAAACGGCATGTCCCGGCTGGTCTCGGCGAAGGCCTGAAAATCGAGCTTCCCCTCGCGACGGAACCGGAAAAGATCGGCCGAAATGTCGGTGTTGGAGGACAGGCTGAACCCGCCCTCCCCCTCGGCAACCAGTTGCACGAGCACGTTTGGGCGGCGGGAGATCAATACGTCGCGCGCATGCGTGTAGTTGGCCGAGAGGAAATTCTGCTGGACGCTGTCCACCCCGAGCCAGCGCCCGGCAAGCAGGAAGAATTCCGAGACCTCGATATTGTCGGGCAGCGTGCCCTCGCGGATCAACTCGGCGTAGAGAAGTTTCGGATAGGCACCGAAAAGCCGATCCCGCGCGGGGTCGAGAAAGCGGGCCTGCATGTCGTTGTCGCTGCCCGGCGCTTCCAGAGTCAGCGCGGTGAAGATCGCAAGTTTGATCGCCGGGTCGTCACAGGCAAGCCGGACAAGGGCGTTGACGAGCGTGACTGGCTTGCCGAGTCCCAACGGCAGTGCAAGCCGGATGTCGCCCCCCGTCTCCGCCACGATCTGGCGCGCAACGGCATCGGGATCTTTCAGTCTCTTCATGACAAGATCAGAGGTCAGCCCAGCCCGGATCCGGTTCGAACCGGTTTCCGTGGCGTTCCGCCAGTTCCATCAGGCGGTTGCGAACATCTTCGGTACCGCGTGTCCTGGCGTAATGCATCGGCCCGCCGCGGAAGGGTGCGAAACCGGTCGCAAAGATCATCGCTCCGTCCACTTCGTCGGCGTTCCGGGCGACGCCCTTTCGCAGGCATTCCACGCAGCCGTCCAGCATTGGCAGGATCAGCCGGTCGGTCAGGTCGTCGGGCCCGGATTTGTCCGTATCGGGCCTGGGCGTTCCGTCCGACCAGTCGTAGAAACCCTTGCCGGATTTCTTGCCTATGTTGCCCGCCTCGACCTTCTTCCTCAGCTTCTCGTTGATCTCAGGCATCGGCTTGTCGAGCGAGGATTTCAGGCTTTCGGCGACATGGAGGCAGATATCGAGTCCAACCTGGTCGGCGAGTGCGACTGGGCCCATCGGCATGCCGAAATCGATGGCCGCCTTGTCGATGACCTCCTTGTCGACGCCTTCCTCCATCAGCACCATCGCCTCCATGAGGTAGGGCGTCAGCGCGCGGTTGACGAGGAAGCCGGGATAGTCGGAGACGGGCACGGGAAGACGCGAGATCTCGCCGCAGAAGGCCATCAGCCGGTTGAGCACATTCTCGTCGGTCCCGTCCTGGCGGACCACCTCGACAAGCTGCATCCTGGACACCGGATTGAAGAAGTGAAGGCCGGCGAAACGGTTGGGGTTCTTCAGTTTCGAACTCAGCTCCGACAACCGCAGGCTGGAGGTGTTGGTCGCGAGGATGGCATCCGCCTTCATCCGCCCTTCGGCGTCGGCATAGATCTTTTCCTTGAGCTCCGGGTTCTCTGTCGCGGCCTCGATCACCAGATCGGCTTTCGCGAGACCATAGCCCTTCGGGTCGGGGATCAGCCGGTCGAGCACGTCTCGGGTCTCGATGCTCGAAAGATGCTTGTCCTTGCAGATCTTCGCGGCGGTCTTCACCGCCTTGCCGAGCGGCTTGAGATTGATGTCGCCGAGTGTGACCCGCTTGCCGCAGATCGCCGACCATGCGGCGATCTCCGCGCCCATCTCGCCGGCACCGATGACATGGACATGGTCAATCCCGTCCTCACCGCGCGCAGCGTTCTTCAAGCCCTGCTGGAGGAAGAAGACCCGCTGGAGATTCTGCGAGGTATCGGTTTTCAGCAGTTCGGCGAAACTCTCGATTTCCGCCTTCTGCATTTCCTTGCGATTGTCGCCATGCTTTTCCCAGATGTCGATCAGGGCATACGGCGCGGGATAGTGTTCCCTCTTCGCCTTCCTGGCGGTCTCGGAGCGCATGCGATTGGCGACGAACCCGCGCGCGGCATCGAGCTGAAAAGCCTTGGCCTTCAGACCCGGCTTCTGGCGTTCGACCTCGCCGGCGACTATTGCGGCAAGAGCGGCTTCCACATGGCGCTCTTCGACCAGGAGATCGGCGATACCGAGCGATTTCGCTTTCTTCGTGTACGCCGTCTTGCCGGTCAGCATCATCGTCATGGCTTCGAGGGGATCGATGAGCGCCGGCAGCCGGTAGGTGCCGCCGAGCCCCGGATGGAGACCGAGATTGACCTCCGGGAAGCCGAACTTCGCGCCATCGACGGCGATGCGGTAATCGCAAGCGAGCGCGATCTCGAAGCCGGCGCCGAGCGCCATGCCGTGGACGACCGCAATGGTCGGGCACGGCAGTTTCTCGAAGCGGTCGAGTACCTCGGCACCCTGTTTGAGCATGTCGACCGTGCCGTCGCCTGTCATCTCGCGGAAGCCGTTGATATCGGCACCGGCGGCAAAGCCGTTCTTCTTTGCCGAACGGATGACGACGGCCCTGGGCGGAGATTTCTCGAGCGCTTCGACTTCTGCGTTGAGCCCTTCGAGCACAGCCGCGGAAATGGTGTTGGTGGAAGTATCGGCGCAATCGAGAACCAGCCAGACGACGCCGTCGGCCTCCGCCTTGCGCCAGGGATGGCCTTCGGCGCTCCCGGCCGGGCCGAGGGCGAGTTTCGTTTCACCAAGATAGGAGAGAACAGGCTTGCTCATTGGATTGCCTCCAGGAGCATGGCACCGCCGAGCCCGCCGCCGATGCATTCGGTGGCGATGCCGTATTTCCCGCCGGTACGTCTCAGCGCATTGGCAAGGTGCAGAACGATGCGATTGCCGCTGGTGCCGACCGGATGACCGAGCGAGATCGCGCCGCCATCGATGTTGAGCTTGTCGCGATCGATTCGTCCGAAGGCATCCTCGAGCCCCAGCACCTCACGGCAGAAGCCCGGATCATCCCAGGCCGCCAAGCACGACAGCACCTGGGCGGCGAAGGCCTCGTTGAGTTCCCACAGGTCGATCGTGTTCAGTTCAAGCTCATTGCGCCTGGCGAGCGGCGTCGAGCTCAAGACCGGACCCAGACCCATGACGGAGGGGTCAAGCGCGGCCCACTCGCTGTCGACGATACGCGCGATGGGCTTGAGGCCATGTTCCTCGACGGCCTCTTCGGAGGCAAGGATCACCCAGGACGCACCGTCCGTGATCTGGCTCGAATTGCCTGCGGTCACCTTGCCGTAGGGACGTTCGAAGGCCGGCTTGGGCTTGGCGAGCCCCGCAAGATCGCTGTCAGGGCGCACGCCGTCATCGGCCTCGTAGACAGTGCCGTCGCGGTCAAAGGCGGGGACCACCTCGTTGTCGAGCCAGCCTTCCTTTTGCGCCTTGGCGAGCCGGTGATGGCTTTCCATCGCGTAGGTGTCGGCCATGGTGCGGGAAATATCGAAGCGGTGGGCGAGGATTTCGGCGGTCTGGCCCATGCCGAGGTCCGTCACCGGGTCGGTCAGACCGCGTTCGAGGCCAATGACCGGCTTGAAGAATTCGGGCTTGAGGCCGGCCATCGCCTTGGCCTGATCCAAGGGCCCCTTGGCCATGGCGAGCTTGCCGAACCATTCCGACGCGCTCTGGCGCAGGACCAGCGGCGCGTGGCTGAGCGATTCCGCGCCGCCCGCGAGGATCATGTCGTGGCTGCCGTCGCGGATGTAGCGGTAGGCGGTATCGATCGACTGCATGCCGGAGCCGCAATTGATCTGCACCGTGAAAGCGACCATGTCTTCGCCGAGCCCGAGGCGCAGCGCCGCGACGCGGGCCGGGTTCATCTCGTCGGCGACGACGTTGACGCAGCCGAGGATGACGAGGTCGAGTTGCTGCGGATCGAAGTTCTGGCGGGCCAACAAAGGCCGTCCGCACTGAACCGAGAGATCGACAGGGGTGAAGGGGCCGGGTTTGCCGCGCGCCTTGAGGAACGGCGTGCGGGCACCATCGACGAGATAGACTGGGCGGCTCATTCTGCAGCGATCCTCGAAGCTTCCTCGGGCCGGAAGCCTTGATAGTAGCGCGACAGTTCCTCCGGCGTGAAGTCGTCGACGGCGGTGACCTCAGTCACGAGCTTCTCCATATCGGCGATCTTGCCGCGCTCCTCGTCGGTGATGGCACCGGCCGCGAGCGCTTCATCAGGCGACTGTCTCGCCCTGCGCAGCTTCTTCATCAGCGGATCGAGTGCGACGACGGCCGCATAGGCCTCGTTGAGCTTGGTCACACCGGGGCGCTGCCCCGCCGTACCCAAGTGACCCGTTATGCGGTCGCGGGTCGCCGACGGTTCGTAGATCAGATCGGCGCATTCGGCGATCAGTTCGTCGCTCGGACCGGTCGTGCCGCCGCCAGGCAGCGTGACGAAACGCGCCACAGCGCGGGCGAAAACCGACGGGGTGTTCTCGAGCACCTCGTTTAGGAGACGCCTGATCGTGTTGAATGAGCGCGTCGCCGCATATTCGAGGATCGGCAGATCGGCTTTCTGCTGTCCCTCGTCTTCCCAGCGCTTGAGCGCGGCGGAGAGGAGGTACATTTCCGAAAGGATGTCGCCCATGCGGATCGAGATCATCTCGCGGCGCTTGAGCTCGCCGCCGAAGGTCAGGAAGGCGAGATCGGCGACCAGCGCGTAAGATGCCGACCAGCGGGCAAGTTCGCGGTAGATATGGGCGACCGGCGCCGAGCCGTTCGGGGCTGGCGACACGAGGCTGCCTGTCCAGGCGCGGATGAAGGCGCGGCCGGCGGTCTTGATGCTGTGGCCGACATGGGCCCAGAAGGATTTGTCGAAGGCCTCGAGGCTTTGCTCGTCGTCCTCCATCGACAGCGCCTGCATCTCGTCAAGAAGATGGGGATGGGCGCGGATCGAGCCCTGACCGAAGATGATCAGCGCGCGGGTGACGATGTTGGCGCCTTCCACCGTAATGCCGATAGGCACCGCGCGGTAAAGCGGCAGAAGATAGTTCGACGGACCGTCGATAACCGCCTTGCCGGAATGGACGTCCATCGCATCGTTGCAGGCCTCGCGCATGCGAAGCGTGGCGTGCGCCTTCATGATCGCGGAAATGACGGAGAGCGCCCGCCCCTCGTCGAGGCCGGCGCAGGTGAGCCGGCGGGCCGCATCCATCACATACGAATCCACCGCCATGCGCGCCATCGGGATCTGAACCCCGCCAAACTTGCCGATCGGCAGGTTGAACTGCTGGCGAATGCGGGCATAGGCACCGGTGGTATGAGCGGACATGGCGATTGCCGCCGTGCCCATCGAGGGCAGCGAGATACCGCGGCCGGCGGCAAGCGCGCTCATCAGCATCATCCAGCCGCGACCGGCGTAATCCGGCCCGCCGATGATGTGATCGATGGGCACGAACACATCCTTGCCGGTGGTCGGACCGTTCATGAACATGGTGGTGGAGGGAATATGGCGGCGGCCGGTTTCCACCCCTTCGAGGTCGGTGGGAACCAGCGCGCAGGTAATGCCGACGTCCTCGCCCTTGCCGAGATGGTTGCCCGGGTCGCGAAGCTTGAAGGCGAGACCGAGAACCGTGCAGACCGGCGAGAGCGTGATGTAGCGCTTGGCCCAGTTGAGGCGGATGCCAAGCACTTCCTCTCCGTTCCACATGCCTCTTTCGACAACGCCCTCATCGACCATGGCCGATGCATCGGAGCCAGCTTCGTTGCTGGTCAGGCCGAAGGCGGGGAGTTCTGTACCGTCGGCAAGCCGTGGCAGCCAGTATTCCTTCTGCTCGACGGTGCCGAACTGGTGGATCAGTTCGCCCGGTCCGAGCGAATTGGGAACCATCACCGTCACTGCGGCGGCGACGGAGCGAGTGGAAATGAAGCGCACGACCTCGGAGTGGGCGAAAGCCGAGAAGCCAAGCCCGCCGTGCTTCTTGTCGATGATCATGCCGAAGAAGCGCTTTTCCCGCAGGAAGTCCCAGACCTCCGGCGGCAGATCGGCATCCTGCTGATTGATCTTCCAGTCGTCGATCATCTCGCAGAGTTGGGCGCAGGGCCCATCCAGAAACGCCTGCTCTTCGGCTGTCAGGACGGGAGCCTTGACCGCATGCAGCTTCGCGTAGTCGGGATTGCCGGAAAACAGATCCGCCTCCCACCAGACTTCGCCGGCATTGAGCGCTTCCGCTTCTGTCTTTGACAGGCTGGGCAAGGCCGTCTTGGCCCAGCGGTGAATCGGCTTGGTGAGCAGGTTCTTGCGAATCTCCATCATACGAGCCTAACGCGCAAGCGACGCCGGAGTTCCCGATGCATTCAGAGCGCGACAAAACGCACTGCGGCCAGGGTTCTTCAAAGACCGCCTGTTTGGCGGTTCAAGGTCGGCGCCGCGCGCTTCTCAATGTGGCGGCCGCACGTTCCGCCATCAGATCGGCCGCCACGTCCACGCTGGCCATGCTTTGCAGTGCCTGATCCGCCAGATCGGGCTCGATTGCCCTGCCCAGAAGGAGTTCGATGCCCCGGCTCATGTACTCGCGCGAAAATTCCGGGTGGAACTGCATCGAGAATGCCGGAAAATCATAGTCGAGCATGCCGACGGGGCAATAGTCGGCAGAGCCGGTTACACGTGCGCCCGGCGGGACGACAACAACCTGGTCCTGATGCCAGACATGGGCAGCGCGCGCGATACCATCGACCGTGAACCGTCTGGCTCCGACCATCGTCCCAACCGATGCCTTTTCGGCACAACCACCGAAAGTGTGCGCCATCATCTGGTGGCCGAAGCAGATGCCGACCATCGGCGCGCCCGCCTCCCTGCAATCGAGGAGAAAGCGACGCAGGGGCTCCATCCATTCGACCTCGTCATAGACGCCCCTTTCCGAACCGCTGACGATGTAGCCATCGTAATCGGCGGGCGCCGGGAACGGTTCGCCATGGGCAATATCCAGGACGGAAATCTCCGCCTCCGGCAAGGCGGGTGAGATCCAGTTCTCGATCTCCTCGCCGGTCGTTGCAAACGCACCGGTGTCCTCGAAGGGAAGCGTCAGGTTCAATATGGCGATTTTCACTTCGGATGATCCCTTCGGCCTGAATTCGGACTTGGTCGCAAGGCGCGGTCACCGCCCACACGCAACAGCGCTTCAGAGACGGGCACCTCATCCGATTTCCTATTGCAGCAGGAACATTTCCGCCACCCATCCATTTGCCGACTACGGAGCAGCGCACAGCCGCGCTTCGGCGTCATTCCCCCGGGAGAGCACGGTACGATGAGGCAGCTCGCCAACAATTTCTGGACATTTCGCGGCGACTTCAAGATCGCCGGAGTGATCAATCTCGGCACCCACATGTCGCTGGTGCGCGGAACGAACGGCAGGTTTGTATTACTCGACAGCTACGATATCGGCACCGAGGACCGCGAGGCGCTTTTCGCGCTCACCGATGGCGGGCGGGCTATCGAGGCCGTCATCAACGTTCACCCGTTCCACACGCTCCATTGCGTCGCCATTCATAAGGTACTGCCACATGCGCGGCTGATCGGCACCAGCCGCCACCGCAAACAGGCGCCCGACCTGCCGTGGGAGACGGGTGTGATCGAGGACGAGGCCACGCAGGCCGAGTTTAGCGACGATCTCGATTTCTCCGTGCCGGCCGGCGTCGATTTCATCTCCACGGACGAGCATGTTCATGTGGCTTCGGTTCTCGTGCGCCACAAGGAAAGCGGTATCGTCCATGTGGATGACACGATCAACGTTCTCGCTTTTCCCGGCATCCTGGGGAGATTCCTGCCGCAATCGAAGCTGAAGTTTCATCCGGCGCTGGGCAAGGCGCTGCAAAAGCGCCCGGGTGCCGCCGACGACTATGCAGCATGGGCGCGTGATCTGGCCGACCGCTGGGCCGGCACGCCGATCGTCTGCGCGGCCCATTCATCCATTCGCAAACTGCCGCCCGAAGGCTGGCGCGACGAGGTGCTCGGCGCCCTCGCCGGCGTCGAGAAGACGCTTTCGAAACACCGCTCCGCCAACGGCTGAACCGTCAGCCCAACGAAAAAACTGTCCAACAGGAGGGCTCCCATGTCCCAATCATCGCTTCAGACCATCAATCCGCTCACCGAGGAAAAAATTAAATTCTATCCGCACATGTCCGACGCGGATGCCATGGCCGTCGTCGAAGCCAGTCATACGGCGTTTCTTGACTGGCGCATGAAGAGCCTTGCGGACCGCGCCAAGGTCATCGCAGCGATCGGCGAGGAGCTGCGCAATTCCAAGGAGGAGTTCGCCAAGCTGATGACCGACGAGGTCGGCAAGCTGCTCAAGGACAGCCGCGACGAGGTCGATCTGTGCGCCGCCATCTGCGACTACACCGCCAAGATCGGCCCGGACGCTCTCGCCGACGATGAGCGCGACGTGGCTAACGGAAAGGGATATGTCACACATTCGCCGATCGGTGTGGTCTACGGCATCCAGCCCTGGAATTTTCCGGCCTATCAGGCGGTTCGCTATTCGATCGCCAGCCTTATGGCAGGCAACGGTGTGCTGCTCAAACACGCCGAGGCCTGCACCGGCAGCGGCCTTTTCCTGCGTGACCTCTATGAACGCGCCGGTCTGCCGAAGGGTCTCTTCGGCGTTTTGCTGATCTCGCACGACCAGTCGAACAAAATCATCGAGGACGAGCGGGTGCGCGGCGTGACGCTGACCGGCAGCGACAAGGCGGGGCGCGCGGTGGCTGCAAAGGCCGCCGAACTGGTCAAGAAGACGGTGCTCGAACTCGGGTCCAATGACGCCTATCTGGTGCTCGACGACGCCGACCTCGAACTCGCCGTCGAGACATGCGTGCAGGGCCGGCTCTACAATAACGGCCAGACCTGCGTGAACGCCAAGCGCTTCATCGTGACCGAGAAGAACTACGATGCCTTTGTCACTGCCTATGCGGAGAAATTCGGCGCGATCCGCATGGGCGATCCGTCCGATGACACCACGCAGCTCGGCCCGATGGTGACGAAGAAGCAGCGCGACGAGTTGCACAAGCAGGTCGAGGACAGCATCGGCAAGGGTGCTCGCCTCGTCGTCGGCGGCGAGATCCCGGCGAACACCGGCTGGTTCTATCCGGCGACCGTGCTGGCCGACGTCGAACCGGGCCAGCCGGCCTATGACGACGAGATGTTCGGCCCGGCCGCCTCGATCATCCGCGCGAAGGACGACGAGGACGCCATGCGGATCGCCAATGACAGCCGCTACGGTCTCGGCGGCGGCATCTTCAGCAAGGACATCGAAAAGGCCCGCAAGCTGGCGGCGACATGGTTCGATACCGGTATGGTATTCATCAACTCGTTCGACGTCGCCTACCCCACCATGCCCTTCGGCGGGGTGAAGACCTCCGGCTACGGTCGTGAACATGGACCGGAAGGCCTGAAGGAATTCGTCAATATCAAGTCGATCCGCATCGGCTGAGCGGGTTCACCCGAAGACCGAATGGGGCTGGCGTGATCCGGCCCCATTTTTTTATGGAGCCATCATTCCAGGGCGAGATCCATTGCTGCGTTTCATGGAACTCGCCAGTCTGGATCGTCGACGCCACCTCAACTCACCGTTGCCGGCATTGACCCCCTTCGCCTTTCGCGCTAACATTCACTATCGATCATATAATTCTGGGATCAACATAGACCTCCGGCAAGATTGTTGTCTTCGCCATGGCAGTGGAAGCATACAAAAAACTGCACACGCTCAATCCGGGATACGGAAAGACCGGGGAGCGATTGCTGGATTATGTGGAGCCGTTTCTTTCCGATCTCAAAGCGAAGCGCATTCTGGATTTCGGATGCGGAAAAGGCGCTTTGGGAAAACGACTGAGGACGCTGGGTTACGACGTCACGCTCTACGACCCCTATGTCGAAGAATATTCCGCCCCGCCGGACGGTCTGTTCGACCTGGTTTTATGCACCGATGTGATGGAGCATATCCCGAAGGCGGATCTGAATTCCGTCCTCGGATATCTCGCGACACTCTCCGATCACGTTCTCTTCGTCATCTCCCTGACCTTCGCGGACGCGTTGCTGCCTGATGGAAGCAATGCTCACTGCACGATTGAAAGCGCCGACTGGTGGCTTGAGGAAATACGGCGGCACTTTCCGTCGACGCAGACGGTGCAGACGCGGCAGGCCTCTGCCCTCGGCGCGATAACCTGGCGGCCCCACCCAACCGCCCTCGCCAGGCTCACAGCCGTTCACGAAAGACGCAGGCGGCGAGAGAAAATGAAGGCGCGCCTTCTGCTGCCCGCAAGAGCCGTTGCCGCGCGGCTGATAGGGTTCCGCGGACTGGCGCCACTGAACGATCTGGTCGAGGGGAAAGCCGTCGCCATTGTGGGAAACGCTTCGTCGATCTGCGCAAGCACATATGGCGCAGAAATCGATGCGCATGATGTCGTGATACGCTTGAACCGCGGGCCGATCATCTCCCCTGAAACCAGCGGGACACGGACGACGGTCCTCGCCAGCAGCATCTGGGTTTCCCGCGGAAATTTTCGCCAGAAGAAAAGCAGGCTGCTCCTGTGGCTCACCCCGAAACGGCGGGAGTTTCCGCTCTGGCTTCTGAAAGCGCGACACATGGGAACGGTTTTCCCCAAACCCCTGTATGAAGACCTGTCACAGCGGCTCGGCAGCAGGCCTTCCAGCGGGATGATGGTCACGGCGGCCACCCTCCTTTGCAATCCGTCCAGCGTGTCGCTCTTCGGGTTCGACGGCTTCCAGAGCGACTCGCTGTCGGGAATCGGACAACGCCATGTGGGGCCCCATGACTACCCGGCGGAGCAGGCCTATCTTTCGGAACTGGCGCAACAGGCCCCTCTCGAGATCCGTTGCCAGGGAACGCCGGCCCCATCACCCTCCCCAATCTCCTATCACTAGTGCATCCGCGCGAATGTCATCGCCATTTCGCCTGCGTAACCGCCCCGCCGCCGAACACTGGCGGCGCTCTGGAACTCTACGCCGCCGACCGAAGCGGCAATCCCCACATCTGCTGACAGGGTCAGGCGAGCCAGTCAGGAATCCGGGGCGGTGCCGATCCGGTCAGCGCTGCCCCGATGCAATCGTGCATGCCTGCAAGGCGGACCTGGCGGCCCGAGAGGCCGGGGCCGTAATGGGCGTATTTGCCCGAATTGGTCAGCACCACGCTGGTTTCGCGCGGAAAGACCGGTTCGCGGATCGAGCACCAGCAGATATCGGGGAAAACGCGGACGCCCGACTTTCGCAAGTCATCGAGAATGCCATCGCCCCCGGCTTCCGAGATGATGCGCCGCCCGGCGGTGGCGATGATCGGTACACGGATCGTCCCGCCGCCCAATGCATCGCGCAGAATCCGCAACTCCTCCAGCGAGGCATGCGGGCTGCCGATGGCGATCAGGTCGACCTCTTCGGGCCCGTCATTGAGCCGTTTCCAGGTCTCGCGCAGCTCGGCGCGCGAGATATGGATCGTGGGCGCATCGGGCAAAGGCTCGAGGTCAGCCTCCGGCGTCACGCCCTCGACATGCAGCATCGGCGCCGCCGACATGGTGCCGAAGGCGGCGCATAGCGCCTTGAGATCGTCCGGGCGCGGCCCTGCGTCCGCAAGTCCCCTCAACAGCGGAATGCCATCCGTCGCGCGGGCTCCAGCCACATAGCCGACGAGCGGCCAGAAGGCGTCGCCAGGCACTTCAGGGCCGTCGATTTCGAGGATGACGGCCGGTCTGCGGTGATCGTCGAGATAGACGCCGGCACATGGCGCGCGTCCCGTGACGGCGATACAGAGATCGAGAAAATCCGGATGTTTGGCGGTGCGCGCGCCGAGGATGGAATTGGCGAAGACCACCGCATTGGATTCGGCCCAGGCGATCGCCTCGGCCTGATGCGGCGCGCTTTCCAGGAGATAGGGCGCGCAGGTGAATGTCGGCGCGCAGCCCATTCCGACATAGGCGTCGGCTAGCCGCTCGGCCGGGTTGCCGAAATCCGGGTCCATCCCCTGCCCGCGCCAGTTTTCCCGATCGACGGATATCGCGTTCATCGTCGTGGGCACCGAGACCCTCGCCCCGAGCTCGACCATGCGTTCGGCGAATGTCAGGTTGGCGGGGCTGGCGTAGATGCAGCCGTCGATATGGGCCTGGGTGATGGGAACAAGCGAGGTCGCCCCCTGCTGCGCGGCCATGGCGCAGATCACCCGCATGGCGATGGCGGTCGCTTCTCCGTTTCCACCATCACGCATGGCGCATTCATCGTCGGTGAGATCGAGCTGGCCAGCCGGCGCGGGCGCGACGGGATACTCCCTGCCCCCAACGACGATCCGGTCCTCCTCGATGGTCAGTTCATCCGCAGCGCAGAGTTCGCCGAAAACCTCCCGCGAAACCCGCAGGACCGGCAGGGATTTGGCGAACATCTCGCGCGCAACCAGGGCGCCCAGCGTGAGGACGTCCTCCGGCTCCGAAAAGATGATCGCCGCCGGCCCCCGGCCGCCGATGACGAGATCGAGCAGAACGCCCGATCCCGAGCAGGAGCCGCGGCTGAGCGGCAGCATCAGGATCGCACCGGAGACGCTTCTTCCCTTGAGCGGATGGGAAGCGTCGATCACCCGGCCGTTCGCGGGCTCGACACCGCCCCAGAAGCTCAGCGGCTCGGTGCTGGCGAGGACCGGGCCCGTCGCCCGGCCGGCGACGATCGCGATGGCATCTGTCACGGGCGGCTTCCTCGGGACTCATCAAATTGCGCGGTAATCAATCGCCGGGGACTGTGGGACAATCGAGGCAGAAGCTCAAACGAAAACGGCGGCGGAACCATGCTCCGCCGCCATCTCCAAGAATTGATACCGGTTCGCGATCAGTCGAGATCGGCCGACCAGTTCGCGTACCAGGACTTAAAGAGGGTGTACTGTGCCTCGAGATAGTTGCGCTGGGAATCGTCGAGCGCATCGGTCTCGTTGAAGTGGAGCATGTATTCCGGCTCGCCGTTGAGGACGAGCAGATGCTTGTAGAAGAGCACGAGGTCCGGACCTTCGTCGAAGGAGGAGAGAACGCCGAGAGCGCTCTCGAGTTCGAGCGCCCGGGCGCGCGCCTTGACGTCGCCCCTGGCCGCCTTTTCGCACAGCGAGACGAGGTGAAGCACTTCCTTGGGGAGCGCGTTTCCGATGCCGGTGATCGCGCCGCCGGCGCCGCAATTGACGTAGCCGTGGAAGACGTTGGTATCGACACCGACCATCAGGGTGACGCTGTCATCGCGCGAGGTGATGTTCTCGGCGGCATAACGCAAATCGGCAGCTCCGCCGAATTCCTTGAAGCCGATAAGGTTCGGATGCTCTTCACGCAGCGCGAAGAAGAGATCGGCACGGGTCGCGAAACCGTAATAGGGGCTGTTGTAGATGACGGCGGGGATATCGGGGGCGGCCGAGAGGATTGCCTTGAAGTGCGCCTTCTGGGCGGCAGGCGACGCACCGCGGGAAAGAACGCGCGGAATAACCATCAACCCCTTGGCACCGACCCTGGCGGCGTGCGCCGCATGAGCGACAGCGGAGGCCGTGTTGACCGCGCCGGTACCGACGATCCCCGGCACGCCGGCTGCCGTGAGACGCGAGACGCCTTCCATGCGCTGCGCGTCCGTCAGCAGAGGCCAGTCGCCCATCGATCCGCAATAAACGACGGCGGACATCCCGGCTTCGATCAGTTCCTTGCCCTTGCGGACCAGCGAATCGAAGTCCGGGCTACGGTCGGCCTTGCATGGCGTCATGAGGGCCGGGATGCAGCCTGTGAAAATGGAATCGTTCATGG
Organism: Hyphomicrobiales bacterium; assembly: GCA_002709005.1. Taxonomy (GTDB): domain Bacteria; phylum Pseudomonadota; class Alphaproteobacteria; order Rhizobiales; family Rhizobiaceae; genus Pseudohoeflea. The sequence goes on along the minus strand of PAPH01000082.1, from coordinate 112 downwards.
GACTCTCTTCTTAAGGTTGTTGATCAGACTATCAGAAACCGACGATTTTCGAAGGCAGCCAGGTCGATAGGGCCGGGAACAGCGCGACGAGAGCGAGGGTGAGGATCTGCAG
>PAPH01000081.1 GCA_002709005.1 Hyphomicrobiales bacterium | reverse complement strand
GTCAGCTCCGCGTTCATGCTCTCGCAGTGGCCCGAGCCCCGCGTGCAGAAGTACACGGGAAGGCCGCGCGAGTCGGCGCCCTTGGTGATATCGAGCGCGGAGATGCTGTCGAAATCGAAGGCGTTGACACCGCCCTTGGCGTCGTCGCGCGGGTCTGTGAGCCAAGGCTGGCGGATGCCGTCGACAAGGGTAAGGACGCGATTGTCGCCCAGGCCGCGCATGTTGATGCTGTTGTTGGATGAATTGAAATTGACGCCCGCGTCGACGCGGCGCGCGAAATCCTCGAAGCTGACCACCTGGCGATCTTCGAGGGTTTCGCGATCGGTGGTCTTGGTGAGCGGCGAGGTTTCCGCGGCCTCACCCTCGCCGGTTACGCTGATCGTCTCGAGCGTCGTGGTCCGCGTGGTCCCGTCCTGAGCGGAAGCGGTGGCGGGAAGCATTGCGATAAGCGCCAATGTACTGCTGCCGGCAAGGATCGCGCGCCAGTTTGACGATAGGAACATGAATAAAACCCCCTGAGGGAAGCGCGAAAGGCTTGCTTGCCTTGCACTTCCTCGATGCTGAACGAGATCGGCTGGCTGTCGGGCGGATGGGTCCGTCCAGAGGGCTGGCTAAAGAAGTGTCTGATGCGCTGTCCGCGCGTCACGGTATTGCCACATAAAAAACATGAGCCTTTGAGTCAACAAAAAGTGGATAAATGCGCTCCACTATTGCCTGAGCTGGCTCCAGCCACCCTTCGCCCGCAATTTCTGGCGCGCGTTTTTGCCACGGTGCACAAGCGGGTGAGGTATCCTATCTCGTCGGGAAACCAAGGAGATCCCGCCATGACCGATCTGGTACTTTCCACCGACCACGACCTTCCCGAGGACGACGCCGACTATGCCGCAGGCGTACGTCAGGTATCGCTGTTTTTTGCAGCGGTCGTCGCTGCCGCCGTCGCCTCGACGGCGATCTTCGGCTTCGCCGGTCTGATTACCTTCTTCGTCGCAGCCGCCGCTCTCATGCTCGTCACGCTGGTGGCCCTGACACTGGGCTGAGGGGCCCGGCCTCTCAATCCATCTTGCGTGGGCGCGCCGCTTTCGCTATGAGAACGCCATGGAAAATCGCGCACTGAACATCAACTGGTGGTGGACCCGCTAAAGGCGGTGCTGACCACGCATGTGTGCATGATCAACGAGCCGCCCGGAAAGGTCCAGGCGGCTTTTTTGTTTCGGCCATCTGGAAACCGGCCTGACGGACGAAACGGAGGGTGACATGGTTACGGTTGAACTGGCGGACGGCGGCGAAGGCTATACCACGCGCGGCGGTATAAGGGTTACGCGACGGCGCAGGCCCACGGCCTACGGGGAGGCGATCTCGAGCTATATCGACAGGCTCGATTCCCGTCGCGGCGCGGTGTTTTCCTCGAACTACGAATATCCGGGCCGCTACACCCGCTGGGATACCGCGATCGTCGACCCGCCGCTGGGCGTCGTCTCGCGCGACCGCACCGTTCGCATCGAAGCCTATAACGAACGGGGCAGGGCGCTGATCGCGATGATCTCGCCGAGCCTCGATGGACATTCGGAGTTTTCCGTCACCTCCGCTGTCCCGGATCTCGTCGAGATTGCGGTTGCGACACCGGACCGGACTTTTGCCGAGGAGGAGCGCTCCAAGGCGCCGACCGTGTTCTCGGTGCTGCGCGTGATCACCGATCTGTTCCATTCCTCCGAAGACGGCAATATCGGGCTTTACGGCGCCTTCGGCTACGATCTCACCTTCCAGTTCGATCCGGTGCCTTTCAAGCTGGAACGCCCCGAGGACCAGCGCGACATGGTGCTCTATCTGCCCGACGAGATCCTGGTGGTCGACCACTATTCGGCCAAGGCCTGGATCGACCGCTACGACTTCGCGCTCGGCGACGTGACGACGGAAGGCAAGTCGGGCGAGATCGCGCCGGAGCCGTTCAAGCCGTCGAACACGATCCCGCCGCGCGGCGATCACAAGCCGGGCGAATATGCAGAACTCGTGCGCAAGGCGAAGGAGAGCTTTCAGCGCGGCGACCTCTTCGAGGTGGTTCCGGGACAGACTTTCTTCGAGCGCTGCGAGAGCAAGCCGTCGGAAATCTCGCGTCGGCTGAAGACGATCAACCCGTCGCCCTATTCCTTCTTCATCAATCTCGGCAATCAGGAATATCTCATCGGCGCATCGCCGGAGATGTTCGTGCGCGTCAACGGCCGGCGGGTCGAGACCTGCCCGATCTCGGGCACGATCAAGCGTGGCGACGACGCGATCTCGGATTCCGAACAGATCCTCAAACTGCTCAATTCGAAGAAGGACGAATCCGAGCTCACCATGTGCTCGGACGTCGACCGCAACGACAAGAGCCGTGTCTGCGAGCCGGGCTCGGTGAAGGTGATCGGCCGCCGCCAGATCGAGATGTATTCCCGTCTCATTCACACGGTCGACCATATCGAGGGCCGGCTGCGCGACGGCATGGACGCCTTCGACGCTTTCCTGTCGCACACCTGGGCAGTGACGGTGACCGGCGCGCCGAAGCTCTGGGCCATGCGGTTTCTCGAAAACAACGAGAAGAGCCCTCGCGCCTGGTATGGCGGCGCGATCGGCATGGTCAATTTCAACGGCGACATGAACACCGGCCTGACGCTTCGCACCATCCGCATCAAGGAAGGCGTGGCGGAAGTGCGTGCCGGAGCGACGCTTCTCTTCGATTCCGTGCCGGAGGACGAGGAAGCCGAAACCGAACTCAAGGCGTCCGCAATGCTGTCGGCCATCCGCGATGCGCGGCTCGGCAATGCTGCAGCTTCGGGCCGCGATGCCTCCAAGGTTGGCGAGGGCGTGCGCATCCTCCTCGTCGACCACGAGGACAGTTTCGTCCATACGCTGGCGAACTATTTCCGCCAGACCGGCGCAGAGGTGACCACCGTGCGCTCGCCGGTGGCCGACGAGATCTACGATAAGGTCGATCCCGATCTCGTGGTGCTGTCGCCGGGACCGGGTTCGCCCAAGGATTTCGACTGTAACGCCACGATCAAGGCGGCCAAAAAGCGCGATCTGCCGATGTTCGGGGTCTGCCTCGGTCTGCAGGCGCTTGCCGAAAGCTTCGGCGGCGATCTCAGGCAACTCGCGATCCCGATGCATGGCAAGCCGTCGCGGATCAAGGTGTCGCGCAACGGCGTGATCTTCTCGGGCCTGCCGCTCGAAGTGACTGTCGGCCGTTATCATTCCATATTCGCCGACTATTCGACGCTGCCGAAGGAATTCCGCGTGACCGCGGAGACCGACGACGGCGTGATCATGGCGATCGAGCATGAGAAACTGCCCATCGCGGCGGTGCAATTCCACCCCGAATCGATCATGACGCTCGGGCAGGACGCCGGCATGCGGATGATCGAGAACGTGGTGGCGCACCTGGCGCGGCGCGCGAAGGAGCGCGCCGCCTGAGATTGAACAAGGCGGAGAGACCGGGATGTCCTGTCGAATGGCAGATATCGTGAAGATGACTGGCCTGCGCATCGCGCCGGCCATCGCCGCGTTGCTTGCGGCCGGCGTGGCCTGCGCGCATGATCCGGTCGTCGAAGAGGGCCGGGCGCTGGTGGAACTCAACTGTTCCAGATGCCATGCGGTCGGGGTTCGCGACGCCAGCCCGCACGACCAGGCGCCGCCGTTTCGCACGCTATCGCAACGCTATCCGCTCGATGCTCTCGAGGAGGCCTTCGCCTCGGGCCACATCACTTCCGCCCATCCCGACATGCCGGATTTCGTCGCCAGGCCCGATCAGGTCGAGGCCATACTGGCCTATATCGGCTCGATCCAGGAGGACTAAGGCGTGACCCAAGGGGCAAACCCGGTCCGGCGGTTGGCTTTCTGGTCAATTCCGCTGGCCTTCGGCGTCCTCGGGCTGAAGCTCGGCGCCTGGTATCTCACCGGCTCGGTGGCGCTGCTGTCGGACGGGCTTGAATCCATCGTCAATGTGATTGCGGCGCTGATCGCCTTCTTCGTCATCGCCTACGCTCACAAGCCCGCCGACGAGGGGCATCCCTACGGCCACTCGAAGGCCGAGTATTTCTCCGCCGTCATCGAAGGCGTGCTCATCGTTCTTGCGGCGCTGATGATCGTGCGCGCAGCCTGGCCGGCAATTCTGGCGCCTGAGCGGATCGAGGCGCCGGTTGCCGGTCTCGTCGTCAACGGTATCGCCTCGGTGATCAACGGTCTGTGGGCATGGCTGCTGATCCGTGTCGGCCGGTCGCACCGCTCGCCCGCGCTTCAGGCCGATGGGCATCATATCCTTTCCGATGTCGTCACCTCCGGCGGCGTGATCGTCGGCCTCATTCTCGCGCTCGCGCTCGATATGCCCATCCTCGATCCGTTGCTTGCGCTGATTGTGGCCTGCAATGTCCTCTGGCAGGGCTGGAAGGTGATCAGTTCCTCGATCAACGGCTTGATGGACCGGGCAATCGATCCGGTCGAGGAGGGCCGTATCCGCGACGTGATCGCCGCCAATGCCAACGGAGCGATCGAGGCGCACGACATCAAGACCCGGATTGCGGGCGCGATGCGGTTCGTCGAGTTCCACCTGGTTGTCGACGGACAGATGACGGTCGAGAAAAGCCACGAGATCTGCGACCGCCTGGAGAGCGTCATCAAGCGCGCGGTGCCGGGGGTCGCGGTCACCATTCACGTCGAGCCAAGCCACAAGGCGAAGGAGGAAGGGGTGCTGATCAAGTAGCCCTTTTCAGGCGCCCGGTCGGTATTACCTTGACTTTGCCACGATTGTCAGGCTTATGCGCAACAACTGGATGGGGGCCACTCGGCCGCTCTCGCGCATAATATCCGACCGATGACGGTTTGGCGGCGCGAACTGACTTCCCCCGTTTCCTCTCGAAGATTTCACGTGCATCCGGCGGCGATGCGCCGAACCCAACACCCCGACGCGCATTCGGCGCTTCGGGTGAAACGTTGTTGCGGATCGCATGCGACGCCCGCGCCGATATGGCGCGCACGCCTTCGGCCGCCAATCAGAAAGACTACCATGAAATTCGAACAACTCGGTCTCTCCCAGCCGATCCTCGAAGCGTTGACCTCGCTTTCGATTACCGATCCCACGCCGATTCAGCTCGCAGCAATTCCCGCTGCACTGAAAGGCAATGATGTGGTCGGCCTGGCACAGACCGGTACCGGCAAGACCGCAGCCTTTTCTCTTCCGTTGATCGAGAAGATTGTTGCCAGCGGCCGCCGGCCTGCGCCGCGAAAGGTGCATGCACTCATCCTGTCGCCGACCCGTGAACTTGCCTCGCAGATCCACAAGTCGATCCGCGACTTCTCTCGCAGGGTCAAGCTGCGCAGTGTTCTCGCCGTCGGTGGGCTGTCCATCAACACCCAGACCAAGAACCTTTCGGGCGGCGCTGAAATCCTCATCGCCACCCCGGGCCGTCTCGAAGACCTGATCCGCCAGGGCGCGGTGTCGCTCGACGAAGCCCGCTTCATCGTGCTCGATGAAGCCGACCAGATGCTCGACATCGGCTTCATGCCGGCAATCCGCCGCGTCTTCGCCCAGCTGCCGGCGAAGCGTCAGGCGATGCTTTTCTCGGCGACCATGCCCGACGAGATCCGGAAGCTGTCGGCGAAATACCTGAACAATCCGGTTGAAGTGTCGGTTACTCCCGCAGCCCGTACCGCGGACCGTATCGAACAGGGCGTGATGCACGTCTCGAGCAAGTCGAAACCCGCCGCACTCGCCGCCGTGATCAACGAGCACGAGGGCGACAAGGTCATCGTTTTCGCCCGCACCAAGCATGGCGCGGACAAGCTCGTCCGTCGCCTCGGTGCCGGCGGCATCGAAGCAGCGGCCATCCACGGCAACAAGTCGCAGGGCCAGCGCGAGAAAGCGCTCGCGCGTTTCCGGGACGGTTCTCTGCACGTGCTCGTCGCGACAGACATCGCTGCCCGCGGCATCGACGTTCCGGGTGTGACGCTCGTCATCAATCACGACTTGCCGAACGTCCCGGAAGTCTATGTGCACCGCATTGGTCGAACCGCGCGTGCGGGTGCTGCCGGTCTGGCAATCGCATTCTGTGCACCGGACGAACGTCCGCTGCTGCGCGACATCGAGAAGCTGATCAAGATCTCCGTTCCGGTGCTCGACGCGCCGGAGGGTATCGAGACGGCGACCGGGCCCGTCGACCAGGCACCGCAGGAAAACCAGCGTCGCGGCCATCGCGGCTGGTCCGGCAAGGGCGGCGCCGGTGGTCAGAAGGCTGGCGGTCAGAAGCGCCGTCGTCCCCGCAACGCCGCTCCCGGCGGTCGTCCCGAAGGCGGTCGCGCCGAGGGTGCGTCGGCGGAAGGTCAGGCACGTCCGGACGGCAAGCGTCCGTTCCGCTCCAAGCGCCGGAAGTCCGGCGGCGGTAACGGCCAGCGCAATGGCGGTGCACAGCGCGCCACCGGCTAATCGCCAACGGCAGCGACAAACACAAAGGGCTCCCCGGTCATCGGGGAGCCCTTTTCATTGGCGTACGGGGGTGGCTCTCAGAGGCCTGCGAGCCAGCGACCGCCCATCCACAGACCCATGGCGACCATCATCAGGTTCTCCGTCAGCGATATGAAGCCGAGCGGCACAGACGATGAACCGCCGACACATGCGCATTTGAGTTCGCGCTTGTCGACGTAAACGGCCTTGAAGACGGACACAGCGCCGACAGTACCCACGAAGAGGGCGAGCGGTGCAGACAGCCATGTCAGTGCGCCGGCGATCATCAGAACGCCGGCGATGGTCTCGGCGAAGGGATAGACATAGGCGTATTCCACCTTGCGACGGGCGAGCAGGTCGTAATTGAGGAACATCGTCGAGAAGCCCTCGATGTCCTGCAGCTTCTGGATGCCGAGCAGCGTCATGGAGATCGCGATGAACCATTCGATCACGCGGAAGGTCGCGAACGACCCGGTCGCAGCCCAAGCGAAGGCGAGGGCCATGAGAAAGGCGACGGAGAAGATGGCTATGACGGGCTGGTAGGTGGTGTCGCCCTCCTTGAGTACATCCTGACCGAAAAACTCGCGCACCTCGTCGTAGCCGCCGATGCGCTTGCCGTCGATGAAGGTCTGCGGTGTCGTTTCGACATCGTGCTTCTTCTGAAACGCGTCCGTCTCTTCCCGGGTTTCAAGCCAATGGTCCTCGACCTCGTAACCCTTGCGCTCGAGCAGCGCCTTGACCTTGAGGCCGTAGGGGCAGACATGCTCGGGCATCACCATGCGATAGAGTGTGGCGCGCTTCGCGTCAGTGGCGATATTCGCGGCATTTCCGTTTTCTTCGACTGCGGTCATCTGCTTGAACCTCCCGGCTTCGCTGGGGTTTGCATTACTCTGGAGCTAACGGCCCGCAACCGGGGAGGGTTCCCCCGCTGCAAGTAATCATCCCGCATTTCCTCCCGACCGGTTATGTCAAATATTATAGTGGCCTGCGCCAGACCTGCTATGGTGCGCGCTACGCAATACTGCGTACGGAGGTACTCTGCCATGGCCATGAATGGCCTGTCCTTCCTCAATGGAAGCGGCACCAGTGCAGCCAAAATTCGATCCCTCAATTGGGAGAAGACCGAGCTGGGGCCACCCTCCGGCTGGCCGGATTCGCTCAAGACGATCGTCAGCATGATGTTGTCCTCGAAGTTCCCCAAGGCGCTCGTCTGGGGGAAATCGATGACGATGATCTACAACGATGCCTTCGCTCCGATACTGGGCAACAAGCCCGAGCCGATGGCCCGGCCATTCAAGGATGTGTGGGCGGAAGTCTGGAACGAAATCGGTCCGTTAGCCGAAAAGGCCTATGCGGGGGAATCGATCTATATCGAGAACTTTCCGTTGACCATCAATCGGCACGGCTACGAGGAAGATTGCTACTTCACCTTCTGCTACAGCCCGATCTACGACGAGACCGGCCGCATCTGCGGGATGATGGATACGGTGATGGAAACCACCGAGACGGTGATGGTCCAGCGCCAGGTCTCGGCGGTCAACGCCGAATTGCGGCACCGCATGGGCAATCTGGTGGCGATGGTTTCCGCGCTGGCCGGCCAGACGTTCAGGGGCGAAGAGGCGATGGCCGAACGCCTGTCGGTATTTCAGGACAGGCTGAAATCGCTCGGCGAGGCCCAGGCCATGCTGACGGCGGAAGACCATCCGGAGGCGACCATCAAGGAACTGGTCGACAGCATCGTCGGTAGCCGGATGACCGCGCGCGATCGCATTGCGGTCGACGGTCCGGTGGTCGCGCTCAAGGGCCGAAAGGCCTTGTCGCTGTCTTTGGCGCTCAACGAGCTTTTCACCAACTCGATCAAGTACGGTGCCCTGTCGAGTGAAACCGGCAGGATCAATATCCAGTGGGCCTTGCGCGATGCGCAATTCTCCTTCCGCTGGAGCGAGAGCGGCGGCCCCATCGTCGCCAAGCCGACACGGCAGGGGTTCGGCACCAAGCTGATCGAGCGTTTCGTAGCCGCCCATTTCGAAGGCAACGCGCGGATCGATTACCGGCCCGAGGGCGTCGAGTACCAGATTGTCTCCAATTCGGCGAACCTCGACTTCTGACGCATCGGGGATCGCGGCTACGCGATCCCGCTTGCCATGCCGCGCGACCTGGAGTATGGGGAGCGCATGAGAAAGACCGCCTTCACCGCAGCCCTGATCGACGCCGCCGTTTTCGCGGCGCGTTCGCGTGCGCTTCTCGGCGGCCTTCTCCTTCTTTCGCTTAGCGGCGATCGCCGGGCTCGTTGAGGAGCGACCGGCGGTCGATCCGCCTGTAGCGCAAGCTCCTCTCAAGCCAGATCACCCAAACTTGACTAGATAGTCGGAATCCGGTTTTGCAGGCTTCGAACGCCGCGCCGGATGGAAAGCGAGAGATATCATGGATGCAACCTCCAACCCCAAGACGTCAGCGGTTCCCGGCATGCCCGGTGCCGTCGAAAAGTATCGACCCTATCCGCAGGTCGATATTCCCGACCGGACATGGCCGTCCAGGACCATAGACAAGGCGCCGATCTGGTGCTCGGTGGACCTGCGCGACGGCAACCAGTCGCTGGTCAACCCGATGGGCCATGACCGCAAGGCACGCATGTTCCAGATGCTGCTCGACATGGGGTTCAAGGAAATCGAGATCGGTTTTCCCTCGGCCTCGCAGACGGATTTCGATTTCGCGCGCTGGTGTGTGGAGCAGGGCAACGTGCCCGCCGACGTGTCGCTGCAGGTGCTGGTCCAGTGCCGCCCGGAACTGATCACGCGCACCTTCGAATCGCTGGAAGGCTCGATCAAGCCGATCATCCACTTCTACAATTCGACCTCGGAACTGCAGCGCCGCGTGGTGTTCGGCAAGGATGTCGCGGGCATCAAGCAGATCGCCGTCGACGCGGCCAAGATGATTACCGACATGGCCGAGAAGGCCGGCGGCGGCTACCGCTTCCAGTATTCTCCGGAGAGCTTTACCGGCACCGAGCTGGATGTGGCGCTGGAAATCTGCAACGCCGTGATCGAGGAGATGAAGCCGACCGCCGGCAACAAGCTGATCATCAACCTGCCCTCGACGGTGGAGATGGCGACGCCCAATGTCTACGCCGACCAGATCGAGTGGATGTGCCGCAATATCGACAACCGCGAAAACGTCATCATCTCACTGCATCCGCACAATGACCGCGGCACCGGGATCGCGGCGACCGAACTGGGCCTGATGGCCGGGGCCGATCGCGTGGAAGGCACGCTGTTCGGCAATGGCGAGCGCACCGGCAACGTCGACGTCGTCACCCTGGCGCTGAACATGTACACCCAAGGCGTCGATCCTGAACTCGACTGCAGCAATATCGAGCGGATCAAGGACGTCTACGAATATTCCAACCAGATGACGATTCCCGAGCGGCATCCTTATGTGGGCGAACTGGTCTATACCGCCTTCTCAGGCTCCCACCAGGATGCGATCAACAAGGGCATGAAGGCGATCAAGGTCGCCAATCACCCGGTCTGGGAAGTTCCCTACCTGCCGATAGACCCGCAGGATGTGGGCCGCACATACGAGGCGATCATCCGTATCAACTCGCAGTCGGGCAAGGGCGGCATCGCCTATATCCTCGCCGAGGATTACGGGTTGAACCTGCCGCGTGGCCTGCAGGTGGAGTTCCGCGAGGACATCCAGCGCATCACCGACGAGGAGGGCAAGGAAATGCCCTCCAAGGCCATCTACGAGCGGTTCATCGAGCGCTATGTGGACCAGCCGGGCGCACGGCTTCAGTTCGTCGAGCATCACTCGCACACCGACAAGGCCAACAAGCAGGTGCGCTATGTCGAGGCGGAGATCACCGACAATGGCGAGACGGTCCGCATCGACGGTCGCGGCACCGGCCCGATCGACGGGTTCGTCAATGCGCTTTCGACCTATCTCGGTTTCGAAATGACGGTGGCGAACTATTCCGAGCATTCGCTGCAGCACGGCTCGAACGCGGCCGCCATCTGCTACATGGAAATGGAGAGCCCGGCCGGAAAGGTCTTCGGCGTCGGTATCAACACCAACATCGTCGCGGCCTCGCTCGCCGCGGTGGTATCGGCCGCCAACCGCTATCTCGAGATCAAGGCGAGCGCCTGATCCAATTCAAGCGCCCGGGGCTTGGCTCCGGGCGTTTTTGTTTCCGGGAGGGATGTGATGGCGGGACCGGCTTTTCGGCGGATCGGCAAGGGGGGCGATGCTCCTCTGGTGCTTCTGCACGGGTTCGGCGGCAACATGCGGACCTGGAACCGGGTGTTTCCGCTGGTCAAGGACGATGTGACCCTGTTCATCTTCGATCTGCCAGGGCACGGAAAATCCGTCGCCTCCGAGGGCCGCGGCGGAGCGGGGCGGATGGCTAAAGCCATCCTGCAACAGTTGGAAGCCGATGGGATCGAGCGGTTTCATATTGCCGGCCATTCGATGGGCGGGGCGGTGGCGACGCTCGTCGCGCTGCGCGCCCCGGAGAAGGTTCTTTCCCTCAGCCTGATCGCGCCCGGCGGCATGGCGCCGGCCATCAATTCCGAGCTGCTGGCCGAATTTTCGAAAGCGGAAACGCCCGACGATCTCGAAGCAGTCATCCGCCGCATGGCCGGGCCGGGGCTCGACGTTCCCGTCGGCTATTTCGAGGCGGCGGCCGAATTCAAGCAGGCGCCGGGGGCAATGGATGCGCTCGCCGAAACCTATGCGGCGATGTTTCCCAATGGACCCGAGCAGGGGCAGGGCGTGCTGCCGAAAACGCAGATGGCGGAATTGCCGATGCCGGTGGCAGTGCTTTGGGGCAGCGCCGACACCGTCCTGCCATGCCCGGGGCCAGGCGAACTTCCGGACAATTTCAAGCTGACCGTACTCAGCGACGCCGGGCACATGCTGCCGGAAGAACGGCCGGGGGATGTGGCCGATTTCCTCCGGGCCGCCGTCGACCGGCGGGATTGACCCGCCGAAACTGTCCATGCCGCCGTTAACCGGCCGGGCAAATGATCCTCGCCACCCATGCCTCCGCGTGTTAATAAATTCCTAACCATCCGGAAGCCCTGACGGGCACATAGCGGAGAGCGCCATGAGCGACAACACGAACGACAATCGCGGCCCGACCGACAGGGTGACCGCTCCCGCAAAGTCGAGCGAGAGACGGCTCACCGACATCGTGCGCGAGGTTAAGATCGCGGCGGCGGAACGGTCCGACGTCGTGGTCGACATGCGTGACGCCGACCGGGCGCGCCTCGAGCTTCTGGCCGAGGAACTGGCGTCGGTGATCGAGGACATCAATCCGGCCGACGACCGTTTCGACTTCGGCATCTCCACCGGCCAGCAGCCGCGCTTCTGGATCGACGCGGTAGCCCATGTGCATATGGGACCGGACCGGCGCGTTTATCGCGTGGTTCGCGACACGAGGCTTGGCCGCATCATTCTTGAGGAAACCACCGATGTGAAGAGCGCCGCAGACGCCGTCGGCCGTTACGTCGCCGAGCGGGTGATCGAACGGGAGCGCATTCTGTCGGGTGATCTCGAGCCGGTGCGAGGCATGCGGAACGAGCCGGGGTGGGAAGACGGCGCGACGGCGCGGCAAGGCGCCGTTGAGGAAACGGAGGCGGTTCACACCGCTCCTATTGAGCCTGCGCCGGCCATTCCTGAACGCAAGCAGCCGAAGGATACAGGGTTCGTGATCGGCGCGTCCTGGTTCATCATCGGATGCGTGGTCGGGGCCGCAGCGCTCGTCGGAGCCTTCTGGGACCGTATATCCGCGCTGCTCGGTTAGGATCTCAACCTAACTGGCGGGCACCGGGGTGCGCGTGCCGGCGCGTGGCGCATTCGTATTCTCGCTCACCGTGTGACCGTCGTCGTTAAGACTGTAGCGGCGGTGGACGAGATTCCATTCACCGGGCTTGCCGGTGATCTCGAACAGGTTGAATGCGGCGTTCGGCTTCTTGCCCCTGGGCGACTGGCTTGCTGAGGCAATGCCGACGACAGGGATGTTTCCGCGCTCGGTCTCGATGTGATGCAGAGAATCGAGATGCGTGTGTCCGTGCAGGACCAGCTCGGCGCCGTTTTCCTCGACCATTTTCTGGAACCGGCCGATACCCTTCAAGCGCTTGTGCCAGCTCGCGGCATCCTCCACCGGGGGATGGTGGATGAGGATGACCCGGAACTTCCCGCGCCGTCCGGCATCGGCCAGAAGCGCGCCGGCCTTCTTCGCCTGCTTGCTGGAGAAATCTCCCGTCGCCATGAAGGGCAGAGAGGCGTTGGCCGAAGAAATGCCGATGATCGCGCAATCGCCACGTTCGGTGAGCGTGGGAAACAGGGTTCCCTTGCCGTGGGCCTCACCCCCGGTGAGAAACCAGGGTTTCCAGGCCTTGACCGCGTGTTTGAGAGCGCCGGGCACATAGGCGTCGTGATTGCCGGGTACGAGTGTCGTGCGCTCGGGAAGGAAATTGACGTCGAGCCACTGCGTGACGGTCTCGATTTCCGTCGAGGTCGCGAGGTTGACCAGATCGCCGGTAATGGCGACATGGTCGAGCTCGGTTTCCGCCATTTCCTCGATGATTTCCTCGAGCGCGGTGCCGAACAGATGCTTGCGGCGGTTGCGTCGCCAGTTCACATAGCCGGTGATACGCTTGGAGGCGAGCTCTGAAAGAGAAACCTTCGGCAGGGGACCGAGATGAACGTCGGAAATATGAGCCAGGCGAAACATGACAAGTCACATAGCGGCGGCGGCGATGCGGGACAAGCGCTCCGCACGAATGAAACGGTGACGGCCGTGGATGAGCAGGGAAATGAGCGGGACGGCCGGCCACCGGAAATGCGCTCATTCCGGGCCCGTCTGGTGACCCGCATTGTCCATGTGTGGTTCGCGCTGAGCCGTGCCATGACCTTTGGCGTGCGCGCAGCCTGCTTCGACGAGGAGGGGCGGATCTTTCTTGTCCGGCATTCCTATGTGCCCGGCTGGCACATGCCCGGCGGTGGCGTCGAACGCGGCCAGACAGCGGAGGAGGCGTTGCGGCGCGAACTCCGGGAGGAGGGAAATCTCGAGATCACCGGTGCCCTCGAGCTTCTCGCCCTTTATTTCAATCCGCGGACCTCGAAGCGCGATCATGTCGCCTTCTATCGTTGCACCGTGCGTCAGAGTGCTCCCAAAGCCCCCGATGCGGAAATCGTGGAAACCGGCTTTTTCGCGCTCGATGCATTGCCCGAGGGGACGACGTCGGCGATGCGGCGCCGGCTCGACGAGCTTGCCGGAAAACGGCAGCAGGAAGCGATCTGGTAACATGATCGCGCCCGTTGCGCTTGAATCGCGGGGCGGTTGTCTTACATACCCCGCACTATCCTTTCCGATTCCCGTTCCGGACATTTTCCCATGGCAGCAATAATCAAGGTCGAGAACCTTTCGAAGACCTATGAGGGCGGTTTTCACGCTCTCAAGAACGTCAGCCTCGATATCGAGGAAGGCGAGATTCTTGCCTTGCTCGGGCCCAATGGCGCCGGAAAGACGACGCTGAT
>PAPH01000080.1 GCA_002709005.1 Hyphomicrobiales bacterium | reverse complement strand
TGCGGAAAACCAATCGTACTTAGCCGACAACTCCTGAACAGCTAGTACGCAAGCTACGGCATCTACTTTCTGATTACCAAAGTAGGTGCTTCCCTGCTGCCACTCAAATCCATAGTTCTCCAGTACTCTTCTTATGTCGCTATAAGCATTGTTATATGAAGTATTGTGATAGGCCTTCTGAAGAAGATTGGTGTCAATGTCAAAAACTATAGCGTAAGCCATCTGCTTGACCTCTCCTAATAAACACGCGCCTTCGGCTTGATCTTGTCGTAATCAATGCCGTCGGCGATGAGATCGGTGTGAACGGGGCGGTAGTCGAGCGAGACGTTACCGGATGCATCGACCCAAGACAGGGTGTGCTTGCGCCAGTTCTCGTCGTCGCGACCGTCCATCGGGCCGTCCTTGTAGTCCTCGCGGGCATGCGCGCCGCGGCTTTCCTTGCGGGCCTCGGCCGAATAGACGGTGGTGATGGCGTTGGCCATCAGGTTCTCGAGTTCGAGCGTCTCCATCAGGTCCGAGTTCCAGATCAGAGAGCGGTCGGTGACCTTCACGTCGGGAAGTTCGGTCCAGAGTTCGGAAATGCGCTTGCAGCCCTGCTCGAGCGATTCCTGGGTGCGGAAGACGGCTGCGTCTTCCTGCATGGTGCGCTGCATCTTCTCGCGCAGTTCAGCCGTCGGCTTGGAACCATCGGCGTAACGAATACGGTCGAAGCGCTCGAGGATCTTCTCGGATGCGGACGCATTGATCTGCGGGATGGCGCTTGCGCGGTCGATCACCTCGCCGGCGCGGATCGCGGCGGCACGGCCGAAGACCACGAGGTCGATCAGCGAGTTGGAGCCGAGGCGGTTGGCGCCGTGCACCGAGGCGCAGCCGGCTTCACCGACGGCCATCAGGCCCGGCGTCACGCGGTCAGGTTCGGCTTCGGTCGGGTTCAGCACCTCGCCCCAGAAATTCGTCGGAATGCCGCCCATGTTGTAATGGACGGTCGGCAGAACCGGGATCGGCTCGCGGGTCACGTCGACACCGGCGAAGATCTTCGCGCTTTCCGAGATGCCCGGAAGGCGCTCGGCGAGAACGGCGGGGTCGAGGTGGTCGAGATGAAGGAAGATGTGATCCTTGTTCTTGCCCACGCCGCGGCCTTCGCGGATTTCCATGGTCATGCAGCGCGACACCACATCGCGCGATGCCAGGTCCTTGGCCGAAGGGGCGTAACGCTCCATGAAGCGCTCGCCCTCGGAATTGACGAGATAGCCGCCTTCGCCGCGCGCGCCTTCGGTAATCAGGCAGCCTGCGCCGTAGATGCCGGTCGGGTGGAACTGCACGAATTCCATGTCCTGGAGCGGCAGGCCGGCGCGGGCAATCATGCCGCCGCCGTCCCCGGTGCAGGTATGGGCCGAGGTGGCCGAGAAATAGGCACGGCCGTAACCGCCGGTCGCGAGCACCACCATCTTGGCGGCGAAGCGGTGAATGGTGCCGTCATCGAGATTCCAGGCGATCACGCCGGTGCAGCGGCCGTCCTCTTCCATGATGAGGTCGAGGGCGAAATACTCGATGAAGAATTCCGCGTTGTTCCTCAGCGACTGGCCATAGAGCGTGTGCAGGATGGCGTGGCCGGTGCGGTCCGCGGCCGCACAGGTGCGCTGCACGGGCGGGCCGTCGCCGTAATTCTGCATGTGGCCGCCGAACGGCCGCTGGTAGATGCGGCCGTCCTCGGTGCGGGAAAACGGCACGCCGTAATGTTCGAGCTCGTAGACCGCCTTGGGGGCCTCGAGCGCCAGATACTGCATGGCGTCGACGTCGCCGAGCCAGTCGGAGCCCTTCACCGTGTCGTAGAGGTGCCACTGCCAGCAGTCGGGTGTCATGTTCTGCAGGCTGGCGGCAATGCCGCCCTGGGCGGCGACCGTGTGCGAGCGGGTGGGGAAAACCTTCGACAGGCAGGCGGTCTTGAAGCCCTGTTCGGCCATGCCGAGGGTCGCGCGAAGTCCGGCGCCGCCCGCACCGACCACGACCACGTCATAGGAATGGTCGACGATCGTGTAGGCGCGGCCGTTGATGTTCATTTCATTTTTCATTGCCATCGGGGCTTAACCTCCGAAGCCGAGTTTGAGAACGGCGAACAGGCAAAGCGCGCCGATCAGGACGGTGAAGAAGGTATTGGCCATCACCGCCAGGAATTTCGTCTTCTCGCCATGGACGTAGTCGTCGATGATTTCCTGCATGCCGATGCGCATGTGAACGAGGCCGGCAATCACCATCAGCCCGAGCAGCACCGCGATGAAGGGGTTCGACAGCGCGCCGACCACTTCGGCGTAGGGCTCGCCCACATGGGCGATCAGGAAGCCGATGAAGAAGATGAAGAGCGGAATGAGCGCAAGCGCCGAAACGCGCTGCTTCCAGAAGTGTTCGGTGCCGTCCTTGGCCGATCCGAGGCCGCGTACCCGGCCGAGAGGTGTTCGCATATCCATGATCCCAGATCCTCCTAGACGGCTAGAACGATGAGCCAGAGGACGACGGTCACAAGGACCGAGGCCACAGGCAGCGCCATTGCGAGCTTGGTGGTGAACTGCTTGCCGAAACCGTAGCCGAGGTCCCACATGAAGTGCCGCAACCCGCCGAGCATGTGATGGACCAGCGCCCAGGTGTAGCCGAACAGGACGATGAGCCCGAACCAAGAACCGTAGATCGCGTTGACCCGGTTGAAGGCGTCCTCGCCGCTGGCGGCGGCAATCAGCCAGGCTGCCAGCAGAAGGGTGCCGAAATAGAGCGCCCCGCCGGTGATGCGGTGAATGATCGACATCGCCATGGTCGGGATGAACCGGTAGACCTGAAGATGTGGCGAGAGCGGGCGGTTCTGGCTCATATCGGACATGAGGACCCCTTTGATCTTCCCGGCCCGCACATCCGGCGCGCGGGCGTTGTGGGCCTTTTAGTTCTTTATATGCACCGCGTCAAAGCCGCGATGCATCTGGAGGAACACATCTTTTGTCGTATCGGCGAACCGGATCGACACCTGGCCGGGTGTTCCGGATCCGGCCGGATAATACAGTCAGCCGCCCGCCCGGGGCGTCTGGGCCTGATCGAAGGTGACCTGCCAGCTCGTGTGATCGGCGGCGGAGGCGATCTTTTCGTAAAGCTTGCGTCCGTCCTCGGGCAGACGCGGAGCGTTGAGCATCAGTCGTGACCAGCCATGGGTGTCGGCGAGGTCGGCGAGCATGTCGATCATTGCGCGGGCGATACCGAGCCCGCGTCGCTCGTGGCTGACATAAATGTGGTCCACCTGACCCTGACGCATACCGGTCACCGGATCGGGCAAATCGTAGAACATGACGAACCCCACCAGTTCGCCATCGAGCCGCGCGCCGAAGATCTGCGCCGAACGGTCCTGCAGAAGCTGTTCGGCGTAGAACTCGTCCGGCCGGCGCGGCGCGCCGCGCTTGAGCGACTGCACGTAGTTGGCCAGAAGCGGCGCGAGCTGGTGAGCGTCGTTGAGGTGGAGAAGTCCGATCTCGATATTGGTGTCGTCGGTCATGGAATTCCTGTCGTTTTCGGGATGCATGTTTTTCGTGAATCGAGGGGCCGGTCAAGTCGTGGGCGCCGCATCTGACGCCGATCTTAAGGTTAAAATCGATCTAATAGCCGGCCCTCTTCCCGTGGGAACCGCCATCGGCGACAATCGTTTGGACTGAAAGGGGTTTTCCGCACGGCGATCACCCCCGAAAGAACAGGAAGCGGACCAATGGCTCTTAGGGCGAAATCGAGATTTCTCATCAGCATGACGGCGCTGGCGCTGCTCGCGCCGGGAATCGCCAGTGCCCAGCAATCGGGGTTCAACCCGCCGTCGGATATGGGCGCCGAGTCCAAGTTGAAGCGTGATCATCATCGCCACCATCGGGACTGGCGCGACGATCGCCGGGGCGAGCGGCACGACCGTGACGACTGGCGGAGAAAGAAATGGTCGCGCCACGACCGTGACGACTGGGGCCAGCGTGGCGGTGACAACCGTGACTGGGGTATCAGGCGTGACAAGCGCTACGGCAAGGATTTCTACGGCGACCAAACTCCCGCCGGCACCTATTCCGGCGGCTGGTCGGCATGGCGCGATCCCGGCAACGGCACCTACAGCCATTCGGACGGCGACGGCGTGGGCGGCGACGGCATGAAGATCATCGAGGTTCCGACGCGCAACGGTCCGAAGGTTCTCGGCGTTGCGCCCGACAGTTTCGAGGGCGCCTGCGACCGGTCCGGCGGCGTATGCATCATCCGGCCGGGGAATTGAGGAGAAGCCCCGCCGGGCGGGGCCTCTCCAAAGTGGCCTGCGTCCGTATGGAGGCCGGATGCGCCAGAGGTATCCCTCAGACGCCGCTCGTCATGCGTTTCAGGGAGTCGGTTCTGAAATAGAAGCGCTGCGCCGCCGCGCCGGCCACATGCACCGCGATCAGCGCCCAGAGGATCACCTTGAACACCTCGGCGTGCAGTTCGCCAGCGGTATCGACGCCGAAATAATAGCGCGCGATCCCGCTCAGCGGCATCAGGAAGAACATCAGGTAGAGCAAGATATGGGTCGCCTTCGCGGCCATCCGTGCCAGAGCCGGTTCGTCCGCGTATTCCGGAGGCACGCCCTGGGCCTTGCGCAGGATCAGTCGCAGTGCCGCAAATGCCAGGATCGCGATTCCGACATAGGCGTGGATGTTGGCGCTGAAGGCATCGCTCGCCGCCAGCTCCCCGCCGCGCTTGGAGACCCTGTTCCACTGCTCGATGCCTTCGGTGAACAGGAGGTTGAAAAGGATCAGGGCGGCCATGACCCAGTGAACTGTACGCTGACTGATGGAATAATTCGCCGGTGAGGAGCGTGACATCGAAATACCTCGTGCTTTTATCGTCTTGGACGGCGGGCACGGTCGAATTTATCCCTGTCGGCAAAACAGACAATCGAAAATACCGAATATTACGAACTTTTAATAACTGGAGGCCGGCCAGTTAAACTCGGCCGTCGTCGGAAGCATTTTCGGCGAGATGACGCAGTGAGGCGCTCACGATCGCCTTGTGGAAGGGCATAATCAGCGCAAGATAGGCCCGGCCCGCGAAATTATGCCGGCGGATGACGGTCTGCAGACCGACCCGTGTCGTTTCTTCCTCCGGCGAGGATGTATCGACGACCACGCGAAAATCCAGATGCCGGTCATCGAAGCCGAGCACGATCTCGTCCGCCTTGTTCGACACGATGGGGAATATGCCGATCCGCCGGTCTCCCGGCGCGGGCCCGTTTTCCTCCGAAGCCCCCTTGAGACCGAGCGGTGCGACGAGGACATTGCGTAGCGCGAGAAGCTGCCGGGCCCACCGCGGCATGCGTGTAAACAGTCGCCGCGCCGCTGTCTCCGCCGACATTTTCGCGCAGGGTACGACGACCTCATAGCGATCCGCCCAGTCCGCTCCCGGCAGGGCCGGGTGTGGGAGACGGGCGGGCACCGGTTTGACGGCCATCCGCCCGTTCTCCGGATCAGGAATGGATCGGCTTGAAGAATGTCGCGAGCGCTGCCTCGCGCACGGCCTCGCTCATGGTCGGGTGGGCATGGCAGGTGCGGCCGAGATCCTCGGACGAACCGCCGAATTCCATCAGCACGGCCGCCTCGTGGATCATCTCGCCGGCGCCGAAGCCGACGATATGGCAGCCGAGCACCCGGTCGGTTTCGGCGTCCGCGAGGAATTTCACGAACCCGTCGGTCGCCAGCATGGCGCGCGCGCGGCCATTGGCCATGAAGGGGAACTTGCCAACCTTGTATTTGACACCCGCTTCCTTGAGTTCCTCCTCGGTCTTGCCGACCGACGCCACTTCGGGGCTGGTGTAGACGACGCTCGGAATGACATCGTAGTTCACGTGACCGGCTTGGCCGGCGAGGATCTCGGCAAGCGCTACGCCCTCGTCCTCGGCCTTGTGGGCGAGCATCGGCCCGGCGATCACGTCGCCGATGGCGTAAACGCCGGAGACATTCGTCTGATAGTGATGATCGGTACGCACCCGGCCGCGCTCGTCGAGCACGACGCCGGCCTCTTCCAGACCCAGCCCCTCGGTGAAGGGCTTGCGGCCGGTCGAGATCAGCACGACGTCGGCATCGATGGTTTCGGCGTCGCCGCCCTTGACCGGTTCGAAAGTCACCTTGGCGCCTTTCTTCCCATCCTTCTCGACGCCCGTCACCTTGGCGCCGAGCTTGAACTCCATGCCCTGCTTGGCAAGCAACTTCTGGAACTGCTTGGAGACCTCGCCGTCCATGCCGCCGAGGATCTTGTCGAGATATTCGACGACGGTCACCTTGGCACCGAGGCGGGCCCAGACCGAACCGAGTTCGAGGCCGATGACGCCTCCGCCGACGACCACCAGATGCTCGGGCACCTTGTCGAGCGCGATCGCGCCGGTCGACGAGACGATGACTTTTTCGTCGATATCGACCTTGACGCCGGGAATGCCGGCCACGTCCGAGCCGGTCGCGATCACGATGTTCTTGGCCTCGACCGTCGAGGTCTTGCCGTCGGCATCGGTCACTTCGACCTTGCCCTGGCCGACCAACTTGCCGGTACCCTGGATGCCGTCGATCTTGTTCTTCTTGAAGAGGAAGGCCACGCCGTCGACGTTGGACTTCACGGTGGCGTCCTTGTGCGCCATCATCGCCTCGAGATCGAGTTCGGGCTTGCCGATCTTGACGCCGAGCTGCGGCAGATTGTGCGCGGCCTGCTCGAACATTTCGGAGGCGTGCAAGAGCGCCTTGGAGGGAATGCATCCGATATTGAGGCAGGTGCCGCCATAGGTCGCGCGCTTTTCGATCACCGCCACCTTCATGCCCAGCTGGGCGGCCTTGACCGCGCAGACATATCCGCCCGGTCCCGATCCGATCACGACGACATCATAAGCCATTGTCTTTCCCTTTCGCTTGCAGGGCCTGGGATGGTTGCCACCCCGCGCGCCCTTCATCGATTTCGTTCGAGGCGCGGTTGCCGCGCCCCGTGAATTCCTATCGCCCGCCCGATACCTCGAGGAACGTGCCGGTCACGTAGCTCGCCCGATCCGAGAGCAGGTAGACGACGCCGTCGGCAATCTCGTCCGGTTCGCCGATGCGCTTCATCGGCACCGCGCCCCGCACCCGCTCGGGCCGGTCCGGCTGGCCGCCGGTCGCGTGGATATCCGTATATGTGGTGCCGGGGCGGAGCGAATTCACGCGAATCCCGTCCTCGGCCACTTCCAGCGCCAGCCCGCGCGTGAACGTGTCGACCGCAGCCTTCGAGGCGGCATAGTCGACATATTCGTCGGCGCTGCCAAGCCGGGCAGCCACCGAGGAGATGTTGACGATCACGCCACCTTGGCCACCGAAGCGGGTCGACATGCGCCTCACCGCTTCGCGAGAGCACAGGATCAGGCCGGTGACGTTGACCCGCATGGTCCGCTCGATCCGCGCGGCGTCGTAGTCTTCTACGCGTCGCTTGTCTCCCAGCACGCCGGCATTGTTGACGAGACCGTCGATCCGGCCCCAGCGCTCGTCGATCGCCCTGTAGATCGACAGGATATCCTCCTCCGATCCGAGGTCGCCCTTTACAGCGAATGCTTCTCCGCCCGCGTCCTGTATCCCGCTCACCACCTTCTCGGCGGCTTCGGCGTTCGAAACGTAGTTCACCGCCACGCGCCAGCCTTCGGCGGCGGGCTTGCGGCAGATCGCGGCGCCGATGCCGCGCGAGCCGCCGGTCACCAGAAGGGTCCGCGCGCCGCTCATTCCTGGCACCCCGACAGGGCGAAGATCTCGGCCGGCCGGTCCTTGGGACCGGCATCGCCGAATTGCGGATTATTCCACAGCGCCGAGGCCAGGTTGGGCAGGAACAGTTTTTCAGCAGCATCATTGCCCGGTGCCGGAAGCGCCGACGGATCGTCGCCGTTCAGCGCATAGACCGCGCCCTGGTAAACCAGACAGGCGGCGAGTTCCTCGCCGGTCACGTCGCCCTCGGGGCAATTGAGCGGGAGCATCATGACCGTTCGGTCGAGCGCGTCGTCATGGCTGAGATAGGCCGTCACCGGTTCGGTGCCTTCATAGAGAAGACGCATCTCGGAAAGCATGCCGGCACCGCCGCCACGGAATTCAAGCCCGCCTTCTCCGTCCGCGCCCTCATAGACGGCGAGTTCCTGAGGGCAAGCGGCGAGCGCCGGAGATGTGGCCAGTACCGAAGCCAAGCAGGCGACCAGAAGTCTGTATGGGTTTGCCGCCACCTCAGCCCGCCTTTTCCGTAGCCAGCTTGAGGCCAAACCCGATGAAGACGGCGCCACTGGCGCGGTTGATCCAGGTGCTGGCACGCTCGAAGGCTCGGCGCATGCGCGGCGCGGTGAGAAACACCGATACCGCCGCGAACCAGGCGATCAGGCAGCTCGCCATCACCAAGCCGTAGCCGAACTTGATGGCGGCGGGCGTCTCGTGGCTGACCACCGCCGAGAAGATCGACAGGAAGAAGATCACCGGCTTGGGGTTGAGCGCATTGGCGAGGAAGCCGAGCGAGAACGCCTTCAGTCCCGACTGTGCCTTGCGGGGAGTGGCGTCCAGTTGCGCGGCGTCGATCGTCACCGGGCCGGCGCGCAGCGACTGGATGCCGAGATAGATGAGATAGGCCGCGCCCGCCCATTTGATGATGTTGAAGAGGAAGATCGACTGGGAAATGATCAGTCCCAGACCGAGGATCGTGTAGGTCACGTGAAACATCAGAGAGGCGCCGACGCCGAAACTCGTCAGGATCGCCGCCTTGCGCCCGTGCAGGATCGCCTGGCGCATCACCATGGCTGTGTCCGCGCCCGGCACGACTATGGCGAAGGAGAAAACCGCCATCAGGGAGGCCAGTTCGATCAGATAGGTGTGCATCGTCGCGGTCTCCGGAGAACTAGCGGTCGGACAGGGCAAGCTTCATGGCGAGGCCGCCGAACGCCATCGCGGACGTGGTGCGGATCACGGTCATGGCGCGCTTGCTGGCGAGCACGAAGCTGCGAACATGCGCGGCGAAAAGCCCGTAGAGAACGAACACCACGAAGGTCATGACCATGAACACCGCGCCGAGTTCGAGCATCGTGGCAAGCGTGTTGGCACTGCCGGCGGGAATGAACTGTGGCAGGAAGGCGAGAAAGAAGACCGACAGTTTCGGGTTGAGGATGTTGATCAGCGCGCCCGTAACGGCGATCCGCGTCAGGCTCTTCGCCGCCGGCGCCCCGCCCTCGAAGCGCACCGGACCGCTGTCGCGCAGCGTCATGATGGCCAGATAGGCGAGATAGGCCGCGCCGAGATATTTGAGACCGTCGAAGAGAACCGCGCTCGTATGAAGAACGGCCGCAAGCCCGAGTGCGGAGGCGAGAAGGTGCGGAACGATGCCCATCGTGCAGCCGAAGGCGGCGGCAAGCGCGGGGATACGGCCCCTGCCGAGGCCGGTTGCGACGGTGTAGAGAACGCCTGTCCCCGGAGCCAGAACGACAATCAGCGCTGTCAGCAGGAATTCCGGGCTCATGAACGTCCATCCCGTTCGGTTGCGATCCCGGGCCGGCTCAAGACAACCGGCCCGGTTTCGTTTGATCCTACAGGTCGAGAACCAGACGTTCCGGATCCTCGAGGCTTTCCTTGACGCGCACGAGGAAGGTCACGGCTTCCTTGCCGTCGACGATGCGGTGATCGTAGCTGAGTGCCAGATACATCATCGGACGGATGACGACCTGACCGCCAATGGCGACCGGGCGCTCCTGGATCTTGTGCATGCCGAGAATGCCCGACTGCGGCGCATTGAGGATCGGCGAGGACATCAGCGAACCGTAGACGCCACCGTTGGAAATGGTGAAGGTGCCGCCCTGCATGTCTTCCATGGTCAGTTCGCCGTCGCGCGCGGCGCGGCCCAGACGGCCGATTTCCTTCTCGACCTCGGCGATCGACATCTGGTCGGCGTCGCGCACCACCGGCACCACGAGGCCCTTGTCGGTGCCGACGGCCACGCCGATATGGGCGAAGTTCTTGTAGATGATCTCGGTGCCGTCGATCTCGGCGTTGACCGCCGGGATCTCCTTGAGCGCATGCGTAACCGCCTTGGTGAAGAAGCCCATGAAGCCGAGCTTCACGCCGTGCTTCTTCTCGAAGATATCCTTGTACTTCTTGCGCAGGTCCATCACCGCCTGCATGTCCACCTCGTTGTAGGTGGTCAGCATGGCCGCGGTGTTCTGCGCGTCCTTGAGCCGGCGGGCGATGGTCTGGCGCAGGCGGGACATCTTCACCCGTTCCTCGCGGGCCGCGTCATCGGGCTTGGATTCAGGCCGCGGCGCGGGCTTGGCGGCCGGAGCCGAGCCCTGCGAGGACGAACCGCCCTTGTTGACCGCGTCGAGCACGTCGCCCTTGAGCACCTGGCCGCGCTTGCCGGAACCGGACACGCTTTCGGCCTTGATATCCTTTTCTTCCATCATCTTGGAAGCCGAAGGAGACGGCGGCATGTCGGTGCCTTCCTTCTTCGCCGGCTCGGACTTCTTGTCCTCCGCGGGCTTTTCCTCGGTCTTCTTCTCGGCCGGCTTGTCTTCGCTCTTGTCTTCCTTCTTGGCCGGAGCCGCACCCTCTCCGCCTTCGGAGATCATGCCCAGAAGACCGTTGAGTTCGACGGTTTCGCCTTCCTCGGCGGAAATCTCGCTCAGGGTACCGGCCACGGGCGAGGGGACCTCGATGGAAACCTTGTCGGTTTCCAGTTCGACGATCGCCTCGTCGACGGCAACCGTGTCGCCGACCTTCTTCAGCCAGGTTCCGATCGTCGCCTCGGTGACCGATTCTCCCAGGGTGGGAACGCGGATTTCAGTAGCCATGGGTGTTTCCGTTTCTCTCGTTCTGAGCAGTTGTTGTTCCGCCTCGGGCTCAGCCGCCCAGCGCGTCTTCGAGGAAGGCTTCGAGCTGTGCCAGGTGCCGTGACATCAGGCCGGTGGCTGTCGAGGCCGAGGCCGGACGACCGGTGTAGCGCACACGCTGGTACTTGGCGTCGATATGGGCAAGCACCCATTCCAGATAGGGATCGATGAAGGCCCAGGCACCCATGTTCTTGGGTTCTTCCTGGCACCATACCATCTCCGCGTTGCGGAAGCGCGACAGTTCGTTGATCAGCGCCTTGGCCGGGAACGGATAGAGCTGTTCCAGACGCAGCAGGTAGATGTCGTCGATGCCGCGCTTTTCGCGCTCTTCCAGCAGGTCGTAATAGACCTTGCCCGAGCACATCACCACGCGGCGGATCTTGTTGTCCTTGACGAGCTTGATCGGCCCGTCCTTGTGCATTTCCGCATCGTCCCAGAGGAGGCGGTGGAAGGAGCTCTCCCCCGCCATTTCCGCGAGTGTCGAGACCGCTCGCTTGTGGCGCAGCAGCGATTTCGGCGTCATCAGGATGAGCGGCTTGCGGAAGTCGCGCTTCATCTGCCGGCGCAGGATGTGGAAGTAGTTGGCCGGCGTGGTGCAGTTGGCGACCTGCATGTTGTCCTCGGCGCACATCTGCAGGAAGCGCTCGAGGCGGGCCGAGGAGTGTTCCGGACCCTGTCCCTCGTAGCCGTGCGGCAGGAGGCAGACGAGGCCCGACATACGAAGCCACTTGCGTTCACCCGAGGAGATGAACTGGTCGAAGATCACCTGCGCGCCGTTGGCGAAGTCGCCGAACTGCGCTTCCCACAGGGTCAGCGCATTCGGACGCGCCAGCGAGTAGCCGTATTCGAACCCGAGCACGGCTTCTTCCGACAGCATCGAGTTGATGACTTCGTAGGGCGCCTGGTTGTTGCTCAGATTCTGGAGCGGGATGTAGCGGTCCTCGGTCTCCTGGTCGTAGAGCACCGAATGGCGCTGCGAGAAGGTGCCGCGCTCGACGTCCTGTCCGGACAGGCGGACCTTCATGCCTTCCGTGCAGAGCGAACCGAAGGCCAGAGCCTCGCCCATCGCCCAGTCGATTCCCTCGCCGGTCTCGATCATCTGCGCGCGGTTGTCCATGAAGCGCTGGATGGTGCGGTGAGCCTTGAAGCCCTCCGGCACTTCCGAGAGCTTCTTGCCGATCTCACGCAACTGCTTGATCGGCATCGCGGTCTTGCCGCGGCGCTGTTCGTCCTGATTGTCGGCGGTCCTGAGACCCGACCACTCGCCGTCCAGCCAGTCGGCCTTGTTCGGCTTGTAGGACTGGCCGATGTCGAATTCGGTCTCGAGATTGGCGCGCCAGTCGGCCTTCATCTTCTCGAATTCGCCCTCGGTGATCAGGCCTTCCTCGATCAGCCGGCGCGAATAGAGCGTCACCACGGTCTCGTGGCTGCGGATGTGCTTGTACATCGTCGGCTGGGTGAAGGAAGGTTCGTCGCCTTCGTTGTGGCCGAAGCGCCGGTAGCAGAACATGTCGATGACAACGGGCTTGTGGAACTTCATGCGGAATTCGGTGGCGATCTTGGCGGCGTAGACCACCGCTTCCGGATCGTCGCCGTTCACATGGAAGATCGGCGCCTCGATCATCTTCGCCACATCCGACGGATAGGGCGAGGAGCGGGAGAATGCAGGGTTCGTGGTGAACCCGATCTGGTTGTTGATGATGAAATGCACGGTGCCGGCCACGCGGTGGCCGCGCAGGCCCGACAGGCCGAGGATTTCGGCCACCACGCCCTGACCGGCAAACGCGGCATCGCCGTGCAGGAGCAGTGGCATCACCTTCACGCGCTCGGTAAGCGGCACGATGTCCTTTTCGATCTCGGCGGCCAGCAGATCCTGCTTGGCGCGCGCCTTGCCCATCACAACCGGATTGACGATCTCGAGGTGCGAGGGGTTGGCCGTCAGCGACAGGTGGACCTTGTTCTGGTCAAACTCGCGGTCCGAGGAGGCACCGAGGTGATATTTCACGTCGCCCGAACCCTCGACGTCGTCGGGAGTGAACGAGCCGCCCTTGAACTCGTGGAAGACGGCGCGGTGCGGCTTGCCCATCACCTGGGTGAGAACGTTCAGGCGGCCGCGGTGAGCCATGCCGAAGACGATTTCCTTCAGGCCGAGATTGCCGCCGCGCTTGATGATCTGTTCGAGCGCCGGGATCAGCGATTCACCGCCGTCGAGGCCGAAGCGCTTGGTGCCCTTGTACTTGACGTCGATGAACTGCTCGAAGCCTTCCGCCTCGATGAGCTTCTGAAGGATCGCCTTCTTGCCCATGTCGGTGAAGTCGACACCCTTGTCCGGACCTTCGATGCGCTCCTGCAGCCAGGACTTCTCTTCCGGATTGGAGATGTGCATGAACTCGAAGCCAAGCGTCGAGCAATAGGTGCGCTTGAGGATGTCCAGCATCTCGGGGATGGTGGCGTATTCCAGACCGAGCACATGGTCGATGAAGATCTTTCGGTCATAGTCGGCTTCGGTGAAGCCGTAGTTCGACGGCGACAACTCGTTGTAGTCGTCTTCTTCCCGCAGGATGTTGAGCGGATCGAGTTTGGCATGCAGATGGCCGCGCATGCGGTAGGCGCGGATCATCATGATTGCGCGCACCGAATCGCGCGTCGCCAGCTGGATTTCCTCGGTCGAGACAGCGCCGCCGGATGTGGCGTCCTTGTTCTTCAGCTTCTCGCCGACATGAGCCTCGACGTCGCCCCAGTTGCCGTCGAGCGCGGAGACCAGTTCGCCGCCCTCGGCGATCGGCCAGTTGTCGCGCTTCCAGGAAGGTTGCTGGGGCTCCTCGCCGTAAAGGGATTCGAGATAGGCGGCGCTGTCACCCGAAAGGGCCGACAGGTCGGGGCGGGAAGCGTCAAAATCGTGATCCATCAGATCAGCCTCGCTTGTGTTTCATCTTGCCGCGCCTCGGGAACAAGCGGCGGGCCGTTCCCTCGGTTTGCACCGCGAACCTGACGGAAACACGGCGGCTTCATGCCGGAACTTACGCCAGTGCCGGACCCTCGAAAGGGCCCGGCTCCGGCTCGTTCCTGTCCGCCCGGCGAACCGGGCGGGAATGTCGTATCAGCGCCAGTTCGTCCGGCGCTGTTCGCCTCAGCCCTTCAGGACCTCGACGAGCGTGGTGCCGAGGCGTGCCGGGGACGGCGAGACCTTGATACCGGCCGATTCCATGGCCGCGATCTTGTCTTCCGCGCCACCCTTGCCGCCGGAGATCACGGCGCCTGCATGGCCCATGGTACGTCCGGGAGGTGCCGTACGGCCCGCGATGAAACCGGCCATCGGCTTCTTGCGGCCCTTCTTGGCCTGTTCCTTCAGCCACTCGGCCGCATCTTCCTCGGCCGAACCGCCGATCTCGCCGATCATGATGATGGATTCGGTTTCCGGATCGTCGAGGAACAGGTCGAGCATGTCGATGAACTCG
>PAPH01000079.1 GCA_002709005.1 Hyphomicrobiales bacterium | reverse complement strand
GGGCTCGAATTTCTTGGTGCCCATGAACTGCCAGAGGATCGGCCCGAGCCGGTCGCCGAGTTCGGTGATCCCTTGCGTCAGGAATTTCTCGATCGACGGCCCGCCCTCGGCCAGCACCTTGCGGTTGGTGCAGTAGCGGCTAGCCTTGAGGGAGAAGACGAAACCGTCCGGCGTCTCCTCGCGCCACTTGGCGAAGGTCGCCGGCTTCTGGCTGCCGTAATAGGTGCCGTTCACCTCGATGGCCCGCAGTTCCCGGCTGGCATATTCGAGCTGCCGCTTCTTCGCGAGCTTCTCGGGATAGAACTGCCCGTTCTCCCACGGCTCGAAGGTCCAGCCGCCGATGCCGGTGCGGATTGTACCCTGGCTCACGATGCTACTCCTGTGTCGGGGGAATGAAGGGCTGATAGATCTCTTTGAAGACGGCCAAGGCCTTCAGTCTCTCGGCATGCGCATGCAGCGCCGGGTAGGTCACGGCATCGAACAGCGCCGGATGGCAAGCCGAGAGATGCTCGATGGTGGTCCCCAGGGCGATATCGGCATGGGTGATGTGGTCTTCGAACCAGTAGTCCGAGTTGCGAACCGCCCGTTGGGATTCGAGCGCTGCGAGGGCGCCGGAAATCTGGCTTCTGCAGCGGTCGGTGAAGAGTTGAGACGGATTGTCGTGCAGCACCTGTTCGTAAAACAGCGCCACCGCCTTGTCGGATATGCCGCTGGCAAGTCCGATAACCCGGCGAAGCGTGGTGCGGTCGGCCGGCGAAGACGGCATCAGCGATTGTCCGCGCACGGCAGTCTCGTCGAGATGGGCGAGGATGCCGTAGCTGTCGACGAGCACGGTCCCGTCATCGAGCACCAGCGTCGGCACCCGCAACAGCGGATTGAACTCGCTGAGCCTGTCTGCATCGCCGAATGTCGACCAAGGGCGGTGCTCGAACGCGATGTCATAGAGTTTGAGCGCGATGCCGACGCGGCGGCAGAAAGGAGAATCATACTGGCCTATCAGGATCATCGCGCCCTCCGCACCGGCACCGGTTCGCCTCTACCAATTCGCCGTTCTACTCCGCCGCTTCCACCCGTTTCCGGCCTGGCCGCCGTTCGAGCAGTTCCTTGAGGAACTGGCCGGTATAGGAGCGCTTCTCCTTCACCACGTCCTCCGGCGTGCCTTCGGCGACGATTTCGCCGCCGCCGTCGCCACCCTCGGGGCCGAGGTCGATCACCCAGTCGGCGGTCTTGATGACTTCGAGATTGTGCTCGATGACGACGACGGAATTGCCCTGTTCGACAAGCTCGTGCAGCACTTCGAGGAGCTTGGCGACGTCGTGGAAGTGCAGGCCCGTCGTCGGCTCATCGAGAATGTAGAGCGTCCGGCCGGTCGAGCGTTTCGACAGTTCCTTGGCGAGCTTGACGCGCTGCGCCTCGCCGCCCGACAGCGTGGTGGCCTGCTGGCCGACCTTGATATAGCCGAGCCCTACGCCCTGCAGCGCCACAAGTTTGTCGCGCACGGACGGAACAGCCGAGAAGAACTCGACGCCTTCCTCCACCGTCATGTCCAGCACGTCGGCGATCGACTTGCCCTTGAAGGTCACGTCCAGCGTCTCGCGGTTGTAGCGCTTGCCGTGGCAGACGTCGCAGGTGACGTAGACGTCCGGCAAAAAATGCATCTCGATCTTGATGACGCCGTCGCCCTGGCAGGCCTCGCAGCGCCCGCCCTTGACGTTGAAGGAGAAGCGGCCCGGCTGATAACCGCGCGCTTTCGCTTCCGGCAGGCCCGCGAACCAGTCGCGGATCGGGGTGAAGGCGCCGGTATAGGTTGCCGGGTTCGAGCGCGGCGTGCGGCCGATCGGCGATTGGTCGATGTCGATCACCTTGTCGATATGTTCGAAACCCTCGATCCGGTCGTGTTCGGCCGGATGGTCGCGCGAGCCCATGATGCGCCGCGCCGCAGCCTTGTAGAGCGTCTCGATCAGGAAGGTGGACTTGCCGCCGCCGGAAACCCCGGTCACTGCCGTAAAGACGCCGAGCGGGATTGATGCCGTGACGTTCTTGAGGTTGTTGCCCCGCGCGCCAACCACTTTCAGTTCGCGCTTCTTCTTCGGTTTGCGGCGTTCAGCCGGCACCGCAACCTCCAGCTCACCCGAAAGGTACTTGCCGGTAATCGAGTTCGGGTTCGCCATGATCTCGTTCGGTTTGCCCTCGGCGATCACCTGACCGCCGTGGACGCCCGCCGCCGGGCCGATGTCGACCACGTAGTCGGCGGTGAGGATCGCGTCCTCGTCATGCTCGACCACGATGACCGTGTTGCCGATGTCGCGCAGATGCTTGAGCGTGTCGAGAAGCCGCGCATTGTCGCGCTGGTGGAGGCCGATCGAGGGCTCGTCCAGCACGTAGAGCACACCCGTTAGACCCGAGCCGATCTGCGAGGCGAGCCGGATGCGCTGGCTTTCTCCGCCCGACAGCGTGCCGGAATTGCGGCTGAGCGTCAGGTAGTCGAGACCGACATCGTTGAGAAAGCGCAGCCGCTCGCGGATCTCCTTGAGGATTCGCACCGCGATGTTGTTCTGCTTCTCGTTGAGCTTTTCGGGCAGCGACTCGTACCAGTCGCCGGCAGTCCGGATCGACATTTCGGTGACCTGGCCGATGTGAAGGCCGTTGATCTTTACTGCGAGCGCCTCGGGTTTCAGCCGGTAGCCGTTGCAGGCCGGGCAGGGGGCGGCCGACATGTAGCGCTCGATCTCCTCGCGCGCCCAGGCGCTGTCGGTCTCCTTCCACCGCCGCTCGAGATTGGGGATCACGCCTTCGAACGTCTTGGCCGTCTTGTAGGACCGAAGCCCGTCATCGTAGCGGAACTCGACCTTTTCCCTGGTGCCATAGAGAATGGCCGCCTGAGCTTCCTTGGGCAGATCCGACCATTTGTCGCCAAGCTTGAATCCGAAATGGCTGCCGAGCGCTTCCAGCGTCTGGGTGTAATAGGGCGATGACGAGCGCGACCAGGGCGCCACCGCGCCGCTGCGCACCACGGCATTCTGGTCGGGGATCACCAGTGCCTCGTCGATCTTCTGCTGGCTGCCGAGCCCGTCACAGGTCGGGCAAGCACCATGCGGATTGTTGAACGAGAACAGGCGCGGCTCGATCTCTGGAATGGTGAAGCCGGAGACGGGGCAGGCGAATTTTTCGGAGAACAGCACCCGCTCGTGCGTTTCGTTGAGCGACTTGTTGGCCGATCCGCCGGCAGAAGTTTCAGCTTCCGGCAACGGCTTGTCGGCGAACTCGGCGATGGCGAGCCCGTCGGCGAGCGTCAGGCAGGTTTCCAGACTGTCGGCGAGACGCGCGGCCATGTCCTCGCGCACCACAACGCGGTCCACCACCACGTCGATATCGTGCTTGAACTTCTTGTCGAGCGCGGGCACGTCGGCGATCTCGTAGAACTCGCCGTCCACCTTCACACGCTGGAAGCCCTTCTTCATCAGCTCGGCGAGCTCCTTGCGGTACTCACCCTTCCGGCCGCGCACCAGCGGCGCAAGAATGTAGAGACGGCTGCCTTCCTCGAAGGCGAGCACCCGGTCCACCATCTGGCTCACTGTCTGGCTTTCAATCGGAAGCCCGGTCGCGGGAGAATAGGGAACGCCCACGCGCGCGAAGAGAAGCCGCATGTAGTCGTAGATCTCGGTGACGGTGCCGACGGTCGAGCGCGGGTTCTTGCTCGTCGTCTTCTGCTCGATCGAAATCGCCGGCGACAGGCCGTCGATCTGGTCGACGTCCGGCTTCTGCATCATTTCCAGGAACTGCCGGGCATAGGCCGAGAGGCTTTCGACGTAGCGGCGCTGGCCTTCCGCATAGATCGTGTCGAAGGCGAGCGATGACTTGCCCGAACCCGACAGACCGGTCATCACGATCAGCTTGTCGCGGGGAAGGTCGAGATCGACGTTCTTGAGGTTGTGCTCGCGGGCGCCGCGAATGGATATGGTCTTGAAATCACTCATGAAGTCGCTCGCAGGCGTTATGTCGGTCTCGGATATGTCGGAAGGTGCAGCTCGAGGCTGCCCAATAGATAAGAGGTTTTGTGCCGATGTCGAGGCGGAAGCCTCATATCACGGCCATGATTCGGTTTTTGTCAGCATAGGACAGTACGGGGAACAAATAAAGAACGGACGATTCCCGGGGGCAGTTGCGCCGGGTGCAATGGAACGAAACCGGCTAAGGGTTGTTTGGAGAATAGCAACGGCCGACGGGCAGGAGGGCAGAAAGACGCATGGCGAATGATGTGATGGGAGGCCGCTACGAGGCGGCAAGGGGCAATTCATTGAGTGCCGCGGAGCTGCGCGTTGCAATACTCACCTCCCTCTGCCTGTTCGGCTTCGCACTTCTCGCCATCCTCATATCGCTAGGACACGGGTCCGAGATAGACCGTCACCTTCTCCTCGAATTCCGCCCGGGCGGCGCGGGCGGTCCTCCTTTCGGTCCGGACTGGTTTCGCGAGGCAGCGGCCGAGTTCACTGCTTTGGGCGGCTACACCATTCTCTCGACGGTGGTTGTGCTGGTCTCGATAACGCTGCTGACCCTGGGGAAACGGACGGCGGTTGTATTTCTGCTCGGCTCCGTGGTCACCGGCAGTATCGTCTCGTCGCTGGCCAAGCTGGTCTTCAATCGCACCCGGCCCGACATCGTGGACCATCTCGACCTCACCTTCACGTCGAGCTTTCCGAGCGGCCACGCCATGGTCAGCGCCTTCACATGGCTTACGCTGGCGGCGATCGCGGTGCGCTTCGTCGAAAACGAGGCGACGCGCATCGTCCTGTTTGCGAGCGCTATCGTTCTGTCGCTGCTGATCGGGATTTCACGGGTCTATCTCGGCGTTCACTGGCCGAGCGACGTCCTGGCCGGATGGCTGTTCGGCGGCGGATGGGCGGGCGTCTGCTGGCTCACGGCAAACCGCATCGCGCGGACAACGCAACGCAAACAGGAACTGGGAGAAGGCGAATGAGCCTCACGAGCGCGGGCAGCAAGGCCCTCAACATGTCATCGGACCAACTGGTCTGGATGGCCCGCGCGGGCTATGCCTCGCGCGGCGTCGTCTATTTGATCATCGGCTTTTTCGCCCTTTTGGCCGCCATCGGCTCGGGCGAGGCGCAGGGCTCGAAGGGAGCGCTCGAGAAGCTCATGTCGCAGCCGGCGGGTGCCATCCTGATCGTCGCCATGATCCTCGGCCTGATCGGCTACGTCGTCTGGCGGCTCATCCAGGCGATCGGCGACGCCGACCGGCACGGTACCGACGTCAAGGGTCTCGCGATCCGCGGCGGACTTCTGGTCAGCGCGCTGACCTACACCGCGCTTGCGATCTTTGCGGTGACGCAACTGGGCCTCGTCACCGGCAGCAGTGACAGTGGATCGGGCGGCGGAGGCGGTTTTGCCGAGACCGTCGCCGGCTTCATCGGCTCGCAATGGGGGGCAACAGGGCTTTCCATCATCTTTGTCGGCGTCGGCATCGCCCATTGGTACAAGGCGCTCTCCGGCAAGTTCAAGGACAACTTCGCGGCTTCCGAAGACAAGATGACGATCATCTCGCCCATCTCCGTTGTCGGGCTTTGCGCGCGCGGAACCGTGTTCTTCATCCTCGCCTTCCTGCTCTTCTATCGCGGCCTCACCGCAGGCGAAGAAGGCGGCTCGACGCCCGGCATGAAGGATGCGCTCAAGTTCATTCAGGAATTGCCGATGGGCAATCTCCTACTCGCAGCCATGGCGATCGGGATAGGCCTGTTCGCGCTCTACTCCTTCTGTGAAGCGGTGTGGCGCAAGGTGGACGTGGAGGAGGGCACCTGATCCAGAGGATCAGAAGCTGTACTGAAGCCCCAGCATGACTTCATGGGCCCGCAGATCGAACCGGGCCTCCTGTTCAATGTATGCAGGCGCGCCGGCAGTGTCATATCGGAGGCCGCTCCTGGCTTCCCCCATGTCGATATAGCGATAAGAAAGGTCTAGCTTCCAGCGGTCGGAGAGGTCATAGGTCGTTCCGGCGCCGATCTGCCAGGCGAGGTCGTCATGCGTGTCACCGAATACCGTCAAGTCGTACAAAGGGAAGTACAGATCGTCGGTTTCGTTGTGCGCCCAGCCGATCCCGGCCTGGACATAGGGGGAAAACCGGCCGGTGCTGGTTCCCAGAACGCCCATCGGCTCGAAGTAGATATTGAGCATGGTCGACAAGTTGGAGGTTTCGAACCCGCCGTCGTCGAAGACGTTCTCCGGTTTGTTCGGAATGCCGTCGGAATCGAAATACGTACCCAGTTCGGTCATGTTGCCGCGATAGGAAACCGTAATGTCGGTGCGCAGGTAGTCGTTCAGGTAAAGCCCGGCGCCGATCTGGAAACGACCGCCAGTATGTGAATCCACGAGAAGCTCGTCGCGTTCGACGCTGTCCAGCAGGTAGCCGTCTTTGTGGATCGTCGAGGACAAGCCGATATCGGCGCGAAAATAGGGTGCAAAGATCGAGGCGTCGTCCGCGAAGGCGGCGGTGGAAAGACCGGCGAGACATGCCAGCGAAGCGAGAACCGGACCGCAACGCTGCTTGTTCAGAATCGGAGTTGTGAAGTAATTGGTTACGTTGGACATTTTCGCCGCCATGCATGAATATTAGAACTATCTCTATAAGGCATAGCCTTGCACTCCTTGAATGTCCATTTGCATTACAGGCCGAATGCTCGGTCCGGTCGCTTGCTCGCCATCGCTTGCCCCCATCGCTTGCAATGTCCTGCGAAATGGAACATAAATAGAACAAACGACACGCGGGGGAGAAGCTCAATTCGCTTGTGGATAGTCGTGCGACGGGAAGCCAAGGCGGCAGTGCTCGTCTATGCTGGCGAAAAATCAGCGGAGGGCGCTCTCTCCGCCAAACACGTATATCTGGAGTTCACGTCATGGCAGGCAGCGTCAACAAGGTCATTCTGGTCGGCAATCTCGGCGCGGATCCTGAAATCCGCCGCACGCAGGACGGCCGGCCCATCGCCAACCTCTCGGTCGCCACGTCGGAAAGCTGGCGCGACCGCAACAGCGGCGAGCGCCGCGAGAAGACAGAATGGCACCGCGTGGTGATCTTCAACGAAGGCCTGTGCAAGGTCGTCGAGAACTATCTGCGCAAGGGCTCCAAGGTCTATATCGAAGGTGCTCTCCAGACCCGCAAATGGCAGGACCAGAACGGTCAGGACAAGTATTCGACGGAAGTCGTGCTGCAAGGCTTCAACTCGACGCTCACCATGCTCGACGGTCGCGGCGAGGGTGAGGGCGCCGGTGGCGGCTCGCGCGGCGGCATGAGTGGCGGTGGCTATGACGACCGCGGCGGCTATGAAGACCGTGGCGGTTCGGGCGGCGGCCAGTCCTCCGGCGGTGGCGGTGGCGGCGGTTTCTCGCGCGATCTCGACGACGACATCCCGTTCTGAGGCAGCCTCGTTACGAGGCGGCAGAGCGGTAACCGTGAGAGGAAAGTGACGGCGTGAGCGAGGGTGGTAAAGATCAGGAGCCGACCGGCGCCGTCTCCAGTCCGGGAGCAGACGACCCGGCAACGCCAAAGCCGGCGCTGCGCGGCGCGCCGCAATGGCGTATCATGCTCGCCCATGTGATGGACTTCTTCACCACCTTCTTCGGCTTCGGGTTCCTGCTCGCGGCGTTGACCGGGGGAATAAACGAGGGCGGCTTCAAGCTCGAAGGCGTACCTGCCTTCCTTTGCTTCGCGCTGATCGCCGCCTATTTCTGGATCGGTACCAAATATCTCGGCGGCACCATCTGGCAGCGCATCCTGCGTACCCGTCCCTGACGGCAGAGTTCGTCGCTGGCGGTCGGTTGAGCGGCCTTACGCGAAGAAAGACTGCTTCAGCCCGTCAACCACGAACTGCACGGAGAGCGCCGCCAGCAGCACGCCGAGCAACCGAGTGAGAATTGCGCGGCCGGTGGTGCCCAGAAGTTTGTCCACGCGGTCGGAAACGACGAGCGTGGCGAACAGCACGAGTGCGGCGACGATGAGGACCGCGATCAGTCCCATTCGCTCGAACGGTGTGGCAAATGTGCCGGCCAGAAGGATAGTGGCCGAGATCGCGCCGGGCCCGGCAATCAGCGGAATCGCCAGCGGGAATACCGCGATATTGGAGATGTGGTCCTGGGTGACCGCGCGCTCGGCGCTTTTTTCGTGCCGCTCGTGCCGTTTTTCGAAGATCATCTCGAAGGCGATGACGAACAAGAGAATGCCGCCGGCGATGCGGAACGCTTCCAGCGAAATTCCCAGCGTCTTCAGAATGGCTGAGCCCGCGATTGCGAAGACCACCAGAATCGCGGTGGCCAGCACCGTGCCCCTCAGCGCCAGTTGCATCCGCTCGCCGCGTGTCATTCCCGTCGTCAGGCCGAGAAAGATTGCCGCCATTCCCGGCGGGTCGTACATCACGATGATGGTGACGAAGGCGCTGACGAGGGTGTCGAAGGTCATATGGTTGCCTGCCGGCTTGCGCCGCGTATCGGGAAAAATCGGTTCATACCATATCGACCCTGTGTGCGAGTTCGTGACCTAAGGTTTGCAATACGGATAAAAATGGCTCATGCGGGTTCTCACCCACTATCGAAGTGGCGTTGATAACATCCTGGGTTGAGTAGCAAAAGGCGGCAAACGATGGCAGCGAGTGTCAAGCAGGTCATCTGTATCAATTGGGGGACGAAATACGGCCCGGACTACGTCAATCGTCTTTACGGGATGGTCGCGCGCAATATCACGCCGCCCTTCACCTTCACCTGCTTCACCGACAACGAGGAAGGGATCCGGCAGGAAGTGGATTGTCAGCCATTGCCGGAGATCGCCGTGGAAATCCCGAAGACCCGCCGCGGCATCTGGCCGAAGGCGCGGCTGTGGGGCGAGAAGCTCGGCACGCTCGAGGGCAATGTGCTTTTCCTCGACCTCGATCTGGTGGTGACGGGGTCGCTGGACCGGTTATTCACCTATGGTGATCCTGACAAGGTGATCATGGCGCGCAATCCCGTCCGGCCCCTCGAGCGCCTCGGGCAGACCTCGGTGTACCGTTTCCCGGTCGGCAAAATGAAGCCGATGCAGGACATGTTCTGTGCCAATCCCAAAGAGATCGCGGAGAAATATGTGTGGGAGCAGCGATTTGTCACGCGCAACGCGCCCGGGGGCGTCGACTTCTTTCCAGCCTCCTACGTGCGCCACTTCCGCTACCATTGCGCTCCGCCTTTCCCGATCAATTTTCTGGTCGCGCCGCGGCTGCCGCGCGATACGTCTGTCGTCATCTTTCCCGGTGCACTGAACCCGCCCGTGGCAATCCTCGGAGGGTGGGACGACAGGCCGGGAATGCCGCTTGCCGAGCATTTCAGGACCGCGTTTTCGCGCTGGCGCAAACCGCGCGCGACGTTCCGCTATCTCAAGCATTACCTGAAGCCGTCACCCTGGGTTGCCGACTACTGGACCGAATAGGGCGCTCATTTCCGGGTGCGTCGGAAGCGCCAAAAATCCGTCGAACCCGTCGTCCCGGGAAAACCTTGGATAAAAGGCTCGCGAAACGGCCTCAAATTGGCGGCGGCCAAGCCTTTCCGCTATATAGTGGCCAGTGATTCTGAAATGGAATGTGACCTGACTTGACCGACCAGACGAATGACGGTGCAATGCCGCCGGCACCGGGTGTAGAACCGGTCTCGATCATCGAGGAAATGCAGCGCTCTTACCTCGATTACGCGATGAGCGTGATCGTGTCGCGTGCGCTGCCGGATGTGCGCGACGGCCTCAAGCCCGTTCACCGCCGGATCCTCTATGCCTCCCATGAGAGCGGCTATCACTGGAACCGGAAATACGTGAAATCGGCGCGTCCGGTTTCCGACGTGATGGGTAAGTACCACCCGCACGGCGACCAGTCGATTTACGACGCGATGGTCCGCATGGCCCAGCATTGGTCGATGGGCGCCATGCTGATTGACGGGCAGGGCAATTTCGGCTCGATCGACGGCGACCCCCCGGCCGCCATGCGCTACACCGAGGCGCGGCTTGCCAAGCTCGCCCACGAGATGCTCGAGGACATCGACAAGGATACCGTCGATTTCCAGGAGACCTACGACAATTCGGGCTCGGAGCCGAAAGTGCTTCCGGCCCGCTTCCCGAACATGCTCGTCAATGGCGGCGGCGGCATCGCGGTCGGCATGGCGACCAACATCCCGACCCACAATCTCGTCGAGGTCTGCGACGCCACCATCGCGATCATGGACAATCCGTCGATCGATCTCTTGGAACTCATGCAGATCATCCCGGGCCCGGATTTCCCGACCGGCGGCATCATTCTCGGCCGTGCCGGGATCCGCTCCGCCTTCGAGACCGGCCGCGGTTCCGTTGTCATCCGCGGCAAGGTCCATGTCGAGCCGATGCGCGGCGACCGCGAGGCCATCATCATTACCGAGGTTCCCTACCAGGTGAACAAGTCGGCGATGATCGAGAAGATGGCCGAACTGGTGCGCGACAAGCGCATCGAAGGCATTTCGGACCTGCGCGACGAATCGGACCGCCAGGGCTACCGCGTCGTCATCGAACTGAAGCGCGATGCCGTCGCCGACGTCATCATCAACCAGCTCTACCGCTACACGCCGTTGCAGACCTCCTTCGGGGTCAACATGGTGGCGCTTAACGGCGGCAAGCCGGAACTGATGAACCTCATCGACGTGCTGAAGGCCTTTATCTCCTTCCGCGAGGACGTCGTCACCCGGCGTACCAAGTTCCTGCTGCGCAAGGCGCGCGAACGCGCCCACGTCTTGGTGGGCCTGGCGATCGCTGTCGCCAATATCGACGAGGTGATCCATCTCATCCGCCACGCGCCCGATCCGCAGACCGCGCGCGAGCAGTTGATGACCCGGCGCTGGCCGGCCAAGGACGTCGAGCCGCTGATCCAGCTGATCGACGATCCCCGTCACCGGATCAACGAGGACGGCACCTATAATCTGTCCGAGGAACAGGCCCGCGCCATCCTCGAACTGCGTCTGTCGCGCCTCACAGCGCTC
This sequence comes from Hyphomicrobiales bacterium, assembly GCA_002709005.1. GTDB lineage: Bacteria > Pseudomonadota > Alphaproteobacteria > Rhizobiales > Rhizobiaceae > Pseudohoeflea. Next base: position 10,375 of record PAPH01000079.1, on the reverse strand, counting down.
GGCCGCGACGAGATCGCCGACGAACTCAACACGATCGGCGAGGAGATCAAGGACTATCTCGATATCCTCGGCTCGCGCATCCGCGTCCAGCAGATCATCAAGGACGAACTGACCGCCGTGCGCGACGAGTTCGGCGTTCCCCGTCGCACCGAGATCACCGAAGGTGGTCCGGACATGGAGGACGAGGACCTGATTGCGCGTGAGGACATGGTCGTCACCGTCAGCCACGCCGGCTACATCAAGCGCGTACCGCTCGCCACCTACAGGGCGCAACGCCGCGGCGGCAAGGGCCGTTCGGGCATGGCGACCCGTGACGAGGATTTCGTCACCCGCCTGTTTGTGGCCAACACCCATACGCCGGTGCTGTTCTTCTCCTCGCGCGGCATCGTCTACAAGGAAAAGGTCTGGCGTCTGCCGATCGGCACGCCGCAGTCGCGCGGCAAGGCGCTCATCAACATGCTGCCGCTGCAGCAGGGAGAGCGCATCACCTCGATCATGCCGCTGCCGGAGGACGAGGAGAGCTGGGCCGATCTGGACGTGATGTTCGCGACCACGCGCGGCACCGTCCGCCGCAACAAGCTGTCGGACTTCATCCAGGTGAACCGCAACGGCAAGATCGCGATGAAGCTCGACGAGAGTGATTCCATTCTCAACGTCGAGACCTGCAGCGATGCGCACGACGTGCTGCTGACCACCGCGCTCGGCCAGTGCATCCGCTTCTCCGTCGGCGATGTCCGCGTCTTCGCCGGCCGCAATTCGGTCGGTGTCCGCGGCATCTCGCTCGGCGCGGACGATTCGCTGATCTCGATGACGATCGTCCATCATGTCGACGCCGAGCCGTGGGAGCGTGCCGCCTATCTGCGTCGCTCGATCGCCGAGCGCCGCGCGGTCACCGGCGAGGATGTCGAGGACGTGGCTCTGGTCGGCGAGGACGCCGCCGAAGGCGAACTGACCAACGAACGCTACGAGGAGCTGAAGGCTCGCGAGGAGTTCATTCTCACCGTCTCCGAAAAGGGTTACGGCAAGCGGTCCTCGAGTTTCGATTTCCGCACCTCGGGTCGAGGCGGCAAGGGTATCCGCGCCACCGATACCTCGAAGACGGCGGAGATCGGTCCGCTCATTGCCTGCTTCCCGGTCGATCACGGCGACCAGATCATGATGGTTTCCAACGGCGGTCAGGTGATCCGCACCCCGGTCGGCCAGATCCGTCTTGCGAGCCGCGCCACCAAGGGCGTGACCATCTTCAATACGGCCGACGGCGAGCGCGTCGTCTCCGTCGACCGCATCCGCGAGCCGGAAGAGGAGGCCGCGGCCGAGGACGGAGAAGTGTTGGTCAATGAAGGCGAGGCGCCTTTGGACGGTGAAGCGCCCGATACGGGAGATGCACCGGATCAGGCGCCTGATTCACCCGGCGAGGAATAGGCTTCAGCTCAAGTGAAACAAAAAGGCCCGGCGTCAGCGTCGGGCCTTTTTGGTGATGCGGACCGTCTGCGGATCCTTCATTCCGTTGCGAAATGCAGCGACCGTAAGGCCTCCGAAGAGAGCGACGAAAAGGGCTGCCATAAGGGTTAGCGCTTCAATCATCTCGGTTCCCCGTTTCCTGTTGGAACGTGGGTCCCACTATGATGCAGGTAGACTGAACGGAATCTGAACAGCGTTCCCGGCTTCGTTTCACGCTTAACGGCTCCTTGATGCAGGTCCTCAGGCATGCGAAAACGTTAAGACTTCAGGGAGTTCACATGCGCACAGGGTTTTACGCCGGGTCCTTCGATCCGATGACCAACGGCCATCTCGACGTGCTCGTTCAGGCGTTTACGCTCTGCGACCGCATCGTCATAGGCGTCGGCACCTCGGCGACGAAGAAGCCGATGTTCTCGTTCGAAGAGCGGCGGACGATGATCGTCAAATCGCTTGCAGAAGCCGTCCCGGATCGGGCTGGTGATGTTGTGGTCCAGTCCTTTTCCGATCTCACCGTGACCGCGGCGAGGGAGGCGGGCGCATCGCTCATCCTGCGCGGCCTGCGCGACGGCACCGATTTCGATTACGAGATGCAGCTTGCAGGCATGAACGCCGAGATGGCGCCCGATCTGCAGACCGTCTTCCTGCCGGCGCGTGCCGCCAACCGCCACATCACCGCCACGCTTGTCAGGCAAATCGCCGGCATGGGAGGCGATGTGAGCTCTTTCGTTCCCGGTCCGGTCGATCAGGCGGTAAGGGCGCAGCGCAAGGGCTGACAGTCCGCAAGGCGCTTCCGTCCGGGCTCGTCGCCGGCCATTGCCAACCGCCGTCCCATGTGCCAAACGCAAGCGCCGGTCACCGGCGCCCAAACGGAGTTGTCTCACGTGTTCAAGCATATCGCCGCTTCCGCGGTTCTCGCCGCCGGTCTCTTCGCCACCAGCCTCGCGGCTGCAGCGGACCGCATCACGATCGAACTCAAGGACGGGCCGGTCGTCATCGAACTCAACGACAAGGCGCCCCAGCACGCAGCCCGCATCAAGGAACTCGCCGCCGCCGGTGAATATGACAACGTCGCTTTCCACCGCGTGATCGAGGGCTTCATGGCCCAGACCGGCGATGTCGAATTCGGCGATATGGCGGACGGCTACCGCGCCAACCGTGCCGGCACAGGCGGATCGTCCGAGCCGGATCTGAAGGCCGAGTTCACCGATCAGCCCTTCGAGCGTGGCACGGTGGGCATGGCGCGCGCCCAGAGCCCGGATTCGGCCAATTCGCAGTTTTTCATCATGTTCGGCGACGGCTCGTTCCTCAACGGCCAGTATACGGTCGTCGGACATGTGGTATCCGGCATGGAAAATGTCGACAAGATCAAGCTCGGCGACGAAGCCGCCAACGGAATGGTCGATAATCCCGACCGCATGATCAAGGTAACGGTGGGCGAGTAAGCGTCGCCACCGGCAAACAGGAGAGCCCCATGGCCGACATCAAGGACCCCGAAAACACGCTTCTCATGGAAACCACAAAAGGCAATGTGGTCATCGAGATGTTGCCCGATCTGGCCCCCGGCCACGTGGCCCGGATCAAGGAACTGGCGCGGGAAGGGGCCTATGACGGCGTTGTCTTCCACCGCGTGATCGACGGGTTCATGGCCCAGACGGGAGACGTGAAATTCGGCAAGTCGACCGGCTCCTCCTTTGATCCGCGCCGTGCCGGCATGGGCGGTTCGGACAAGCCGGACCTGAAGGCCGAGTTCTCCAACATGAACCACGCCCGCGGCGTCTGCTCGATGGCGCGCGCGCAGAACCCGAACTCGGCCAATTCGCAGTTCTTCATCTGCTTCGAGGATGCCGGCTTCCTCAACCGTCAGTACACGGTCTGGGGCCAGGTCGTCGAAGGCATGGAGAACATCGACCAGATCAAGCGCGGCGAGCCGGTCACCGATCCGGACAAGATCGTCTCGCTCAAGGTCGCTGCCGACGCCTGATCGGCCGGACGCAAACACCTGACGCGGCGGCGGGAAACCGGACCGCCGCGTCTTTCATTCGGGGCTTGGACATTGCGCGTCGATCTCTTCGATTTCGAACTGCCGGAGGACAGGATCGCGTTGCGGCCAGTCAGTCCGCGCGACACCGCCAAACTCCTCTCGGTGAAAGCTGACGGTGCGCTGTCGGATTTGGTGGTCCGCGATCTGCCGTCGCTGCTTCGGCCCGGCGATGCGCTCGTCTTTAACGATACCCGCGTCATTCCCGCCCAACTCGAGGGATTTCGCGTTCGCGGCGAAAACCGCTCGCGGATTTCGGCCACGCTGCACATGCGTGCCGGTCCCGACAGATGGCTCGCCTTCGTTCGTCCCGCCAAGCGCGTGAGCGAAGGGGACCGCCTGTCCTTCGGCGACGACAACCCGGCCTGCGACTATGGCGCGCTCGAGGCGACCGCCGGTCCGCGCGGCGAGGGCGGCGAATTCGAACTGCGCTTCGATCTCTCCGGCCCCGCGCTCGACCAGGCAATCATGGCTGCCGGACACATTCCGCTGCCGCCCTATATCGCCTCCAAGCGCCCCGAGGACGAACGAGACCGGGCCGACTACCAGACCATCTACGCCCGCGAGGAAGGGGCCGTTGCGGCTCCCACCGCGGGTCTCCATTTCACGCCGGACCTGTTCGCCGCGCTCGACGCACGCGGGATTTCCCGCCATTTCGTTACGCTGCATGTCGGGGCAGGGACGTTCCTGCCGGTCAAGGCCGACGACACCGACGATCACCGCATGCATTCGGAAATCGGCCATGTTTCGGAGGATGTGGCCCAGGCCTTGAACGCGGTTCGTGCAAATGGCGGCCGGATCGTCTCCGTCGGCACCACGTCGCTCCGGCTTCTCGAAAGTGCCGCGCGGGAGGACGGTGTGATCGAACCCTGGTCGGGCGCGACCGACATTTTCATCACGCCCGGCTACCGCTTCCGCGCGGTCGATCTGCTGATGACCAATTTCCATCTGCCGCGGTCGACGCTGTTCATGCTGGTCTCGGCTTTCTCCGGCGCCGAGACGATGAAAGCGGCATACGGCCATGCGATCGCCAACGAATACCGTTTCTACTCCTACGGGGATTCGAGCCTGCTTGAGAGGGTTCCACGATGAGCGCGACTGAATTCGGCTTCGAGGTCATAGCGACCGATGGCGCGGCGCGCCGCGGGACAGTCTCCATGCCGCGTGGCGAGGTTCGCACGCCGGCCTTCATGCCGGTCGGAACCGGCGGGACCGTCAAGGCCATGTATATGGACCAGGTGCGCGACCTTGGTGCCGACATCATTCTCGGCAACACCTATCACCTAATGCTGCGCCCCGGCGCGGAACGGATGGCAAAACTCGGCGGTCTCCACACCTTCGCCCGCTGGGAACGTCCGATCCTGACCGATTCCGGCGGCTTCCAGGTCATGTCGCTTGCGGGGCTCAGGAAAGTCACCGAACAGGGCGTGACCTTTCAGTCGCATATCGACGGCCGCAAATACGAGATGAGTCCGGAGCGCTCGATCGAGATCCAGGGCCTTCTCGATTCCGATATCCAGATGCAGCTCGACGAATGCGTGCGCCTGCCGGCCTCGCCGGAGGAGATCGAACGGGCGATGGAAATGTCCGTCCGCTGGGCCGATCGCTGCAAGGCAGCCTTTGGGGAGCAGCCCGGCAAGGCGATGTTCGGCATCGTCCAGGGCGGCGACATCCCGGCGCTGCGCGAACGCTCGGCGCGCGCGCTCGCCGAACTCGATCTGAAGGGCTATGCGGTCGGCGGGCTTGCGGTGGGCGAGCCGCAGGAGGTCATGCTCGACATGCTCGAGGTGACCTGTCCGCTGCTGCCGGAGACCAAGCCACGCTATCTGATGGGTGTCGGCACGCCCGACGACATCCTCAAATCCGTGGCGCGGGGCATCGACATGTTCGATTGCGTGATGCCGACACGCGCCGGCCGGCACGGACTGGCCTTCACCCGCTTCGGCAAGATCAACCTGAAGAACGCCCGCCACGCCGACGATCCGCGCCCGCTCGATCCCGAAAGCGATTGCCCGGCGGCGCGCGATTATTCCCGCGCCTACCTGCATCACCTCGTCCGCTCCAACGAGATCCTCGGCATGATGCTGCTGACCTGGGTGAACCTCGCCTACTACCAGAGCCTGATGGCCGGCATCCGCGCCACCATCGAGGCTGGCAGCTATGCCGAATTCTGCGCGCAGACACAGGCCGACTGGGAAAAGGGCGACATTCCGCCGGTGTGAAAACTCAGGTCTGCGGCAGCGCCTGCTTGATGAGTGAGACGCCGCGGATCTTCATCGTGCCGTCCGCCTGCCGCTCCATCAGATAGATCGCGGTATAGTCTTCGCCATCGGGCCCCGCGATCAGCACCTCCTGGATCACCCCGCCGCCCGGCGTTTCCCGCGACCGTCCGAAGGCGTAGTTGCCGGGCCGGTAGACCGGGCCGTAACCGCCGCGCACCATTTTCCCGAACTGTTCGACCGTCGGGTAGATTTCCTTGATCGCCGGAGCGGCATGGGAGTAGGCGCCTTCGATGTCGCCCCTCAGGAACGACTTGATCTGGCTCTCGATCACCGTCTGCGACATGTCGATAGGTTCCTGCGCACGAAGCGGCGCGGCGAAAAGTGGCGCTGTCAGGCATGCGGCCAAGACGAGAGTTGGCAGGTGGGGAAGTCGCGGCATGGATCGTCCTCCTCGGTTGAAGAATAGGACGCCCGGCGGGAAAGAAAAGTTTCAGTCCACCGACCGGGCCTCGATGGCGCGCGCGATATCGTCGGCATCCTTGAGCGTGCGGACGATGAGCGGCACCAGAAGCGCGACGATGCTGCGGTCAAGCCCGCGTGCTCGCTGGGCATCTCGGATTTCGGAAAACTGCAATCTCAGCCGCGGGATGAAGCGGATCGTCATGGCGACAGCCAGCGCGATCTTTTCGCGCGGCACCCAGCTCGGCGCGTAAGCGAGGCCGGCCATCAGCCCGTCCACCAGCTCGCTGACCCGGGTGGTCAGCGTGACCAGTGTGGCGGCGAGGATCAGCACCGCGAAGCGCAGCACCACATAGGCCGCGAGCCAGACATCGGCGAGATAGAGCTGAGCCACAAACAGGACCGCGAAGATCGCCAGCACAGGCCTGAGCGCCCGCCAGGCATGATACGGTTTCAGCCCGGCAAGGACATAGCCGAGGGCGACGAGCGCTGTTGCTATCCCGAGCGCGAGCCAGGTGTCGGCGATGAACACCCCGGTCGAGATCACCAGCAACAGGAGAAGTTTGAGCCCCGGATGCGTCCGGTGAATGATCGTGTCGCCCGCAACGTAGAGACCGATGATCATGCCGGCTGTTCCCGGTAGCGTGCGATGACCGTTTGGGGATCGCCATCGGCTGCGACGGCGCCGGCCTCGATGAGGATCACGCGATCGAAGTCGGCGAGAAGATCGAGATCGTGCGTGACGAGAACCACATGCTGGTCGAGCGCGTCGATCGCCGCCTTCACGGTTCGCGCGTTCCACAGGTCGAGAAGCGTCGTCGGCTCGTCGAAGACGATCATTTCTGGCTGCATCACCAGAACCCCGGCCATGGCGACAAGCTGCTTCTCGCCGCCGGAAAGCTCATGGGTAAATCGGTCGGCCAGATGTGAGATGCCGAAACGCTCAAGGGCGGCGTCAATCCGGGTCCGCCGCTCGTCTTTCGGCAGTTTCAGGTTCTTCAAACCGAATTCGAGGTCTTCGGAAACGATCGGGTAGACGATCTGGTTGTCGGGGTTCTGGAACACGAAGCCGACGGCCCGGCGCAAAGTGTTCGGGCCTTCCCCGCCGGCCAGGCGCACAGACCCCGATGAGGGCTTTTCCAGTCCGTTCAGAAGCCGCGCGAACGTGCTCTTGCCGGAGCCGTTGCGGCCGATGACGCCGATCCGCCTTTCGCCAAGCTCGAGCGAAACGCCGCGCAGAACGCGACGCGCCGCCTTTTCGACCGAGACGTTGTCGAGGATGATCATCCCGGACCGCCTTGCCTGATCTTCACGCCGCCGCGCGCGCGCCGATCAGCGGATAGGAGCGCTTGACGGTGACGATTACCAGCGCGGCGATCACCGCCTTCAGGATGTCGCCGGGGATGAAGGGCGCCGAGCCGGTGAGCGCCTGCATCACGGTCACCTTGGCCACCACGGCGCTCCAGGGCACACCGATGGCATAAAGCACGATCACCCCGCCAAAGACGCAGATCAGCAGGGCCGTGACGAAATCGAGGCGGGTCCAGAAGCGTTCGGTCAGATAGCCGATGACGAAGGCTGCGACGATCCAGCCGATGATATAGCCGGCGGTCGGGCCGAAGAAGACGCCGAGCCCGCCGCGTCCGCCGGACAGAAGCGGCAGTCCGAGAGCGACGAGAAGAACGAGAAGCGCCACCGAGAGTCCGCCACGTTTGGCGCCAAGCACGCCGCCCGCCAGCATCGGCCCCATCGACTGCGCGGTAATCGGCACACCGACGACCGGCATCATGATCGGCGGAAAAAGCGCGAGGGCCGCCATGATGGCTGCGAAAAGGGCGATATAGACGATGTCACGGGTTTCCATGGCGGGCCGCTCTCCATTTTCTGCGCATCGCGCGCATCTCGGAACCGGCTGGAGGGCCGGGTATCCGCGCGATGGTTATACGATGCCGGCGGGCATTGGTAGCCCGAAGCATGGCGGATACGGCCGTCGAGAACGCGCCTTGATGAGCCGCAAACCGCGTCTTGCGAACGGATCACTATAATTTTCGCACAACGGATGACCGAATTGCTGCATTGAATTGCAAATGAGATGATTGCAAGCTGCAGGAAATCAAACTTCAGGGAGGCAGATCCATGTCCGAACTTACCCACTATATCGGCGGCAAGCACGTTAACGGAACCTCCGGCCGCTTTGCCGACGTTTATAACCCGGCCACCGGGGAAGTGCAGGCGAAGACGCCGCTTGCGAGCCAGGCCGAACTCGATGCCGCCGTTGCCAATGCGGCAGCCGCGCAGCCGGCCTGGGCGGCGACCAACCCGCAGAAGCGCGCCCGCGTGCTGATGAAATTCGTCGATCTCCTTCACCGCGACATGGACAAGCTCGCCGAAGCGCTGTCCCGCGAACACGGCAAGACCATCCCCGACGCCAAGGGCGACATCATCCGCGGCCTCGAAGTGGCGGAATTCTGCTTCGGCGCGCCGCATCTCTTGAAGGGCGAGTTCACTGAGGGCGCCGGCCCCGGCATCGACATGTATTCGCTGCGCCAGCCGCTCGGCGTCGTCGCCGGGATCACACCCTTCAACTTTCCGGCCATGATCCCGATGTGGAAGTTCTGCCCGGCGATTGCCGCCGGCAACGCCTTCATCCTCAAGCCGTCCGAGCGCGATCCGTCCGTGCCGCTGATGCTCGCCGAACTGATGACCGAGGCCGGCCTCCCGGACGGCATCCTCAACGTCGTCAACGGCGACAAGCAGGCCGTCGACGCGATCCTCGACCACGAGGACATCATGGCGATCGGTTTCGTCGGCTCCACCCCGATCGCCCAGTACATCTATTCCCGCGGCTGCGCCAACGGCAAGCGCGTCCAGTGTTTTGGCGGCGCAAAGAACCACATGATCATCATGCCGGATGCCGACATGGACCAGGCCGTCGACGCGCTGATCGGCGCCGGCTACGGCGCCGCCGGCGAGCGCTGCATGGCGATCTCGGTTGCCGTGCCCGTCGGCGAGGAAACCGCCGATCGCCTGATCGAGAAGCTGACACCGCGCGTCGAGTCCCTCAAGATCGGTCCCTATACCGCCGGCAACGACGTGGATTTCGGCCCGCTGGTGACGGCGCAGGCGCGCGACCGCGTGCTCGGTCTCGTCAATTCCGGCGTCGAGCAGGGCGCCGAACTGGTGGTCGATGGTCGCGATTTCTCCATGCAGGGCTACGAGAACGGCTACTTCATCGGCGGCTGCCTGTTCGACCGTGTCACCCGCGACATGGACATCTACAAGCAGGAGATCTTCGGCCCGGTTCTCTCGGTTGTCCGTGCCCCGAACTACGAGGAGGCGCTGCGCCTGCCGATGGAACACGAATACGGCAACGGCACCGCGATCTTCACTCGTGACGGCGACGCGGCGCGCGATTTCGTCAGCCGAATCAATATCGGCATGGTCGGCGTCAACGTTCCGATCCCGGTTCCGCTCGCCTACCACACCTTCGGCGGTTGGAAGAAGTCCGGCTTCGGCGACCTGAACCAGCACGGCCCTGACGCGTTCCGCTTCTACACGCGCACCAAGACCGTGACCTCGCGCTGGCCCTCGGGTATCAAGGACGGTGCCGAGTTCGTCATCCCGACGATGCGGTAACTGCCGCGTTCGAAGATGCCAGCCGGCGCGGGAGGAGGGAACCCGCTCCGGTCCACATGCGTGGCAAGAGGAGGTAGCCGATGGATTTCGCCCTGACTGCGGAGCAGGAAGCCATTTTCGACATGGCGTGCGGCTTCGGCGCCGAGAAGATCGCGCCCTTCGCCCATCAGTGGGAGAAGGACGGCACCATTCCCCGCGAGATCTTCACCGAACTCGCGGCCCTCGGCTTCGGCGCCATCTACGTGCCCGAGGAAGAGGGCGGCACCGGACTGACGCGGCTCGATGCGACGCTGATCTTCGAAGCGCTCTCGATGGCGTGTCCCTCGGTGGCGGCCTTCCTGTCGATTCACAACATGTGCACCTGGATGGTCGCGAGTCACGGCTCCGACGACCTCAAGGCGAAATGGCTCGAAAAGCTCGTCTCGATGGAGGCGATCGCGTCCTATTGCCTGACCGAACCGGGATCCGGATCGGACGCCGCCGCCCTCAAGACAAAGGCGGTGCGCGAGGATGACGGTTTCGTTCTCAACGGATCAAAGGCCTTCATCTCCGGCGGCGG
>PAPH01000078.1 GCA_002709005.1 Hyphomicrobiales bacterium | reverse complement strand
AGCGCGCAGATCGGGTCGGCCTCGGTCACCTTGACGCGGGCGCCAGCGCCGGAAAGCGATGCGGCCGAGCCCTTGCCGACGTCGCCGTAGCCGCAGACGACGGCGACCTTGCCGGCCATCATCACGTCAGTGGCGCGGCGGATGCCGTCGACAAGGGATTCCTTGCAGCCGTACTTGTTGTCGAATTTCGACTTGGTGACGGAATCATTGACGTTGATTGCCGGGAAGGGCAGCAGGCCCTTCTGCTGGAGCTGGTAGAGACGGTTGACGCCGGTGGTGGTTTCCTCGGTGACGCCGCGGATCTCCTCGCGCTGCTTGGTGAACCAGCCGGGAGACGCTTCCATGCGCTTCCTGATCTGGGCGAAGAGGACTTCCTCTTCCTCCGAACCCGGCTTGGAGAGCACGTCCTCGCCGGCTTCGGCGCGGGCGCCGAGCAGGATATACATGGTGGCGTCGCCACCGTCGTCGAGGATCATGTTGGACAGGCCGCCGTCGGTCCACTGGAAGATCTGGTCGGTATAGGTCCAGTATTCCTCAAGCGACTCGCCCTTGACGGCATAGACCGGGATGCCGGCCTTGGCGATGGCGGCGGCGGCATGGTCCTGGGTGGAGAAGATGTTGCAGGAGGCCCAGCGGACCTCGGCACCGAGCGCGACGAGCGTCTCGATCAGCACCGCGGTCTGGATCGTCATGTGCAACGAACCGGAAATGCGCGCGCCCTTGAGCGGCTGGCTCTCGCCAAATTCCGCGCGGCTGGCCATCAGGCCGGGCATTTCGGTTTCGGCGATGACGATTTCCTTGCGGCCGTAATCGGCAAGTCCGATATCGGCGACCTTGTAGTCGGTGGATTGAGCCATGGGGGTCTCCGGGAATTGATCGCCCGGCCGGTGGATCCGGCGGGGTGTTGGGCGGTCAAATAACAGGATTTGCCGTGACTGGCAACAGCGACATAAAGATGTCTTTATATCTTGATGAGGCTTCCGTTAAGGCAGTGCCCGCGGATTATTCCTCTTCCCCGAAGCGGTCGGCGACCAGTTTTTCCAGCGCATCGAGCACGTCCCCTGCCTGCGGCCCGGAGGCTTCGACGAAAATGCTGCAGCCCGGCGAGGCGGCGAGCAGCATCAGCCCCATGATGGAGGTGCCGCCGACGGTGGTCCCGTCGCGCGAGACCTTCACCTCGGCATTATAGCCTTCGGTGACCTGGACGAAGCGGGCCGAGGCACGGGCATGAAGGCCGCGCTTGTTGACGATTTCGAGTTCACGCGACTTCACCACGGCGTCGGAGGTCATTTGCTCGTCAGCAGGCGGCTGGCCACATTGATGTATTTGCGGCCGGCTTCCTGCGCTTCCTGGAGCGCGCGCTGCATGTCGTCGCCGGCGCGGATGCCGGCAAGCTTGATGAGCATGGGAAGGTTCACCCCGGCGATCACCTCGACACGGCCGTCCTCCATCACAGAGATGGACAGGTTGGAGGGCGTGCCTCCGAACATGTCCGTCAGGATGATGACGCCGTGACCGCTCTCGGCGCGGGACACAGCCTCGACGATATCGAGCCGCCGCTGATCCATATCGTCTTCGGGACCGATGCAAACCGTCTCGAAGGACGATTGCGGTCCGACCACGTGCTCCAGCGCGTGCCGGAACTCCTCAGCGAGCTTGCCATGGGTGACAAGCACCAGACCGATCATTGTGCCTCCACTTATGCTGCCGGCGTAATTGCGGATCAGATTACCGTCCGTGAGGCCGGCTCAACAGGCTGGCCATCTTGGCCAGCCGGCGACGATATTCAAGACAAAATGTCATCAAACCGTCTTTTTTCGCATTGCGGCATTTCGCGCGACTCACGGCGCGGGGCGATGCGCCGCCTCCAGCACCGAGCGAGGGTCAAGCGGCGAGCGATAATCGATCCGGAGAAGGCGCAACTCCAGCGCGCCGACCCGGCAGATTTCGCCCTCTGCCGGCAGCCGCGTTTCGCCGGCCGGTTCCGCCGGGGCGACAACAGCGGTCAGCACTGCGGCGGCGCGCCAGGGAAAGCCGTAAATGCCGCTGCCGCGGATTTCAGCAAGCCCGGCAATGGAGGCCGGACACCGCGCGACGGCCCGGCCTCCGGTGCAGTCCAGGATCACGCCGTCATCGGCGATCAGCGCGGCGTTAAGACCAGCCAGTTTCGCCGATGACAGGCAACGCAGTGCCGTGGTGGTTTTTCCCGCGCCGGACGGTCCGGTAAAAAGGAAAGCCTGCTCACCGATCACCACGGCGGTGGCGTGCACAGCGGTTCCCTCGGCGAGAATTAAGGCGGGGTCGGGCATCAGCTTTCGGTTGCCGGCAGTTCGACGACGAAGCGGGCGCCGGCCCAATTGCGCTCTGCATCGGCTTCCGCCGGCTTGCGGCTCTTCTTCGTCTTGGCGGCTTTTTCCCCGAGCGGAATGTTCTCCGCATAGAGTTGGCCGCCATGGGCTTCGATGATCTGACGGCTGATCGACAGACCAAGACCGGAATTCTGGCCGAAATCCTCGCCTTCCGGGCGGTCGGTGTAGAAGCGCTCGAAGACGCGCTCGATGTTTTCGGCGCGGATACCGGGGCCGTTGTCCTCCACCGCAACGCGGATCCGGCCGCGCCGCCGCGACAGATGAACCTCGATCCGGCCGCTGTCCTGCGGGACGAAGGAGCGGGCGTTTTCGATCAGGTTGGTGATCACCTGGCCGAGCCGCAGATCGTGGCCGTAGACCCGGAAATCAGTCTTGTCATCGACCTTCCCGTCGACAGCGAAGGTGATCTCGACCGTGCGTTCCTTGCGGCCCACCTGGCGGGCGATATCGACGAGATCGCCCAGAAGCTTGCGCATGTCGACGATGGCGCTGTCCTGGCGGGCGAGTTCGGCATCAAGCCGGGAGGCGTCCGAGATATCGCTGATCAGCCGGTCCATGCGGCGGACGTCATGCTGGATGACATCGAGAAGCCGTTTCTGGGATTCAGCCGTCTTTGCCACGGGCAGGGTTTCGACGGCGCTTCGGAGCGAGGTCAGCGGATTCTTGAGCTCGTGGCTGACATCCGCCGCGAAGCTCTCGATCGCGTCGATCCGGTCGTAAAGCGCATTGGTCATGTCGCGCAGCGCGACGGAGAGATTGCCGATCTCGTCCTGCCGGGCGGAGAAATCGGGGATCTCCTCGCGTTCACGCGCACCGCGCCGAACCCGGACGGCGGCCGCCGATAGCCGGCGAAGCGGCGTGGCGATGGTGCTCGCGAGCAAGAGCGAGAGAATGACGTTGACCAGCGCCGCGATCCCGAACACCCGGAAGATCGCCATGCGCTCGGCATGCACGATCTTGTCGATGTCGCCGGCCTGGGTGGACAGCAGCAACACGCCGAGTACGGCCCGGAAGCGCTGGATCGGAACCGCGACGGAGACGATGAGTTCGCCCTTTTCGTTGACGCGCACGACAGCGCCGCGGCTGCCGGTCAGTGCGTTCATCACCTCCGGATAGATGGAGCCGTCGGAGCCCGGTGGCTCCTTGTAGAGCGGCAGGTCGCGGCGCTGGAACAGGCGGTTGACCCAGCCACTGATGCGCTCGCCCAGATCCAGTCCGTCGGGACCCGTCGAGGGCAGATCGAAGCGCAGCACCTGGCCGGAGGAATAGAGAAAGCGGGAATCAAGCAGAAGGCTCGCATCCTCGTCGAAGATGCGGGCGCGGGTCCGGGTCGGCGAAATCAGACGCCGAAGCACCGGAGCGACGCGCTCGGGATTGATCGGAAATTCGAGATTGTCGCTGTTGGAGGGCGTGATCGTCTGTCCGGCCTGCAGTTCGAGCAGCTTTTCCGGATCGATGGTGATCGAGTTGGTGTCGACCGAGGCCGAGGCGGCGATCGCGCCGGCAATGATCTCGCCCTGTGTGAGCAGGCTCTCGACGCGCGCGTCGATCAGTCCCTCACGGAACTGGTTGAGATAGAGAATGCCGGTCACCAGCACGAACAGCGCCAGCAGGTTCAGCGAGAGGATGCGTCGGGTCAGGCTCGAGAACAGCACATGGCCGAAGATGCGCCGGATCATCGTCACCGGCCGCTTGAGCCCTATCGGCCGGCGGCCGGCGCGCGCCCTGCCGCTCCGGGAGGTTTCCCCGCTGTCGTCTGCGTCTATCGCCATCGTTTCCGATCAGGGGCCTTACCCCGCTTCCGGCGCACCCGTATCGTCAGGCACTCTCGCGGAAGCGGTAGCCGACCCCGTAGAGCGTTTCGATCATGTCGAAGTCGGTGTCGACCACCTTGAACTTCTTGCGCAACCGCTTGATGTGGCTGTCGATGGTGCGGTCGTCGACATAGACCTGCTCGTCATAGGCCGCATCCATGAGTGCGTCACGGCTCTTGACCACGCCCGGCCGCTGGGCGAGCGATTGCAGGATCAGGAATTCGGTGACGGTGAGCGTGACCGGCTGATCCTTCCAGGTGCAGGTGTGGCGCTCCTGGTCCATCACCAGACTGCCGCGTTCCAGCGTCTTGGAGGGTGAGGCCTGCGGACGGCCCTGCGCCGCGCCCTCGCGACTCGCGGCCCGGCGAAGCACCGCCTTGACGCGTTCGACGAGAAGTCGCTGCGAGAACGGCTTGGTTATGAAATCGTCGGCGCCCATCTTGAGCCCGAAGAGTTCGTCTATCTCCTCGTCCTTCGAGGTGAGAAAAATCACCGGGATATCCGACTTCTGTCGCAGACGGCGGAGCAGCTCCATTCCGTCCATGCGCGGCATCTTGATGTCGAAGATCGCGAGCTGCGGCGGACGTGCCGACAGCCCGTCGAGCGCCGATGCACCGTCGGTGTAGGTTTCCACGCGATATCCTTCCGCCTCGAGAGCGATCGAGACCGAAGTCAGGATATTGCGATCGTCATCGACGAGCGCGATGGTCTGCATCTGTTCAAACTCCGTCATGTCCTGGCTTACCTCTTGGACGTGCCCCACGCCCGCGGACCGGTGCGAAATGCCCGACCGCGAAGCCGCCGCATAGGTCCATGAGGATAAACTGGGAACAAAATGTGGCACAGATTTACGTAAGTGTCATTCGACGATTGTCTGATGCCTGTCCGGAAACCCTCCGGCGTATCGCGAATATTCCGAGACTTAAAACGATTTAAGAAGACATCAAATTTTTTAAATCGATTAATATATTGATTTCATTGCTTTTTCGTCAAAAGATGTGTTGTCCCCGCACGGCGGTGCCACTATGGTCCGCGCGATTTTTAGATTTGAGCTGCTTCCCAAGACAGCTTCCAGGACGAAGGAAAGAAAATGCTCGAGGAGTTTGGAGCCCGCAATCCCGCGGAGGGAATCGATCGTGCCGGAATTACCGACGCTGCGGTCGTGCGGTATAACCTGCGCGAAGCGGAGCTCGTGGAGCTGGCCGTTTCGCGCGGCGAGGCGCGGCTCACCGCCTACGGGGCACTTCGTGCGCTGACAGGCCAGCATACCGGCCGTTCGCCCAAGGACAAGTTCGTCGTGGTCGACGAGACCACGCGCGACACCATCTGGTGGGACAACAACAAGCCGATGGAGCCCGACGCCTTTGACCGGCTGCACCAAGACATGATCGCCCATGCAGCCGGCAAGGATCTGTTCGTTCAGGATCTCGTCGGCGGCGCGGACAAGGATCACTCGATCAATTCGCGGATCGTCACCGAATACGCCTGGCATTCGCTGTTCATCCGCAATCTGCTGATCCGGCCGAAGCGCTCCGAGCTTGCGGGCTACGTGCCGCAGCTGACGATCATCGACCTGCCGAGCTTCACCGCCGATCCCGAGCGCCACGGCTGCCGGAGCGGAACGGTGATCGCCGTCAATCTCGACAAGGGCCTGGTGCTGATCGGCGGCACCTCCTACGCGGGCGAAATGAAGAAGTCTGTCTTCACAGTTCTCAACTACATGCTGCCCGAACAGGGCGTCATGCCGATGCACTGCTCGGCCAATGTTGGCGACGAGGGCGACACGGCGGTCTTCTTCGGCCTTTCGGGCACCGGCAAGACGACGCTTTCGGCCGATCCGACGCGCACGCTCATCGGCGACGACGAGCATGGCTGGGGGCCGGACGGCGTCTTCAACTTCGAGGGCGGCTGCTACGCCAAGACCATCCGCCTGTCGCGGGAGGCCGAGCCGGAAATCTACGGCACGACCGAGCGTTTCGGCACGGTGCTGGAAAACGTGGTGCTCGACGAGAACCTGGTGCCGGATTTCGACGACGCGTCGCTGACGGAAAACACCCGCTGCGCCTATCCGCTGCACTACATTCCCAATGCGAGCGAGACCGGTCGCGCCGGACATCCGAAGAACATCATTATGCTGACGGCTGACGCTTTCGGCATCCTGCCGCCGATTGCCAAGATGACGCCCGAGCAGGCGATGTACCACTTCCTGTCGGGCTACACGGCGAAGGTTGCCGGAACCGAAAAGGGTGTCACCGAACCGGAAGCGACCTTCTCGACCTGTTTCGGTGCCCCGTTCATGCCGCGTCACCCTTCCGAATACGGCAATCTGCTGCGCAAGCTTATCGCCGAACACGAGGTCGACTGCTGGCTGGTCAACACCGGCTGGACGGGCGGCACCTACGGCATCGGCTCGCGCATGCCGATCAAGGCAACACGCGGGCTTCTGACCGCCGCGCTCGACGGCTCGCTCAAGGATGTCGAATTCCGCACCGATCCGAATTTCGGCTTCCAGGTGCCGGTCGCCGTGGAAGGCATCGACAGCTCCATCCTCGATCCACGTTCCACGTGGAACGACAAGTCGGCCTATGACGCGCTTGCCTCGCGGCTGACCGGTATGTTCGCCGAGAATTTCTCCAAGTTCGAATCCTATGTCGACGGATCGGTGCTCGATGCTGCACCCGGCCTGAAAGCGGCCGCCGAATAGAATCCCGCCAGGGAGGAAAGCAAATGCCGCCGCGATGCACAACGCGGCGGCATTTGTTGTTTCAACGCTTCGCTCATTCGTCCAAATGGACCGAACCCGAATTTCGCCGCGATTGCAGTGTTGAATTCCCGCACTTTTCGAGGTCGGGTTCGGGGCGATGTTTCGGCGCATCAGATGGATCATCGGGACATGCGGGCTGATGGCTGCGGCCATCGGCTTTTTCACGTCGCCTTATTACGAGGTGGCGAAGGTGGCCCTCGACTATGACGAACCCTATGCGATCGCCCGCTACCGGCTGGCAAATCTGCCGAAGGCCGATTTCGAACGCGAGATCGAAAAAGCGATCGATGACGCCGAATTCGACGACGCACAGCAGATCATCGCAATCGGCGAGGAAGAGGGTCACCTCTTCGATCCCGAGCTCGTCGCCCGCACCATCGAAACGCCAGCCGCCCGAAACCTGCGGCAGGGCAAGGATTTCGCGCTCGGGTTCATCACCGGCGAAGTCAAGGGCGTGACTGGCTTTGCAGGCGCGGTGACGTCGGATTTCCTCGTCGTCGGCGATATCCGCGATATTGCCGTCCAGGGGCCGCGCGCGATCCGGGGCGAGGACTACGATGCCTTCGTTCTCGGCCTGTCGCTGGTCGGCGTCGCCACGGTGCTGCCGTCGGGGCCGATCGACGTCGGCGCCTCGGTCCTGAAGACGGCCAAGCGCACCGGCAAGATGAGCGCGCGGCTGTCCGGCATGCTCACCCATACGCTCAAGCGGCTCGTCGATATCGGTGCGCTGAAGACCGCTATCGCAGGCGGGCCCAAGCGGCTGGTGAAGCTCACCCGTGCGAGCGGGGCGCCGCGCGTCATCAAGGTCTCCGAAAAGTCCGGGCTGAAATCGATGGAGAAATCCGCGCTTGGCCGGCGCTTCCACGGCGTGGTTCGCCCGGGACCGGCGAAAGAACTCGCCGAGGTCGCAACCGCCACGCAGGCGATTGCCGGCAAGGGCGGGCTGAAGGCGTCAGTCCGGGCGCTGAGCCACGCCGACACGCCGGCCGATCTCGGCCGCATCGCGAAACTGTCGGCCAAAACCGGTGACAAGACCGCCGGAGTGCTGAAGCTTCTCGGCAAGGGCTCATTCCGGCTCGGCAAGCTGCTGATGAAAGTTGTCTACGCGGTGATCTGGGCGCTCGGCTGGTTTCTCGGCGCGATCTGGTATGCGCTTTCCATCGCCCGCACCCTTGCCCGCATGTCGCGCCGGATGGCAACATCGCACGCATGAGCACCGAAACCCTTTATGCCGCCCGCAACATCACCATCCAGGGATGGGAACTGACCGAAAGCTTCATCCGTTCGGCCGGACCGGGCGGGCAGAACGTCAACAAGGTCTCGTCCGCCGTCCAGCTTCGCTTCGACATCAGGAATTCACCGAGCCTGCCGCCGATGACCAAGGCGCGGATGATACGGCTCGGCGGCCGGCGCGTCAGCAAGGACGGGGTGATCGTCATCGAGGCGAGCCGTCACCGCACCCAAGAACGCAACCGGGCCGACGCGCGCGAGCGCCTGATCGAGCTCGTCGACCAGGCGTCGGAACCGCCGCCGCCGCCGCGCAGGAAGACCCGTCCCTCCCGCGGGGCGGTGGAACGGCGTCTGAAAGCGAAGTCGATCCGGGCCGATGTGAAGGACAAGCGCGGCAAGGTGCGCGACGACTGAACCGGCCAAAATTGTTGGCAAGCGCGAACCGGCATGGTTATCTCCTTGAGGTCTTACACAGGAGGAACGGATGGGCCTTTTCAACTTCATCAAGAATGCCGGCAAGAAACTCGGCATCGGCGGCAGCGACGAGCCGGACGCAAGCGAGATCAAGAAGGAACTCGAATCCCACAAGCTCGGCACCGACAAGGTCGACGTCGAACTCGACGGCGACAAGGTGGTGCTGAAGGGCGTGGTCGAGGACCAGTCGATCTTCGAAAAGGTGGTCGTGGCCGTCGGAAACACGCTTGGCATCTCGAAGGTCGAGGCCTCCGAGCTCAAGGTCGTGGTGCCCGATTCCGGGCTTTCGCTCGCGGCGACCGACATGAACGAGCTGATCAAGGCCTCCAAGCCGGCCAAGGAGCCGAAATTCCATACGGTGGAGAAGGGCGACACGCTCTGGGCAGTCTCCGAAAAGGCCTACGGCAACGGCAAGCATTACAACGTGATCTTCGAGGCCAACCGGCCGATGCTCAGCCATCCCGACAAGATCTATCCGGGTCAGGTGCTGCGCATTCCGGAACTCGACAAGGCCTGAGGACGTTGGGCCGGAAACAGGTCTGAACAGGGAGATACGGAAACGATGATGGTGCTGCCGAAGGGCGTCCGCCACATTCCGGGTTTCCTCGACCGCCAAAATCAGGAGGCGCTGCTTTCCGACATTCGCGATGTCGTGAAAGCAGCGCCTCTCTACGTTCCGGTGATGCCGCGAAGCGGCAAGCCGTTCTCGGTGCGGATGACCAATTGCGGCCCGCTCGGCTGGGTCGCGGACCGCAACGGCTATCGCTACCAGGACCACCATCCCGAAACCGGCAAAGCCTGGCCGGCCATGCCGGAGCGGCTTCTCACATTGTGGGAGGAACTTTCCGGCTGCGACTACCCACCGGAAGCATGCCTGGTGAATTTTTATACCACCGATGCCCGCATGGGGCTGCACCAGGACAAGGACGAAAGCGACTTTGGCGCGCCGGTCCTGTCGGTTTCGCTCGGCGATGCCTGCCTGTTTCGTGTCGGGCAGGTGGAGCGGCCATCGCCGTCACGCTCTTTCCGGCTCGAAAGCGGCGATATCGTCGTTCTGGGCGGCGAGGGGCGGCTCGTGTATCACGGGGTCGACCGGATCTATCCCTCGACCTCGACGCTTCTGAAGAACGGCGGCCGGATCAACCTGACGCTGCGGCGGGTCAACAAGCCCGCTTAGGGCGGCCTGCGTTCAGTCGAAATGGCCTGACGCGGAAAGATGCTCCAGAATCGAAAGCGTAGAGCTCAAAGCTTCCTGAGCGCCACCTGCTCGATCAGGTGATCGGGGCCCTTGCGCAGGATCAGGTCGGCGCGCGGGCGCGTCGGCAAGATGTTGAGCTTGAGGTTCTTCAGGTTGATGTTTTCCCAGAGATTTTCGGCGACCGCGCGGGCGGCCTCCTCCTTGATCGACGCATAGCGGTTGAAGAAGGATTCCGGGTCCCGGAAGGCGGTATCCCTGAGCCGCATGAACCGCTCGACATACCAGCGGTGGATGTCGGCTTCGTCGGCGTCGATATAGATCGAGAAATCGAAGAAATCGGAGACGAAGGGCACGATCTTGCCGTCTTCGGGCAGGTCGCGCACCTGCAGCACATTGATACCCTCGAAGATCAGGATGTCCGGACGGTCGATAACGGTGAATTCGCCCGGCAGGACATCATAGGTCAGGTGCGAGTAGCTCGGCGCCTTGACGTTTGGCAGGCCGGCCTTGATGTCGGAGAGAAAGCGCAGCACCGCGCCAACATCGTAGCTTTCCGGAAAGCCCTTGCGCTCCATCAGGTTGTCGCGGCGCAGAACCGCGTTGGGATAGAGAAACCCGTCAGTGGTAACGAGATCGACCTTAGGGCTCGAGGGCCAGCGCGCAAGAAGCTCGGCGAGCACGCGGGCGGTGGTGGATTTTCCCACCGCCACCGAGCCGGCAATGCCGATGATGAAGGGCGTCTTCCAGGCCTGGTCGATATTGAGGAAGCTCTTGCGCTGGTTGAACAGCAATTGCGAGGATTCCACGTGGGTCGACAGCAGCCGCGACAGTGCCAGATAGATGCGGCGGATCTCGCCGAGATCGACCGGATCGTTGAGCGAACGCAGCCGCTTGACCTCTTCCTCGGTCAGCGTCAGCGGGGTGTCGGCGCGGAAGCGCGACCAGTCCTCGGCGGAAAAGAAACGGAAGGGCGAGAAATCGTCGCCGTTGAAATGGTCAAGCCCCTGGCCTGCCGGTTCTGTCTGGCTCATTCTTCAAGGACCATGGGCGAAATCCCCAACGCACCTAATCGGCGGCGCGGGATGCCTTTTCCGCTATCCCGCTCTGACCTGTCCGCCGCTCGAGTTCCGCCATGACGTCAGCCAGCGGCACATCGCTCATCTTTAGCACGACGAGCAGATGAAAGAGAAGATCGGCGGATTCACCGGTAATTTCGGTCTTGTTGCCGCCCATGGCCGCGATCACCGTCTCGACCGCTTCCTCGCCGAGTTTCTTAGCCGCCTTCTCCATTCCGGAGGCGGCGAGCCTGGCGGTCCAGGATTCCTCGGGCGAAGCGGCCGCGCGTCTGGCGACGATGGTCTCGAGATCGGCGAGCGTGAAAGCTGTCATGTGATATCTCCCCCGCAGCTCAGTTGAGCCGCATCGGCAGGCCGGCCTCGGCCATGTGGCTCTTGGCTTGGCCTATCGTATAGGTGCCGAAGTGGAAAATCGAGGCCGCGAGCACTGCGGTGGCGTGGCCGTCGCGGATGCCCTCGACGAGATGGTCGAGATTGCCGACGCCGCCCGAGGCGATGACGGGGGCCGGAATGGCATCGGCGATCGCCCGCGTGAGCCCGATATCGTAGCCGGCCTTTGTGCCGTCGCGGTCCATCGAGGTCAGCAGGATCTCGCCCGCGCCGAGATCGACCACCTTGCGGGCGAATTCGATCGCGTCGATCCCGGTCGGCGTGCGGCCGCCATGGGTGAAGATTTCCCAGCGGTGGGTTTCGCCCTCGCCCGAGACCCGCTTGGCGTCGATGGCGACGACGATGCACTGATTGCCGAACTTGTCGGCCGCCTCGGCGACGAATTCCGGGTTCTTCACGGCCGCCGTGTTGATCGACACCTTGTCGGCGCCGGCCAGCAGCAGCTTGCGAATATCCGGGATCGCCCGCACTCCGCCGCCCACCGTCAGCGGCATGAAGCAGTGTTCGGCGGTCCGCGCCACGACGTCGAAGATCGTCTCGCGATTGTCCGAGGAGGCGGTGATGTCGAGAAAGCAGAGCTCGTCCGCACCCGCCGCGTCATAGGCCTGGGCGGCTTCCACCGGATCGCCGGCATCGATCAGATCGACGAAATTGACGCCCTTGACGACTCTTCCATCTTTCACATCCAAGCAGGGGATGACGCGGGCTTTCAGTGTCATTTGGTGTCTCCGCGCAGGATCGCCAATGCCTCGGCGGGATCGATGCGGCCGTCATAGAGGGCGCGGCCGGAGATGGCGCCCTCGAGGCGAAGGGCATCGGGCTGGATCATGCGGCGGAGGTCGTCGAGCGAGGCGAGACCGCCCGAGGCGATGACGGGGATAGAGACCGCCGCGGCGAGCTCGATGGTGGAATCCCAGTTGATGCCGGCCAGCACGCCGTCGCGGTCGATGTCGGTGTAGATGATCGCGGCGACGCCGGCGCCCTCGAAGCGCTTCGCCATCTCGATGACGCCGAGTTCGCTGGCTTCCGCCCAGCCCTCGACCGCCACCTTGCCTCCCTTGGCGTCGATGCCGACGGCGACGCGGCCGGGGAAGAACTTGCAGGCTTCACGGACGAGGTCGGGATCGCGCACGGCGATGGTGCCGAGGATTACGCGGTTCAATCCCTTCGACAGCCAGTTCTCGATATGGGCCAGCGTGCGGATGCCGCCACCGAGTTGGACGGGGTTCTTCGTCGCCTTGATGATCGATTCCACTGCCGCACCGTTGACCGACTGGCCCTCGAAGGCGCCGTTGAGGTCGACCACGTGCAGCCACTCGAAGCCCATCTCCTCGAAGGCCTTCGCCTGGGCGGCGGGGTCGTCGTTGTAGACGGTGGCGCTGTCCATTTCGCCCAACTTCAGACGGACGCACTGGCCGTCCTTCAGGTCGATGGCGGGAAAGAGGATTTTCTTGGTCATGCTTACGGCTTCCAACGCAGGAAATTGGCGATCAGGGCCAGGCCGAGGGCCTGGCTCTTTTCGGGGTGGAACTGGGTGCCGGCCATGTTGTCGCGGCCGACGGCGGCGGTGACGGTGCCGCCATACTCCGTCGTCGCCAGCACGTGAACTTGGTTCACCGCCTTCAGGTGATAGGAGTGGACGAAATAGGCGTGCAGCCCGTCCGGACCGGTGGGGATGCCGTCGAACAGCGGGTGGGGCTTCGCCACATCGATGGTGTTCCAGCCGATCTGCGGGATCTTCAGCGACGTATCGTCGAGTTCCATCTCCACGACGTCTCCCGGGATCCAGCCGAAACCCTCGGTCGTGGTCTTCTCGAGACCGCGCGAGGACATGAGCTGGGTTCCCACGCAGATGCCGAGGAAGGGACGGGCCTTGACCTCGACCACGTCTTTCAGCGCTTCGACCATGCCGTCGACCGCATTCAACCCGGCGCGGCAATCGGCATAGGCGCCGACGCCCGGCAGCACGACGCGGTCGGCGGAGGCCACCACGTCGGCCTTGTCGGTGAGGATGATTTCCGCATCGATCCCGCCTTCACGGGCTGCGCGCTCGAAGGCCTTGGTGGCGGATCTGAGATTTCCGGATCCGTAATCGATGATGGCGACTTTCATGGACGAACTTCCGGTCATGCCTCAGATCTCCCTTCGGGTGGGGACGAGGCCGATCATGTCTGGAGCGCTCGCGGGCCGGTAGCGCACGGGCTGTTGTCTGCTCCCCGGCAGCGGCGGCGGGGTCTTGCGGCCGACGGCTGCGGCGCGATGCGCATAGATCTCGAAGGCGGTTTCGGGATCCGGAGCCTCGACGACGTCGACGATCCGGCGGCCTTTTCGCAATTCCGCCTCGAGCCGCCAGGCATTACCCTCCAGCCCGACGAGGAGCGCCAGCGCGAGATCGAGGGCCAGGCCGAAGACTGCATAGCCGCCGGACCGGAAAACCAGCGGAATGGCGAGATCGACGATCAGCACCAGCACGCCCATGAACCAGGCGCGATGCCAGAGAAGCCAGAAGCCGCCGAAGACGGAGCCGGCCCAGGTGAAGCGATCGGCGATCACGCGGGCGGTCTCA
Source organism: Hyphomicrobiales bacterium (assembly GCA_002709005.1). Lineage (GTDB taxonomy): Bacteria > Pseudomonadota > Alphaproteobacteria > Rhizobiales > Rhizobiaceae > Pseudohoeflea. Next base: position 12,929 of record PAPH01000078.1, on the reverse strand, counting down.
TCGCCGCCCGCTTCAGTCCTGTCCGAAAGGATGGAATAAGAGGTCATCGACCTCCCCTTTCTCCGGCCCTTTCTCCGGGGACCGGGCGGTTTTTGCCGCTCAGACCAGCATGCCCTTGGTGGAGGGGATCGCGTCGGCCATGCGCGGATCGATCTCGCAGGCCGTGCGCAGCACCCGGGCCACCGCCTTGAAACAGCTTTCGGCGATATGGTGGCTGTTGGCGCCATAGTGATTGGTCACGTGCAGCGTGATCCCGCCATGCTGGGAGAGCGCCTGGAAGAACTCGCGCACCAGTTCGGTATCGAAGGTGCCGATCTGCGGGGCGGTGAAGGCAACGTCCCAGACGAGGAAGGGCCGGCCCGACACGTCGACGGCGGCACGGGTGAGCGTTTCGTCCATGGCAAGATCGATCGAGGCGTAGCGGCAGATGCCCTTGCGGTCGCCGAGCGCGCGGTTGAGCGCCTGGCCGATGGCAATGCCGACATCCTCCACCGTGTGGTGGTCGTCAATATGCAAGTCGCCGTTCGCCTTGATGTCCATGTCGATCAGGGAATGGCGCGAGAGTTGTTCGAGCATGTGGTCGAAGAAGCCAACGCCCGTCTTGATCGTCGAGCGGCCGGTGCCGTCGATCGATACCGCGACCGCGATATCGGTTTCCCCTGTCTTGCGGGCGACATCCGCCGCGCGGTTCTTCGAAACCTGTGCCATTCGGGCGTCTCCGGTCCTTCCGCTGCCGGCCGGGTTCCGGCCGATCGGTCATTCCCCGCGCTCTTATCAGCCCCCCGGGGAAATATCCAGACGAAGCGGGACGGCAGTATTGCACGGTGTTCGTGCTTGTTTGCAATCGCGGTTACCCTGCTTACATATGGCTGGAAACTTTCGTCAGGCCGGCATCATCCGGCCGTGCAATCAAGGACATTTCAATGGCCGAAGACAATCCCTTTGGCAGCATGCATGCCACCACCATCATCACCGTTCGCAAGAACGGCAAGGCCGTCATGGCCGGCGACGGCCAGGTCAGCCTCGGCCAAACCGTGATGAAGGGCAATGCGCGCAAGGTCCGCCGCATCGGCAAGGACGGCGCGGTAATCGCCGGTTTCGCCGGGGCCACCGCCGACGCCTTCACCCTGCTCGAGCGGCTGGAAGCCAAGCTCGAACAATATCCGGGCCAGCTGACCCGCGCGGCTGTCGAACTCGCCAAGGACTGGCGCACCGACCGCTATCTCAGGCGGCTGGAAGCGATGATGCTGGTTGCCGACAAGACGGTGACGCTGGCGATCACCGGCAATGGCGACGTTCTCGAACCCGAACACGGCACCATGGCGATCGGCTCGGGCGGCAATTACGCATTCGCCGCGGCCCGGGCGTTGATGGACACCGACAAGTCGGCCGAAGAGATCGCCCGCCGCGCCATGGAGATCGCCGGCGACATCTGCGTCTACACCAACGGCAACATCGTCATGGAAACGCTCGACGTGGAGTGATCCGCGCCCCAGAGAGCAGCATTTCCGCCCGACACTTTTCCGCAGGTACCAATGACATGACCACATTCTCCCCCCGCGAAACGGTCACCGAACTCGACCGCTACATCATCGGCCAGAAGGACGCCAAGCGCGCCGTCGCGATCGCGCTTCGCAACCGCTGGCGCCGCCAGCAGCTCGAAGGCCCGCTGAAGGAAGAGGTGACGCCGAAGAACATCCTGATGATCGGGCCGACCGGTGTCGGCAAGACCGAGATCTCCCGGCGGCTCGCCAAACTCGCCGGCGCGCCCTTCATGAAGGTCGAGGCCACCAAGTTCACCGAGGTGGGCTATGTCGGCCGCGACGTCGAGCAGATCATCCGCGATCTCGTCGAGGTGGCGATCGGCCTGGTGCGCGACAAGAAGCGCAACGAGGTCAAGGCGAAGGCCCATATCAACGCCGAGGAACGGGTGCTCGACGCGCTCGTCGGCCCAACCGCGTCGCCGACCACGCGGGAATCCTTCCGCAAGAAGCTGCGCGACGGCGAACTCGACGACAAGGAAATCGAGGTCGAGGTCAGCGACACGTCCGGCGGCATGCCGAATCTCGAGATTCCCGGCATGCCGGGCGCCAATATCGGCGTGCTGAACATCGGCGATCTGCTCGGCAAGATGGGCGGACGCCAGCGCAAGATCAAAACCACGGTCAAGGATTCCCACGACACGCTGATCAACGACGAATCCGACAAGCTGCTCGACATGGAGCAGATCCAGGCGGAAGCGCTGCGGCTGGCCGAGAACGAGGGTATCGTTTTCATCGACGAGATCGACAAGATCGCCAACCGGGAGGGGGGCATGGGTGCCGGCGTCTCCCGCGAGGGCGTGCAGCGCGACCTGCTGCCGCTCGTCGAGGGTTCGACGGTCGCGACCAAATACGGGCCGGTGAAGACCGATCACATCCTGTTTATCGCTTCAGGTGCCTTCCATGTCGCCAAACCGTCCGATCTGCTGCCTGAACTGCAGGGCCGCCTGCCGATCCGCGTGGAACTCAGGGCGCTCGAGAAGGACGACTTCCGCCGCATCCTCACAGAGACGGAAGCCAGCCTGATCAAGCAATATGTGGCCCTGATGCAGACCGAGGGCGTGACGCTCGATTTCACAGAGGACGCCATCGACGCGCTCGCCGAGGTCGCCGTCCATCTCAACGGCACGCTCGAGAACATCGGCGCGCGGCGGCTTCAGACGGTGATGGAGCGCGTGCTCGACGACATCTCCTACGAGGCGCCGGACAAGTCAGGCTCGACAATGACGATCGATTCGGATTATGTCCGCAAGCACGTTGGCGACTTGGCGCAGGACACCGATCTGTCACGGTACATCCTCTAGCCCCGCGGTCAGCCCGCACGCGCCGCCGTCGGACGATAGATCCGGCGCGGCCGGATCCCCATTCATAGGGGCCCATTCATCGGAGGAGACGGCGTCGTGGCATTCGGTAAAGGCAGGCTTGTGCTCGTTCTGGCATGCGCGGCCATCGCCTCCGCGATCGCCATGCCCACCTCCGCCGCCACGGTTGCGGTGCCGAAGGGTAACCGCCATGCCGAGCAGCCTCCCATTCCGGGTGCCTCGAAGCGCCGGACCCAGGCGCTCAAGACCTCGTTCGACAAGAAATACGAGAAAATCCGCGATCTGATCGCTGGCGACCAGCGTCTGAAATCCAAGATCCGCAAGGCGGCCGGGCAGTTCGGGATCGACCCGATCCACATCGTCGGAGCGCTGGTGGGCGAGCATACATACAATGTCGACGCCTACGACCAGCTCCAGACCTATTACGTCAAGGCGATCTCCTACGCCGGCGAGCGGTTCCGGTTCGAATACAAGGGCGAAAGGGTCAGCGATTTCGTCCAGCGCCCTCAGTTCCAGCGTTGTGACGCCTATTCGGACAGCCGGGCGCTGTGGAGCTGCCGCGAGGAAGTCTGGGATGCGGTCTTCCGCGGCAAGTCGGTCGACGGCACACGCTATCCCAATGATCGGTTCAATTCGGTCTTCTTCGAGCCCTTCTATGCCGGCCAGACCTTCGGCCTCGGACAGTTGAGCCCGCTGACCGCGCTGATGAACGCCGACCGGGCGGAAAAGGTGGCCGGCATCAAGCAGATCTCGGTCGACAACGCGGCCGGGGTTTATGAGGCGATCATGGATCCGGATTCGACGCTCGCCTACATGGCCGCCGCGATCCGCTCCGACATCGACGATTACCGCTCGATCGCCGGCTTCGACATCTCCACCAATCCCGGCATCACGGCAACGCTCTACAATGTCGGCGAAGCCACGGCGCGGGCCCGCAAGCTGGCCCGGATCAATGGCCGCAAGGGCGGCAAGCAGCTGCCGGAAGAAAACTACTACGGCTGGCTCGTCAACGCCCATGAAGACGAGTTGCGCGCGATCATCGGCCGCTAGGCTCGCCGGATTTGGCGTCCAGCAACGCCTCGATTTCCGACAATTCATCCTCACCGAGATCCGGATAGACTTCCGCCAGGCGGTTGGCGAGGATGGCCGCGCGCGGCGTGAGTGCTCGGGCATCGATGACGATCTTCGGCCGCGACAGCGCAGCAAGCCGCTGCAACTCCTCCGCCTCGTCCCAGATGATGTTGAAGAAACCGATGATACGCTGGACGAGCTGCCAGCTCGGTTCGGAGCGCTGGCCGTGCTCGAGCGCGGAAAGATAGGCGGCGGAGACTCCGAGCTCAGCCGCCATTTCCTTCTGGGTGATGCCGCGCTCGGCGCGCAGTTTCCGAACCGCCTCTCCGAAAGGGGTCATGAGCGGCCCTCGCCGGTTCTGCGCAGCCGGACATAGAGCGCCCCCTCGCCGCCATGGGCGCGCGAGGAGGTTTCGAGGCCCGAAACCAGGAGCCGGAACTCCGGCTTGTCGAGCCATTGCGGCACTTCGCGGCGCAGCGCGCCCTCGCTTCCACCGGAGCGGCCCTTGCCGGTAATGACCAGCACATGGCGCAGCCCGCGCTCCCGCGCTCGGGCGAGAAAATCGTAGAGAAGATTGTGCGCCTCGGCGCGCTTGAGGCCGTGAAGGTCGAGCCGCGCATCGATGGCGATGCGGCCCTTGACGATCTTCTTCACCGTCGGCCGCTCGATCGGGTGAAGCCGGTGGGCGCGGACGCGCGGCTGACGGTCACGGGGCTCGGCCTGATTTTCGGTCACCAGCGCGGGCGGGCGACCGCCTGTGACCAGAGCGTCGCCCATAAGCGACGCCATGGTTTCGGTCGCCTCAGCGATCTCGACCGCCTTCTTCCCGGGCAGGGGCGTGACGGTCCGGGCCACCTTTTCCCAGATGATCCGGTCCTCGTGGGACAGTTTGGAGCTCTTGTCAGCCATGGCCGTTCGGAAGATCGGGGTTCGCGCCGCGCGGTAACAACACGACGAAACTTGCCACGGCGTTGACACCCCCGGCAAGTTCCCCGGCGCGATCGCCGCTGCCGACGAAGAGATCGCCGCGTTCCGGACCGACGATGGCCGAGCCGGTATCCTGGGCGATCATCAGCCGCCGGAAGGGTTTCGGTGCATCGAAATCCCGCAGATTCGGAGCCGAAACGAAAACCGGCGTGCCGTAGCTGTGGACCAGCCGGTCGACGGCGAGCGAGCGGCCGGGCTCGAGCGGTACGCTGGCGGCACCGACGGGACCCGGCGCATCATCGGGAATCTCGATCTCGCGGAAGAAGATACAGGAATGGTTGGACCACATCAGCGCGTCGGCTTCGTCCGGGTGATCGGCCAGCCATCGCCGAATCGTCTGCATCGAGATTTCGGCCTGCGGGATCTCGCCGCGATCGACGAGAATGCGGCCAATGCCGGTGAAGGGATGGCCGGATTTCGCGGCATAGCCGATGCGCATGCCGGTACCATCGCCAAAATCGAGCCGGGCGGAACCCTGAACCTGGGTGAAGAAGACGTCCGCCTTGTCGCGCGCCCACGCCATTTCCAGCCCCCGGCCGGCAAAAGCGCCCTCGTCCACCGCCTGCCGGTCAGGGCATTCCACCAGACCGGCGTCCGTCTCGAGCGCGAAGGCGAAGCCTTTCGGGACATTGAAAGGCGGATTATCGGGATCGGCCACCTCGACCAGTTCCGGCGGGCGGCGCAGAAAGGGATAAACATACCCCCCGCCACGCTCGCGGCGGGCCGGAACCAGCGGTTCATAATAGGCGGTCACCTTGCCCTCAGGGCCCGGAACCGTGTCGACGGTGTAAGGCATGAAGAGCGATTCGAAGAAGGTTCTGGCGGAAGCGGACGTTATCGACCCCTCATCGAGATCGCGGGCAATCTCGAAGATCCGGGTGAAACTCTCCGGGGAGGGGGCGGCGGACCCCTGTCTGTAAGGCCCGTTTTCCAGCGCATGGATCGCGGTGCGCCGGAAAGCGCGCAGCGCGGCAACCATGTCGTCCTCCGCCCATCCCTCGATATTTTCGAACCGGACGGGACGGAGAGACAGATTGCTCACTGATCGGCTTCGGTGGCGATCAGACGCCAGTTCGGATCGCGCGAGCGGGTGTCGCGGGCAAAGGTCCAGACGTCGTTGACCTCCGAGACCTCCTCCGCGTCGCCATCGACCAGCTTGCCGTCGGCATCGAAGGTCGCCGAGATGAGCTGGCTGACGATGCGCAGCGTCAGGTTGGCTTCCGAGCCCTTCATTTCAGCCTGGGTGATCTCGGCCTTTTCGATGCCGACGAAATTCGACCGCATCGTCTGACCGGCTTCCTCGCGCTCGTCGATCGCGGCCACGAAACCGTCGTAGACCTCGCGGGAGAGAAGGTTGCGCAGCGTCTTGCGATCGCCCTCCGCATAGGCCGTGACGATCATTTCGTAGGCCATGCCGGCGCCCTTGACGAATTCCTTCGGATCGAAGGAGGGATCGGCCATCTTGACCTCACGCAACGCCTTGTTGAGATCGGTCTCCGGCGGCGCGTAGGCGTCGATCGCGGCCATCTGGTCGGGCTGCGGCTCGCCATCCTTGCCGCGGGACGGCAGCGTCACCACCTTGGGGTCGTCGGCGGGAATCGGCGGCGCCTCGCGCCGGGCGCGGCGGCGTTCGATACGGGCATCGTCGCTGGAATCGCGCCGACCGAGCACCGAGCGCAGCTGGATGAAAATCACCACCGCCACGATAAAGAATATGAAGGTGACTATGTCGAACGAACCCATTCCGGCCTTCTTTCGGTTTATTCCTGTGTAGGGTTGCATATAATCGCCACGTGCCCGTCAATCAATTTAATCGGGCGCCAAATCGTTCGTACGGACCCCTCCTACGGACAAATCTTCCTCCGGAACCGGATTTCATGCGTTTCAGTCTCATTCCATTCGCGTTGATCGTCATTCCGATCGCCGAGATCGCCGCCTTCATCACAATCGGCGGGGAGATCGGTGTGCTGCCGACGCTCGGGCTCGTCGTGGTCACCGCGATCATCGGCACCGCGCTGTTGCGCTGGCAGGGGATCGGGCTTCTCAACCGGATCCGCGCGGAAACCGACGCCGGCCGCGTTCCCGGCCGTGATCTCGCGGATGGGGCGATGATCCTCGTCGCTGGCGTCCTGCTGCTGACGCCCGGTTTCGTGACCGACACGCTCGGATTTCTGCTTTTCGTGCCGGCGATCCGCGACCGGGCCTGGAAGTTCCTGAAAGGTCGGATCACGGTGGTCGCCTCCAACACCGTGTTTACTTCAGGGGGAGGCGGGCCGCGGCGAAACGCACCTCCGGGAAAGGGGCCGGTCGTCGATCTCGACGAGGAGGACTATCACGACGACAGTCCCAGGCGCCCGAACCCGGAATCGCCCTGGAACGAACGGAACCGGACGATTGAAAACGGCACTGATTCGCCCTCCGACGACCGCCGAAACCGCTAAACGGGTTGTAAGCGGGGAAGCTAAATGCTAGCCCCTCGCCCGGGATTATCGGGGTTTCGGACTTGCGGAACCCAACTATTGAGGAACGCCAGATGGCCAAAGAACCGACAACGCCGGCAGGAAACGACGGAAATGCAGCGCCGAACGGTGGCGCAGCACCGTCACTCAACGTGCTGGCGCAGTATGTGAAGGATCTCTCCTTCGAAAACCCGGGCGCGCCGCAGTCGCTGATCAACCGGGAAAAGGCGCCGGAAATCAGCATCAACGTCAACGTCAACGCCAATCCGATCGCCCAGAGCGATTTCGATGTGGTCCTGACGCTGAGCGCGACGGCAAAATCCGGCGACAAGACCGTTTTCAACGTCGAACTGGTCTATGGCGGCGTATTCCGCATCGCCAATTTCCCGCAGGAACACATGCTGCCGCTTCTCTTTATCGAGTGCCCGCGGCTTCTGTTCCCCTTTGCCCGCCAGATCGTGGCCGACGCCACCCGCAATGGCGGCTTCCCGCCGCTGATGATCGATCCGATCGATTTCGCGCAGATGTTCCAGCAGCGCATGGCCGCCGAGCAGGTCAAGCAGCAGGCCGCGAACACCACACCGCCGGCAGCGAACTAAGCCGAATTCCTATCCAGGATAAAAAACGCCCGGATCGAAAGGTCCGGGCGTTTTCTTTGATACATCTTCGTGGGGTCAGGCGAATTTCCGCCAGAGCGCCTTGTCGCCCATCCGCGCCACCAGTTTCGCGTGGGCCGCGATTTCCGCTTCGGTGATCCGCTCGGGCAAAGGTTCGGGCCGCTGGCCGAAGGAAACCATCTCCACCTCGATCACTTCATTAGCCGGATTCGCGTCGTGCTGGGCGACCAGGCCGAGCGCCGCCTGGCGGCCGCCGTTCATCTCGATATAGACGTCCGCCAGCAGTTCGGCGTCGAGAAGCGCGCCGTGCCTGGTGCGGTGGGAATTGTCGATACCGTAGCGGCGGCAGAGTGCGTCGAGGCTGTTGGGGCCCATCGGATGGCGCCGCCGGGCGATCGCCAGCGTATCGACCACGCGTGCCGGATCGACCGCCGGGATACCAAGTCGGGCGAATTCGGCGTTGACGAAGCCCATGTCGAAATTGGCATTATGGGCGACGAACTTCGCGCCGTCGAAGAAATCGACGATTTCCTGGGCGACATCGGCGAAGAGCGGCTTGTCGGCCAGGAATTCGGCAGTGATGCCGTGGACGGCCTGCGCATCCGGATGGATCGGCTGGCCGCCGGAATTGATGTAGATATGGATCGACCGGCCGGTGGGGAACATGTTTTCCAGTTCCACGCCGCCGATCTCGATGATCCGGTCGGCCTTGTTGTCCAGTCCGGTGGTTTCCGTATCGAAGATGATCTCACGCATCGTCCGGCTCTTTCGTTTCGATGCCCAGTTCGGTGAGGATCGTCCTCACCTGCGCTCGCGCCGCCTCCATGCCTGATTCGGTGTCGACGATGAAATCGGCGCGCTTTCTTTTTTCGGCGTCCGGGACCTGCCGCGCAAGGATGGATTTGAACTTTTCCTCCGTCATTCCGGGTCTTGCGAGTACCCGTTCGGCCTGTGTCTCCGGACTGCAGGTGACGACGACGACCTTGTCGACGCGGCCCTCGGCGCCGGTCTCGAACAGAAGCGGGATATCGAGAAGCACTGCCGGTGCACCCGCTTCGCGCTGCGCGAGAACGAATTCCGTCTCCTTCGCGCGAACCAGCGGATGGACGATCGCCTCGAGCCGCTTGTAGCCCTCGGGATTGTCGATCAGCTTTTTCGCGAGCAGGCTCCGGTCGACGGTTCCGTTGGCGGTGGTGCCGGGGAATGCCGCCTCGATCAACGGCGCCGCTTCGCCGGAGTAAAGCGCATGGACCACCTGGTCGGCATCGTTGACCGGTATGCCGTGGGCGGCGAACATTTTCGCTGTGGTGGACTTGCCCGTTCCGATCGATCCGGTCAGTCCCAGAAGCAGCATCAACTTGCCTCCAGATCGGCAACGATCAGCGCACGGAGGTCGGCATCGACCTCGGGCCGGATACCGAACCATTTCTCGAATCCCGGAACGGCTTGGTGAAGCAGCATGCCGAGGCCATCCACCGTCGCGATGCCCTGCTTTCGAGCCTTCTGGAGGAACGGCGTGACGAGCGGCGCATAGACGATATCGGTGACGAGAGCGCCCTCGGCCATTTTCGAGAAATCGAGATCCGGCGTCGCGGAGCCCTCCATGCCGAGCGAGGAGGTGTTGACAAAGAGGTTTGCACCGGCAAGCCCGGCTTCCAGCTCAGGTAGCGGCGCTGCAATGATCGAGTCGGGCCCGAAACGGTTCGCCAGATCCTCTGCGCGGGCCACAGTCCGGTTGACGAGAACGATCTCCGAAAATCCGCGCTCTGTCAGCGAAGAGAGGATGGCGCGGCTTGCACCGCCCGCCCCCAGAACGACCGCCTTTTTCCCCCTGTCCCATCCCGGTGCCTCGGCGTCGAGATTGGCGGCAAAACCATAGGCGTCGGTATTCGTGGCCTTGAGCTTTCCATCCTCCAGCCAGAGCGTGTTGGCCGCGCCGATCAGGCGGGCCACCTCTTCGGTCTCGTCGGCAAGCGCAAAGATCGCTTCCTTGTGGGGAATGGTGACGTTGCCGCCGGCAAAACCAGCTTCGCCGGGTTTGAGTTTGGTGGCGAAGGCCGGCAGGTCGCCGGCGGCCACCCGAACGGCCTCATAGCTGCCGCCGATACCGTAGCTTTTCAGCCAGTGGCTATGGATCATCGGCGAACCGGAATGGGCGATCGGATCGCCGATGACAAAGGCGCGGATCATCGAATCCCCTTATCCGTCAATCGCTTCCAGCTTGCGCAGCTGCGCGAGAAGCGGCAGCAGCGGCAAGCCTAGAATGGTAAAATAATCGCCCTCGATCTTTTCGAAAAGCTGAACGCCGATGCCTTCGAGCTGGTAGGCACCGACGCTCTTCAAAACGTCATCGCCGGCGTTTGCCAGATGGCGGCCGATGAATTCCGGCGAGAGTTCGCGCATTTTCATCCGCGCCACCGATACATGGCGCCAGAGAACCTCGTCGCCGCGGGCGATCACCACGGCACTGTTGAGCTGATGGGTCTTGCCAGACAGGGCCAGGAGACGTCGGCGCGCCTCCTCCATGTCTGCGACCTTGTGAAGAATCTCGTCCTCCAACGAAAGCGTCTGGTCGGCGCCGATGACGAGCGCGTGCGGATGGCGCGCGGCGACTTCGTTTGCCTTGGCCTCGGCCAGGATGGTCGCCATGTCCTCCGGGGAAATTCCGCTGCCGCCGGCGGCTTCCTCCACGGCACGCTCGTCGATATCGGCCGATTCGGATTCGAACCGAATCCCGGCATTCTCCAGAAGCATCTTCCGAAACGGGCTGGTGGAGGCGAGTATTATATCTGTCATTTATATCTCCCTTGGTCGTTATTAACGCCATTTGGGACGAAGCGCGAGGATGGCCGCCGCCGTCTCCTCGATCGAGCGGCGTGTGACATCGATCAGCGGCCAGTTGTTCTTCTCGCACAGCATCCGGGCATATTTGATCTCCTCGGAGATAAGGGAGCGGTCGGTATATAGTTCCCCGTGAAAGCCTTCGGTGCGGCCGAGCACGCGGTTCTGGCGAACATGGGCGATGCGGTCGACGGAGGCGATCAGCCCGACGATCAGCGGTTTCTTCGCCGCGAGCAGGCCGTCGGGCAGCGGCACGCCCTGGACGATCGGGATATTGGCGGCCTTGAAGCCGCGATTGGCGAGATAGATGCTGGTGGGGGTCTTCGACGTCCGCGAGATGCCGAGGATGACGATGTCGGCTTCCTCGAAATCCACCGGCAACTGGCCGTCATCGTGATCCATGGTGAAATTGAGCGCATCGATCCGGCGGAAATATTCCTCGTTCATGTCGTGCTGGGCACCGACCCGGCGCTTCGAGGGCGCGCCGAGATAGCGCTGGAAGACCTGCAGCACCGGTTCGAGCACGGAAACGCAGGGCAGTCCCATGTCGCGGCACTTGAGTTCGATGATCGAGGCGAGATCCGTATCGATGATCGTATAGAGGACGATACCCGGCGCGGCGTCAATCGCCTGGAGCACGGATAGAAGCTGCTTACGGTTCCTGACCAGCGGATAGACATGCTCGAGCGCCTGCGCGCCATGGAACTGCGCGGCGGCCGCGCGGCCCGCCGCCATCAGCGTTTCCCCGGTCGAATCGGAGATCAGGTGAAGGTGAAAATAGTTTTTGGCCTGATCCACAGGATACATCCGCGGCTGTTGAGAAAGCTGGATGGAGCCGAGGTAAGGAGCCGGAGGGGGTTTTGGCAAGGCAAAGGTGGAGCTTTTTCCACATCGGACGGAGTCGGGACAGGAATCCGGAGCGATTTCGATCGTCATCTGTTGATTGCGGAATTTGGTCGCGGCTGAAGAAAGCAGAACCGGGCAATTGATTGAAATCATGGTCTGAATTGAAATCTTCAGGAAATTTAACGAACGTTGGCTGACACAGGCCAATCCGCGCAGCCTGTGGATTTCCTGTGACTCCGTGGGGGATTGGCGTTAATCCCGGGAACCAACAGACTCTAAGAAACAGAATCCTTTCAGATAGGATTCTTTAATTAAGGGAAGGGTGGAAATGACCTCGGCCAGAAAGCTCCTGAAGGTCCTCGAAGGCGAGGCGGTCACCCCGCCCCCGATCTGGCTGATGCGGCAGGCGGGTCGCTATCTGCCGGAGTACCGGGCCACCCGTGCAGAAGCAGGGGGCTTTCTCGATCTTTGCTACACCCCGGATCTGGCTGTGGAAGTGACGATGCAGCCAATCCGGCGTTTCGGTCTCGATGCCTCGATCCTTTTCTCCGACATTCTGGTGATCCCGGATGCCCTCGAGCGGAACGTGCATTTCGTCGAAGGCGAGGGTCCCCGACTCGATCCGATCTCGGTGGAAGAGATTGCGGCACTGCCGACACCCGATCTCTCAAGGAAGCTTGGGCCGGTCTTCGAGACGCTGTCGCGGCTTCGGACGGAACTTCCGGACGAAACAACGCTGCTCGGCTTCTGCGGCGCACCCTGGACGATTGCGACCTACATGATCGCCGGCCGCGGAACGCCCGAACAGGCGCCGGCACGGCTGTTCGCCATGAACCATCCGGAGGAATTCCTGACGCTTCTCGACCGGATCGCGGAACTCTCGGCGGATTATCTGGTCCGCCAGCTCGATGCGGGCGCGGATGCACTGCAGGTTTTCGATTCCTGGGCCGGCGTGCTGGGCGAGAGGGATTTTGACCAATTCTGTGTCAGACCGATGAAGAAGATCGTCGATCTCGTCCGTAGCAAACGTCCGGGCGCGAAGATCATCGGTTTTGCCAAGGGGGCAGGCGCGTTTCTCGAGGATTACCGCGAGCGCACGGGTGTGGATTGCGTCGGGCTCGACTGGACCGTGCCGCGGGCGCTGGCTCGCCGGATCCAGCAGGGCGGCGCGGTGCAGGGCAATCTCGATCCGCTTCTGATGGTTGCGGGCGGTACGGCGCTCGATGAAGGGATCGACCGGGTTCT
>PAPH01000077.1 GCA_002709005.1 Hyphomicrobiales bacterium | reverse complement strand
TGTACTCGCTGGAATAGGTAAGGTCGCCGCCGACAGACGCATTCCAGCCACTGAACACGGGGAACTCATAGGTCGCGCCTATGCGACCCGAAGTTTCCGGCGCCTTCGGCGGTGTACGGCCATCATAATCCTGAGACGTGAATGCTCCGCCTACCAAAACCTCGTTACAACCTTGCGCGATTGTCTGACCAGCATAGCACTGGCCGATGTAGTCACTATACTCGGCGTCGTTGTAGGCAAAAGCACCGCGGATGGTCAGCCCGTCCACGTCGCGCGGCAACCAGCTAAAGTCGAATTCCACGCCTGTCGTCGAAAGTTCGCCAGCGTTGTCGACGACCTGGCCAACTGTGATCGGGTCAAAACGCTGCACCTGGAGATCTTCATAAAGGTAGTCGTAAACAGTCGCATTCAGGGCAAGCTGGCCATCGAATAGGATGGATCGCACACCGGCCTCGAAACCTTTTGCTGTTTCACTGTCGAATTCACCTGCCTCCAAGGTAGCCGCCGCGGTCAGGGTCTGGGAAATGTTGTATCCGCCCGATTTGAAACCTTCCTTATAGGCCACGTAATAGGAGACATCGGTCGATGGCTGGTAGCGCAAGGTGACCTGTGGCGACATATTCTCGTCTTCGAAGTCGTCATCGATCCTCAGCCCTGCCGGGAATGCCGCTGCGAACGCGGAATGGGCGGCAAGCGACTCCTGATAGGAGTCGCGCTCTTCCTGGCTCCAGCGTGCGCCAGCTGAAAGCTCCCACTGATCAGAAAAGTCCCAGGTGCCTTCCACAAAGAGTGATGTCGTCTGCCCTTCGAACCCGTTATCCCGCCTGAACGTGACGTACGTCCCCGTTACGGGATCAAGAGGTACCGGGAAGATGTAGGCATCCGTATTGAATACGAAATCGGCGTCAGAATAGAAACCCCCGAATAGGAAGTTCAGCGGACCGTCGAACTTGGTCTGGAACCTCAATTCCTGAGAGACCTGCTCAAAATCTGCCAGCTGACTGAAAGAGGCTGGATAAGCTTCCCCAGACACATTATTGAGGTCCGTCTGGACGAAGTCATAATAGGATGTAATCGACGTAATATCGATCACATCCAGCAACAACTCACCTGTCAGGATGGCCGTATTGCTCTCAAGGTCTGAATAGGTCTGACCGTCGCGCGCGTAGCGCCAATTCGCGTTCGCCACTTCCCTTGGCAACGAAGATACGTCTGCCCGACCATTGATTCGACAATCAGCATTCGGACTTGGTGGTACGCCATTGGCGGGTGCGGGTGTAGTACGCCCTGCGCCGCATTTGCGCTCGATATAATCCGTAGCGCCGCCATCCTCATTCTGGGTCGTGCCGAGCTTCAGTTCCAGATTGAAGATGTCGCTGGGCTCCCAATCAAGCGTTAGCCGACCGGCGAAAGTCTCCGCACCGCCTCGCGGGCCTTGGCTACGGCGTGTCAGACCAATGGGGGTAGTATATGTTGGGGCCGCAGTATTCTCGAAGGCCCCTTCCGCGTCGCGGTAGCGCACCGCCAGTCGAGCCCCGAACGTGTCACTCAATGGACCGGAGACAAAGCCTTCTGTGTAGAAGTCTTCGCCCTCTAAACCATAACCAACCTTGCCTCCGGCTTCAAATTCATCGCCCGGCCCATTCGTGATAACGCTGATCAGGCCGCCGGTTGTATTCTTACCGTAAAATAGCGCCTGGGGCCCCTTCAACACCTCAACTCGCTCGACGTCGAACTGACTGAATAGAATTTCCCGGCCACGTGACATTGGTAGACCGTCGAGATTGAAAGAAACCGACTGATCAAAGCCGGCAGAAAGAGAGGTCGAGCCGACACCGCGGAGGAATACGCTGGCTGAAGAGCCAGATGATGCCCGCCCGACCACCATGGACGGGACCTGCGTCGCAAGGTCCGTCACATCTGTGATGTTGTAATCATCCATTGCTTCGCCACTGAACGCTGTGATCGCCACCGGCGCATCTTGCAGCCGTTCATCTCGGCGGCGCGCCGATACAGTAACGACCCCGAGGCGCTTCAGCCTGGCTTGCTCATCTTCGGAAACAGTTGCGTCATTCGAGGCGCTCACTACGGATTCATCAGGCTGTTGCGCAACTGCCGGCGCCGCCCAGAAAACCATACCCGCTGCAGCTGTTCCAAGAAGCCCAGCCTTGATGTTGTGTTTCCATGCGCCTGCCGAGCGGTCCAGACATGCGTCATCAGTAATCAGTTTAGCCATAAATTCCTCCCAATTTTCTGCCCGCGTCTTATATCTAACGCTATAAGGTTTTTTGCGTATATCGCTGCGTCACAGGTTCGTCAATCGGATGAGCAGATAGAAAAAATCCACAGACAGGAGCTGCAGAGATGCCTCCAGAGCCAAGCAGCTTTGCATCGTCTTACTGACCTTTAACTCATGACCTTAGATTGGCGCGCCCGGGCGCCCAGCTCAGGGACAAAGAACAGGTAGCCGTGTAATTGAGACCGAATTGCCGGGTGGCACGTGCATATTGTGCAAGGGCATGCCCGGCAGCGTTAGAAGAACTTCGCTTAAGAACAGGGGCATTGTCAGAAGAACTTTGCTTGAGCCGGACATCCCGACCGCCCTACTTCGTGGGGCATGATCCCATCTCCATTCCGCTACTTCAGAACGTCGCCTGAAATCATCCGCCTTGCTGTCATGATGTAAGAAGGAACTGCCGGTCCTGTGCCGCCCCCCACCCTGAATTCCGAAATTGCCTCTGCCCTTAGGTAACTCTATTCAAATAGATTAATCTACCTTACCCTTCCTGCAATCCTGGTCGGAGAACCGGGACGATAAGGGAGGAATAAATGAGACAGAGATCACCGAGGCTGGTGGCCGCAAGCCTGACTGTTCTTGCTGCTTTCAGCGGCGCCGCCATGGCGCAGGAGGAGACCGATACCGGTGCGGCAACTGCCGAGGATCGGGGAGAAGACAGCGTCCGCAAACTTGACGAGGTCATGGTGACCTCAGTGAAGCGCGAACAAAGTCTGCAAGATGTGCCCGTTGCCGTGACCGCCTTCACAGCCGACCTTCGACAGGAACTCGCGCTGGACAGCCTTGGCGACTTCGCCCGCTTCACACCTGGGCTTGCATTTTCCGCTGGGGATGACCGCGTCTTCATTCGGGGTATCGGCCGCCAAACGAACACGAACGGCTCCGATCCCGGTGTCGCGACCTATTCCGACGGTCTCTATGACGCATCGACCCGTGCGGTCTCCAAAAGCGACTTCTTCGTAGAGCGCGTCGAAGTCCTGCGGGGCCCTCAGGGCACACTTTATGGCCGCAATTCGATTGGCGGGGCGATAAACGTCATTTCCAAACGCCCCACCGAAACCTTCACAACGGAAGCACGGCTGGAGGTGGCGAATTATGACAGCGTCGCCGCAGAAAGCGCGATTTCCGGTCCGATCACTGACAAGGTGCGCGCAAAGCTCGGTGTATCCTATTCCAAGCGCGACGACGGATACTTCGAAAATGTCGCGGGGGGGCCGAACGAAGCGGGCGCGCAGCAGACCTCTTATGTCGAACTTCAGCTCGAAGCCGATCTCGCCGATAATTTTTCGCTCTGGCTTAAGGCCGATACGACGGAAGGCGACTTTCTTAACCGGACCACCAATCTCTCTGGACCGTATGATCTGTCACCTTTTCCAACCGGCTACCTCACCCCTGGGCCGGCATTCGGCTATTCGCAGGCCAATCTTTTCCTGGCAGGTGACGCGACCTCAAATCCCGGCGTGAACGACATCAGGAAGTTCAATGTCGACACCACCACACGCTCCAGCCTGGACGACGATTACGGGATCTCGGCCATCGCGACGTGGAACCTGGACAATATCGATATCAAGTATCTCGGAGGGTACAGGACCTATTTCTACAATTCCTTCCGGGACGACGATGATACCAACGTCCTTTCCTATTCCTTTCCCCTGGATCCGGCTAATCCGGCCGCGGGTGAGGTCTTCACGGGTGGGCCGAACTGCCAGTTCCTGCGCATTGCGATCGGCCCCATCTGCACGCCGGCCACCGTCTTCCCCCAGCGCACCTTCGACTATACCGAAGACAAGGAATTCTGGAGCCATGAGCTGACGGCCCAGTCGTCGCGCGATAGCGACTTGTGGTGGATCATTGGTGCGTATCTCTATGAGGAGGATTTCCTTCAGGAGTCGCATTTCGGTAACGCCGCCCAGCCCGAAATCCTCGCCCCGGTCGGCGGCCCTGCCAATCCGAGCGGTGACTATGTAACGGCCATTTCAGATATCAACACCAAATCCTACGCCCTGTTTGCGCAAGCCGACTACGCGATCACCGATACACTGACCCTTACGGGCGGCCTTCGCTACTCGATGGACGAGAAGGAAGGATCGGAATTCCTGAGGGTCATCGCCTATGGCGTCGTTCCCGGTTTCACACTCGGCGGCTCAGGTAATTTCACCCCAGCCCTCGATCTGACCTCCTCGACGGTGTCGAATTCGGATGCGCCGGGTGTAGCCAGTCTGGTTACAATCGACCCGGCTACAGGTCTGGCCCAACGCGACCTCTCCGGAGAATGGGATGCGCTGTCGGGAACTGCCGCGTTTCAGTGGCAGCCCGACGCGTCCAGCAACTACTTCCTCCGCTACAGCCGCGGCTACAAATCCGGCGGATTCAATGCGGGAGGGATCAGTCAGTTTCCCCAGACCGATGAGGAGCTGCTTGATGCGTTCGAGATCGGGGCCAAGAAGTCTTTCAGCGCAAACTTCCAGCTGAATGCCACAGCGTATCTCTACGCCTATGACGGCCTGCAGGTCCCGCTCGATGTCCAGGAAAACGGTATTCAGCTCACCCGCTTCTTCAACCTGGAGGATTCGCGCGCTCAGGGGCTCGAGCTCGAGGCGAACTGGACGCCAACAGACGCCCTGCGCGTCATTGCGACCTATGCCTACAACGACTCCGAGGTGCGTGAAGCGTGCTGTTTTGTGGATGTCGCTGACCCTCAGGCACAACAACCCGGCGCCCAGCCATCCGGTCCGGCTTCCGGCGGAAACCAGCCACAGAACCTGAAGGGCGAGATGTTGCCGCGGACCATTCCCAACAAGTTTGGTCTCAATGTCAGCTATGACATTCCACTGGGGGCGAATGGCGACGTGACGCTATCTGGAAACTATTCCTGGCTCGACGAGACCTATCACGGCGTCTTCAATCGCTCCTACACGCAGACGCCGTCTTATGACCAGGTCGACCTTATCGGCCTTTGGCGTAATCCCGACGACACGCTGCAGGTCATGGCGTACGTGAAGAATGTCTTTGACGAACAGGGTTTTGATGGGGCGACCGGCACCTTGCGGCTCCAGCCGGCCGGCGTTTCGCAAACCCTCTACCTCACGCCGCCGCGCACCTACGGCGTGCAGCTCCAGCTCAAATTCTAGCTGAAATCATGGAGAGAAACGCCATCCGGAAAGCGGGCAAACTGCCCTTCCAGACCAAGCTGGTTTACGGCCTTGGAACCGTTGCGTTCGGCATCAAGGACAATGGGTTCAATGTGCTCTTGATGATCTACTACAACCAGGTCGTCGGCTTGCCGGCGGCCTGGGTAGGTCTCGCCATCATGATCGCCATGGTGGCCGATGCCATTCTTGATCCTGTCGTCGGGCAATGGTCGGACAGTTTTCGCAGCAAGTGGGGACGACGGCATCCCTTCATGTATGCATCCGTTATCCCGGTTGGCGTTCTCTACTTTTTACTCTGGTCACCGCCCGTAGGTGCCTTGGACCCCATACTTTTTACGTATCTTCTCATACTGACGAGCGGGACACGCATTGCCATCGGCGTCTATGAAATTCCATCGACAGCGCTACTGGCGGAGTTCACGCAGGATTATCACGAGCGGACGGTGCTCGTGGCGTATCGCTTCTTCTTCGGGGTCGTTGGCGGCATCCTTATGGGTGTCTTCGTCTTCAGCGCCATATTTGCCGATGAACCGACCGCCCCTGGCGGACTGCTGGATCCGTCCGGCTATCTGAAATATGCCGCCATTGCCGCGCCGCTCATGGCCCTCTCCATTCTGGTCTCAACGGCAGGTACGCATGGCCGCATCTCCACGCTCGTGGCACCGCCGCCTCCACCGAAAGAGCCGCTCCTTCGCACCGTGCGCAATATGCTAGCGACACTGTTTCACCGGACGAATGCACCGCTCCTGCTCGGTAGCATTTTCGGGTCGATGTCTGGCGGGCTCAGCGCCGCGCTTAACATATACATGCAGACCTATTTCTGGGAGCTGACGTCAAAACAGATTGCCCTGCTTACATCGAGCGGTCTGCTTGGCGTCTTGCTGGCCTTCGTGGTCGTGCTTCCGCTGTCGAAGCTTTTCGGTAAGAAATGGACGACGCTGACGCTCTATTTCATCACCATGCTGGCGATTGTTGTGCCTGTCGCGCTGCGCCTGATCGGCCTTTTCCCATCCAATGAAAGTCCAGCACTGGTGCCTCTGCTGTTTGCATTCGCAACCCTGACCATAATGGCGGTCATCGCAGCCGCGATCCTCACGGCCTCCATGGTTGCCGATGTGACGGATCAGATACAGCTTAAAACAGGCCGGCAATCGGAAGGGCTGATCTTTTCGGCCACCACATTCGTAAACAAGACCGTGTCCGGAATGGGCATACTCGTGTCAGGTCTGTTGCTTACAGTTGTTGGTTTTCCCGAGGACGCCAAACCAGGTGCCGTCGATCTTTCGACAATCAACGAGCTCGCTGTTGTGTTCGCCGTTTCGATCGCAGGCTTTGTCACGACTGCGCTGATCATCATGAGCTTCTATCCGGTCAGCCACGCCGACCACCAGTATGCTGTGGAGGAGCTTGCGCGCCGGCGCGCCGAAGGCCTCTCGCCACCGAAAGGAGCGCCATGATCTGACTTGAAGGGCGTATTGCTGGCGGGAACATGATCAGAGCCGATTCAATGCTTCTGGCGGTGATGATAACTGCGCCTCATCACTTTCAACCCATGTACACAGACGACAGACGCTTCGCTGCGAGCAGACGAGACTAGAAATGGCCAAAACACCGAAATCCGGTACATCGCGAGGGGACCAAGACCGATCCATGAAGCAACCGGAAATCAAATATCCGCGAAGAACAGAACGCCGCCGTCGCACACGAGCCGCGATCCTCAAGGCAGCAGGCGACCATTTTCGCAAGGAAGGTTATGCTGCGACGACCATGCAGACGATTGCCGATAGCGCAGACGTCCACGTCACGACGCTCTTCATGCACTTCAAGACAAAGGCCGACCTCGCACTGAATCTGGTTGAAAACCGGGTAGGTGCCCTTCGCCAGCGGGCTTTCGACGCGCGCGGGTCTATCGGCTTCTTTGCTTTCTTCCGGGAAGAAGCCCTCAGCAGGGCAAAGATGCTCGCCGATGAGAAGGACCCTGAGCTGACTTTCTGGAACGCCTTGCGAACGGATGCTGACCTGGCCTTTGCCTCAACCACTTTTGACAGCGACCAGACAGACATTTTTGCCCGCTTTGTCGCCGATGAATTCAACCTCGATCGTGAGCACGATTACACCGCTGACCTCGTTGCGCTTCTATTGCTGTCCGCGGCAGATCTTTCCTATCGCAAGTGGGTCACTTCAGGCCGTCGCTCAGATCCTGCGAAGGAAATATCCGACGCTCTTGATAAAGCTGAACCTGCGGCAAGGCTGATGCTCGGCCTTGAGCACTGAAGCCCTCAAGGGTTTGCCAATGCAAATCTGATATGGATAGAGGTCGTTTGTTCATATACAAAACAGAGTTCAGAGTAGCAGGCGACGCACTCAATGACTGACGCCCCTTATAAAGCGCCGGCCCTTGAAAAGGGGCTTGATATTCTCGAATGCCTCTCGACGGCTCGCACCCCGCTTTCCATCGTTGAAATTGCCCGCAGTATCGGTCGCTCGCGCAACGAGATCTACCGCATGATCGTGGTGCTGGAGATGCGCGGCTATGTCGAGCGCACTGAAGACCCCGAAAAACTGCAGCTTTCGAACCGGCTCTTCGAGGTCGGCATGCGGTCCCCGCCAAAGCGCGATCTGCATGAAGCGGCCCTGCCTGAAATGTCGGCGCTCGCCGCCCGTATGATGCAATCGATCCAGCTGGCTGTGGTCAGCTCAGACCAGATCGTCGTGATCGCCAGAACGGAGAGTCCTGACGATGTCGGCTTCAGCGTGCGGCTCGGCCATAGGCGCTCCATTCTCAATTCGGCGTCGGGACTTGTCCTCTTTGCTTTCGCGGCGAAGGCCCAGAAAAACCGCATCCTGGAGAATTTGAAAGCAGGCGGTTCCTCGCAGGCGGAACTGGACGCCCTTCAGGAGAGCGCCGAGCGCATATGCGAGGCCGGCTATGTCTGTATGCCTTCACGTATGGTGGACGGGGTGACGGACATTGGGGCACCCATTTTTGACTCCACCAATGAGTCGGCGGTCGCCAGCCTGACCGTCCCGTTCGTGGTCACGCGGAGAACCCAGATTTCGGTGGAGGACGCACCCGCTCTCATCGCCTCGTCTGCCAATCGCATCTCCGAAGCATTGGGACACGTACCGCAGACGCGTTAGTCGAGATGGAAAACCTCTTCCATCGGAGCCCACCACTCTCCCTCGGTCGCTGTTTCCAGTGGTTCCTGGCACGGTTCGGTGACCGCCCACCATCTGCGCGTCTCGGGATCCGCTGCCATGCGCGCCATATCTGCGTCGAAATCGGTGCCGTGATACTCGTAAATACCGACCAATATGTTCTCTGGCTCGCGAAGATAGATGCTGTAGTTGCGAATGTTGCACGCACTGATCTGCTTCAGGATTGCCGGCCATGCATTGGCATGCAGTTCCTTATATTCAGACAATTTTTCTGGTTTGAGGCGGATCATCCAGGCTTTTCGTTGCATGCGTTTTCTCCCTTTTATGTACGGGTCTTAGGCCAATTTCGAGAGGGGCGGCCAGCGCCCTGTCCCTATTTTATTAATTCATATACGAACATCTTGCTTGCATATGAAACACGTTAATCGTACAAGCCTCTACAGATCGTTCAGATAAGAACGGCATAATGGGAGGACGTATCGATGACCTTTAGTGTCTATAGCTTTGCGTGTGCGATGCGATGAGCGCCGTGCCGGGCAAGTTCAAGCCAACCGCCGAAAGCCTCAGCCAGCACGATGTGCCTGAGTGGTTCAAGGATGCGAAATTCGGCATCTTCATTCACTGGGGTCCTGCGGCGATCCCCGCATTTGCGCCGCATCAGATGCAGATCGATCAGCTGGATACGACTGACGAGAAAGCCGGCTTTGCGAACACGCCCTATGCCGACTGGTACCAGAACACGATGCTGTTCGAAGACAGCCCGACGGCAAAGTTTCACCGCGAAACCTACGGCGAAGACTATGCGTACGACAATTTCGGCGCGGCCTTCAATGAAGCGCTTGATGCCTGGAATCCTGCCTCATGGGCGAAGCTCTTCAAACAGTCTGGCGCGCGTTATGTGGTGCTGGTGAGCAAGCACCATGACGGGTTTGCCCTATGGCCGAGTGAGGTCAAGAATCCGAACAAGGACAACTGGCATACAAACCGCGACGTCGTCGGGGAGCTAGCGGAGGCCGTACGCGCCGAAGGTCTCAAATTTGGCGTCTACTATTCCGGTGGTGTCGACTGGACCTTCAAACATGAGCGGATCGAGAGCTTTGCCGACTTCCTGACATCCATGCCGGGCAAGGAAGAGAACTATATCGAGTACGCGAATGCTCATTACAGAGAACTGATTGATCGCTACAAGCCCGATTATCTCTGGAACGACATCGCCTATCCGGCCGAGAAGGACTCGTTTGAGATCCTCGCCAAATACTACAATGAGGTGCCCGAAGGCCTGACGAACGACCGCTGGATCACGCCTGATGGTTCCCTGGCGACGGACGCGTTCGACCGCCCCGAAGGCCTCACCGGCATCATTCCGCCCAAGCCAGCCGTCTGGGACGCGCGCACACCGGAATACGGCACGTTTGACCGCATCCTGCCTTTCCAGTGGGAAACAACGCGCGGCATGGGCCATTCCTTCGCCTATAACCGCAATGAGAGCGACGAGGACTATATCAGCCGCGACGCCATAGCTCACATGCTTGCAAGCTCTGCCTGCTTTAACGGAAACGTCCTTCTCAATGTCGGACCGCGCGGTGACACGATTATCCCGCCAGGCCAGGCCTCCCGGCTCAAGGCGGTTGGAAAATGGCTGGAGACGGCAGGCCCTGCAGTCCAGGATACACGGCCGCTCGCCATGCCGGAAACGACCGTGGCAGACATCGCCATCGGGGCGACGCAGAACACCAAGGCGGGCAAGGTCTATATTCACTTCCTCGGCGTGCCCGAAGCCACCGATGTCGAAATCAAGCTGCCGGACGAGGTTGGTACCGTGACATCGGCCACCCAGCTCGGGGGACGCATCAGCGACTGGTCCGCCGAAAACGGCACCTTGCGGGTGAGTTTGCCGGAATGGGCCGACACAGCCGTTCAAATCCTCGCCCTGGACGTCTCTGCGTGATTACCGGGATCGACGCACGCGATATCCGCTTCCCGACATCGCGGGACAGTCATGGATCGGACGCAATGAATCCGGATCCGGATTATTCTTGCGCCTATGCCTCCATCGAAATGAGTGGCGACGATCCGACCGGCAACGGCCTCACCTTCACGATCGGGCGCGGCAACGACCTCTGTGTCGCGGCGATCAAGGGGCTCGGCGTTCACCTCATTGGGCGCGAGCTCGACGAATTTGAAGACGACCTCGGACTGGCTTCGCGCCTCCTTCTGAATGACAGCCAGTATCGCTGGCTCGGCCCGGAGAAAGGCGTTGTTCATCTTGCGGCAGCCGCCCTGATAAACGCCGTCTGGGATGCGCTCGCCAAGCGGGCAGGCAAACCGCTCTGGCGCTATGTCAGCGACCTTCCGCCAGAAAAATTCCTCTCGGCAATCGATTTTCGCCATATCCGCGACTACTTGCCGGAAAAGGCGGCGCTGGAACGCCTGAAAGCCCAGTATGAAGGCCGCGCCGGTCGGATTGAGCAGCTTCTGAAAAACGGCTACCCGGCCTATACGACGTCCGCCGGATGGATTGGATACAGCGACGCTGAGATCGTACGGAAATTGAAGGCCGCGTATGCGGAAGGTTGGCGGCACTTCAAGATCAAGGTCGGCGGTGACCTTCGCCAGGATGTCGAGCGTTGCGCGCTCTTCCGCAACACGCTCGGCAGCGACGTCAGGCTGAGTGTCGATGCCAACCAGGTGTGGGATGTGGCCGACGCTGTGGCTGCCTCAAAAGCGATGGCGCCTTATGACATCTACTGGGTCGAGGAACCGACAAGTCCGGACGATATCATCGGGCACAAGGCGATCGCCGAACAGGTCGTGCCGCTTAAACTCGCGACTGGCGAGCACGCCCACAACAAGGTCATGTTCAAGCAGTTCCTGCAGGCCGAGGCGATCGGCTTCTGTCAGATCGACGCCTGCCGGCTGGCTGGTGTGAATGAAGTTCTGGCCGTCATGATGATGGCCGACAAGGCGGGAATCCCGGTCTGCCCCCATGCTGGAGGGGTCGGCCTCTGTGAATACGTGCAGCACCTCTCCATGATCGATTATGTCTGTATTTCAGGCACGATGGACGACCGCGTCATCGAGCATGCCGCGCATCTTCATGAGCATTTCCTCAATCCGATCGAAATCCGCAATGGCCGCTACATCGCGCCGGACAAGCCCGGCTATTCGATCGACATGTGGCCGAAAAGCCTTTCCGATCACGAGTTTCCGAACGGTCCGGTCTGGGCGGGGGAGGCTCATTCGTGACACTTCGCGCCGAGATGTCTGGACCTGTTGAGCTACCACGCTTTGGCCTTGGCGCGGCCGGCCTCGGTAATCTCTACAGTGAAATCTCGGAAGCCGAGGCGATGGATACGCTGCTGTCGGCCAGCAAGGCCGGGCTCGACCTTATCGACACCTCGCCATTCTACGGACACGGACTTAGCGAGCGGCGCATAGGCGGATGCCTAGCCCAGACTAATTGGCAGCCGGCGCTCTCGACCAAGGTTGGCCGTGTCCTTGAGCCTGCGGGAGACAGCCCCGTGCCTGATAACGGATTTGCCTCGCCCGCCCCCTTCATCCCACGCTTTGATTATTCGGCCGCCGGTATCCGCAAGGCCTTTGAAGGCAGCAAAGCGCGGCTCGGCGTCGACCGTGTCGATACGCTTCTGCTTCATGATATCGGGCGCATGACCCATGGCGACGCGCATGAGCAAGTTCTGGGTCAGGCGTGCGAGGAAGCCCTGCCGGAAATGGCGGTCATGAAGGCCGAAGGGCTCACCGACCGTATAGGGCTCGGCGTCAATGAGATCGAGGTCTGCCAGGAAGTGATCGACCTGTTTGATATCGACATTCTCCTGATCGCCGGCCGCTACACGCTCCTGGAACATGAGGCGTCGCTCAGCTTCCTCGATACCTGCCACGCGCGCGGCATCGATGTGATGATTGGCGGAGCATTCAATTCAGGCCTGCTCGCCGCGGCGCCGGGCCAGCCCACGCACTATAATTACGACACAGCGCCCGATTGGGCGCTTTATCGGACCGCCCGGCTCCGTCAGGTCTGCGCCAGATTTGAAGTGCCGCTGCCCGCGGCAGCGCTCCAGTTCTGCGCCGCGCATCCCGCGGTTGCGACAGTTCTCGCAGGGGGGCGCACGAGTGATGAAGTCCGCCAAATCGCAGGCTGGACGCAGGCGAAGATCGAACCGGATCTCTGGACCGCCCTTCGTGAGGACGGCCTGATTTCCGAACACGCACCGGTGCCGGCATGATGGCGAAGCTCGACGCTCATATGCATGTCTGGACGCTGGCGCGCGGCGACTACACCTGGCTGACGCCGGAATTTTCAGAGATCTACAGGGATTTCAGCATCGATGATGCCTGGCCTGAGGCGGAACAGGCGGACGTCGAACAATGCATCCTCGTGCAGGCCGCCGCGACCGCCGCCGAAACCGACTTTCTGCTTTCTCTGGCAGCCTCAGACGCGCGGGTTGCGGGGGTTGTCGGCTGGATCGACTTTCAGGCCGGAACTGCCGCCGAAGAGGTAAGGTGCCGCGCCGCGCAGGATAACCTTGTCGGAATTAGGCCGATGATTGCCGACCTTCCCGACCCGAACTGGATCCTGCAGGACGGATGTGCCCCGGCCCTCAAGGCCACGAGCGAGACAGGGCTTGTCTTTGATGGGCACGCCCGGCCTGACCTTATCCGTGTCATGACCACGCTGGCGGAGCGCTATCCAGACCTCAGCATCGTGGTCAATCACGCCGGAAAACCTCCCATCGCGAGCGGCGCTCTCGATGACTGGCGCGCCGATATCAAGGCGCTGTCGGCCTGCCCGAACGTGTCGACAAAACTGTCAGGCCTGCTCACCGAAGCTGGCGCGCGCACTGACGACGCGCCCATCGGCGCTGTCGTCGACCATGTTGCGAGCTGCTTCGGGCACGAGCGCGTTCTCTGGGGCAGCGACTGGCCGGTGCTGACCATGGCCGGAAGCTATGGCGACTGGGCCGCTCAGAGCGAACGCCTCATCACGCAGTATTTTGCCGGACACGAGGACGCCGTCTGGGGCGCAAATGCCGCGCGGATTTATCTCGAAAATACAGGAGGCCGGCGTGGGCAGACTTGAGGGCAAGACCGCTTTGATCACCGCCGCCGGCGCGGGAATCGGCCGGGCGTCCACGATCGCGTTTGCGCGCGAGAATGCGCGGGTCATCGCAACCGATATCGATCAGGCCGCCTTGCAGGACCTCGCTGATACGGCGAATGTCGAGACACATCTTCTGGACGTGACCGACAGCGCCGCCATCGCCGAACTGGTGGATGGCCAGCAAGGTCTGGATATTCTTTTCAACGTCGCAGGCTGGGTGCACCACGGGACAATCGAAGACTGCAGCCGGGAGGACTGGGACAAATCCCTCCTGATCAATCTGACATCAATGTACCAGATGGCGCGCGCCGTCCTCCCGGGAATGGTGCGTCGGGGCAGCGGGGTGATCCTCAATATGAGCTCCGTGGCGTCGAGCGTCACGGGCGCGCCGAACCGGTTTGCCTATGGCGCCACCAAAGCCGGCGTCATCGGCCTCACCAAGGCGATTGCGGCGGATTATGTCGGCCAAAACATCAGATGCAATGTGATCTGCCCCGGCACGGTCGACAGCCCCTCTCTGCAAGGCCGGATGCGCGCCCAAGGTCACTACGAAAAGGCCCGCCAGGCCTTCGTCGCACGCCAACCGATGGGCCGGCTCGGCAGGCCGGAAGAGATTGCAGAACTGGCCGTCTATCTCGTTTCCGAGGAATCCGCTTTCACAACCGGAGCGGTTCATGTCGTCGACGGCGGTTGGACCAATTAGGGAGATGTCGCAGTGAAGCTTCTGAGGGTTGGTCCAGACGGGCATGAACGACCGGGCATTCTCGACCCGAATGGCGACATTCGCGATGTCAGCGATCTGATCGATGACTGGGACGGTCTTGCGCTCGACGATGTGGTGCTGAACGAACTTCGCAAGGTCGATCTGTCGGCCCTGCCCCGGCTCGACCCGGGCGACCGTATCGGTCCGTGTGTGGCGGGTGTCGGAAAATTCGTCTGCATCGGCCTCAACTATGCTGACCACGCAGCTGAAACCGGCGCGGACGTGCCAACCGAACCGGTGATTTTCTTCAAGGCCACAAGCGCCATCTGCGGCCCGAACGACAAGCTCCAAATCCCCCGCCGGTCAGAAAAGACCGACTGGGAGGTCGAACTCGGCGTCGTGATCGGCAAAGAGGCCAAATACGTTAGTGAAGCTGACGCCGTTGACCATATTGCCGGCTACTGCGTCGTGCATGACGTGTCCGAACGCGCCTTTCAGCTGGAAGGCACCGGGCAATGGGTAAAGGGCAAAAGCGCTGATACGTTCGGCCCGATCGGCCCATGGCTCGTCACCCGTGACGAGGTCGAGGACCCGCAGAACCTCTCAATGTGGCTCGACGTGAACGACGAAGCCATGCAGCGCGGGTCAACCGCGACCATGGTCTTCGGGGTGTCGCACCTCATAAGCTATCTTTCGCAATATATGAGCCTGCAGCCAGGCGACATCATCTCGACAGGCACGCCCCCGGGTGTGGGCCTGTCGATGACGCCTCAGCGCTTTTTGCGCGCTGGCGACGTCGTGACCCTTGGCATTGAGGGTATGGGGACACAGCGACAGGTCTGCATCAACGCCTAGAACCAACGCAAACGAGGGACAGGGAATGGATAGAGAAGAGATGAAATCGAAGTTCCTCGAGGCGCTGGATGCGCCCTTGCAGCCAGATGCTCTGAAAGCTGCAGCGTCCCGCTGCGCGGGGTCAGGAAACATATCAGACAAGACCGACCGGCTGGCCATCGCCGCAACGCTGGCGCATGTCGCCTTTCTGGAACAGGACGGGATTGCCGAAACATATGATGCCCTGGCTGCGGGATGGACGGGCACCGCCGTCGATGCCGCGCCGATCCACTCTTTCGACCGCCCGCCCGAACCCTCACCTAAAGGCTTGTGGGACGCGTATTGGCAAGTCGTCGAGGACGGTAAGGCCGGCAAGCTCGACGCACTTTCGATCACGGCGCGCACGGCCGAGCTTGGGAAGTTCATGACGCCGCAGACCCTGGACCGGATTGCCGAATATGCGAGCAGGTTCGAGGGCGTCGACGAAGCAGCAGCCGGCCCCATGCCGGAGCTGATCACACTGGAGACGCTGGCAGCCTGTCCGAAGGGATCGCTTGGCCGGCAATTCCATGACCTGATCGTCGACAACAAGTTCGATCTGGAAGTGCTGGACCGGGACGCGATCGGGCTTTCAGACCTGCCGCAGCCGCTTGCCTATCTCAATACGCGGATGCTCCAGGCGCATGACCTCTGGCACATTACCGGTGGCTACGAGACAACCGCCTTGCACGAGATCGCCATCTCAGCCTTCCAGATGGCGCAATTTGGGCACAATTATTCAGCGCAGTTTCTGTCAATCACCGCAGTGATCGGAGCCGACGCGCCTGGGCCGGCTTACAAGATACTCATGGACACGATCACCAGTGCATGGAAGCATGGCCGACACTCACCCGCGCTGATCCTAATCCCCTGGGAAGACGTCTGGCATCAGCCGGTTGAGACACTTCGCGATATATACGGCCTTGAGGCCTATAAGAGTCCACACCCTGCTGCTCTTATTGAGCGCGGTCAGGCGATGTCACAGAAACTGCAGAATATCAGAGGCTTCTTCCAAAGTCTTGGTCGCGGTTTGTCACAAGTGTTCCAAGGCAAAGCCGCCTGAAAGAACTGCCGCGTGCTCTGTCGCCGCGCCCGTCGCTTCCGGTGCAGCCAGCGCTCAAACAGCGCCATGACAATCGGTCGTGCAGCGTCTCCCAACCTGTAATCACCACCGTACTGCCGGGCTTGCCAGCCCACTATTGCAGCCGCTCTGGCTGGCCAATGCGCTGTGAAGACCCCCACCAGGAACGTCACATTGTGCGCCCAGCTCAAATCCAAAAGGGCCCATAGGAATGGCACCGCCGCGAGCGGCTGCGCCTAAAGGTACACGCAGCTCGAACCTGGCCGTCTGGGCTTTGAAATCGCCTACACCGAGCCCTGCCAGCCCAAACTCGAAACGAAGCTGAGGGCCCCATCTGGTCTGCGCCGCAAAAGCGACGCGCGCGTCCGCCCGTAAATCACCGCTCCCGCCCGTCAGCTGACCGCTCTCCGTCAGCATGTCAGCGCTGTCATAATCCCATACTGCATCAATAGCGCCGCTGACCTGGAGCCACCCCCCGGCATCAGTTTCGCCGCGCCAGACAAGCTCCGGCCCCGCACGTAACCGGCCGAGGCTGATGTCCTGGCCAGGAATGCTGATACCTAGACTATCGGTATAGGCCTTCTGGCTTTCCCCGAAATGAGTGACGCCAGCCTGCGGGCGAAGGGTCCATGGGCCGGAGCTGAATTCCCCGGTCAGATTGGCGCGCAGGATGTAGCGGTCGGTTTCGAAATCATCGCTGTAGAGACCAAGCGGATTCACACGATTGTCCGACTGACCATACAGGGCAAGGGCATCGAACGTTAGCGTATCGCGAACTCGCCAGGCCGTATAAGGCCCAACCATCCAGCCATTGCCCTGAAGTTCCGCACCGCGCACAGCCCCAGCATCGACGAAGACTTCACGCGCTTTGTCATCCATCCAGTCATACTGGCCGAGTGCCCCGATGATGAGATTCTCGTTTATCGCATAGTCCACGCCAAGCTGCCCCATGGCGAAGTCGGTACTGGCGCGCTCGCCTGCCCGATCATCACGGATGCCCGACATTTCGGCGGCCAGCCAGATGTCCAACCCGTCGAGGAAAGGCTCACCGGCGTGTTTGTACCGCGCGCCGCTAGCCGCTTCGGCAGCTGCGGCC
>PAPH01000076.1 GCA_002709005.1 Hyphomicrobiales bacterium | reverse complement strand
CGCGGGGGAGGGCCAACAGCCCGGTCGGAGCCGGGCTGTCAGACGAAATCAGTTGGTATTGGTGTTGTTGTTGCTGCCGCCGCCGGATACCGCCACAGTGGCCGCCGTGACCGCCTGCAAGGTGATCGCGGTTTTTAAAACGTGCGGACGAGTGTAAGGCTTTCTGCTGGTCATCATGTATCCCTCCATAAGAATTAGTCGGATATAGTTTGGGTGAAGCGATAGCCGGTGTTGACGGCTAACGAGAGAACCGCCCTAGCGCAGCGAGAACGGAATAGAGAAGCCGATCGTGGTGTAGAAGCCATCTTCGTTGCCGGGTTCGAGATCTTGCTGGTAGCCCGCTGAAACCACCATGTTCACCCGCTCGCCGAGAGGAATGTCGCCAAGGAAGGCGCCATAGCGCAGCGTGGGTCGGCTCGCGGTCTCGTCGAAGACGGTGAACTCGCCGCCGAAGCGCAGGGTTTCGGTCTTGTAGCCGGCCTTCACGTGACCGTAGGCCTGGTCGTTGACGCTCGAAAGCGAGCCGTAGGACTGCGCGTAGAAGGCGTTGACCGCACTGGTCTCGAAACCGTATTGCCCGATAACCCCCACCTCGGAGCCGTCCGTAGGACTTCCGGGTACGGCGTCGTTGTTATCGACGTAGTGAACGCCGCCGCTCAGCGTGAAATAATAGTCGGGCATCTGCCACAGATAGCCGAGCAGCAGGGATGTCGAGAATGTGTCGGAGTCGACGATGCTGTCCGTCTCCCCGTAGCCGATATTGCCCGTCACCACCCATCCGGACGTTCCGATGTCGCCGTTGAGGGCTGTTACGAAACCGAAATCGACCCCGTAGTCGTCCTCGATCGAACCGCCATTGGCATAATCCGCGCCGCCGTAGATGACCGTATCGTATGTCTCAGCGCCAGCCATGCGGCTTTCGATTGTGCTGTCGGCGGCGCCGGCCCCGACCGGCAACAGCGCGACCGCGACCGTCAGAACCGCCAAGTGCGCGGCCCCGCATGAAATCCCCCGGCAATATCGGCTCATTTAGTCCCCCAGAAAGACAAAGGCTGATTCGTTCTTCTAGGTAAAATCTCGCATAGCTGAGGCGACCGTCTCCATACCCAATTGGGGGGCAATGCCCTGTAACAAGAGTATTGGAACAAGAAAGCTCAAATATCGTCCTCCGGCGGTCGGCTTTGGCTCAAGAGAGTTCGGCAGCCTTGGCGACAGCGGCCCATGTCCTGTCGCCATGGGAGGTTGCCGCAAAGTGACCGCCACCGGGTATGATGCACTTCAGCCCCGGTTTTGGGCTCGGAAAGGTCTTCACAACTTCGTCGAAACCGGTCAGGGGATCCTGATCGCCGTGAATGATGGAGAGCGGAATGGGAAGCCCGCGCGTATCCGCATTCGGCCTCGACATCACATGCCTGAAGTCTTCCGAGATGCCGAAAAAAGAACTCCGGTAGGTCGAGGCGAACATGTCGTAAACATTCCTGCCGTAGTGCACCCCTTCCATGACGTCGATGTCGACGTTGCTGTTGCGGAAATGGTTGCGCAGGATATCCCGGCAGACATCGCTGTTGGAGTAGAACTTCCGGTATTCGAGATAGATCAGCTTGAAAAGCACCGAATCGGACTTCAGATCATGCATGCCCTTGTAGAAGGCACTGTTCTCGTCAGGATCGGTGCCGGGTCGAGCCAGATTGGTGGACAGAAGTACCAGGCTGGAGAAGTGTCGTTGCGACGACCCCAATGCGTAGCCCGTGGCGATCGGAGAGCCGAGCGAGTTGCCCATTAAAGTCACGGGGCCGATGCCTTCCTCCTCTATCATCTGGATGATTTCGTAGAGGCCCCTTTCAACGATATCCTCGTCGCTCATCAGCAACGCCAGCGGCTGCTCCTCGAGATAGCCCGGCCGCAGCGGCACATAGAGCCGTATGTTGTGCCGATCGAGATATTCCGCCACCCCGCGCAAAATGACCGGAAACATCATGCCGTGGACGAGGACGACAGGCCGTCCATCCTTGGGCCCGCCGACGAAATAGCGCATGTTGGCGCCGGAGCGATGGCGCCGGATTATCAGCGTCATATCGTTGTTGAGATAGTCTTCGGCAAACACTATCGCCGGGTCGCCATGCTCGAGATGGGTGCCGCTGACCGACAAAAGGTGGGTGAGTTGCCCCACAATCTGGCGCACCAGATCCTTCTGCCCCGAGCATCCGAGTTTCTCGCAGCACACCTTGATCAGCGACCGCTTGGTCTCGTAGGTCACACCGTCAATGCGCGCGGCCTCCCGTAGCTCGAGGCCGCCGACCAGCTGCAGGAGTGCGCGCTTCTCGGCCGTCGTCAGGTTCGAGCCGGTGTTGAACATGTCGACAATTTCGCTGAACAGCAAATTGGTGATGACCATTCCGCGTAGCCGGATGCTCATTTTGTCGCCCGGCTCGAAGTGGCGATATGGCGCAAACCAGACAAGGGCACGCCGTTCCTCATCCCATTCGATCAGTCCCGCGGTGATGGCACCCGATCTCGCTCGCCGGGCAAGCAGGTCGATGTCGCGGTCGGACTGGCTGTTGGTGACGACCACGGTCGATTGTTCTGAAAAGTCGCTGATGCCCCCACGGATGAATTTCCCGGAAAGTTCAAACTCGGCCCAATGGATATAAAAGGAATCGACATCGGGGATCGCCTGCAGACGTTCGCGGATCTCACGTTTCGCGCGCTCTGCATTACGACTGGAAAGAAGAGAAAAAACCGCGTCGAGCGTATCGCCTTTGACCCGACCGTTAGCCGCCATCTGAATGCTGTCTCCACGTGCCTCGCTTTATTAGTCATAAAGACTAAATCAAGAAATTCCCATGGTTAACTTGAGGATTGCACTCGGAGCGGTAGAGGGTGATCGAAATCATCTTGCAAAGGATCGCCGAATTCATTCACGGCCTGGCCGTCATATATGGCCTCGGGCCGCAATGCCGCCGCCATGAGCTTGCCGGCCTCGCCAAAATAGAGCCGCAGGCCGCCCACCGCCTGATAGTGGTTCCGCCGCCCGTAGGCGTTCTCTCCAAGCGTCGTCAGGCCGCTGAGCGCGGTCATGCCCGGCGTGAACAGGATGCTGTCGCTCTGCGCTTCCACGGTCGTTGCCGGTGCGGCGGTGGCAGCCGAGATCGCGCCGAGACCGATAAGCGTTGCGATGCCGGCCAATCTCGCGATGAAACCGGGCTTTGCGAGTGGGGCGGTTTCCTTTCTGGACACGACGGACAGGCGGTCGACCGGGGGGAAACGGCCGGAAGGGAATTCTTTCAACACTTGTGCGCCCTTGATCACGCCGCTCTGCCTGCCGATCTCGGAATTCACACTCTCCCGGACCTCGTCGATCCGGCGATCCGCCACCACGACCAGCATAGCCCCATCGGCCTGCCACAGGATGTGCCTGATTGCTCCTCCGGCCTGGTCGCGAAGACGGCGGGCCGTCTCCATCAAGCTCGCCATCGGCGAGAACGCCCCGGTCGGATCCATGAGGATGCGGTCGTGATTGAACATCGCCGCGAAATCCTCGAGGCTTTCGGGTGTCCGGAGATCCTTGTCGGAATGCTCGATGATGCGAAGGTCAACTTCAGTGTCGGCAGCGCGGGCGGCGCGGGTGATGAAGTCGCATTGGGATCGGTTCAACATGCCGCGCGCCGCGTGGATGGTCAGGATCGGCGCTCCTTGCTCCGGCTTGTCCAGTCCCGCCAGAAAATAGAGGCCGCAACGCTCGTCTTCCAGAAATTCCACCCGCAGTGATGCCATTGTCCGCCCTCGTTCCGATTTTGAGACAGAGGGGAAGATATCAAAGCGTTCACCAGTCACATTACCCAAATGGGGGGGAACTGACGCCGCGCGGGAGAAATGACATCTAGCGGTGCAACAGTACGCCCTTGGCGAGAAGATAGAGTTCACGCCGAATCGCATTGCGGTCGTCCATGGACCGGCGGATCACCTTCTCCCAGAAAGGCCACCAGTCGCGGGTCTTCTTCTCCCACGACCACTCCAATGCGTTGGCGCGATTCTCGGCTCCGATTCGGCGCCTCAACTCCGGGTCCGCCAGAAGTTCGACTACGGCATCGGCGAAACGCTCCGGGGACCCGTCGGCGATGATGAAGCGCGACTGAAGCTCCCCAAAGGCTTCCGGGACGATGCCCACATCCGTCGAGACGATCGGAATTCCGCAGGCCATTGCTTCGAGAACGGGGTTGGGCGTTCCTTCCATGGCTGAAGTGGACAGAAACACATCCAGATGCCGGTAAAAGTCGGGCATCTCGGCGAAGGGAACGCGGCGCACCTGCGGGTCGGCCACCTTCTCCTCGACCGGCAGGCCGCGCTGCCTCAGGATATCTATGGTGGGGCGGAAGATCCGCCTGTAGCCCTTCACGTCGTCGCAATTGGCGACCAGACCCCAGGCGCTGTTGCCAACCCAGCCGAGGACGTGACTGCCGCCCTCAGGTCTCTCCGTCGCCCGCGGTTCGAAGTGCGCGATGTCGACGCCATCGGGAATTTCGATGTCCGGCGGAGGAATCTCCGCCACGCCAGAATAGATCGTGCCGAGTTTCCGGGAGGAGACCGTGTAACCGTCCAGAAGCGCGAAGGACGCGCGCCGGTCTCGTATCTCGGCTTCCTTTTCAAACAAATGGTCGTAGACCGAACTCGTGAAAGCGCAGCTGTTGAGCGCCCGCACGAGCGTGGGGTAGTCGAGTCCGAGGCGACGCGCGGCCTTGGCGATGACAACCGGATTGAGAAGATAGAACATGTCCTCGCGCCAGAAGATATGGCACAGGTCGATCCGCTTGAGCAGGATCGTCTCGTAAAAGACGTGCTCGTTTCCGATGACGTCGCGCATGTAGAGCTTCGTGATGCGGTTGGGTCCGCAATGGCGCTCAATATTGTTGGCAATATTGTCGGAAGCCCAAAGCGGCCGGTCCGGACAGACGAGGATGTGCAGAGGCGGTCTCTGGTTTTTCCGGCCTTCTATATCAAACTTATCCTGCAGCACCGGCTTGCCTCAAAATTGCAACACATTATCTTCGGCAGCCTGTAGCCGGTTTTCATCGCTGCGTCCGCGACGCCGTCGACCTATACTATCGATCATCTCAGCATGCTGACAAGGCAGAAGAAAAACGACGATGCGATCTTGGTTATCGGAAGTCTCGCGGGGTTCGGCTTCCGCGGCAGAGCGGGACGAGGAACTGGCGCTGCAGCAGGTGCTCATCCTCTGCCACAGCGACGATCCGGTCGGCATCCGGGCCATGAACAATCTCTGCGCCGGCCTCGATTTCTCGAGAATCGAATTTGTCGTCACCGATATTCAACGCTTGGCGGCATGGCCGTCGCTCGATGCCTTTTCCGTGGTCGTCCTCTCAACCTCGATGCTTTCAAAGGTCAGCCCAGACCGGTTCGACGCCATCCGCGCCTTCGTCGAAAAGGGCGGCGGTCTGGTCGCGGCCTGCCGGCTGTGGCACCCGAAACTGGCGGGGCTGTTCGGCCTGCCGGAGACAAAGCCGGCGCTCTCCGTGTCGGAAGGTCTGGTGGTCAGAGGTGAACTCTTTCCGGGATTGGCTTCGTTGCACAGCGATATTCCCGGCTGGAATTTCCGCCACAGTCGTATCCCGACCGCTGCGGGAAGCCTTCCGGCAGACTGTGACGTCCTCGCTGACGACGGCGATGGCCAACCGGTTCTGTGGATGCGCGACGTGGGGGAGGGGCGGGTCTTTTACTGGAACACCGCCAGCACCGACCGGCGCGTGCTTCGCGGGCTCGTTCTCCAGACGGTGCTGGGTGCCTCGGGTTGCGGGGTGGGAGCCATCGGTGCTTTCGCCATCTTCCAGATCGACGATTTTCCTCCATCGCTTTCGGACGAGATCAGGGAGCCGGTGGCGCGAGAATATCCCGGCGTCGACCAGACCGAATTTCTCTTCGATATCTGGCATCGGGACATGCTGGCGCTCAAGCGGAAGCACGACCTGCGTTTCACCTACTATGCGATTGCCAATTATTTCGACATTGACACAGCTCCGGGCGCGGACCTTAAGGCCCCGGCTGTGCGTTCGGGCGCGGAAAGTTTTCAGGTTCGCTTCAAACGCAGTCTCGGGATCGCTGCGGACGATGAACTGGGCTTTCATGGCTACAATCACGAGCCTCTCATCGCCGATCACTGGCCGGATCTCGAAGTTCTGCACGCGAAACTGGAGATCGCGCGAAAGATCTGGCTCGAAAATGCGCCCGGAGGGCCGCCGCGCTCCTGGGTGCCGGCGAACAACTGGTTCCAGGCTTCGCATATTGCCACCCTCGCGGAGGTTTTTCCCGAAATCGGGATCGTCTGCAGCTTGGCTGCAGCCGGTCACTATCGCCTGGGAGAACAGCGCGAATTCGGTCCCGAGCCGTGGCATCCGTCACTGCTCGGCTTGCCGCGGCAGACTTTCGGCTATGTCGCCACGGACCGGGTAAAGCTTGCCATGCTGTCCCAGATCGCGGCCATGGGCGTTTGGTCGCATTTCATCCATCCTGACGACGTCTACGACGTTCCCTCGGACGGCGAGGAAGCGGACTATCAGCGCAATGCGGAGTGGCGATTCTGGCGCCAACCGAATGAAAGCGGGCTGCCGGGCTTGTTCAATGAGCTGGACGCGTGGCTCACCGAGGCGCGAGCGCTCTTTCCCTGGCTCGAATTCGTGACGACCTCGGAGGGGGCGGAGAGGTATCGCGACCACATGGCAAATGAGGTTGAGGTCCGCCATGGCAATGATCGCGTGCTCATCACAAGCACATCCGGCGGTGACTTTTATCTGCGCACCCGCGCGGATACGGACGCGGTCGTGATGCGCGGCGGCCGCGTTCTGGACCGGCGCAATGTTTCCGGCGGAGCGCTTCACGTCGTCAGATGCGATCCCGGCGCCGCCGAGATCCGCCTCACGGGGAAGAGCTAAGGCCAAGAGCTTGCTCAGTCTTGAGAAAGATGGCGGGGGCGACAGAGACTGAACCTGTCACTCCTGCGATGCCAACGTCGCTCCTGTGCCGGAAATGGCGGAACACCGGGAAAGAGGAACTACATAAAACGGCAAATTTTGAAACTCTCGACAGGTCGATCCAACTATTGACTGACCAGCACTACATCAGCCGGCGCGCAGGAGAGCGCGACGTTTGCGCCGATCGGTGGAGTGGAGATGGCCGATGTTCTGAATACCTGGGCGCGATAAGCGTGACCGGAACCGCTTCTCACCCGGCATACGGTGCGCGCGCCGATATTCTCGATATCCTCGACGATCCCCCGGATGTTGCCCTCGGCATGGTTCGAGATGACGAAAGCTTCCGGCCTTATGCTGGCATAGACCCGGCTTCCCTCTGAAATCATCTTGTCTTCGACCGTGATGAGACCATCCGTCGTTTCGACGGCACATCGGTCCGCCGAGCGGACCAGCTTCCCTTCGACGATATTGGTTTCGCCGAAGAACTTTGCCGCGAAAAGGGATTGGGGCTTTCCGTACATTTCGTCGGGTGTGCCCATCTGCACGATCTGGCCGGCATTCATCAGGACGATCCTGTCGGAGAGGATCATCGCCTCGTCCTGATCGTGGGTGACATAGAGAAAGGTGGTGCCCGTCTCCCTGTGTATGCGCTTGAGCTCCTCGAGCATGTGGTGGCGGATTTTCAAGTCGAGCGCGGAGAGCGGTTCATCGAGCAGAAGAACTTTCGGCTGGCCGATAAGGGCGCGCGCGAGCGCTACGCGTTGCGCTTGCCCACCACTGATTTCGTTGATCCAGCGGCTCGAGAATTCCTTGAGCTGAACCAGTTCGAGCATCTTCTCGACGCGCTGCCGGATCTCTTCCTTCGGCCGCTTTTGAATACGCAGGGGAAAGGCGATGTTGTCGAAAACGTCGAGATGCGGAAACAGCGCATAGCGCTGGAACAGCATGTTGACTTCGCGCTTCTCAGGAGGGGTATCGGCCATTTGCCGACCGTCAATGATCACGTCGCCGGTGGTCGGTAGCTCGAAGCCCGCAGCGATACGCATGAGGGTGGATTTGCCGCAGCCCGAAGGGCCGAGCAACGTGAGTATCTCCCCACGGCGAATTTTGAGGTTGATGCCGTCGAGCCCGACGAAATCGCCCCATTTTTTCGTGACATTGTGAAATTCGACGAAATTGTCTTCCATGGATCAGTCCTCGAACAGGGGAGTGCGGGCAATGGCGGTGCGTCGACGTTGAGCCAGCAACATCAGCCCTGCCAGTGCCAGAGCAGCCAAAGACAAAAGCAGCGTGATGACGCTGACGGCGTTGATGGTGGGTTCGATGCTTCTGCGCATCAGCGACCAGATGAAGAGCGGCAGGGTCGTGTCGTTGCCGCCGACGAATATCGTGATGATGAACTCGTCGAACGACAGCGCGAATGTGAGC
This sequence comes from Hyphomicrobiales bacterium, assembly GCA_002709005.1. Taxonomy (GTDB): domain Bacteria; phylum Pseudomonadota; class Alphaproteobacteria; order Rhizobiales; family Rhizobiaceae; genus Pseudohoeflea. Next base: position 24,199 of record PAPH01000076.1, on the reverse strand, counting down.
ATCGCGCCGCCCATGATCGTCGGTGCCAGTATGGGCAAGGTTACGCGAGAAAAGACCTGCCAGGGCGAAGCGCCGAGATCGCGCGCCGCTTCCTCCAGCGTGAAATCAAAATAGGTGATGCGCGAGCGCATGGCTTCCACGAAGAATGGCAGCGTGAAGAGCACGTGCCCGATGGTAATCGTGACCAGTGAGCGTGGCAGGCCGATCCGGGCGAACAGCGTCAAGAGTGCCACGCCGAGAAAAAGCCCGGGCAGGCCGATCGGCGCGAGGCTGAGGACTTCGACGACTATTTTTGACCTGCGTCCCATACGGATCAGCGCCAAAGCGGTCAGCGATCCGAGCACGGTCGTGATGATGGTGGTAGCGACCCCGACCTGAAGCGAATTCCAGAAGGAGGACCGGAACGCGGCGTTTGCGAACAGCTTGCCGTACCATTGCAGACTGAAGCCCTGGAATGGGAATATGAGCGCCGGCGAGCTGTGAAAGCTGAAGAGCACGATCACGGCGATCGGACCGAAGAGGAACAGAAGAAAGGCGGTGAGATACAGGCGCATCGTGGTCTCGCTAGTGGTAACGGCGGCCGGGAGACAGGCGCGCGACGTACAAGAGGCCGACAAAGAGGAGGTAGACGATCAGCAGGCAGGACATAAGCGTCCAGGCCATTGCCGAGCCGAGCGGCCAGTTTCCGACGCTGCGGAATTGCCCGGAAATCAACAGGCCTGATGTAATGCCGTCGCGGCCGCCCATCAGTTGGGGGATGATGAAGTCGCCGGCGGCTAGGATGAAGCTGAACATGAAGGCGCCGACGAGGCCCTTGTGACACATGGGAAGAATGACGCGTGTCAGGACCTGCCAGCGCGTGGCACCCAGATCCCGAGCCGCCTCGAGATATTCAGCTTTCACGTCCTGCAGAGCGGAGACGAGAATGAGGAGCGCAAACGGCACCATGATGTGGACCAGGGTTATGATGGCTGCTGTCGGGCTGAAAATGAGAAAGTCCAGGGGGGCATCGATCAGGCCGAGATTGATCAATGCGGAGTTGACCATGCCATTGGTGCCCAGGATCGTGCGCCAGGCGAAAATGCGCACGAGATAGCTCGAGAACCATGACAACAACGCCATGTAGAGGATCAGGTTGGTCTTGGCGCGGTAAACGACATAGAAGGCCGCAGGAAAGGCGAGCAAAACGGAGATCGTGGCGACGAAGAAGCCGTTGGTCAGCCCTTGGAAATTGGCTTTCCAGAAGCCGGCGGCCTTGAAGATACGAAGGTAGTTTCCGACGTTCCAATCCGGCACGATCTGGAATGCCTGGGCGGCGAAGAAGCTCGTCACGAACAGCGTGATGGCCGGCAGAACGAAGAAGAAGAGCAGGAATGCAACGGGCGGCGTGGCGAGACCCCAGCCGCGAGGCAGGCGGATCGACAACGGGTTAACGGTCGCTGGATAAAATCTTCGCGCGGGAAAATCGACGGACATGCACTTGCCTGTTCAATCGGACGTCCAGAAGCCTGAGCGTCCGGCCTGGTTTGAAAAGTGATGCTACCGGCCCTTCCGGGCCGATAACAGTGCTTAATATGCGGGGTCGATCAGAAGCCGGCGCGGAAATCGGCCCATGCCTGAATCCAGTCGGCATAGGTCGCATGTTCGTCAGACGTCAGCGGCGGCAGGCCATAGATTTTCAGTTTCGCGAACTCATCCTTGAAGTTCGCGTAGTCGAAATACTGCTTGGCATCGTCACTCATCAACGGCAGTGCGAGGGGGGAAACCGTATTGGAGGCGGTCGCCGTGCACATGCCCGCCTGCACCTCGGGTGAAAGGGCCTCGTTGATCAGCGCGTGAACCGTGTCCAGGTTTTCGGCGGTATGCGGGATAAACCAGGAGTCGGCCCAGACTGCCCCGCCTTCGATCGGGTCCGCAGCGATGGTTCGGACATTCTGCTCGGTGGTGGAAACGGTAACGCCGTTCCAGACGCAGAAGCACGCATCGATTTCACCCGAGGTGAAGAGTGACACCACATCCCCGTTCGAGGTTGCATAGACCTTTGTCTGGTCACGATAGGGTTTGAGTTTCTCGAAGCAGTCCGCCATCTCGTCGGCGGTGAGCAGCGGGTACTTGTCGCCATAGCCGGCCACCTTGGCGATCTGCGGGAAAGTGGTCAGCGGATTGTCGAGCATGGCGACGCGGCCGGTCAGTTCCGGGCGGAGAAGATCTTTGTACGATTTGATCTCGAACGGGACCGTATCCGGATTGTAGATGAGCGTGTCGAGGCCCCAGACCCAGGGAATGGACCATGTTTCATCGTCCCAGCGCCACATATCCGCTTCGTAGAAGGGCGGGAACATCGACTCCGCGTTGTAGTTCGGAATCTTGGAGAGATCGAGCGGCTGCATGATCTTGAGTTCGTCGTACTGGGCGCCGTAGCCGTTTGAATACTCGACCATGTCCAGCCGGACAGGGTTGTCGCCGACGAGCTTCGACGTGACATCGTCCTGGTTGCCCATGATCGCCGGTCGGAGATCGATATTGTTCTTCGCGATGAAATCGGCAGCCTCGTTCTGCATGGTGTAGCCTTCCCATGCCATCATTTCGACTTCGCCGCCGATCGTGCCGGCCGCACGCGACCGTGGGACCCAGGCACCCAGAGTGGCGCCCGCGGTGGCTGCGGCGGTTGCCAACAGAAATGCGCGGCGGCTCGGATGCGCGTTCGCCATCAGTTCCGATGTACGGGCGGGAAGGCGGGGAATGTTGGATTTGTAGTCTGCCATCATAGTCTCCTGTTCACGGTGTCGGGATGAGGTCGGTTGAAATGATCCTTGGCGATTTCTCTTTTTGTTTGCATGTAGCCAAAAACTTCAGGTGTCCTGCGCCACGAACTCGGCGCACCTTTCGCCGATCATGATGCAGTTGGCGTTGAGATTTGCGCTGACGATCGTGGGCATGATCGAGGCATCGGCCACGTAGAGAGATTTGACGCCGCGGAGCCGCAGCCGTTCATCGACCACCGAGGAAGCGTCGCTTCCCATGCGGCACGTGCCGGACGGGTGATAGATGCCGACCGCCTCGCGTCGGACCCAGTCCCGCCATTCGTCGTCGCTACGAACGTCTTTTCCCGGCCGAAGCTCTTCTTCGACATATTTCGCCATGGCGGGCGCCTGAAAAATGCGCCGCAGCGCCTTCGCGCCGGCGACCAGGGTATCGACGTCGTCTTGCTCCGCCAGCAGGTTGGGTTGGATTTCCGGCTGGTCCTCGGCACTCGCGGAGCGCAGCCGGATATAACCGCGTGATTTGGGGCGATGGATATTGTTGAGCGCTGTGACGCTAGGGACATCATACAAGATCGGTCCATCCGCCGTGAGGTCATACCCGACCGGGGTGAAATGATACTGGATGTCGCACCGTTTCAGTTCCGCCGTGGATCGGGCGAAACCGAGGACATGGGTGTCCGGCGTGCTGGCAGGCCCCCTGCGCGCAAGAAGCCACAGCGCCCCATAGGCGAATTGCCAAGGCCATGACTTGCGGCTGTTGTAGGTCGGGCGGTTGACGCGTGCGACATGACTGGTTCCGGGATGGTCCTGAAGATTGGCGCCGACTTCGGCGACGTCGCGGACAACCGATATTCCGTGGTCGGAGAGGTGTGCGGCCGGCCCGATGCCCGACAGCATGAGCAATTGCGGAGAGGCGATGGCGCCCGCACAAAGGACGACCGCGCGGTTGGCCCGCATCTCGACCGTTTTGGAACCCCGGGCGTAGCGCACGCCGACGGCGCGGCCGTCTTCAACGAGGATGCGTGTGACGTGAGCGTGGGTGGTGACCGTCAAGTTGCGGCGTTTGACAGCCGGCCACAAATAGGCACGCGCCGAACTGCACCGGGCACCATTGCGCTGGGTCGCCTGCATCCAGCCGATGCCGTCCTGCGGCGGGCGGTTGAAGTCGGTTGCCGGGGGCATTCCCACTGAACAGCCCCCCTCGATGAAGGCGTCGCTCAAGGGGTGGCTCGTCCTGAGGTCTGAAACACTCAGCGGGCCGTCGGCGCCATGCACCGCGTCGGCGCCGCGCTCGTTGCCTTCGGCTTTCCGGAAATATGGAAGGACGCTGGCATAGTCCCAGTTCACAAGTCCTTGCGCCGCCCAGTCATCGAAGTCATCCGGCTGGCCGCGCAGATAGACCATTCCGTTGATCGAGCTGGTTCCGCCCAGGACGCGGCCGCGCGGCATATAGTCGGAGCGTCCGAGACGAGTCGGGTCGGGGGCGGCGATATAGCGCCAATCGTAACGCGGATTGCCGATTGCCTTGAGATAGCTCGCGGCTGGTATCTGGATATAGGGGCTTCTGTCGGAACCGCCTGCTTCCAGCAAGAGAACATCTCGGTCGGATCGTTCGGACAAGCGTGCGGCCACCACGCTGCCCGAAGAGCCGGCCCCGATCACGATATAGTCGACAGTCCCGCCCATCACCGGTTGCCCCCGAACAGATCGAACCGGCGCGGGGAGAACGGCCTTGAAGGAATCGTATGGGGCCGGTCGAGGAGCATGTCGCGCACCAGCGCCCCTGTGCGCGCTCCGCTCGCCATGCCAACATGCCCGTGGCCGAAGGCGAGAACCACATCAGGGGTTTTGCGGGATGGTCCGATCACGGGAAGCGAGTCCGGCATGGAAGGACGGAAGCCCATCCATTCGGACAGGCGATCGTCGGAATAGGTGTCCTTAAGTCCCGGGAACAGACGCTTGCCGTGTGCAATGAGTTGGCGCGCGCGCGTCATGTCCGGAGCGGCCTGAAGCCCGGCGAATTCCACCGTACCCGCAATTCTCAAACCCATATCCATCGGCGATGCGACGAAGCGGCCGGATGCGTCGGTTATCGGAATGCGCGGCATGACCTCAGGATCGCGAATGACGATGTGGTAGCCCCGCTCCGTATCGAGGGGAATTTTTTCTCCCAGTTGGGCCGCAAGCTTACGAGAATGCGCACCGCAAGCAATGACCGCGCGATCGCAGGGAATTCGCCCGCTGGTGGTCTCCACGGCCACGAGACGGTTGTCCGCCAGTTCGAAGCCGGTTGCTTTCGCCCTGACGATTTTGCCGCCGCCGGCCCTGAAATTATCCGCAAGCGCGGTCACGAAGGCCAGCGGGTTGACCGTATGGCCATTCTGGGGAAGCGAAAGGCCGACATCCGCCTCGTCGGTCAACGCGGGTTCGAACTCACGCAGTTCCTGACCGCGTAACTCCTCCCAGACGATTCCGTTTTCACGGCGCAGGCGCCAGGCAAGGGCGTCCTTTTCGAAATCGCCCTTCTTTCGGTAGACAATGAGATGACCTTCGTGTCGGACGAGTTCTGCCGCCGGCGTGCCCTGGATCAAAGGGCTATAGGAGCCGATCGAATCCCTCAGAAGTGGTCCGAGCGCGGCAGCTTGGCGATCCACCCGGCCGGAAGTGCCGGCCAGAAGAAAACGTACCAGCCAGGGCGTTATCTTGGGAATGTAACGCGGACGGATCACCAGTGGTCCCATGGGATCGAGAAGATAGCCGGGCACATTCCAGATGATTCCGGGGGTGGAGACCGGCACCACCGACGACGCGTTGAAGCATCCGGCGTTTCCATAGGACGAACCGAGGCCGATTTCATTGGCTTCAACAAGGGTGACCGAACAACCTTCGCGTTGCAGCCACAGCGCCGTGCAGACGCCGACGATCCCGCCGCCGATAACGCTAACCCGAATCCGGTCTGCTGTCTGCAATTCTTCCATCGTCAGAAGCCGCGTCGCGAGAGCAACTGGAATCTGCGGCGGGTGATTAAACGAGAAAGTTCGGTCGGCGACATTTGTGCTCCAGCTTATCGGTGCCGAGCGTGCAAGCCGTTCCGGATATCCGCAAACAGCCCACGCTCTGTGAAAGCTACAAGCAAATTTGATTCCAACCCGTGGAGCGGCCGATCGAGATGGAATCCCGGCCCAAAATCTCAATTGCGAGACAAAAGTCCCAACATCGAAATCAATTCGAGACGGATTGTCCGCTGAAGGGACGCAAGAGCCGGCAAGCCCCTATGGTGCAAGGGGTGGGTTCATCTGGAATCAAGTTTGCTTGGAGGAGGGGAGGTTTGCGATCCGCACTGCATTGGTCTGCTCGCTGAACCGCGCATCAAGAAACAGGATTCAGGAGACAAGATGAAACTCTCATTCTTCATGATGCCCCTTCATACGCCGGGGCGCGATTATCACACCACGCTTCTGGAGGATATCGAGGCTTTCAAGCTTGCTGATGAACTCGGTTTCGAGGAGGGCTGGATCGGCGAACACTACAGCTGCGATATCGAGCAGGTGTCCTCGACCATGATGTTCCTCGCCCATATGGCGGGTCAGACCAAGCGCATGAAACTTGCGACAGGTGTTTTGCCGCTGCCACTCTATCATCCCGTCATGTCGGCTGCGCATATCGCACTTCTGGATCACCTGTGCGAAGGCCGTCTCATCCTCGGCGTGGGGACAGGCGCTCTGGGATCCGATTTCGAGGCCTTCGGCATGCCCGACGCCGACCGCCCTTCGATGATGCTCGACAATCTCGACATCATGAAGAAGATCTGGACAAGCGATCCGCCCTACGACATCGCCGGCAAGCACTGGTCGGTCAAGCTCAAGGACGCGCACTGGCCCGATCTCTGCGTCGGCCCCATGCCCAAGCCGATGCAGCGTCCATTCCCGCCGCTCGCCATGTCGATCAGCAGTCCCTATTCCAAATCGATGCGAGTGGCCGCTCAGCAGGGCGCCATGCCGGTATCGGCCAACTTCGTCGCCGGATGGGTCGTTGCCACCCATTGGGAAACCTATGTGGACGAAATGGAAAAGCTCGGCCGTACGCCCAATGGGGACGACTGGCGGGTGGCCCGCTCGATCTTCGTCGCCGACACCGACGCTGAAGCCGATACCCACGTCAAGGAGCCGGGCGGCGCCTACGACTGGTACTTCGACTACATGTTCCAGGTCTATGAGCGCATGGACGCGGCAAAGCTCCTGGCGCCAGAGCGGGATACGCCGGTGGAAGAGATTACCCCGGCATCGGTGCGCGACAGCTTCACGATATCCGGTTCGGTCGATACGGTAGTGGAGAAACTGCTGGCCTTCCGCAAGCAGGTGGGACCGTTCGGGACGTTGATGATGACCGCGCATGATGGAGCAAACAAGGCCGCGACGCACAAGTCGATGCGGCTGCTTGCGGAAAAGGTGATGCCGGCCGTCAACGAGAGGCTGGCCAGGGAAGACGCGGCAGGGAGCGCTGCATGACGAATGACCGGACGAAGCCGCAGCCCCCGGGGCTGCGGCCGGGCGAGTTGTGGTGGAACTGGTTCGGCGAATTCTATTTCACGCCGGCACGTCTCGCCCGCCCGCGCGAAGAGAACGACGTCGTCGAGGCGGTTCGCTACGCAGCGCACGAGGGAATGCCCGTGCGGGTTTCCGCGCGTGGTCATTCGAACCCGCAAATGGTTCCGACACCGGGTATCCAGGTCGATTTTGCGGAGATGGACCGGATCATTTCGGTGGATCGCGACAAGTTTCAGGTCACCGTGCAACCTGGCATAACGGTCGGCTCGCTCAGCCGGCAACTGCGCGATTACGGAATGTCGCTGAACAATCAGGGCGATATCGACACGCAAACGATCGTCGGCGCGATCGCCACCGGGACCCATGGCGCAGGCGTTACCCTGCCGGCAATCTCCTCTCAGATGATCGCAGCGCGTGTCGTGACGGCCTCCGGCGAAATTCTCGATCTGTCGGAGAAAAAGGATGGCGACCTTTTCCGCGCTTTCCGCTGTTCGCTCGGGCTTTTGGGCGTGACGATCTCGGTCACGCTGCAGGCGGTCCCGTCCTACAACATCCACAAGCGCTCCTGGAACGCCGACAGCGACGCCTGCATCGCCGATCTTCACGGATTGCTGGAGAGGCACCGGACCTTCTGGTTCTTCTGGCTGCCGACGCAGGCATCGGCGGATTTCTACGTCTTGCCGCCGGATATCCCTGATCAGACGAGCCGCGGCCACGACATCTGTCATATGCGCAGCTACGATGCCGTGCCGGTGGACCACCCTGCACCGGAACTGGGAGCTGGCGAGGTGTTCGACCATTCCTCCGTCGTCTACCCGAACACCTACCTGCCGAACTTCCGCGAGATCGAATATGCGGTTCCCTTCGGGAGGTTCGAGGAAGCATTCGAGGAAATCAGGCACCTGCGGATGACGCGATATCCCGACGAACATTTTCCGGTCGAGTGCAGGCCCGTACTGGCGGATGATTCGATGCTTTCAGCCTATGCGGGCCGGGACGGTTACGCGCTGTCGATCTCAGGATCGCTCGATGCTTCGACCTGGGACTTGTTGAAGGCATGTGACGCGATCCTGGACCGTTATGACGCGCGTCCTCACTGGGGCAAGCATCACTTCATGACGGCCGAGCGGCTCGAGCGCATCTATCCCGAATACGATGCCTTCAGGCGTTTCCGCCGGGAGCTCGACCCGAAGGGCATGTTCCTCAACCAGCATCTCACGCCGCTCTTCGCCTGAAGCATCTCGCATCGCACCACCTCCATCCGACCTCGCGGTCGGCCCATGACGCATGTCCGAACAAGGGGTTTCCCAATGGCTGCCAGTTTCGAAACGCTCACTCTCGTCTCCGATGAAAATCGCCTTCTGCTCATTGACGGCAAATTCGTGCCGGCCCAATCGGGGGAAACCTTCCCGACCTTCAATCCTTCGACCGGGGAGGTCCTCGCCCAGATAGCCAAGGGCGAGAAAATCGACATCGACAACGCGGTCGCCGCGGCGCGGCGGGCCTTCACGGGCCCATGGGCGAAAATGAAGCCGTTCGAGAGGCAGGAGGTCATTCTCCGCTTCGCCGAACTTGTCGACGCCCATATCGAGGATTTCAGCCGCCTTGACGCCATGGATATGGGCGCGCCGATCACGGCGACCCGTGCGAGGCGCCAGCGTGCCGTCGGCATGTTGCGTTATTATGCTGCGCAATGCACTCACATCGCGGGGAGCACGCTTCCGAACTCGCTGCCTGGCGATGTCTTCGCATATACGCTCAAGGAGCCTGTCGGCGTGGTCGGTGCGATCCTGCCGTGGAATGCTCCACTCACTTCGGCGATCTGGAAGATCGGACCGGTGCTGGCAACCGGCTGCACGATGGTGCTCAAACCTTCGGAGATCGCGCCGCTGTCGCCCCTCTTGCTGGGCAAACTGGCCCTGGAAGCCGGCGTGCCTCCAGGCGTTCTGAACATCGTTCCCGGCATGGGAGACGCGGGCGCCGCGCTGGCCGCTCATCCGGATGTGGACAAGATCGCCTTTACCGGGTCCGGGGCGACGGGCGCCGAGGTGCTCGAGGCTTCCAAAGGCAATTTCAAGCGTGTCACGCTGGAACTCGGCGGCAAGAGCCCGGATGTGGTCTTCGCCGATGCCGATCTCGACAAGGCCGTACCGGGTGCCGCGATGGGCATCTTTGCCAATACGGGCCAGGTCTGTTGCGCCGGGTCGCGCTTGCTCGTCGAAAGGTCGATTTACGAGGAGTTCACCAGCCGGGTGGCGGATTATGCGCGTCAGCTGAGGGTCGGTGACAGCCTCGATGAACAGACACAGCTCGGACCGATCTCGTCGGCGGGCCAACTGGAGCGCGTCAGCGGATATCTCGACATATCGCGTCAGGAGGGGCTGGAGATCCTGACCGGTGGAGATCGGATAAGTGCTGGCGCGAATGCCTCAGGCTATTTCTTCGAACCGACCGTCATCAAGGCGAGCGACAACCGGTCCAGGATCGCCCGCGAGGAGATATTCGGTCCCGTGGTCGCGGCGATTCCATTCGATGACATGAGCGATGCGATGCGGATCGCCAATGATACCGAATACGGACTTGGGGCGGGCATCTGGACGCGCGATGTAGCCAAGGCGCATGCGATGGCCAAGGCGATCCGGTCCGGATCGGTCTGGGTCAACTGCTACGGCTATCTGGATCCGGTCGTTCCGTTCGGCGGATATGGCGCCAGCGGCTACGGACGTGAATCGGGCGTGGAGCAGTTGCAGGACTACCTGGAGACAAAATCCGTCATGATACAGAACGGCTGACCGTTCAATTGACCGGAACGGTCTCGCGGCGAATGTCGTGCCGGCGCAGTTTCCGGTAGAGCGTCGATCGGCTGATACCGAGGCGGGCTGCGGTCAAATCGATGTCGCCGCCCGCCTTGATCAATGCGTCCCGGATGGCAAGTTTCTCCGCGGCGTCGAGGTTGAGCGCAGGAGAGGCAGCTTCCGACCCGTCTTCAACGGCCAGGACCGCGCTTTGCCTCTTCGGGGACTCTTCTCGGGAGGCGCCGGGAGCGGGCACGAAGGAAAGATGTCCGGCGTCGATCAGCCCATCCTCGCTGTTGCAGATGGCGCGCAGAAGCAGGTGTCTCAACTCCCGCACGTTTCCCGGCCAGGAATGCATGCGAAGCCGGGCCATCGCCGCGTCGGTCAGGCTAATGGCGCCGGGATCGTCCACCTGTGAGGCGATGATGCCCTGGACCAGTTCCTCGAAGTCGGTTCGCGCCCTTAGTGGTGGAACCTCCATGACGATGCCCGCGAGGCGGTAGTAAAGGTCCTGACGGAAAGAGCCTTCGGCAACCCTCCGTGGCAGGTCCAGGTTGGTCGCCGCGATGATGCGTGTTTCCACGCGCCGCACGCGGCCCGCTCCCAGCGGGCTGACTTCCCCGGTTTCGAGGAACCGCAGCAGCCGGGTTTGAAGCGGCAACGGCATGTCGCCGATTTCGTCGAGAAAGAGAGTGCCACCTTCCGCCTGCTCGATCCGGCCCTGCTGACCGCTGCGGCTCGCTCCTGTAAACGCGCCGCCGGCATAACCGAAAAGCTCGCTGTCGATAAGGCTTTCGGGGACAGCGGCGCAGTTGAACGCCACGAAGGGCGCGTTTGTCTGCTCGAACATGTCATGCATCGCGCGGGCAATCGTGTCCTTGCCGCTCCCGGTTTCCCCGAGCAAAAGAATGGGCAAACCGATTGTGCTTGCCCGGAGGAGCTGAGACGCCGTCGGTCCTCCGTGCTTGAGAACGGAGGAGAGAATGGCGTCAGCCTGGGCTGTCTTCGCAGCAGGGCTTTGTCTTGTCGCGGAGGAACGGCTGTCGCCAGAAGGTACTGCACCTCGCCGCAAACCGCGCGCTGGCGGTAGCTGGATTTCCCCATGAAGCGGGCCGGACCGTCCGTCACGGCGGGTGAAGGCGAATTTGCCGCCACCACTCTTGAGGATGTTGTGGAAGCTCTCGTCCTTCTCGAACACGGACCAGAGCCTGTCGTTCCTGTTGAGACCGAAACGCTTTCTCGCCGCGGCATTGCCGCCGAGTATACGCTCGTCTCCGTCGAGCGCGATGATGATCTGCTGGCTTTCCTCGCGCATGCGCACGAGCGTGCTGTCGCGAAAGGTGGAACAGAAGATATCGTTTTCGATCCTGAGCGCCATCCGCTGCACAAGGCCCGCAAGCATGGCCAGCGCTTCGAGACTGGGCGCGGGGTTGAGCAGGGTCACGTTGAGGATGGCGAGCATCTCGTCCGAAGACGCATGGATCGGAGCCGATACGCAGGTGAGGTTGGAGAAGCTCTTGAGAAAGTGATCCTCCCCGACAACGACGACCGGCCGTTTCTCGACCGCGCAAGTTCCCACACCATTCGTGCCGGTTACGCTTTCCGACCAGATGCTGCCGGCGCTTTCGGCAGCAAGCGTCTCGTCTTGCTCTACATTGCGATGCTTGAGGAGAATTCCGGCCGGGTTCGACAGGTTGACACAGTGAACCTGCCCGGCAAGGACGGACTGGACGAAATCGAGTTCATGGTCGAAGAGCTGCAGAAACTCCTCGAGCGGCTGGTTTTGCTCGCGCAGTTCGCGCGCGGTCAAATTCTCGGTGACCTGTCGCCCGGTGGGGTTGAGGCGGTAGCGCTCGGCGCAACGTTGCCACGACTGTCCCATATTCGACATTGTGGCGAGCCAGCCGGGCAGACTGGCCTGGGAGCTTCCCGTCTGGAACTTGTTCAGAAACGCATTGCCGCGAGCGGCGAGCGGCGGGTTGGATTGGAGTTGCGTTTCAGTCGCCACTTCAGATGCTCCCACTTTTTTCTGTTCCCTTGCGCGAAGGCTACAATGAATTTCTGTTGCATTGCAATGTCTCGCTCCGAAACGCCGCCAGTACCTTGGTTTTGGCAGGTCTGACGGCTGGCAGGTGCAGGCAGGTCGGGAAAAATCTGAAGAGCTCAAACGGAGTTTGGAATGGTCTTTGCTTGATGAGGTTGGAAGACCCATGAAGGATATCGTGCATGACCAATATCGAATTGTTCCGCAATGCCATGCAGCGTCTCGCTGCGCCCGCGGTCGCCATAACCACGAGTGTCAACGGCCGGCCGGCCGGGCTTATCGCGACTTCCGTTTGCAGTCTTTCAACCGAACCTCCTTCCATGCTCGTCTGCGTCAATCGCACGGCGACGGCTCACGATGACATTCTCACGCAGAAGGTCATCGGCATCTCGCTTTTTCCGGAGGATGCCGAGGAGGACGCGCGGCACTTCGCGATGACGCGCGGCGAGGACAGGTTCAGCCGTGGCGGCTGGTCCGAGGGTGCCGGAGGGGTTCCGCTTTTTGATCGCGCGCCTTTCGCCTTCGCATGCAGGATCGCGCGATGCTTCGATGGTTACAGCCATACGATCCTGGTTGCAGATGTCGTCGATACGCGGCTTGGTGAAGAAGCAAGCGAACGCTGTCTTCTCTGGCACAAGCAGACATTCACGACGCTTGCGCCTCCGAAAGTGGCATGAGCGGAAAGGGGCCTTGATGGTTGCTGCCGACCTCCAGCTCAGACAGAAGCAGGCACTGGCACTCACCCAGTCGATGCGCCAGTCGCTCGACGTGCTTCGCATGAGCGGAGAGGAGCTCGACCATGTTCTGGCAGAAGCGGCAGCACGCAACCCGTTCATCCGGGTTTCCCGCAGGTTGGTCAGCGGCAATCGTCATGCCGATGGAGAAAGTGTCATCGAACACATTAGCGCGCCGGGGCCGAGCCTGGCGGCCCATGTCGAGGCGCAAATCCGCCTCTTGTTCACGACAGCCGAAGACGTGCGGGTCGCGCGCCGCTTCGCCATGATGCTCGATCCCTGCGGGTGGCTCCTGGGGAGCAATGAAGAACTAAGCGAGGCTACAGGGTGCGCTCTCCCCGAAATAGACAGATTCCTCGCTCGACTGCAGAAATGCGAACCGACGGGACTTTTTGCCAGGGGCCTCTCGGAATGTCTTCGATTACAGGCCGAGGAAGAGGGCATTCTCGATGCGAAAATGTCGATGGTTCTGGAAAAGCTGTCTTTGCTCACCGATGGCGGAGCTCGCGCCGTCGCCGCTGCCACCGGCATCGAGATCGCGGATGTGGCTGAGCGTATCTCGCGTCTGCGGAGGCTTGATCCCAAACCCGGCGCGGCATTCGAGCATGACACCCGACATACTGTGCAGCCGGAACTGAGAGTCTTTCACTCTGAAAATAGGTGGAGAATAGAACTCAACAGCAGCGCGACGTCTTCGGTCGAGCTCGAGACGGTGGCCTCCTCCGCAGACTGCAGGCTCGCGCCGGACATCTCCAGGATGCTGGCGGAGGCCAATACGCTGCGCGCAGCCGTATTGAGGCGGCGCAGCACGATATTGCGGGTCGCGCGCGAAGCCGTGGGCCGGCAGATCGCATTTCTCGAACGGGGGCCGTCTGCGTTGGTGAGGCTCACCCTGAGCGACATAGCGGATGCCCTGGACCTCAATATCAGTACGGTCAGCAGAGCCGTGGCCGGATGCAAGGTGGATACCCCTCGTGGGGTTGTTGCGCTGTCCTCCTTTTTCGACAGGGGCACGCCGAACGGCGGCGCCAGCATGACAATCGCCGGGGTACGCCACGAACTTGCCCGGCTGTTTGCGCAAGAGCCTCCGGATGCACCCCTGAGTGATCAGGCCGCCGCGCAGCAGCTCGCGCGGAACGGGATTTCACTGGGACGCAGGGCGGTCGCCAAGCATCGAACGATGCTGAACATTCCAAGTCAGCACCGACGGCGGAAGGTCACTTAGGCTTCGATAAACCGCTCTTTCCGCGAAAATGTCTTCAAGCGAATTCCGTGGCCCTGATCGTCAGGTGGGTCGGAGTGACCGCTTGTCTGCCGGCGCGCCTCAGCGCGATTGGGAGGGAAGGCAGTTCCCGCCACGTTTCCCGGCGGGTCGACGCGGGCTCTCCGGCTTGCCGCGCCGGTGAAGCGTGAGCCGCCTGCCGGGCTTCGCCCTTGCCTTTTCACCTTGTCATGCCTACACTCAAGGCATGAGCAAGCTTGGCCAAACCATCAGTTTTTTCAGGGTGTGCCCCATCGCGGGAAACTAACCCCCGGCTAGGTCGTGTCGCGCCCTGGCCGCGGGGCGAAGGCTTATTCGTATTCGCTACGATCAAGCTCTAACGCGGCGACAATTCCAGACATCATGTGACGAGATGCGATGTGCGCCGCACCCGAAGGTGCGTGGCGCCCGACATCTATGAGAGGGCCGAGCCATGGCTAACGAAAAGAAGAAGAACCGAAAGCCTGCGATCACGTTGAGCCGTAGCGACAGCGACCGGCTGGCGAGGCTGGCCGAAGCATATCTCGGCCAGAATCCGGAAGTTGCCGAGGAATTGCTCACCGAGCTGGACCGCGCCCGCATCGTCGGCGATGGCCGCATCGCTGCAGGCGTCATCCGCATGGGATCGACCGTCCGTTTCACCAGCGATCTCGGTGAAGAGCGGCAGGTCACACTGGTTTTTCCCGGCGAGGCCGACATTGCCGCCTCCAAGGTTTCCGTTCTCACGCCGATCGGCGTTGCGCTGATCGGGCTTTCTGCCGGCCAGTCGATCGACTGGAGCGCACGCGACGGCCGCACGCACCGTCTGACCGTGGAAACGGTCGAGCCTCCCGTCGCCCAGGTTCCCTCAGCCTCGTCAAAGACGCAAATGCGAACTGCGTCATGACTGTAGTCACGGTTCCGTGCCGCCTCTCACTCTACGGAGGCTGCCTCATTGCAGGATCCTGACCCCTGAGCCGCGCCATGCGGCCAGGGGATTCTCCTTTGCGCACATGATTGGCTCCTCCGGGAGCGATGGAGAACTGCAATGACAAATTCAAAAAACACGTGTCTGCTCACGACGAAGGACTTCACCATCCTGGAAGTCATGCGGGACCGCTGTCCCGGACGGGACGATCCACTCGCCCTCATCCTCAAGCTGAAGCTTGAAACCGCGCAGGTCATGTTCTGGGACGACATTCCGGCGACTGTGGCGACGCTCAGCAGCCGGGTGACATTCAGCTCGAACGGGCGTGAAGCGGACACACGGGTGATCTCGCATGACGAGATGTCGGCGCCGGTCGGCCTGTTCCTGCCGATCAGCACAGTGCGTGGTCTGGCGCTCATCGGCCTTTCCGAAGGCCAGGAGTTCGTGTTCATCAACGGCGACGGACACGAGGAGCGCATCCGGCTTCACACCGTGCATTATCAGCCCGAAGCCGCCAAACGGGAGAGGGAGGCCCTGCCGCCGTCGCCGTCACGCTCCGAGAAGCCGAAGCTGCGGGTGATATCGGGAGCGCTCGACAGCCAACCCCGCCAATTCACGCTGAGGGGTGACGGCTTCGACGACCCCGGCCCATCAGCCGCCTAGGTGGCCAATGCCCTGGGCGGCGGGGAGCCAAGAAGTGGATGCCGTCCCCGACGCGGTCGTGGGGCAGTCGAGTTGCTCGAGTGCCATCCTGAAGGGAAAGGCTGGGTGGCACTCCACGGCAAGCGCGGGGACGTGATCGTGCGGTAGCTTGGAAGCGTCGCTCTTGAGCATCGAAATCATGTTCACGCTGCTGAAACCAGTTTGATCGGCTATCTGCGCCTGCGTCTTCTTGTGCTTCAGTTCGAGAACGCGTTTCGTCACGAATGCAGCGAGGCGGGTATTCTGGTAGGGTTTGCTGGCCAAAGTCGTCTCCGTAGCATCAAGCAGCGAACGTGCTGCCGAGTGATCTATGGCGACGCGACGAGGGGAATGACGGGAGGGACGTTGGGGCGTTGTGACGTATTGTTCCCAACGGTGCTGAGCGGACTGACTTGTTTCAGCGTCCTGTTTCTTGCCGCTTCCTGTCGCGGAAATTGGGTGCGCTGGTCCGGAATGATGCTCACCTCAGGAATATTCGTCCCATAGCGGCCCCGCCGGCTTTGGTGCGCAGCGACATGGCCTCGGCCTCATCACCAAGCTTCTCCTGAACTTGTGCGCGCTGCCGATAGAGCGGCGCCCAATCCGGATCGGCTTCAATGGCTTGCAAGAGAACCTTGTCGGCGGCTTCAAACTCCAGCGATTGCGCCAGAAGCCGTGCATGGGCCGACAACACGACGCTATTGTCTGGCGCGAGGTTCAGCGCCGCGTCCACGAGGGATGCGGCCTCCTTCATCTCGCCGCGCGCAGCAAGAATGTCAGAGAGTTCCGCCATGGCTTGAGCCTTGAGAGGTCCGTTCTCGCTGACGGTGAGTGTTCTCAGCATGCTTTCGGCTTCCTTGGAGGTTTTCGGGGCGCCAGGAGCCCGAGAAGGCGAGCATCCGGCTGAGATAAAGGGTCGCCCAATCGTCGCCGAGTTGCATCGCTTCATGATAGTGGGACATGGCGGCAAGCGGATCGACCGGCAGGCCGAACGATCCGTCCCGGTAAAAATGCCCCAGAACAGTATGGGCGAATGCGATGCTCCGGTCCGCGGCCGCGATGTAGGCATCCACCACCGGCTTCGGGTCATCGCCATCCTTCCAGGCGTCATGGAGTGCGTTTGCCAGCCCGCCGGCTGCATCCGCATATCCAGCTTGCATCGCTTTCCGGTAGAGCTCGGCCGCTCGGGTGGGATCCTTCCGGGTGCCGTAACCATCCAGATGGAAGCCGGCCAGATTGTAGAGGCCGACACCGATGCCCGCGTCTGCCGCTGCCTTGTAGTGGGCGATCGCTTTCGGATAGTCCTGTTCCACGCCCAATCCGTAGTCGAAGAGAATGCCGAGGCCGACTTCGGCCAGCGGATAGCCCTGTTCGGCAGCGGCCGCGAACAGCTTCCGTGCCTCCCCGTAATTCTCCAGTTTCTGTTCTGCCCGCGCCAATTGAAAGGTGTAACGCGGTTCTCCGGGAATTGCCTCATGTGCTGCACGGCAGGCATCCCGTGCGGCAGGGCCATCTATATCCGTCTGGTTGACGCCCGCCTCGGCGAAGTCGGGGTCGTTCGGGCTTGCTGCGAGGAGGTCGCATTCCGCACCCGGACCCCCTTGGGCTGCGGTCAACCCGGCGAGAGCGAGCAGCGCCGTGCCGGTCGCGGCAAGGATTATCGGGCGCAACGAAAGAGAGAAGCGAGGCATGACGGGCTCCGGGTGAGATGGCTGGGGGAGAAAATATCGGCACCCGGCACACCTCCGTTATTCCTTCCGTGCCACAGTCAGGTGGTCCTCTTGCGCTTTCATCCCAATCTGCGAAAAAGATCACTGTCTTTATGAGCGAATGCTAAGGCCGATGACGCAACGACCTGCGGTGGTTCAGACTTTCTCGACAGACATGCTTCCCCCTGCCGATGGCTTCGAAGCGTTCAGCCTCCGTATTGGATCGATGTTCGACATGGCCGCGCCCGACCGTGAGGAGGCCGCTCGATTCTCGGCGAGTATCGAGAGTCTCAACATGGGCACGATGCTCGTCAGCGCCATGGAGACGCAGGAATTCGTCTACGAACGCAGCCGTCGGCGCATCATCCGTGACTTCATTGATCATCTGATGATCCGCGTCGATCTCGACGGCTCACCGGCGCGAGGCGGGCGGGCCCACAGCGTCGTCATCATCGATCTCGGCCAGGTGTCCGAACGCAATCTCACTCCGGAGCACAATGTGTCGGTGGTGCTGCCGCGGCGCATTTTCGGTCCTCATGCCGATGCTCTGGCACGTCTTCACCAGACCCCACAGTTTCACGGGGGTGCCTTGTTTCTCGGCGATCATCTGGTCTCGGTCATGCGCCATGGTCGCCATCTGCATGGCATGATGCCTGAGGGGATCGCGGCGCTGACGCCCACACTGATCGCCACCTGCCTGGTCCCTCTGGACGGAAACCTGGCGGCTGAAGCGCGCGGCGATGTCGAGCTGGCGCTTCTCTCCAGGGCGCGTCAGATCATCGACGACCGGCTGGCTTCACCCCGCCTGACGCCCGATACGCTGGCCCGCGAACTGGGCGTGTCGCGTTCGACGCTCTACCGGATTTTCGGACCCGCCGGCGGGGTCGCCAAGGTGATCCGGGAAGCTCGCATGAAGGCCGCTGCCCGCGCCATCGCCGATCTCGACAGCGGCGTTCGCATCGGTGACATTGCCCACGAGTTCTGCTTCTCGAGCGATGCCCAGTTCACCCGCAGCTTCAAGGCGCATCACGGCTATACGCCAAGCGAATACCGCGCTGCGGTTCTCGCGGAGCGGAGTTGGTCCGGCACGGTGAAGCCGACTGTCGACGGACGCCTGTTCCCTGGGTGGCTTGCGAACCTCTGAGCCATTCTCTTCGAAAAGCGCCCACTCGCCGCGAATGAGACGGAAGCGCAAGACACTGCCGCTTCATTGAGACGGATTCGATAACAGCCAAAAGCGGCACGAGGATACGTAACCGGAACAACATCCGTATCCGGGGCGTCACCGTGAATATCCTGAAAACTTCGACCTCAGCCGCGACCATGGCGGCCGTTCTTGTCCTGCCGCAGGCCGCAAATGCCGCGTGCGAGAGGACGGATCTTCGAAAACTCATCATCGACAACAACTGCTCCTACGAGGTCGTGCCGGGTAACGAGATCGCCGTTTGGGCACGCGGCAAAACGATGTTCGATGTGATCAATCGCAACACGCTCAACTATGACGCCCCTGGCGCGGACGGACCGGTGGATATCATAGGCAGCAGCGACTTCTCATTCGTCAACGAGGGAAGGATCGATGCCGACTATATCGGTCTCTCTGTCAGGACTTCCAGCTATTTTGGCCTGGCCAACGAAGGATCCATCTATGGCGTTTATGGTGGCGTCTCGATCAGGGATTCCAGCGAATTCGATCTGATAAACTTCGGCACGATTGATGGGGGAAGTGACGCAATTCGAGCCACCGGCGTCGAGCGCTTCTATCTCCTCAACGCTGCTACGGGTGTGATCAAGGGGCGGTTCGGTTCCTCCCTCGACGTGATCGCGACAGGCGATGTCATTGTCGAGAATTATGGTCGGATGGAAAGTTTCGTCAGCTTCCAGTCCGCCGCGCGGATGCTGAATGCCGGCTATGTCTACACGCTCGGCACCTCGGGAGGGGCGCTCGACCTCTACCAGCGCGGCTATATCGAAAACACCTTTCTCACCGTGGGCGGCAACAACCTCTATATCGAGCCGGGCGCGAGCTTCGGTTCCTCGGTCGAGTTCAACAACACGTCGGACAACACCATCTATTTCGCGCCCGGCAGCTATACGATGGCGGTGAAGGGGTTTGCCGAAGAGGCCAACGACGTCACGCTCTACAATCGCTACCAGAGCCTCGTCGTCACCGGCGATCCCGCAGACGAGGCTGTGCTTGATGTGGTGCAGACCAACGGAGCCTCCGCGCTGCCCGGCGCCATCGGCCTGCAGATCGGCGCGATCAGCGACATCATAGGCGGCATCGCTCCGCAAGGCGGCCAGTCTGGCGGATCCGAGGGCACGCTCGCCTATGCCTCGGCGCCGGCACTGACAGGCGCGGCGGCTGCGGTCACGGATCTTGCGGGTGCGGGTCAAGGCGACGCAACCCGGTTCTTCTGGCTCCACGGCTTTGGCGGCGGCGGCCGTGACCGCGCAAACCTCATGGACACCACCCATGCCGGTCTGGTGACGGGCTACGAGATCCGCGACGGGGCAATGCGAGCTGGCTTCCTCGGCGGCATCGGACAGTTGTCCAATGACGCGCCTTCGCGGACGGGATCGGTGGACGCCGACACCGCCTTCGCCGGCGCCTATTACGGTGGGCAGCATGGCGCCTACAACGTCGATGCGCTCATTATCGCCGGCGGGCTGCGGGCGGAGACCATCCGCGGCGTCAATGCAGGCGATTCCGCGACAGGTTCCTATGATGGCTGGTATGTCGCCCCCGAACTCGCCGTCAGCCGCACGCTTGCGCTCGCCGACGGCTGGTCGGTGACGCCGGGCGCCCGCTTGCGCTATGTCGGCACCTGGCTCGAGGGCTATGCCGAGACCGGCTCGGTGCAGAACGTGAGCTATGACGACCGCGCGTCGCATGTCGTCGAGGGAAGTCTCGAGGTCAAGCTTGGCAAGTCGCAGGACTTTTCCAACGGGATGGCGCTACGCGTCGATCTTACCGCCGCACTGGTCGAAAGCCTCAATCTCGGCGATCGTCGCTTCGACGCCACGCTGGTCAACACCACCTTCACTCCCTCCGCCTTCTCCGACCGTTCGGTGACCGGCGGTCGCTTCGGCGTGTCGGCCGGGCTGAAGGTGGACGACAACATCAGCCTTTATGGCGGCGGCAATCTCGGCGTCTACAGCGACGACAGCTGGGCGTGGTCCGCCAATGGCGGTGTGAAGGTGGCCTTCTGATTTCCCGAATTGATCTTATCCAGGTCCTCGCCTGTATGGCGATTTTGGCGCTCGCTTCGGCGGGCGTCTTTTTTGTGACAGGAGGCCGCGTTCGTATCCATGGTTTTCACGGCTCGAGCGACTTGCAGCCGACGCGGGTGACTTCGCACAAAGTTCTCTCGAGCCAAACATGACGGCGGATGCGTGAAATGTGCTTCGAGCACGGCTGTGTTCCGCAGCGGCCCAGGGGAGGGATCCGCTTCCGGCCAGGCAAGAGCGGCAGATGGGCATGGAGAAGGTTCATTGAACCTTCAGGGCCCAGGCCGACACGGTCTAAGTCTTTGAAAGGATGGTGGGCGTGACAGGGATTGAACCTGTGACCCCTACGATGTCAACATCGCTCCTGTGCCGGAAACCCCGGAAAACCGGGAAAGGGGAACTACATAAAACGGCGCTTTTCACCGTTTTCGGCACGATGTTGCGCATTCGTTCGCAGAATGAGGTTCAGTGAACCTTAGGGGCACTACGTATGCAGACGGCTCCTGTGGAGTTGTCGGTCGCGCGGGCCGAAGCCTGGGTCGTCAACGACCTAACCCGAGCAGGGATCATCCTGTCAAACCCGAAATTTGCTCTGCCGTCTCCGGCATGCGCTTGAGGCTTGCCTCGATCCGCTCACGCCAGCGAGGGCCACGTGACATAGCGTCCTCATATGCGTCGACCAGTTCGTCAGGACGGTCTTCTGCCAAGATGGCGATGAGCAGTTTGGCCTGGGCACGGTCCTTGCTCGCTTTGAACTGATCCGGTCCGCCCTTTCGTCGGTCGGCGCCAATCAGCTTGTGGATCGCGAAGCGTTCAGGACGTGGGATCTGAACGAGAACGCCGGAACGATAGAGCGCGATAGCGGGAATGGGTTCGGCGATCAGAAAATTCAGACAGTTCAGCGCCTGGGCGCTTACCCCCAAGGCCGGCAGCGGCTTGACGCTCTCGTCGCCGAAGGCTGGCGTCAAGAACTCGACCATGGCTTCGGACCGGCTCTGGCGCCATTTCCACACCTGGCGGTCGTTGACGCCGGGAACGGGATCGAATTTGAGAGAGGTGAGGATATCGTGGGGGCTTTCGTTCACCTTGTCCTCAAGAGCGACCGACAGCCTTTCGAAGCTCGCGAAATCAACGTCTCCCGTCTGAGCGAGTTCCTCATAGTCCATGCGCACGCCGAGTTCCCCTTGATACAGGCTGTAGGCGCTCGTGCCGACCAAGGTGCCGCCGAGCCTGAACACGCCGGCCCTCGCGAAAGCGAGAAGCAAGGAGCCCGTATCTCGGTCGGCGGCGATGAAGCCTTCCGCTCGGAGCGTTCGTGTTAGCCGGGTCATCCGCTTTCGGCGGCCCTCGGCTTGGGCCTTCAACTCTTCTGCACGCTCGAGGCGGGCGCGCAGGTCCGGCTTGTCCTCGCCGAGATAGCGGCTGACCATTTCGGTGCCGATGCGAAACTTCTCGTAGAGATAGACCCGCCCATTGCGCTTCCGCTCCTCTATCGCCCCCATCAGGCGGGCAGCACTCTCATCAAGGTGCAATCGCAGCAGGTCCTGGTATGCGACGATGGCCGGACGGCTGTGAGAAACGATATTCATATCGCTGTAATCCTGTCAGTGTGTGCAGCGTTTTATCTTTTGCTGCACATAGTGACAAGTGTGCAGCAAAATATTATTTGCTGCACACAGGTCGGCTGGCGTCTAGATCTCGAGCGAGATGGCCAGCTTTCGCAGGTGCGTGGGCGAGAACCGTGCGTAGACGCTGGCGGTCATACGCGAACTCTTGTGTCCCAGAAACTGAGCGATCTCTTCCATTGAATGTCCGTCCTCGGCCAGCCAGACGGCCGCCGAATGTCGCAGCATGTGAGGTGACACGTCAGGCCTGCCAATCGCGATTCCTGCGGCCTTGAGACCGCGCTTGATCGACTTGACCGGTGCGCCTGCCCATTCGATAACATGGTTCGTGAGTGCGCCGGCCTTTGCTTCAACCAGCGCTGCCTTCAAGCCGTCAGAAAGGGGGACAGTTGCCCGACCCTTGCGCCGTGTGAGATCCTTGGGATCGCGCAGGGACAAGGTGCTCCGGTCGAAATCAACCCTGTCCCAGGTCAGCTCGAGAGCAGCGGCGTTTCGAGCTGCGGTTCCGAGCATCAACCGGATCGCAAGCTTGATGTGCGGCGCCTTGGCGGCGCTGATCAGGCTGTTCGCCTCCTCGCGAGTGAGCCAGGCATCTTTAGGGGCCGGCTTTGCTGGACGTTCGATGTGCGGTGCCTTGGAGACGAGACCTCGCTTCTCCGCCCATAGAAGCACCATCCGCAGATGTCCGAGTTCTGTGTGAATGGTCCCGTCACCGATGCCCGCAGCTCGCCGTGCTTCAGTATGTGCGCGACAGTGAGCGACCGTAACGTCGGTGGCCTCAAGGGCACCGAATACAGGTTCCAGCGCACGCCAAGTAAATTTCATCGTCTCTGTAACTGCGCGTCCACTCATGTCAGAGAGATAGCCTTGCCACAGTTCTCTGACGGTTTCACCGCGCGGGCGTGTAAGCTCTGCGAAGACCGCCGGAGCGCGGGCCTCGGCTTCACGACGATCGGCGGTTCCGAGGGTGTAGCGTCGCCGTCCACCCTTGTCATACCAGACGATGCAGTAGCTGCCTCGACACTGCTGCAATTTCCATCCCGACATTCAAATTCCTCGACAATGTTTCGGTGGATTCGCCATAGATTGCCCAAGCGGAAACCTTCCAGCTGGCCGCTCGTGAGCAGGTTTCGGACATGGCGTTCGGAGCACTGCCAGCGCTTGGCCAGCGATGCGGGTGTGTAGATTTCAGGCCCGCTTGAAACCTGAGATTTGCCTGGGTCTTGCACAAAAGCCTCCTCTGCCGCCGAAGAGATCTCGGGCGGGCTAAGCTGTTGGATTGCGACTGAATTCGTCGATGTGTTGAATATAGCAAGCGCGCAGAGGGGAAGCAGAAATTCCCAAGATTTTTTTTAACGGAGCTTGCCCGTCGGGGAGCGGTAGCTGTTTTCCTCACCGGTTAGAGCGTGGTCGATGAAGGCTCGCTCAGCAGCAAGATATGCACTTGGCCAGCTGTATGAGGTCCGGGGCCGCTCGTGCGCCAGCTGCGGACGGTTACCACGAGTTTACTGCCCTGGTCTCAGCGGTGAGTCTGAGGTTTCTGGAGTCGCCGAAGATGCTGTCAGCGACAGTTCCGTCTCTGTCGGGATAGGTATCCCAGCCATTGCCGGAAAGGCTTTATCTTCCCTTCCGACTAAAGAGGACCGAGTTGACCAACGGGCTGCCGGATAGGTGTCTACTCGTTTTCGTCGGGGAGAGGGGAATTGATCGAGCGTCACGGCGCTGTGCATGGATCCGTGATGATGTGAAAACCCCGAACCTTTACGTCGCGCCAAAAACACGAAATCCGGCGATTCCTGTCAACTTAGTGTAAACTTAGCGTCAAGTTTATCTTATCGGCGATTGACCTGCTCCCCGTTTTGTCCGCGTCTATAAGTTAGCCCTGTTCACGTTGTGGTCCATT
>PAPH01000075.1 GCA_002709005.1 Hyphomicrobiales bacterium | reverse complement strand
GATGAACCCGCCGATCTGCGCCATTTCCGCGGCCTTGCGGACTTCCTCGTCGGAAGCCCCGGTGCGGCCATAGCGGATGTTGTAGGCGATCGTGTCGTTGAACAGCACCGTATCCTGCGGCACCATGCCGATTGCCGCGCGCAGGCTCTTCTGGGTGACGTCGCGCACATCCTGCCCATCGACGGTGATGCGCCCTTCCTGCACGTCGTAGAAGCGGTAGAGAAGCCTCGAGATGGTCGACTTGCCCGCGCCTGATGGTCCGACGATCGCCACCGTCTTGCCCGCCGGCACCTCGAAACCGATACCCTTGAGAATCGGACGCTTCGGGTCATAGGCGAATTTCACGTTCTCGAAGCGGATCACGCCGTCAGACACCTGAAGCGGCCTGGCATCCGGCGCATCCTGCACTTCGGCCTCGACGTCGAGAAGATCGAACATCTGCTCGATATCGGCGAGCCCCTGGCGGATTTCGCGATAGACGAAACCGATGAAGTTCAGCGGGATCGAGAGCTGCATCAGCATCGTGTTGATGAAGACGAAATCGCCAAGCGTCTGCTCGCCGCGCTGCACCGCGAGCGCCGACATCACCATCATCGCGGCCATGCCGCCGCCGAAGATCACGCCCTGGCCGAAATTGAGCCAGCCGAGCGAGGTCCAGACCTGCGTGGCGGCCTTTTCATATCCGGCCATCGATGCGTCGTAGCGGCGTGATTCCATGTCCTCGTTGCCGAAATATTTCACGGTTTCGAAGTTGAGGAGCGAATCGATCGCCTTGGTGTTGGCGTCGGTGTCAGAATCGTTCATCGCCCGGCGGATGCCGATCCGCCAATCGCTCGCCTTGATGGTGAACCACGAGTAGAGGACCACCATCACCGCAGTCACTGCCATATAGGCCCAGCCGTAGGCGACCGCGAAGATGATCGCCGTCAGCGCGAACTCCAGAAGCGTCGGCACCGTATTGAGGATCGTGAACCGCACGATCGTCTCGATCCCCTTGGTGCCGCGTTCGATGATGCGCGAGAGCCCCCCGGTCCGACGTTCCAGATGGAAGCGCAGGGACAACCGGTGCACATGGACGAAGGTGCGGTAAGCGAGCTGGCGCACGGCATGCTGCCCGACCCGCGCGAACAGCGCATCGCGCAGCTGGTTGAAGCCGAGCTGGAGGATGCGCATCAGATTATAGGCGATCACCAGCATCACCGGTGCGGCCAGCACCCCGGGCAGCCATTCCGGCAGCGTGCCTTCCCTATCGAGCGCATCCGTCGCCCATTTGTAGAAGTAGGGAACGAGAACCAGAATGATCTTGGCGATCAGCAGATAGACCGTCGCCCAGACCACCCGCATCTTCAGATCGGGACGGTCCGAGGGCCACATATAGGGCCACAGATTGACGAGCGTGGTGATCGGATTGCCCGAATCGGCAGAAACGGTCTTGCCGCCAGCCTTTGCCGCGGTTTGCGTGGTGTCTGTGTTGGTCAAATCGAATGCTTCCTTGCCGGCCGCTTCCCACGGCTCAAATCTTGTCGTGCTCCCCGCACGCGCAGACCGACTGGACGATCACGTCCAGCGATCCCGCGACCGATGCGAGCGCCTCTGTATTCAGGCTGTACCGTGAACTCTGGCGATCCGGCCGATAATTCACGAGCCCCGCGTCGAGCAACGTCCGGATATGCTGGGAGACGGTGGACTGAGCGAGCCCGACACGCCCCACAAGATCCTTCACGCAGCAGGCATCGCCTGTGCCCAGACAGCGCAGCAATGCCAGCCGCGCCGGGTGGGAAAGGGCCGCCAGTTGCCGGGCGAGCCTGTCATCTGCCGCGGTGTCGCTATCGGAGGCTGAAATCGGAGATGGTTTCATCGTATATCGGCGATATACGATGAAATGCCTCCAGTCAATCAGTTGGCGGGATGTTTGCGCCGTTCAAGCAGATCGTGGTGTGTCTTCTCGGCGTCCTGGTCCCATTTCTCGGGCACGCTGAAAACCTGACCGGGAGAGATCAAGTTCGGATCGACGATCTGCTGCTGGTTGGCGAGATAGATGGTCGTGTAGCGCACGCCCTGACCATAGGTCCGGCGGGAAATCTCCCACAACGTGTCGCCCTTTCGGATGATGACCGAGCCCGACGCCGGCGTGAGCCGGTCCTGCTCCACCGTATTCGATCCGTCGACGGCCGGTTCGCTTGTCGTCGAGCCATCATCGGGTGCGGCGACGGCCGCCATCCGGTTGCCCTCGGGCCGCGTGAACGGCACCACAGCCCGCATCGCGACGTCGGCACCGCCGGCGGTAAGCAGTTCGGCGGCGATTTGGTGCTCGCCAACCGTGAGATCGACGGGGGCTTCGACGATGAAGCGGCCGCCGTCGTCGGATTTCGTCAGTCCGATCTCCTCATCGTCCGCCAGCACACGAACGCCCATTCCGGCGGTGGCGGCGCCGGCGACATAGATCGTGTCACCTTCGATCTCCACTGCATCGACGCGTATCATCAGTTCGGCCGCCGGTGTGTTCCCGGTGACAGGCTCGTCAGTATCCGACGCCAATGCCGCGGTTTCAGTTTGCGCCGGTTCAGATGCGGGCGTCGAGGTGTCTTCCTCGGCTGTGCCGGTATCCGCACCGGTGCCGTCCTGGGTGGCTGCATCGGGCTGCTCATCCGCAACCACCGAGGGAGCCGAGCCGGACAAGTCGCGCGAGGCTGCGGGCAGGTCCGGCAACCGGTTTTCCGGCTCTCCGGCTGTCGCTTCCGGCGAATCGTCGGACGGGGTGTCGGACACCACCGGCGCCGGATCGGCAGACGCCATCTCCCTTGCCTCGGGTTTTTCTTCCGGCTCCGGCTGGGTCAGGATGCGGCTTGCCTCGCCGGGCTTCGCGACCATGGCGAGAAGATCGCCGGACGAACCGTCCGGGACCGAAACCGTCGCGATTTCCTCCGAATACGTCTTCGTGCCGTCAGGCGCGGTCGACAGCAACTGAAGCTGATAGTCGCCGGGCGCCAGCGGTTCGTCGAGAACGGCGACGAAATCCCCGGACGGACCGACATCCGTTCCAGTGATCGTGTTTTCCCCGCTCAGAACCTCGATTTTTCCATTGGGTTCGCCCGTTCCTGCAACCACCAGCGAGCCGTCGGGCTCGACACGCACCAGATCGAAAGCGGGTACCATCGGCTCGGCCATCGCTAGGGGGGCGACCTCTGCGGGATCGGCCTTCGCAACCTCGACCTCCTGCGACGCTTCCTCCGCGGGCGAAGCAGGCTCCTTGGCCACCCTGTCTGATTTTCCGGAATTTTCCTCGGGCGCCTGTTCGGACACCACAGCAGGCGGATTTTTATTGAGAAGCTTCGGGACGACAATGAAGCCGCCCACGCCCACCAGACCGGCTAAGGCGAGATATGCAAGATAAATGAGTTTGCCATTCAGCATAGTTTTCTCCGGCACAGCGTCCTGACCGCGTCTCTAGCTGGCCCCCTGACAGAATCTACTGAAACGCTAGTCTCTTTGGGCGGCGCATACAAGAACAGCCAGCCGGCGGGGGGTCCGAATCCTTTGCGGTCCCTGCGGTTTTCCGCATTGCGTCATCGTGGTGTCGCGGCGATCGCTTCCGCTTGACGCGGCGGCCGGGCTGATGTTCTCTCGCCCCATGAGCAGTCCTTCAGGTCCCCTATTCAACATTTGTGTCTATTGCGGTTCCCAGCCCGGGCGAAATCCGGCTTACGGGGAGGCCGCGCGAATTCTCGGCCAAGCCATGGCTTCACGCGGCATCGGCCTCGTTTATGGTGGCGGCACGCGCGGCATCATGGGCACGGTAGCCGATGCCGTGATGTCGGGAGGCGGCAAGGTGACCGGCATCATCCCGGAATTCCTGATGGACAAGGAAGCCACGCGACACGCGCTCGGCCAGCTCGACGAACTCGTCGTCACCAGGGACATGCACGAACGCAAGCACCTGATGTTCGAACGATCCGACGCCTTCGTCGCCCTGCCCGGCGGTATAGGCACGCTCGAGGAAATCATCGAGATCATGACCTGGGCCCAGCTCGGGCGCCACACCAAGCCGATCATACTCGCCAATATTGGCGACTTCTGGAAGCCGCTCGAAATCCTCCTCGATCACATGAAGGATCAGGGCTTCATCCACACGGCCCATCTGGTCAAGCCGCTGGTCATCGGCGATCCGGCCGAGATCGTCCCGGCGATAGAGGGGATGATTGCAGCCTCCGCCGACGAAGGCGATCCCGCCGTTATCGGCAAGCTCTGATTTCGGCGGCCTAACCGCGCCGCCAGGCGCGATGCTGGCGAAACAGCGACAGCGTGTAGATGGCAAGTGCCGTCCAGATCAGCAGGAACGCGACCAGCTTTTCCAGCCCGAACGGCTCCTTGAAGATGAAAACGGCGATGAGGAAGATCATGGTCGGCGCGATGTACTGCATGATGCCGATGGTCGACAGACGCAACAGCTTGGCCCCGTTGGCATAGACCATCAGCGGCACGGCGGTCACCAGACCGCAACCGAGGAGCAGCAGAACGTCGGTCATCCCCGTGCTGCCGAAATGGCTCTGGCCGGTCAGCGCGAGCCAGCCGAGGTAACCCAGCGCCGGTATCGTCAGCACCAGAACCTCCAGGAAGAATCCCTGGTTCGGCCCCACGGGCAGCGTCTTGCGGAAATAGGCGTAAAACCCCCAGGACAGCGCCAGGCAGATCGACACCCACGGCAGCCCGCCGGCCTCGAACCCGAGAACGCAAACGGCCACGAAGGCGATGCCGATCGCCAGCTTCTGCAATCCGTCGAGCTTTTCGCCGAGAAGCAGCGCGCCGAGAAGCACAGAAAGCAGAGGATTGATATAGTAGCCGAGCGCGGCTTCCACCGCCCTGCCCGCGCCGATCGCCCAGACATAGATGCCCCAGTTGACGCTGACGATGCTGGCGGTCAGCAATCCCATGGCCAGCGTCCGCGGCGTCCTCAGCGCGACCTTGATATCCGCCGTTCTGCCGAGCCAGATCAAGACCATGCCGGCGATTGGAACGGACCAGACGATCCGGTGCGCCACCACTTCCGCCGCCGGGATGTGGGCCACCGCCTTCATGTAGAACGGCAGGAAGCCCCACAGCAGATAAGCGGTGAGCGCGAAGGCGAAACCGCGCGGGCTGTCATGATCGCCAACCTTCTTCGGCGGAGGCGTAAGCGAGCTCTCTTCTGCGCTGGTCACACGGAAAGTCCTGTCGGTAAGCGGAAGGCTGAGCGCGCCTCCGAAAGCACAGGCTTTACCGCGCCCAACGATCAGCCGCAACGACGGCTCGGTGGCAAACCAATCAACAATACTGATGAATGATCAGTAGAGGGTCGTCCGGTTGGCGTTGTCGATGTAGGTTTCGAGTTCCGGAAGGGGATCGTCTATCGCGCAGTGGGCCTTGATCATTTCGGCGAGGCTCGGCACGTCTGCGGTATCCGGCCAGGCCTCCGGGTGCCAGGCCTTCGAGCGCATGAATGCCTTGGGGCAGTGGCTCAAGAGCCGCTGGACACGCACCAGCGTCACAAGTCCGGCCGGACGACCATCGACGGCGAGTTGCTCGGACAGTTTTTCGTCCCGGACAATTGCCGCCTGACCGCTGATCCGCACCGTATCATCCACACCGGGGATCATGAACAAGAGCCCGATCGCCCCATCCGTGAGCACGTTCTCGATATTGTCCATCCGGTTGTTGCCCGGACGATCGGGAATCGCCAGCGTCTTCGAATCCAGGACCTTGACGAAACCCGCCGGATCGCCACGCGGTGTCAGGTCGACCCCGCCGTCGGCGCGTCGGGTCGCGAGCACGACCAGAGGCGAAGCCGCGATGAACCGGCCAGCCGTCTCGTCGACGTGGTCGATCACCTTCCCGGAGGGAAGCCGGCCCGGCGGCGGCACGTGCTGCCGGAGTTCTTCGACGGACCCGATGCGGTGGGCCACCTCCTGGCCAAATACGGTCGTGCTCATGGCGTTCTCCTCTCACACTTTCCCAGTGCGGCCAGCATGCGCTGAACGCAATTCGGGTCAAGACCCTACCTACTCGGCGGCCACCTTGCCGGCCAGATCGCGGTTCTTCATCAGCTTGTAGACGATGGAATCCTGCAGCGCCTGGAAGGACGCGTCGATGATGTTGTCTGAGACCCCGACCGTCCACCAGCGCGCGCCGGTCCCGTCGGCCGATTCGATCAGAACACGGGTGATCGCCTCGGTGCCGCCATTGAGGATACGCACCTTGTAGTCCGCCAGTTCCAGATCCGCGATCTCCGACTGGTAGGCGCCGAGATCCTTGCGCATCGCAATGTCGAGCGCGTTGACCGGGCCGTGGCCCTCGGCCACCGACATGTGCTCCGAGCCGTCGACCAGGATCTTCACCACCGCTTCCGAGACCGTGCGCAGATTGCCGTTGGCATCGAAACGGCGCTCCACCATCACCCGGAAGCTCACCACCTTGAAGAAATCCGGCACCCGGCCGAGGGTCCTGTGCGCCAGCAGTTCGAAACTCGCGTCCGCCCCCTCGTAGGCATAACCGGTCGCCTCGCGCTCCTTGACGATTTCGATCAGCCGGTCGAGCCGTGGATCATCCTTTGCCACCTCTATCCCCCGCCGCGCCAGCGCATCGACGAAATTGGACTTGCCCCCCTGATCCGAGACCATCACCTTGCGGTAATTGCCGACGCTTTCGGGCGTGACATGCTCGTAGGTGCGCGGATCCTTGAGGATGGCGGAGGCATGAATGCCGGCCTTCGTCGCAAAGGCGGATGTTCCCACATAGGGCGCCTGGGTGCCCGGCGAGCGGTTGAGCAATTCGTCGAAGGCGTGGCTGAGCGCGGTGATTTCCTTGAGTTTCTCTTCCGGCAGCCCGGTCTTAAAGCGTTCGGCGAAATAGGGTTTGAGCGCCAGTGTAGGGATCAGCGTGATGAGGTTGGCATTGCCGCAGCGCTCGCCGATGCCGTTGAGCGTGCCTTGCACCTGCCGGACACCCGCCTCGATCGCGGCCAGCGAATTGGCCACTGCCTGGCCGGTGTCGTTGTGGGCATGAATACC
Organism: Hyphomicrobiales bacterium; assembly: GCA_002709005.1. GTDB lineage: Bacteria > Pseudomonadota > Alphaproteobacteria > Rhizobiales > Rhizobiaceae > Pseudohoeflea. The sequence continues at coordinate 66,659 of PAPH01000075.1, read as the reverse complement.
GAGCCTGTCGCCTGGAATGCCCGCGGCGACCAGCTTGCCGACGATCTCGCCGATCTCGCCGGGTTGCGTGCCTCCATTGGTATCGCAAAGCACCACCCAGCGCGCGCCCGCTTCATAGGCCGTTTTCGCGCAAGCCGTCGCATAGTCCGGGTTGGCCTTGTAGCCGTCGAAGAAATGCTCGCAGTCGAGAAGCGCCTCCTTGCCGGAAGCGACCACGGCCGCAACGGATTCGCGGACCGAGGTGAGGTGATCCTCATTGGTCGAATTGAGCGCCACCTTGACGTGGTAGTCCCAGCTTTTGGCGACCAGACAGACCGCGTCGGCCTTCGACTGCAGAAGCGCCGCCAGACCCGGATCGTTGGATGCGGAGACACCCGCGCGCTTCGTCATGCCGAAGGCAACGAAGGCCGCGTGGCCCGTGCGCTTCTTCGCAAAGAATGCAGTGTCGGTCGGGTTCGCGCCCGGATAGCCGCCCTCGACATAGTCGATGCCGAAATTGTCGAGAAGCGAGCTGACGGCGATCTTGTCCTCGAGCGAGAAGTCGATGCCGGGCGTCTGCTGGCCGTCGCGAAGGGTCGTGTCGAAAAGATAGATGCGTTCTTTGCTCATCTTACTCCGGTTTGTGACAAACCGCCTCGATATTGTTGCCGTCCGGATCGAGCACGAACGCGCCATAATAGTTCGGATGATAATGTTCCCGGATGCCCGGCGCGCCATTGTCGCGACCACCCGCAGCCATGGCCGCCTTGTAGAACGCGTCGACCTGGGCGCGGTCATCGGCGGCAAATGCGATATGGGTGGAAGGGGTTTGTGCCGCGCCTTCCGTCATCCAGAAATAGGGCTTGCCACGGCCGTAACCTCCGGAGCGCTTCCCGCCTGTGAATTCGGGGGGAACGGTCATGACAAGGGATCCACCGAGTGCCGCAAAGGCTGCGTCGTAAAAGCGCTTCGCCGCGTCATAGTCCGAAACGTGAATGCCGAAATGGTCGATCATGATGTCTCCTTCGCAAACCGCTCTGTCGCACGGATGAGCTGGTCGAGAATGCCGGGCTCCGAGAAGGCGTGGCCCGCACCTTCGATCAGGTGAAAATCGGCTTTCGGCCAGGCCTTGTGCAGAGCCCAGGCATATTTCGCCGGGCACGGCATGTCGTAGCGGCCATGGACGATAACGCCCGGAATATCGGCGAGCTTGTGCGCGTCGCGCAGCAACTGCCCCTCCTCCAACCAGCCGCCATGGACGAAATAGTGGTTCTCGATCCGGGCGAATGCGAGCGCAAAGCCGTCCTCGTTGAAATGGTCGCTGGTCTGCGGCTCCGGCATGAGGGTGTTCGTCTCGCCTTCCCACTTGCTCCAGGCGAGCGCGCAGCGGAGCCTTTCGGCCTCGTCATCTCCGACGAGCCGCTTGCGGTAGGCTGCCATCATGTCGCCGCGCTCGGCTTCCGGTATCGGCGCGACGAAATCTTCCCACTTGTCCGGAAACATCTCCGAGACGCCAAACTGATAGTACCAGGCAAGTTCGGCCCTGGTCAGCGTATAGACCCCGCGCAGCACCAGTTCGGAGACCCGTTCCGGATGCGTCTCGGCATAGGCCAGCGCAAGCGTAGAGCCCCACGAGCCGCCGAAAACCATCCAGCGCTCGAAACCGGCCATCTCGCGCAGGCGTTCTGTGTCGGCGACGAGATGCCATGTCGTATTGGCTTCCAGCGAGGCGTGCGGCGTCGACTTTCCGCAGCCGCGCTGGTCGAACAGAATAACGTCATAGAGATCGGGATCGAAAAGCTGGCGATGGCGTTCCGAAAAGCCGCCGCCCGGACCGCCATGCAGGAACACTGCGGGCTTGGCGCCGGGTGTACCGACACGCTCCCAGTAGATAAAATGCCCGTCCCCGACATCGAGATGGCCGGAATCGAACGGCTCGATTTCGGGATAAAGCCCGCGCATTTCAGTCATCTTTTCATTCATCGGTCGTCTCATCCTCGTCCGGCCACCGTTCCGTGTCGTGGTCGGGATGCTGGTAGTTGTCGATGGAAGCGAAAAAGCGGGACATCTCCTCGCTCTCAAACGCAGGCTTCTCGAACAGCCGGTCGATCCAAGGTAGCCGCTGGTCATGATTGACCTGAACCTGCGGTTCGAAAAGCTCCGGATGGTCGAAGGCGCCGATCGCCAGTTCGATGCCGCCGGGATGGCGATAGGTCAGGGGCGTACCGCAGGCCCTGCAGAAACCGCGATGGACCTTTTGGGACGAACGGAACCAGGAAGGCTGGCCGCGCGTCCACTGGAGATGCGCTTGGTCCGCGCTTACGAAAGCGCCGAAAAAACTGCCGAACTGTTTCTGGCACATCCGGCAGTGGCAGATCGACGGACGGCCCAGCCGGCTCGCGTGAAATCTCACCGCACCGCACTGGCATCCGCCGCTGTGAGCCGCCTCCGCGGAATGGGATTCGTGCTCGCTCACCTGCGCTCCTCCTCCGGCCACCGCTCCGTATCATGATCGGGATGCTGGTAGTTCACGAGACCCGCAAGGAACGGCGCGGCCTTCTCATCCTCCAACGTGTGCCGCCCGGGCAAAGCCGGAACGCCATCGCACCAGATGCGCTTGCCCTCGACACCATAGGCGACAAGCGGGGGGAAAGCGTCCGGATCGTCGAAGGCCAGAACCGAGAGCGCCAGCCCGTCCGGTGCGTCGTAGGCGAGCGGCGTGCCGCAGGCGTTGCAGAACCCGCGCCGTGCCGCGTTGGAGCTTTGAAACCATGAAGGCTCGCCACGCGACCACTCCACCTCGAAGCCGCGCACCGAAACCAGAGCCAGCGCATACGAGGCAGACGCCTTCTGGCACATCCGGCAATAGCACACCGAGGAATCCGTCGGCGTCCCGTGCACCCGGAACCGCACCGCCCCGCATTGGCAACCGCCAGAATGAAGCTCGGCCGTCACCGTTTCATCTCCCAGCTCGTCACCCGCTCGCCGGTCTCGGGATCCTTGCCGTCCTTGAGCTGGATGCCCTTGGCGGCGAGGTCGTCGCGGATCTTGTCGGCCTCCCCCCAGTTCCTTGCCTTGATCAGTTCGAGCCGCATCTCGACGAGTGCGTCAACCGCGTTGGCGAGATCGTCGGCCACTTCCGCCTCTTTCGGCAACAGGCCGAGCAGCGCCGCGCTGGCAGCGAATTCCGGCGCGCCGGAGGCTGCGAGTTGGTGCAGCGACTGGATCGCCGCGACCGTATTGAGATCATCGGCAAGTGCCGCGATCACGCTCGGATGCACCTCGCCCGACGCATTGCCCCCCGCCGGCCACTTGGCGATCATCCGCTCGGCCTCTTCCAGCCGCTTGGCGGAAAAATCGATCGGCTCGCGGTAGTGAGTCATCAGCATGGCAAGACGCAGCACCTCGCCGGGCCATTTGCGTCCGGCGAAGGTTTCGGTCTCGAGCAGTTGCGCGATCGTGTAGAAATTGCCGAGGCTTTTCGACATCTTCTGACCCTCGACCTGCAGGAAGCCATTGTGCATCCAGACATTGGCCATGCGGGAATTGCCGTGGGCGCAGGTCGACTGGGCGATCTCGTTCTCATGGTGCGGGAAGATCAGGTCGAGCCCGCCGCCGTGGATGTCGAAGGTCTCGCCGAGATGCGCTTCACTCATCACCGAGCATTCAATGTGCCAGCCGGGGCGGCCATGGATGGCGATGCGCTCGCCGGCCTCGGCAAACCTCCCCTGCCAGCCGGGCTCGTCGGCAGCCGATTCCTTCCAGAGAACGAAGTCGGCCGGGTTCTTCTTGTGCTCTTCGACGGCGACGCGCGCGCCGGCCTGCTGGTCTTCCAGCTTGCGGTTCGAGAGCTTCCCGTAGTTCGGCATCGAGCCGACCGAGAAGAGCACCTCGCGGCCTTCCTTGCCCGCCGTCACATAGGCGTGCCCGCGGTCGATCAGCGTCTGGATCATCGTGACCATGCCGGCGATATGCGCGGTCGCGCGCGGCTGCACGGTCGGCTCCAGGCAGCCGAGGGCAGTTACGTCCTTCATGTACTGCTCGGCGGTGCGGCTGGTGACTTCCGCGATCGCCTCGTTGAGCGGCAGCCCAGGATGATCCTTCAGCGCCCGGGCGTTGATCTTGTCGTCGACGTCGGTGATGTTGCGGACATAGGTGACATGCTCGGCGCCATAGACGTGACGTAGCAGCCGGAACAGGACGTCGAAGACGATCGCCGGACGCGCATTGCCGATATGGGCATAGTCGTAGACCGTCGGACCACAGACATACATGCGCACATTGTCGGGATCGATGGGGGAAAAATCCTCCTTCGTCCGCGTGAGCGTGTTGTGGAACCTGAGCGTCGGTATCTCGGTCATTTAAGACATATATCCCCTTTACGCCGGCCTCCCGCTGGCCGGGTCGGTTTTCATGTCGAACGAGGAGACGAAAACGGCCGAGCCAGCGGTGGGGCTAGCTGATAATGATCCGGCAAATGCAGATGGCGGTGGCGCCAAACGTTTTCATGCTGGTCTTATGGCTTGTCGCCGCTTTACGGTCAAGATGCCTTCAAGCGCCGGCTTATTGACCCGCAAAGAAGCGGTGAACAAGTGACAGCGACAGCCCCGCCATCACCAGCGCGATGAGAAGATCGAGGACCCGCCAAGCGGCCGGCCTGGCGAAGACCGGGGCCAGAAGCCGTGCGCCGTAGCCGAGACCGAAGAACCAGACGAAGGAGGCCGACATCGCGCCGATCGCATAGGCGAGCCGGGCGGAGCCCTCGAAGCGGGCAGACAAACCGCCGACGAGGAGCACGGTATCGAGATAGACATGCGGATTGAGGAAGGTGAAGGCGAGACAGGTGGCGACCGCGGCCTTCAGGGACGTTCCGCCCTCGTTGGCCGCTTTCATCGCTTCCGGATTGAGCGCGCGGCGGAATGCGAGCACCGCATAGCAGGCAAGGAACGCCGCACCGCCCAGCGTGACGACGGCGAGCAGCATGCGGGAGCCGGCAATCAGGCTGCCGAGCCCGGCAACCCCGAGCGCGATCAGTACCGCGTCGGAAAGGCCGCAGATCAGGGACAGAATGAACACATGCCGACGCAACAGCCCCTGGCGCAGGATGAAAGCGTTCTGCGCGCCGATCGCGATGATCAGCGAGGCGCCGAGCAGGAAGCCGGACAGCGCCGGGGCGAAGAGTGAAGGCATGACGCTAAGGATCAGAAGAGCTTGAGTTGATCGGGCGGAGCGGCGGGTTTCTCCGCCTTCGGTTGCGGTCTGCTATTGCCCGGTTTCGGGCTTTCCGCAACCCTCTCCTGCAGGTCCGGGCCGGCATTGGCCACCTTGTTGACCCGGTCGGAAACGTGGATCGCCTCGAAGAAACCCTCCTCCGCCGGCTTCAGAAGATCGGCGACGTCGCGCGGCTCGCCGGCCTTGCAGTCGAGCCAGCGCGCGAAATCCTGCGGATGGATGACCACCGGCATGCGGTCGTGAATTCCCGAGATCGCGGCATTGGCGCGGGTGGTGAGGATGGCGCCTGTGTCCACCTCGGCGCCGTCGGGCGACATGTAGGTCTCCATCAGCCCGGCGAAGGCGACGATGCCGCCGTGCGCCGGCCGGATCCAGTAGGGAACCGGCTTTTCCTTCAGCTCCTTGGGCGGACGATGCCATTCGTAGAAGCCAGAGGCCGCCACCAGCACGCGGCGATGGCGCATGGCGGCCCGGAACGAGGCCTTTTCAGCAGCCGTTTCCGACCGCGCATTGATCAGCAACGGAAATTTCTCGAGATCCTTCACCCAGGACGGGATCAGCCCCCAACGGACCAGTAGCGCACGCCGGTTCGAGCGATTGTCGCCCGGCGCGCGCGGAATATCGCCGGCAATCATCAGGATCGGCTGCGTAGGCGCGATATTGTAGCGCGGCGGAAAGCCCTCGACCTCCTCGAGACCGAAGAACTCCGCCACCTCCTCCGGCGAGGCCGTCAGCGAAAACCGTCCGCACATCGTCCGTCGCTATCCTCCATCCGCCTAGCCTCAGTGATCGTGATCGTCGCCCGCAGGCGTATGGTCATGCGCGAGATCACGCGGATGACCGATAAGCTGTGTGTTGTGACAGGCATGGCCCGCGCGCTCAAGTTCGAAGGTCGTGTGGGCGACATCGAAGCGTTCACCGAGCATGTCTCTCGCCTCGTCCCTGATCCTCTCCGCCTCGTCCCAGCGCTCGTCGGCGATCACGAGATGGGCGTCGAGCGCCGCCTCGTGTTCCTGCATCTGCCAGAAGTGGATGTGGTGGACATCGGCCACCCCGTCGACCCCACGCATTGCCTCGACGAGTTCCATGCTGCGCGTTTCAGGCGGACTGCCGAGCATCAGGATGCGGATCACGCCACCGATCTCGGCGAAGGACTGCCACAGAATATAACCGGCGATCATCAGCGTGACGATCGGGTCGATCAGCCGCCAGTCGTAAAGCAGGATGAGCGTGCCCGCGAAGATCACCGCCACGGACCCCAAGGCATCGGCAACGTTGTGCAGGAAGGCCGCGCGGATGTTCATGCTCGTTTTCGACATTGCGAAAGTCAGCGCCGCGGTGGCCACGTCCACCACCAGCGCCACCACCGCGATAATGACGACCATCCAGCCATCCACATCCTGTGGATTGAAGAAGCGTTCGACCGCCTCATAGGCGAGATAGAGCCCGATCACGATCAGCGTCGTGTAGTTGACGAGTGCCGCCACCACCTCGGCCCGGCCATAGCCGAAGGTCATCGTCTCGTCTGCCGGCTTGCGGGCGATCTTGCGGGCAGAGAACGCGATGATAAGCGAGACCGCGTCGGAGAAATTGTGAAGCGCGTCGGCGATGAGAGCGAGACTTCCCGCAAACAACCCCCCGACCGCCTGGGCCACCGTGAGACCCATATTGACCACGATCGCCCAGAAGACCCGCGCGTCCCCTGCATCCGGATCGACATGATGATGATGGTGATGGCCGCCCATGGCGAAATTCCTCTTGGTGTTGATTGCTCTTGCCACCTCCCTTAATTCCTCTAGTGGCTAGAGCTTCAAGAGGTCATTGCAATGTTTTCCATCGGCGAAGTGTCGAAACGGACCAATATCAAGGTTCCGACGATCCGCTACTACGAACAAATGGGTTTGATTGCCTCGCCGGAAAGGTCGGAAGGCAACCAGCGGCGCTATGACCGCGACGGTCTCCGCCGCCTCGAATTCATCCGGCATGCCCGCGAGCTCGGTTTTTCTCTCGACGATATCCGCGACCTCCTGCGCATGAGCGAAACCACCGATGCGCCCTGTCACGAGGATGTTCATCGCATCGCGGGCGAACATTTGGGCGCGGTCCGCGCGCGTATCGCGCGGCTCAAGCGGCTGGAAGCAGAACTCGAGCGCATCTCGCTGTGCGATGCGGGCTCCGTATCCGACTGCGCGGTTCTGGAGACCCTGTCCGATCACTCCCATTGCGCGTCCGAACATTGAAGGCCCGCCATGGATGAGGTCGAAGTAGCGATCAACACGGAAAGTCCGCGCGCCGTCTCCGCGATCGTGCGGCGCGGAAACCGCTATCTTCTCGTGCTGCGCGCCAACCCGCCGGCACAGAACATGTTCGCGTTTCCGGGCGGGCGCGTCGATCCCGGCGAAGACGCGACAGCCGCCGCGCTGAGGGAACTCGCGGAGGAAACCGGCATCATCGCCACCTCCGCCCGTCCCTATGCCACATACGATCTAACCCCTGACCGGCCCGCTGGCGAGGAGCACTACCTGCTTACCGCGTTCGAGGTGACCGAACCCGGCACCGTCGAGCCAAGGGCGCTCGACGACGCGGCCGCCGTCGGCTGGTACGAGATCGCCGAGACACGCGGTCTGTCGATGCCGGTTTCCATGCACGCCTGTTTCGACAAGCTGGAAGCCCGGTAGGTTTCCAGGCGACGAACGTGAAATTCCACCCATTCCGCTCCTCGCGGAACTGGTCTATACCCGCCGCATGAGTAACCGGTTTTTCCGCGCGGCGGCCGCGCTCGGCATCTTGTCCTTCCTGTGCATTGGCGCAGGCCAGGCGGCGATCGCGCAATCGGAATCCCCTCTCCCACCGCCGGCCGCCTCGGGGCCCACGCGCTATGACGACAAGCTGTTGCGACTTGCGGAAGTCCTCGGATCGCTCCAATATCTGCGCAATCTTTGCGGGGAATCGGGGGAAACGGTCTGGCGCGAGATGATGGAGAAGCTGTTGGGTGTGGAGGCACCCGACGACGAAGCGCGTCATCAAAGGCTGACCGCCGGCTACAATCGGGGCTACAGGACGTTCGCATCGGTCTATACGAGTTGCTCGGACGCCGCCGCCGAAGCCGAGGCCCGGTACCGCCGCGAGGGAGAGACGTTGACGGCGGAGATCGTTGCGCGCTACGGGAATTGAGACTTTGTTAACCCATTGAAAGATGGAACGTGCCGGAATCGCACAACCTGTGCTAGGGTTGTTAACGATAAGGTAAGAAACGGCAGGACACATGACACAGGACACACATTATCCCGCCGGGGATCTCGACGAGCTGATCGTCCAGGAAAAGATGCAGGTCGCTCTGGAATACCAGACCGATGCCTGGGCGGAAGGTGTCGCCGAGGGCATCGAGCCGGAGATCCTTGCCGACGCCGCAGTTACGATGGCACTGAAGGAAACGGTCCGGCTTCTCGGCGAGGAGCGCGCGGATCATCTGATTTCGGAAATGCGCCAGCGTGTCCTTTCCGGCGAATTCTCACCGGACAGAACCCTGCAATAAACGATGACGGAGGCTGCGGTGGCTCGTCCCCGTGCTGCGATCACCAAGTTTCGCGGCTTGCATGTGCTTTTCGCCTGCCTGATCACCGGGCAGATCATTCAGGCGACGTCCCTTCCCGCCTTCGCCCTTTCCGAAATCAAGCCGGCTCCCTCCCCGTCCGCCGAGGATGTGACAGAGCCTGAGCAGACGCCGGCCGATGATATGGGCGCTGCGCCGGCCAGTCCCCGGTCGCTCCCTGCGCTCGAAGGTCCGCAGGTCGGTCCCGACGGGGGACTGCCCGAGCCCGGACCGATGATACGCCGCCCCGAGGCGGCCGGCGGCGTCACGCTCTCCGAACCGGATCAGCCCTCTCCCGAAATCATGCGTGACCTCGGACAATTGCCCGCGCCCACCGCACGGATGCGCGAACTTATCGTCCAGGCGGCCAGAAGCGGCGATCCCGAACGGCTGCGCGCGCTTCTCGGCACCGGTCCGTCTGCCACGCAGCTGAGTCTCTCGGGCCTCGAAGAGGATCCGGTCGCCTATCTCAAATCGATTTCGGGTGACGGCGAGGGTATGGAACTCCTGGCCATCATGCTCGACGTGTTCGATGCCGGCTTCGTGCATCTCGATCAGGGCGGCGCCAACGATCTCTATGTGTGGCCCTATTTCGTCGCCACCGATCTCGACAAGCTGACACCCGAGCAGACCGTCGAAATCCTGCGGATCGTGACCGCCGGCGATCTCGAGGACATGCGCAATTTCGGTGCCTACAATTTTTTCCGTATCGGCATTTCGCCGGAAGGCGAATGGCGCTTCTTCATTTCCGGCGACTGATCGCGATCGCAACCGGCCACCTTGTCCGGGCATCGGATTGTCCTTAGGTAGTGACAATCACCGCAAGGGGAGATTCCGCGTTGCCGACAGTCCATCTATCCGAGCGCAGCCTGATCGAAATCGGCGGCGAGGAAGCCACCGATTTTCTCGAACGTCTGGTAACCGCGGATGTCGAGGGGCTGGAGGAAGGCAAGGCCGTCGCCTGCGCGCTTCTCACCCCTCAGGGAAAGATTCTGTTCGACTTTGTCATCTCGAAGACCGGGACGGGCTTCCGCGCCGATATCCGCACCGATCAGGTGACCGATTTCATCCGCCGGCTGACCCTTTACCGGCTTCGCGCCAAGGTCAGTTTCGATGAAAGACCCGAAAGCGGTGTCTACGCCGTCTGGGATGAACAGGCTCCCAACGGCGCGGTTCCCGATACCCGCTTCCCCTCCGGAACCCGCGTGTTCCGGGCCTATGGCGACCTTCCGGCAGACGCCACGCTCGCCCAGTGGAACGGTCTCCGCATCGCTCACGGCGTGGCCGAGTCGGGCGCCGACTACGAACTCTCCGATGCCTTCCCGCACGATGTGCTGATGGATCTCAATGCGGGCGTCGATTTTTCCAAGGGCTGCTTCGTCGGCCAGGAAGTCGTCTCCCGGATGAAGCACCGCAAGACCGCCCGCCGCCGGGTGGCTATCCTCGCCGGAGGAGCCTCCCTGCCCGCTTCGGGAACGCCGATCGAAGCGGACGGAAAATCCGTCGGCACGCTCGGAACGGTGGAGGGCGACAAGGCGCTGGCCATCGTCCGGATCGATCGCGTCGCCGACGCGATTGCCGACGGCGTCGCACTGACCGCCGGAGGCGTTCCAGTCACGCTCGAACTTCCCGAATGGTCGGGGCTTGTCTTCGAGGCTCGGACCGGCGGAAACTGAGACATGGTACGCTCGCCCAACGCACCACGCGCCTGGCAACGCATGCTGTCAGGTCGCAGGCTCGATCTTCTCGACCCCTCGCCCATGGACGTGGAACTCTCCGATATCGCTCACGGCCTTGCACGCGTGGCGAGATGGAACGGCCAGACCTCGGGTGACCATGCCTTCTCCGTCGCCCAGCATTCGCTTATGGTGGAGGCGATCGCCGCGCGCATCTGCGCGGACTACACGCCGGATATCGCCCTGATGACGCTGCTCCATGACGCTCCGGAATACGTGATAGGAGACATGATTTCTCCCTTCAAGGCAGTTGTCGGCGGCGGCTACAAGGCCGTCGAGGCACGGCTGGCGGGCGCGATCCACATCCGTTTCGGCCTGCCGGCGATCACGCCTGCAAAAATCAAGACGATGATCAAGAAGGCCGACACGATCTCCGCCTATTTCGAGGCCACGGAACTGGCCGGCTTCACCCCCGCGGAGGCGAGAACCTTCTTCGGCCAGCCGCGCGGCATCACCCGCCAGATGCTCGACATCGAACCGCTGGCGACCACGGAGGCCGAGACCCGCTTCGCCGCGCGCTTCGAGGAGATCGAAGCGGCGAGGGCGGAGAAAAGCGCCGGTACACCGAAGTGAGCTACCTTCTCGTCTGCCGCCTCGACCAGATCGCCGAAACGGCCGTCCGGCACGGCGCCCGCGAGATGATCAGCCTCGTCGCTCCCGGCCAGTCCTTCCATCGCCCCGCCGTTATCGCTCCGGAACGTCACCTCAAGCTCGGAGTGAACGATATCACTGAGGCGGGCGACGGCCTCGTCGCGCCGGCGGAACTCCATGTCCGCAACATCATCGATTTCGCGCGCGCCTGGAACCGTTCCGCGCCGCTGATCGTGCATTGCTGGTTTGGCATTTCCCGCTCGCCGGCGGCGGCTCTCGTCACAGCACTCGCGCTCGACCCCGAACAGGATGACCGGGCGCTGGCGCGGCGCATGCGGAAAGCCAGCCCCTATGTCACGCCCAATCCGGGCATTGTCGGCTTCGGGGACCGTTTACTCGGCCGCCGGGGACGGCTCGTCGCCGCGGTCGAGGAAATCGGGCGCGGCGCGGAGGCGAGCCAAGGCGACGTCTTCCGCTTCGATATTTCCCCCGCGGAGGTTGCGGGTGGTTAGGAACTTCTCGACCCCCGTCAACATCGCGCTCAACGCGGCGATCGTCGCGGTGACGGACGCCTCCCCGCGCATTCTCTGCATGCCGGGCAGGACCACCAGCGGCAATGCGGACGGCCTGCCCTTTGGCGCCTTCGATCCCGCCCGTCACCGGACATTCGAAAGCGGGCTGCGCCAGAGCGTGGAAAGCCTGACCGCCCTCAAGCTCGGCTATGTCGAACAACTCTACACCTTCGGAGACCGGGGACGTCACCGCGTCGACGGCGGCGAGGACGGGCATCCGGTTTCCGTGGGCTACCTGGCGCTGACCCGGATCGACCGGCAGGCGGCAGAAGCGCTGTCGGGCACCGGCGCGCGCTGGCGCGGCTGGTACGATTTCTTTCCCTGGGAGGACTGGCGGCAGGGCCGACCGGAACTTCTCGACACGCTCATCCTGCCGCGTCTGAGCGACTGGGCAGCAGACGCGGAGGATTTCGAGGCCACGACCCGCAGACAGTCACGCCTGCGTCTCGCATTCGGGATCGACGATTTCCCCTGGGACGAGGAACGCGTGCTCGACCGCTACGAACTTCTCTACGAGGCGGGCCTTGTGGAGGAAAGCGTGGCCGACGGCCGCTATTCGACGACGGGTCTCCTGCGCCCGCTTGGCGGCCAGATGCAGTACGACCATCGCCGGATCGCTGCCACCGCGATCGCGCGATTGCGCGCCAAGATCAAATACCGCCCGGTCATCTTCGAACTCATGCCGCCCGAATTCACGCTCACTGAACTGCAGACCACGGTCGAGGCGATTGCCGGGCGGCATCTGCACAAGCAGAATTTCCGCCGTCTGGTCGAAGGCGCGGAACTGGTGGAAGCCACCGGTGCCAACTCGTCGCGCACAGGCGGACGTCCGGCGGCTCTCTACCGCTTCCGGCTACAGATCCTTGAGGAACGCCCCGCCCCCGGCCTGCGTTTCGGCGGCCGGACGGGCGCCTGAGATCAGCCGATTTCGATATCGAGCCCGATGTCCAGCGTCGGTGCCGCCATGGTGATTTTTGACGTCGAGATGAAATCGACGCCGGTCTCGGCGATGGCGTGGATCGTGTTCAGATCGACATTGCCGGAGGCTTCCAGCACCACGCGGCCCTCGTTCATCCTGACCGCCTGCATCAGCAGTTCCGGCCCCATATTGTCGAGAAGCACGACGTCGGCCACGCCCACTTCGAGCACTTCACCGAATTGTTCAAGCGTGTCGACCTCGATCTCGATCTTGACCAGATGCCCCGCGAAGGCCCGGGCCGATGCCAGCGCCTCGGCAATCCCGCCGCAGACGGCGATGTGATTGTCCTTGATCAGGATCGCGTCATCCAGCCCGTAGCGGTGGGAGGAGCCGCCGCCGCAGCGCACGGCATATTTCTCGATCGCCCGAAGCCCCGGCAGCGTTTTGCGCGTGCAGGTCACCTTTGCCGCGGTATCGGAAATCAGGTCGGCGAAGCGCGCGGTATGCGTGGCAACACCGGACATATGCATGAGGTAGTTCAGCGCCACCCGTTCGGCGGACAGAATCCACCGGGCAGGCCCGAATATCCTGGCGATCGTGGTTCCGGGGCTCACCCGGTCGCCATCGGCGGCGAGGGCCTCGAATTCGATCGTCGGATCAACAAGACGGAAAGCTGTGCGGGCAAGATCCATCCCCGAGATCACCCCCTCCTCGCGCACATTGGCCATGCACTTCGCGCGCATGTCGGGGCCTATGGTCGCCTGGGTGGTGATGTCGCCGGCACGACCGAGATCTTCCTCGAGTGCCGCCCGCACCTGAGCTTCGACCATAAGCGCCGGCAGTTCCGGCAGATGGGCTTTCATTATGCAACGCTCCGTTCTCTCAGTTCGGCGACCACCCTATCGGCATCCTCGAGCGTCAGATAGGTGCGATGGGCCCAGCCCTCGACGGGCTCGGGGAAGTCCGAGCGGTAGTGCCCGCCCCGGCTTTCCTCGCGCAAATATGCGCCGACCGCGATCAGCTTGGCGGTGGTCACGATATTGGAGAAACGGATGCGCTTGTTGGCGCGTTCGAGTTCGGCGATCTCGCGGATGGCGGCCGCCATGCCTTCCCGGTCGCGGATGACGCCGACATGATCGCTCATGATATGACGCAGCCGCTTGAGTTCGGGACTGTCCTCCAGCGTGACGAGCTCGTCGGATTCGCCCAGCGCATTGTGCCAATCGGTCAGTTTCGGCATCGGCATCAGACCCTGGATGTTTTCGGCGATGCGGCCGGCGAAGACGACGGCTTCGAGAAGCGAGTTCGAGGCCAGCCGGTTGGCGCCATGCACGCCGGTCGAGGTCACCTCGCCCGCCGCCCACAGCCCGTCGAGCGACGTCCGCCCGTCAGCATCGGTGAGAACCCCGCCCATATGGTAGTGCACCGCCGGAATCACCGGGATCGGCTGGGTGACGGGATCGATGCCCGCCGCCCTGCAGGAGGCATAGACGGTGGGGAACATGTCGGGGAAGTGGCTGCCGACGGCCTGTCGGCAATCGAGAAACGCGCCGCGCCCCGCTTTGACCTCGGCGAAGATGCCGCGCGCGACGATGTCCCGCGGCGCGAGTTCTGCATCCGGATGGATATCGGTCATGAAACGGTGACCGGCCGCGTTGATCAGCGTGGCCCCGTCGCCGCGCAACGCCTCGGTAGCGAGCGGTGCCGGATCGCGGCCGATATCGATGGCGGTCGGGTGGAACTGCACGAATTCCGGATCGGCGATGATCGCGCCGGCCTTCGCCGCCATGCCGGTGCCCGCGCCCCGCGCCTCGGCTGGATTGGTGGTCACCGCGAAAAGATGCCCCACCCCGCCCGAGCACAGCACCACCGCGCGCGCCGGGAAGAGCACCCGCTTCTTCGACTGACCGGCATCTGGGCGCGCGATCACGCCGGAGACATAGCGCCCTTCGGTCTGCAGCTCCTCGACGACGTAACCTTCCATGACGCGGATCGAAGGCGTGGCACGCACGGCGGCCACCAGCGCTTCCATGATCGCCTTGCCGGCCATGTCGCCTTTCACCCGCACGATGCGGCGTTCGGAATGGGCCGCCTCGCGCGACAGCGCCAGCCTGCCTTCCAGATCGCGATCGAAGGGCACGCCGTATTCGAGCAGATCGAGAATGCGTGACGGTCCTTCGGTCACCATCAGCCGGGCGATCTTCTCATCGACCGTGCCGGCGCCGGCGACGATGGTGTCGGCGAGATGTTTTTCGGGCGTGTCGCCCTCGCTCATGGCGGCTGCGACGCCGCCCTGCGCCCAGGCCGAGGACGCCCCCTGCCCGATGGGTGCGGCGGCGAGAACGGTGACCGGCCGCGGCGCGAGCTTCAGCGCGCAGAAGAGGCCGGCAAGCCCGCCGCCGACGATGACGACATCGTCGATGCCAGACCAGGATGTGGGGGGATGAATGTGGGTGGCCGATGTCGGCATGGGGATCACTTTCCGGATGAAAGCAGCCGCGTAGGGTCGGGCGGGGCCGGCGATCCGGCCCCTACCCGTCAGTTCTTCAGATTGATCATCCGCTCGACGGCGAGACGTGCGCGGCCGGCGATAGCCGGATCGACGAGGACTTCCTCGGTCATGTTGACCAGGCTGTCGAGGATCTTCGGCAGCGTGATCCGCTTCATGTGCGGACAGAGGTTGCACGGCTTGACGAATTCGACTTCCGGCACCTCGCTCTCGATGTTGGAAGCCATCGAGCACTCGGTCACCAGAAGCACGCGCGAGGGCCGCGTGTCCTTGACGTAGTTGATCATGCCCGAGGTCGAGCCCGAATAGTCGCAGACGGCGATCACGTCCGGATGGCATTCGGGATGCCCGATGATCTCGATGGTCGGATCGGCTTCCTTGTAGGCGAGCAGTTCTTCGGCCGTGAAGCGCTCGTGCACCTCGCAATGGCCCTTCCAGGTCAGGATCTTCTTGCTGGTCTGCTTGGCGACGTTCATCGCCAGATACTCGTCCGGGATGCACAGAACCGTGTCGGACTCGAAGCTGTCGACGACGGCGACCGCATTGGACGAGGTGCAGCAGACATCGGTCTCCGCCTTAACGTCGGCCGAGGTGTTCACATAGGTCACTACCGGCACGCCCGGATAGCGTTCCTTCAGCAGCCGCACATCGGCGCCGGTAATTGATTCAGACAGCGAGCAACCCGCCTTAACATCCGGAATGAGAATGGTTTTTTCCGGGTTGAGCAGCTTCGAGGTCTCGGCCATGAAGTGCACGCCGCACTGAACGATGATCTCCGCATCCACCAGCGTCGCCTCGCGGGCGAGCTGCAGCGAATCGCCGACGATGTCGGACACGCAATGGAAGATCTCGGGCGTCTGGTAGTTATGCGCCAGGATGACCGCGCCGCGCTCCTTCTTGAGCTTGTTGATGGCATGTACATAGGGAGCGTAGACCGGCCACTCGAACGCGGGAATATGGTCCTTCACCCGCTCGTAGAGATGGGCTGTCGCTTCGGCCACTTCAGGGGTGTAGGTCAGGTCCGGACGCTCGACGACACCGAAGCGCTCGGCGGCCGTCTGTCCACCGCGCAGGGCCTGAGCCTGAGCCGGATTGCGAGACTGATTTTCCATGAGAGCCATGCCGCCTCTCCCTCTGTTTCCGTTTTTGCTCAAAATGAGCATAACGGCCTCCAAAAGAAACCGGCGTTAGCCGGATGCCATTGAGATAGGACGTGGCAAGACGGAATGCAAGTCACCTCAGCGGGTGCTTGCGTTCACTTTCGCGCAAAAAGAAACAGATGCCGTGAGCCTCAGCCCTCCCCGGGCTGAGGCTCATCCGGCGCCGGAGCGGGCAAATCCGGCGGGCTGGCTCTAGTGGATCCTCGGCGCAGAATACTCTGGTAAAATCGTCCGATCGCAATGAGAGCCAGACCGAGCCCGATGAAGGAAAACGCCCGGAGCGCGCCGGTCAGCGCCGACATGTCGATCAGGAACACTTTGAGGACCGTCAGCAGGATCACCGCGGCGGACGCAATTCGCATCGGCAGCGAGCGGGTGAGAAGGCCGGCCGCAAGCAAGGCCCCGCCCAGCACCAACCAGACCACCGAATAGGTCCAGACCTCGGCATCGCTCGCCGAGCGCAGAAAGCCCAGACGCCCGCCATGGAATCCGTGGCGCACCATCAGCGTGGCGTAGAGGAAGACGAGCAGCCCGGCGCACAGACCGTAGCCGATGCGGTACCAGCGGGGACGAACGCCCCTGGAAAGCCACACCACCGCGCCGGCCATCAATCCGGTCAAGAGATAGGCCGGAAGCAGAAGGTTGAAGATCCTGCCCTCGCCCACCGAATCGAAACTGAAGAGCGGATTGAAGACCACGCAGAGCCCGCCCAACAGCATGGCGATACTGACGACTCCGGCCACCAGCGAAGCGATGTCGTAAACCGCCGCCCCGCTCCGCCGCGCGACGAATTGCAGTCCGATCGTGAAGCCGAGCGCGGCGATCGACTGGACCGCCATGTCGGCCAGTTCGAAATGCGGAGAGCCTATCACCCCGCCGGTGATGAAATGGCGCAGTTCGAGCGCGACGAAGAGTGCGGCCAGCGCCAGCCCGATCGAGGTCTGCAGCGGCGCCCAGACACCGACACCCGTTCGGCGCATCCATTCGCCGCCGGCGAGCAGCGCCAGCGCCGGCAGGCCGGCAATCAGGATCAGCCTGTTAAAGAACGGCGTCGTGCCGATCGCCTCGCCTTCGAAGGGGATGTTGAAATAAAGTCCTGAGAGCGAGAGACCCGCCAGGATCACCGCCACAACCGGCAGCGCCGGGAACGGCCGGCCCCGATGGACCCAGGCTACGCCGGCGCTGGTCAGCGCCATGCCGAGCGGCAGCCAGAGTTTGGTCGTCACGACCCCCATCGCAAGCGCCAGCGCGGCGATCGCGGTGACCGCGAAGACCGCCGGTGCCGGCGCCTTCCAGTCGCCCGGCCGCAGCTTGCCGAAATATTCGGTCAGGCCGACGCAGACGACCGCGAGGACGAGCGCCGAGAACCCCGTTCCCACACTCACGTTCCAGTCGGAAATCCTGAGATAGATCGCTATGAGGCCCATAAGCGAGACCAGCGAGAACGCGATCGCCAGATAGCCCGAGGTTCGCGGCGCCTCCCGCCCGGTCCGCCAGGCGGCCCAGAGAGCGGCGAGCGCCACCGGCACCAGCGGCACGAGGCAGGCGGTGAGGAAGGCCGGAATGTCCGGCGGGATCGGCGGCGCGCCATGCGCCAGATCGTCGAAAAGCGCCGGCTCCACCGGCCGACCGAGATTGAGCGCGCCGATCAGAAAGGTGGTGGGCAGAGCGGCCCAGGGTGCTGCCTGTGCCATGCCTGAGAAACGGAAGGCCGAGAGCACAAGAATCAGGCCCACCGCCAGCGCGATCGCCGAACTGGCCGGAGCGGCAAAGACGAATTCATAGGCCGAGGCGATGAACGCTAGCGCGACGAGGCCGCCGATCGCGATCAGGTCGGTCGGCTGATCCTCTCGGCCTTCCCGACGCTCCCTGCCCCATCCGAAACCGAGCGCCAGCAGGACGCCGACGGCGATGACGTGAAAAGCGGCGAGCCAGCTTTCGGTGGATGAAAAGCCATCGATAAGGACCAGGGTCCATCCCAGCGATCCGATCACGCCGCCGGCCAGCAGCCATGACCATTGCCTGATCCGCCCGACCGCCATCACGCTCGTGGTGACGGCGAGTACGTGAAGCGTCATCGCCAGCATGTTCGGCGTGTCCGATTCCACGAGGATCGGCGCGGCATAGGCACCTAGGAGACCGATGGCCGCGAGCTTGGGGCCGTGAACGGAAGCAAGCAGCAGGCTTGCAAGCCCGATCAGGGTCAGCAGCGGAAATGCGAGCCCCGCGCCGATGAAGCCGTAAAGCGCGTGCGCCGCATAGGTCGTGCCGAAGGCCGCTATCGCGCCGGCGCCCGTGAGGATGCCGGGAATGTCGGCACTGGCAAAGGAAGGCAGGCCCTCGCGGCTGTCCTTGCGGCGCAGCCATTCGCCGCCGGCAAACAGCGCGATCGACAGGAGAACCCCGCCGGTAATCCGCGCTCCCGGACCGAGAAGTCCGGCCTCGATGGAATAGCGCACGAGGAAAAGCGCGCCGAGCGCCACGGCCACGCCACCGAGAAGGACCGACCAGCGGCCGCCGATGGCGCTCTCGAGATCGAAGCCGCGATCCGGTTCATCCCTGGGAGCCTCGGCACTGGGCGTATCGATCTTCGGCGTACCGAGGGGCGGCAGCGGCGGCGGGCTGGCTGCGGCGACGGGCTCGGAAACCTGCTCTTCGACGTCATCCTCACCCCCAGCGGTCCCCGTATCAGGCAAGGACTTCCCGGCCGAAGCCGACCGCACCTGAATATCCGGGGCGGAAACGCGGCCTTTCAGGATATCGAGTTCGCGCGAGAGCATGTCCACGCGCCTCCCCAGCGACCGGACATGGGTGAAGATGACGATGAGCGCGATGCACGCGGCGAAGAGAATGAATTCCAATCTCAAATCCTTTGAAAAGGCATATCATCAAGTCCTTATCGGCCGAATGAGGCGGGAACAATACCGCAATCGGCGCCTGTGGAAGACCTCGGTCGGAGGCATACCAAGTTCAAAGAATTTGATAGTTTGATCGGAATTATGAACTTGTGTGCGGAGCAGGATCACATAGCCTCGTTCGATCCGCGCCACCGCGCCCTCTGGAGATCCGACCCATGACCGACATTCCCGCGCAACGGCGATCTCCGTCACTGCCGCTCTTGATCATCGCATCCGGTTGCGCGATCGCGATGCTCACCTTCGGCCCCCGCTCCGCGATGGGCTTCTTCCAGTTGCCCATGCTGGCCGACAAGGGATGGGACCGAACCACGTTCGGCCTCGCCATGGCGATCCAGAATCTGGCCTGGGGGCTGGGTCAGCCGTTTTTCGGCGCCCTTGCCGACAAGTTCGGCACCTGGCGCATTCTCGCGCTCTCCGGACTGATGTATGCGGCCGGCCTGGTCGTCATGTCGGTCGCGCCCTCGCCTCTCTGGTTGCATGTGGGCGGTGGCATTCTGATCGGTCTGGGTGTGGCATCGGCCTCCTTCGGCATCATCCTTGCGGCCTTCGCCCGTAATGTCGCGCCCGATCAGCGTTCGCTTGCCTTCGGCATCGGCACCGCGGCGGGTTCGGCCGGCATGTTCGTTTTCGCGCCACTCGGCCAGGGGTTGATCGATGCGTTCGGCTGGTCGGAAGCGCTTTTGTGGATGGCGGCGCTGATGCTCCTGGTTCCCCTTCTGGGGATTCCGCTGAGAGGCAATTCCTCCTCCGGCACCCAGTCGCGCGACGAGATCGCCCAGACTGCCTCGGAGGCGCTCAAGGAAGCCCTCGGCCATCGCAGCTATATCCTGCTGGTCTCCGGGTTCTTCGTCTGCGGCTTTCAGGTCGCCTTCATCACCGCGCATTTCCCCGCCTATCTCGGCGATATCGGGATCGATGCCTCCTATGCGGTGATTGCACTCGCGCTGATCGGCTTCTTCAACATCATCGGCTCGCTCGCCTCAGGCTTCATCGGACAGCGCCATTCCAAGCCGGTCTTTCTCGCCTGGATCTACATCGCCCGCTCGATCGCCGTCACCGCCTTCCTGCTGCTGCCGCAATCAGGCACCTCGGTGATCATCTTCTCGATCGTCATGGGCTTGCTGTGGCTGTCGACCGTGCCGCCCACCAACGCGCTGGTCGCAATCATGTTCGGCACGCGGCATCTCGGCATGCTCGGCGGTGTTGTCTTTCTCAACCACCAGATCGGTTCGTTTCTCGGGGTCTGGCTCGGCGGTTATCTCTACGACCGGTTCGGCAGCTACGATCCGGTCTGGTGGCTCGGCGTCGCCCTGGGTCTCTTCGCGGCCGCCGTGCACTGGCCGATCCGCGAGGCGGCCGTCGAACGCCCGGCGGCGCTGGTAGCAGCGGAATAGCCCCGCCCGCCGAAAACGGGAGAACGGACTCACAGACAACAAAAAACCCCGCCGGATCGGCGGGGGTTTTGTCTGCCGGTTGCCCGGCGAGTATCTTTGGTCGGCTTAGAGGCCGAGACCTTCGAAGCGCTTCTTGAACTTCGAGACGCGACCGCCACGGTCCAGCATGTGCTGGTTGCCGCCGGTCCAGGCCGGGTGCGAGGTGGGGTCGATTTCGAGATTCATGGTCTCGCCTTCAGCACCCCAGGTCGAACGGGTGGTGTACTCGGTGCCATCGGTCATCACGACCTTGATGGTGTGGTATTCGGGATGAATGTCTGCCTTCATCGATCTTGTCCTGCCGTTGTCTGGTAGGCCTCGCCCGGCATTGGATGCGGCAAATTGGCCTGATGCGTGAATGAAGCCGCAGAGCACCGGCCCGGCGGCTTCCAAATTCGGTGCCGAGCCTATACATGAAGCGCACCCACGACACAAGGCCCACATTCGACCGGAACAGCCGTTAGGAACAAGAGTGACCGAGCAGACGCCCGAAACTAGGCCCCAGCGCCGCTCCATCCAACCTCTGGCTCGCCTGTTTCCCTATATGGGCCGCTACCCGAAGCTGATAATCGGCGCCCTGATTTTCCTCACCCTTGCGGCCGGCACCACCCTGACACTGCCGATGGCTGTGCGCCGAATGATCGACAACGGCTTTACCGGCGGCGATTCCGGCTTCATCAACACCTATTTCACGATGCTGCTGGTGCTTGCGGGCGTTCTCGCCCTCGCCTCGGCCGGCCGATACTATTTCGTCATCACGCTCGGCGAACGGGTCGTTGCCGATATCCGCCGCGACGTCTTCGCCCACGTCACCGGCCTCTCCGCAGCCTTTTACGACGCCAACCGCTCGGGCGAGATCGTCTCGCGGCTGACCGCCGACACCACGCAGATCAAGTCGACCGTGGGCGCCACCGCCTCGGTGGCGCTGCGCAACGTCATTCTCTGCCTCGGCGCCATCGGCATGATGTTCATCACCTCGCCGAAACTGTCGCTTCTTGTGGTCGCCGCCATTCCGCTCATCGTCTTTCCTATCGTCGCCTTCGGCCGCAATGTCCGCCGCCGCTCGCGCGAGGCCCAGGATACGCTTGCCGAAGCCATGACGCTCGCCGGCGAAACCATCGGCGCGACCCGCACCATCCAGGCCTTCAACGCCGAGAAACTTGCCCGCTCGCGTTTCACCAATGCGGTCGATTCCTCGTTCCGCGCCGCCCGTGGCGCCATCCGCGCCCGCGCGGTGCTCACCGGCTTTGCCATCGCCATGGCCTTCGGCAGCGTCGTCGGCGTCCTCTGGTACGGCGCCCATGCGGTACTCGCCGGCGATCTGACGCCTGGCACGCTCGGCCAGTTCCTGCTCTATTCGGTCTTTGCCGCAGGGGCCCTCGGCGCGCTGTCCGAGGTCTGGGGCGAACTTTCGCTCGCCGCGGGCGCGGCCGAACGGATCGGCGAACTTCTAGACGAGGAACCTGCGATTACCGCGCCCGCCTCGCCGGTTCTTCTCCCGGTACCGGCCGTCGGCCAGATCACTTTCGATTCGGCCTCCTTCGCCTATCCCCAGCGCCCCGACCTGCCGACGTTGCACGATGTCTCCTTCGATATCGCGCCGGGTGAGACGATCGCCATCGTCGGCGCGTCGGGCGCTGGCAAGAGCACGGTCTTCTCGCTGATCCTGCGCTATTACGATGCGCTGACGGGCAAGGTGCTGATCGATGGCGTCGATGTGCGCGACGCGGATCCCGCCGCCCTGCGCGACCGCATGGCGCTCGTCCCGCAGGACGTGACGATCTTCGCCGCGACCGCCGCCGAGAACATCTCGCTCGGCCTCGACGGCGCGACCCGCGAAAAGGTCGAGATGGCAGCACGCGCCGCGCAGGCCCACGATTTCATCATGTCGCTTCAGGACGGTTACGACACCCAGCTCGGCGAACGCGGCATCACGCTCTCGGGCGGCCAGCGCCAGCGCATCGCAATTGCCCGCGCCATCCTGCGTGACACGCCGATCCTGCTTCTCGACGAGGCCACCTCGGCGCTTGACGCCGAGAGCGAAACCATGGTCCAGGCAGCGCTCGAAAAGCTGATGGAGAACCGCACCACCATCGTCATCGCGCATCGCCTCGCCACCGTTCTGAAGGCCGACCGCATCCTCGTGCTCGACAAGGGACGGATCGTCGAGGAAGGCAATCACGAGACGCTTGTGCGCAAGAACGGCCTCTACGCCCGCCTCGCCCGCCTGCAGTTCGAAAGCGGTGCGGAGGCATTGATCGCCGCGAAGTAAACCTAGCGCTCCGTCAACTTCAACTCGATACGGCGGTTGGTGGCACGCGCTTCGGCGTCGTCGCCCTCGGCGATCGGCTGGAACTCGCCGAATCCGGCCGCCACAAGACGATTGGCCGGCACGCCCTGCGAGATCAGATACTTGACCACGGAGGTCGCGCGCGCCGACGACAGTTCCCAGTTGTCGGCATACTGTCCGGTGCCCGAAAGCGGCACGTTGTCGGTGTGTCCGTCGACGCGCAGCACCCAGTTGATTTCCTCCGGGATCTCGTCCGCGAGTTCGAGAATGGCGGTCGCAAGCTGCGACATCGCCCCCCGGCCCGCATCGTTGAGATCGGCACCGCCCGAGGGGAAGAGCACTTCCGACTGGAAGACGAAGCGATCGCCGACGACACGCACGTCGTCACGTCCGGCAAGGATCTCGCGAAGGCGCCCGAAAAAGTCGGAGCGGTAACGGTTGAGCTCCTGCACCCGCTGCGCCAGCGCCACATTGAGCCGCTTGCCGAGGTCGGCGATCTTGGCCTGGCTTTCCTGATCCTTGGATTCCGAGGCCTCAAGCGCATCCTCAAGCGCGGCGAGCTGGCTGCGCAGCGCTGAAATCTGTTGATTGAGCAGTTCCACCTGGCTCAGCGCGCGGGCGGAAACCTGCTTCTCCTCATCGAGCGATTCCGACAGCGCGCCGATGCGCTGCTCGGCCGCATCCACCGAACCGCTGCCCGAATCGAGCAATTGCTGCAGCCGGCTCCGCTCGGCTTCGGACGAGGACAGCGACGCCTGCATGTTGGCGAGCGCATCCTCGAGATCCTGATTGGAGGACCGCTCCAGCGACAGGAGCTGCGTCAGCTCGTTGATCTGGCTGTTAAGGCGGTTGAGAACCTGGTCGCGGCCGGAAATCTCGCGGCTGAGGAAAAACTGGGCGAGCACGAACACCACGAGCAGGAACATGATCGCCAGAAGCAGCGTCGACAGGGCGTCGACGAAGCCCGGCCAGTAATCGACACCTCCGGCCCGGCGGCGATTGCGCGCGAGCGCCATGGCCTACTTCTCCCCCATCTTGTCGGAGAGCTTGTCGAGCGTTTCGCGCATCCTCTTCGATTCTTCCTGCTGGGCCTCGATCCAGTCGCGCAGCATCTGCTGCTCGTTGCGCATGTTCTTGACCAGCCCCTGAATGCCTTCGGCAAGGCTCGCCATCGCTGCGGTGGTCCGTTGCGTTGAACCGCCGTCCTGCGAGATGCGTTGCAGTTTCTCGGAGAGAACCTTGATTTCCTCGGCTGTCCCCTCGCCCGCCCCGTGAACGGCGATATCGGAACCCAGATCAGTCATGCTCGACAGCCAGTTTTCGAGTTCGGTGTAGAAGCGGGTCTGTGCGCGGCCGGCCTGCAGATCGAGGAAACCGAGCACCAGCGAGCCGGAAAGACCGAACAGCGAGGACGAAAACGCGGTTCCCATGCCGCCGAGCGGCGCGGCGAGACCGGTCTTCAGTGCGGAGAGAACGTCGTTGGTGTCGCCCGACCCGGGATCGAGCGACTGGATCACCTGGTTGATCGAACCGATGGTTCCGAGCAGGCCCCAGAAAGTGCCGAGCAGACCGAGAAAAACCAGAAGTCCGATGAGGTAACGCGAGATATCGCGGGATTCGTCGAGCCGGGTGGCGATCGAATCGAGGATGGAGCGCAGCGAACTGGTCGACAGCGCCATGTCCTGGCGCCGGCCGATCAGCGCGCGCATCGGCGCGAGCAGCACAGGTTCGCGTCCCACCTTGTCGGCACTTCCCGCCGCGCGGAAGGAATTGACCCACCGCACTTCGGGCCTCAGCCGCAGCACGTGGATGAAGACGAGCACGATTCCGACCACCAGAACGCCGAGGATCAACCCGTTGAGGCCGGGGTTGGACATGAAGGCCGCCTGGATCTGGCGGTAGAGGATGGCGGCGACGAATCCGGTCAGGATCAGAAAAATCACCATGCTCCAGAAGAAGACCATGGGGCTCGAAAGCTTGTGCGGGTCGGCACCTCCGTCGCCTTCGGAGATGCCCCAGCCCGACATAGAGAATTTCGCCATATGCCAATCGTTCCCAGTTCTTGCGGCTTCGCCCCGCCTTGCGCCTCAAATGGGAAACACCTGCGGGTCCAGCCGGTTCCGGGAGAGAACCTAACCGATAATTTAGTCAAATTGAAAGCGATTGGTGCGAGAAACGGGGTGGCGGCGCGCTGGCCCCGCGCCCGGGATCAGGAAGTCGAGAGCGGCTTGCGGATCGTATCGAGCAGCGCCTTGTGGATATGCTCGTTGCCGGCAACGATGCCGCCGGTCTCCAACATGTCGCGGCTGCCGTTCTTGTCGCTGACGAATCCGCCCGCCTCGCGCACCAGAAGCAGCCCTGCCGCGAGATCCCAGGCGTTGAGCCCCTCTTCCCAGACCCCGTCGACACGGCCGGCGGCCACATAGGCGAGATCAAGCGCGACGGAGCCGAGACGACGGATGCCCGCCACCTCGCCCATGACATTCCTCAGTTCGACGAGGTACTTTCCGTGGTGGCCACGGCCGAGATGCGGAACCCCGGTCGAAATCACCGTATCGGTTAGCGTCCGGCGCGCGGCAACGCGCAGGCGGCGGTCGTTCATGAAGGCGCCACCACCCTTTTCGGCGGTATAGAGCTCGTCCATGGCCGGGTTGTAGACCACCCCGGCGACGATCTCGTCATTGCGTTCGAGCGCGATCGAGACGGAGAATATGGGAATGCCGTGAAGGAAATTCGTGGTTCCGTCGAGCGGATCGACGATCCAGCGATGGGCGCCGTCGGTGCCCTTCTCCTCTTCGCTCTCCTCGCCGAGGAAACCGTAGGTCGGCCGCGCCCGCATCAGTTCATGGCGGATTGTCTGCTCGGCCTTGCGGTCAGCCTGGCTGACATAATCGCTCGGCCCCTTGAGCGAAACCTGCAGGTTCTGCACTTCACCGAAGTCGCGCGACAGGCCGCGACCGGCTTTCACCGCCGCCTGGACCATCACATTGAGAAGGGCGGAACGCGCCATGACATTCTTCCTTGAGAGGATTTACCCCCACGCCGGAGCAAAAGCTCAGTCGGCGCGGCGCAGATAGGTCAGTTCGTTGGTGTCGACGACGATCTTCTCGCCCGACGAGATGAAAGGCGGCACCATCACGCGCACGCCGTTTTCGAGCACGGCCGGCTTGTAGGAGGACGCGGCCGTCTGGCCCTTGACCACCGGGTCGGCTTCGGCGATTTCAAGCGTCACCTGATCCGGCAGCGAAATGCCGATCGGCTTTTCCTCGTAGAGTTCCACCGTCACCATCATGCCGTCCTGCAGGAAGGCGCGGCGGTCGCCGACGAATTCCTTCTGGAGTTCAAGCTGCTCGTAGGATTCGGTATCCATGAACACCAGCATTTCGCCTTCTTCGTAGAGGAACTGGAAGTCCTTCTGCTCGAGGCGCACGCGCTCGACGGTTTCGGAGGCGCGGAAACGCTCGTTGAGCTTGGTACCGTCGATGAGGTTCTTCATCTCGACCTGGTTGAAGGCGCCGCCCTTGCCCGGCTTGACCGCATTGGTCTTCACAACGGCCCACAGGCCGCCATTGTGTTCGAGCACGTTGCCCGGCCGAATTTCGTTTCCGTTGATCTTCATGAAACTTGTCCGCGATTGGAGTATTGCGGCCGACCTTCGGCCTTGATGGCGGCCTCAAGACCATAATTGCAGGTCTTTTTCAAGCCTGCCCCGCGCGGCTGATTAACGGCGGGCGAATTTGTTCGCGCGGTCGATCGCCGCTTTCTGCTGCTCGGACGTCAGTCCCTGATAGAAATCGTCGAGCGACGGATCGTTGTACCCCGCCCGTTTCGAGATGATGTACCATTTCGCGGCCTCGACCGGATCGGGCCGGGTGCCGATGGCGTTGACGTAAAGAATCGCCAGTTTGTTCTGGGCCGCGACATTGCCGCGATTGGCCGCGATCTCCATCCAGCGGAAGCCCTGCTCGTAGTCCTTGTCGCCGCCGACGCCGTCAATCAGCCAGATACCCATGTCGAGCTGCGCGGTATCGTAGCCGGCGGCTGCCGCGCGCCGCATCCAGTCCCGCGCCTTCGCCCGCTTCTCCTCGGGGATACCAATCGAGTTCATGTAGATCTGCGCGAGCGCGTACTGGGCGTCCGCGACGCCCTGGGCGGCGGATTTCTCGAAATAGGGCAGCGCTTCGCGAATGCCGGCATCTCCGGGGTGGCGGGCGACGACCGACTGCGCATGGTTGAACTGGGCGAAGGCGTTGCCGGCATCGGCCGCCTGTTTCATCAACTCCCGCGACTTCTTGGCATCCACGGGAACGAATTTTCCCTCAAGCAGCATGATCGCATATTTGAATTGCGCCGACGGATTGCCGTTTTCGGCCGCCTGCTTGTACCAGAAGGCGGCGTCTTCCATGCTGCGCGGCACGCCGAGACCCTCGGAAAACAATTCCGCCACCAGCGTCTGCGCCGCCGCGTCTCCCGATTGCGCGGGCGACAGCGCCAGATCCATCGCGGTCAGGTAGAAACCGCGCTGATAGGCGCTGTAGGCACGCTTCGTGGCGTCGATGCTCTCGTCGAGAAGCGGAAGAGCGAGATCATCCGTGGGAGCGCGCAGAATTTGCGGACCCTGCGGCTTGAGATCGAGTTCGGACGCGAGCGTGTGATATTCCGTATCCGCCGGCTCGGTGGTTTCCGTTTTCGGACTTCCCTTCGTATCGGCATCCTGGGCGCGCACCTCACCGGCACTCATCGCCGCAGCGAGGAGCAGAGTTGCGAGGGTTGCGGATTTGCGAAGGGCGTTTTCCATAGCGGCCCTTAATCCTCAAACCGTGGCGCTTTTTCGTCAAGTGTGGCGTTGATGCGCGAAACCACCGTTTCCGGGCTTTCCTCCGCCTCGAAGACCGCCTTTCCGAAGGCGATGAATTCGGCTCCGGTTTCCGCCATCTCAAGCGCGTGGGAAGCGTCGGCGCCCCCCATCAGGATGCAGGGGATATCGACCATCGACGCCCACCATTCGGCGAGCGCGATGTTTTTCCGGTGCGGTTCTGGCTTTATGTCGCCGTCGAGCTTGCCGAAGAAGATGAAATCCGGTTCGGCCTCGCCGATCGAGAGCGCGGAATGTCGGTCCTTGGCATTGCCGCCTCCGACGATC
Organism: Hyphomicrobiales bacterium; assembly: GCA_002709005.1. Lineage (GTDB taxonomy): Bacteria > Pseudomonadota > Alphaproteobacteria > Rhizobiales > Rhizobiaceae > Pseudohoeflea. The sequence goes on along the minus strand of PAPH01000075.1, from coordinate 38,585 downwards.
ATGCCCGGGCTGTGCTTCTCGATCATCTCGCGGAGCGTCTCGACGTTCTCGACGACGAACAGACCGTCGGCCTTCACCCGGCCCGCCACACGGGTATCGCCGGACACGAGAGCGGCGGCGCCCGCCTTCTGGATCACCGGCACCACGGTCGCGCAGACGTCCTGAAAGGCCTTGTCGTCGAGATCCCGCTGCGGCAGGACGACGGATGCGACATCGCCGCCTGAAAGCGCACCTTCAAGAAGGCCGGCAAGCGCGTCCGGGCTCTCCGCCGCTGGGGCGACGAGAACAAGCCGGCATCTGTCTTCGAACTCGGGCATCGCTCAACTCCGGAACTGTGACCGGCCGGGCTGGCCAAGTCGTTGCCGACGGGATAGACCGGTAACCCACCAGGTTCAACTGCTCCCAATGATTACCGATCCATTCTTTTACGCTGTCGCCATCCCGGCGGTCTTTCTCGTCGGCCTGTCGAAAGGCGGTCTCGGCGGCGCCATGGCCGTCATCGCCGTGCCGCTGATCGCGCTGGCGATCCCGCCCGTGCAAGCGGCCGCGATCATGCTGCCGATCCTCATCGTCATGGACATGGTCAGCCTCTGGGCCTGGCGTCACCACAGCGACCGGCGGACGCTTGTGATCATGCTGCCTGGCGCGGTGATCGGCATCGCCATCGGCTGGATGACGGCCGCGTTGGTGACCGAAACGCTGATCAAGCTGATCGTCGGTCTCGTCGCGCTCGGCTTCTCCTTGCAGTATTTCTGGAAGAAGTATCGCGAACACCGCGCGCAGGAGAAGATCGTTCCCCACGGGCACCGTCCGCTCTGGGGCGCGTTTTGGGGCGCGATTTCGGGCTTCACCAGCTTCGTCTCGCACGCCGGCGGCCCGCCCTACCAGCTTTACACACTGCCATTGGGCCAGGATCCGAAGACCTATACCGGCGCCTCGGTGCGCTATTTCGCGATCGTCAACGCGATCAAGGTAGTCCCCTATTTCCTGCTCGGCGAATTCGACGCGACCAACCTCAAGACTGCCGCCGTTCTGGCACCGATCGCTCCGCTGGCGACGCTGACCGGCGCTCTTATCGTGCGCCGCATGAAACCGACCGTGTTTTATCCGGTGATGTACACCATGGTCTTGCTCACATCCTTCAAGCTGATCTACGACGGCCTGGCCGGCTGACGCCTGTCAGATTTCAACGATTTTCCCTGATGACATCGCCATGCGCCGGTGATGATATGCGCCCGAGCGGGAGGAATGAGATGGCAAATCCGTATGAGACCGACCTCGACCAGAACGAGGCGAATTACCAGCCGCTGACGCCGCTGGCTCATCTCGAGCGGGCCGCGCTCGTCTTCCCCGATCATGTCGCCGTCATCCACGGCACCCTGCGCATGTCCTACAGCACCCTTTATGAACGCTCCCGCAGGCTGGCGAGCGCCCTCGCCGCCGAGGGAATAGGCGAGGGCGACACGGTTTCGGTGATGCTGTCGAACACACCGGCCATGCTCGAAGCCCATCACGGGATTCCGATGACAGGGGCGGTGCTCCATTCGCTCAATACGCGCCTCGACCCGGCCATTGTCGCCTTCCAGCTCGATCACGCAGACTCGAAGGTTTTCATAGTCGACCGGGAATTCTCCTCCATCGCCGCCGAGGCGCTGAAACTCGCCACCGTAAAGCCGCTCGTGATCGATTACGACGACCCGGAATATCCCGCCGATGCCCCCGCTCCCAAGGGCGAACGGATCGGATCGAAGGACTACGAGGAATTCCTGTCCGCAGGTTCCGCCGATTTCACGCGCGTGGGGCCGGCCGACGAATGGCAGGCGATCTCGCTCAACTATACCTCCGGCACCACCGGCAACCCGAAGGGTGTGGTCTATCATCACCGGGGCGCCGCCCTGATGGGCTACGCCAATGTGATTGCCTCGGGCATGGGGCGTCATCCGGTCTACCTCTGGACCCTGCCGATGTTTCACTGCAACGGCTGGTGCTTTCCCTGGACGCTTTCCGTCGTCGCCGGCACGCATGTGTGCCTGAGGTGGGTACGGGCGAAGGCGATGTTTGACGCCATCGCCGATCACGGCGTGACCCATCTGTGCGGCGCGCCCATCGTCATGTCGACGCTTCTCAACGCGCCTGACGATGAAAAACGCGAGTTCGATCAGTCGGTCAGCTTCAATACCGCTGCCGCCCCTCCCCCCGAAACGGTACTCGCCGGCATGGCGGAGGCGGGGTTCGAGGTCGTCCATCTCTACGGACTGACCGAGACCTACGGCCCCGCGGTCGTCAATGAATGGAAACGCGAGTGGGACGCGCTCGACCCGGCTCAGCGCACCGCCCGGAAGGCCCGGCAGGGTGTGCGCTACCCGGCGCTTGAGGACCTGTCCGTCCGCGATCCGAAAACGATGGAACCGGTCCCCTCGGATGGCGCCACGATCGGCGAGGTCATGTTCCGCGGCAATATCGTCATGAAGGGCTATCTCAAGAACCCCGGCGCAACCGCCGAAGCATTCGAGGGCGGGTGGTTCCACTCGGGCGATCTCGGCGTCATGCATCCGGACGGCTACATCCAGCTCAAGGACCGCTCCAAGGACATCATCATTTCCGGCGGCGAGAACATCTCCTCCATCGAGGTCGAGGACGCGCTTTACAAGCATCCCGCCGTGGCGAGTTGCGCCGTCGTCGCCTATCCGGACGAAAAATGGGGCGAAACACCCTGCGCCGTCATCGAGCTCAAAGCCGGCCAAAGCGTGACGGAGGCGGAAGTCATCGCCCATTGCCGTTCGCTGCTCGCCCACTTCAAATGTCCGCGCAAGGTGGTGTTCCAGGACATCCCGAAAACCTCGACCGGGAAGATCCAGAAATTCGCGCTTCGTCAATCGCTCGTGCCGCAAGGCTGAGCCGACGGGACCAAGCCTCTGAGCAAACGGTGCGCGATCGTCCGCGCGCCGGGATCATTGCAGCGCACAAATCCCTTGCCGCCTTCGGTTGAATGCCATAGCGTTCGATCTATGGGCTTAGATGCGTTTGCGGCTATTGCGGATCCGAACCGACGCTACCTCCTGGAGGAACTGCGCCGGCGGCCGTGCACCGTCAACGAACTCGCCGAAGGGTTGCCGATTTCACGGCCTGCCGTGTCGCAGCATCTCAAGGCCCTGCTCGACAACCGTCTCGTCAAGGTCGACGCGCGCGGAACCCGCCGGATCTACTCGATCAACGACGAGGGTTTCACCCATCTCAATATCTGGCTGGATCAGTTCTGGTCCTGAGAAGCTGGAAATCATCCCGATTGGCCGTCATTCTTGCAGATGACGGCGCGCATCCGCGGATGCGCGCTTTCCATCATCTCGCCCTCGGACTTCGCCCGGCCAGGAAAACCGCTGAACGGCTCGGCACTGAAAAGGGAGCGGGCGAAGGCCTCGGGTCAAAACATCTTCGATCCGCGCCTGTCACGCGGATGTCATGCGAGGGGTTTAATGCCTTGTCACCTCGGTGCGGAGGCGAACAATCTCATCCTTGATGCGCAATTTGCGCCGCTTGAGTTCGGCAATGGCCGCATCGCCAGCGGAAGGACTCCCGAGTTCATGGCGGAGTTCCTCTTCCAACTGTCCGTGCTTCTTCTCGAGCGATTCAAGATGCGCTTGTACCGACATAGGCAACTCCTTTGCGAAAGGGCCGCACCGGCGACTGTCACCAGCACGACTGGTTGATAGGCAGAGGAAGTGTGCCACGCTTCGGAAACCTTGTCGAAGGCGAATTCTTGTGTCTGGGTAACTTCCAGTTAATGCCCGTTCATGATAGATGCTCCGGCACGAATCCGCCGCGTTGACGCGGTCATATCACCGCCCGTTTGCGGTGGGGCGCATAGCAATGGGGTAGGCTCGCATGTCCGATCAGGAACAGGCCGAGTTGAGAATGATGGTGGCGCGCCTGCGCCACGAACATGAAGATTTCGACGCCGCGATCAATGCCATGATCGAAGTGGGTTGCGACCAGTTGCGCGTCCAGCGCATGAAGAAGAAGAAGCTTGCCATCAAGGACAAGCTCTCGAAGCTCGAAGACCAGATCATACCCGATATAATCGCCTGATATTTAAGCATTTTCCAGAAACTGAAAACGCCTTTCACTCTCCTTTGACGTCCGTTCAGGTGGCTTCCCGGGACGGCGAAGCCGTTGCGGGAAGGCCGCCCGAAGCAATCCGGTTGGCGCTTTTCCGCAAACCCCGCCGGGTCCGGTTTTTGGTCTCCGGCGATCATCTTTCAGGTTCGTTACTTTTCCGCCCGTCGGCCTTGTCAATCAGCAAGGCCGACGGCTGGCGTAAGCGTTTCGACCGACATGCTCGCCTCTCCGGACGCGACAACCGCCAATCGGAGCCAGCCTGAAAATGGCACGCCTGCGACTGTTCGCCCGTCGGAATTCACGGCGGTGATTTGTGGCAAAAACAGGGGATAAATTGTGGATATTCGGCCCGGTGATTCGCCGCCGTTTTCCCTTCCCGGCGCGATGTCGAACGCGATCCTGTTTCCACACCACCCCACAGGCTTGCATTGCGGGCGTCGATGGTGAAGAAAACGCCTGAGTTCGAGACGAAATCACCAGATCGAGAGACCCGAAAGCCATGAGCACGCCCCCCGTCGCCATCATCATGGGAAGCCAGTCGGACTGGCCGACGATGAAGCATGCCGCCGACATCCTCGACGATCTCGGCATTGGCTATGACGCGCGCATCGTCTCGGCGCACCGGACGCCCGACCGGATGTACGATTTCGCGAAAGGCGCGAAGGCCGAGGGTTTCAAGGTCATCATCGCCGGCGCAGGCGGTGCGGCACACCTGCCGGGCATGACCGCGGCGCTTACGCCCCTCCCGGTTTTCGGTGTGCCCGTCGAATCCCGCGCGCTCTCGGGCGAAGACAGCCTGCTCTCGATCGTGCAGATGCCTGCCGGCATTCCGGTCGGCACGCTTGCCATCGGCAAGGCGGGCGCGGCCAACGCCGCGCTTCTCGCCGCCGCCGTTCTGGCGCTGTCCGACGATACCCTCGCCGATAAACTCGACGCCTGGCGCGCCGCGAGGACCGCAGCCGTTGCCGCCAAACCCTCGGACGAGGCCTGATCGATGAGCGCGTCTCCGCTTGCCCCCGGCTCGACCATCGGCATTCTCGGCGGTGGCCAGCTCGGGCGAATGCTCGCCATGGCGGCCGCCCGGCTTGGATACCGGACGGTCATTTTCGATCCCGATCCGAATGCTCCGGCCGCACAGGTCGCCAATGCGCATTTCGGGAATGCCTGGGACGATGGAGATGCGCTCGCGGCTTTCGCCGAGGCCTGTGACGTCGTGACCTACGAATTCGAGAACGTACCGGTCGAGACCGTCGAACGTCTGGAAAGATCGGAGCCGGTCCGCCCCGGCGCGAAAGCGCTGCGGACCGCGCAGGACCGGCTCCTCGAAAAGGCGCTCGCGCGCAATCTAGGCGCGGCAACCGCGGAATTCGCTGCCGTCGACAGTCTTTCTGACCTCAAGTCCGCGATGAAAGCGACCGGCCTCCCCGCAGTGCTCAAGACCACGCGTCTGGGCTATGACGGCAAGGGCCAGGCGCGCATCGCGGTCGAAACCGACGCCGAAGAAGCCTTTGCCGCCATGAAGGGTGCGCCGGCCATTCTCGAATCATTCGTTCACTTCGACCGCGAGGTCTCGATCATCGCCGCGCGCGGTCTCGACGGCACCGTCCGGACGTTCGATCTGGTTGAAAACGTCCATCGCCATCATATCCTCCATACCTCCACGGTGCCCGCGCGGATCGAGCGCGAGGCCGCCGAATCGGCCGCCACTATCGCCGGCGCCTTCCTCGAAGCGCTCGACTATGTCGGCGTGCTTGCCGTGGAATTCTTCGCCGTCCGGGAAGAGGGCAGCCACAAGCTGCTTGTCAACGAGATCGCCCCGCGCGTGCACAATTCCGGGCACTGGACCGAAGCCGCCTGCACGGTTTCGCAATTCGAGGCGCATATTCGCGCGATTGCCGGGCTCGCCTTGCCGGATTTCCACCGTCACTCGGACTGCGTGATGGAAAACCTCATCGGCGACGAGATCAATGAGCTTCCCCGACTTGCCGGCGAAAGCGGCGTGCTCGTCCACCATTACGGCAAGGCAGAGGCGCGTCCGGGCCGGAAAATGGGTCATTTCACCCGGCTGATGGCCCCCGCCGGAGTTGACAGCACCGGGCTTTGACGGTACACGCCAGCCAACTGTTGAGCGCGCCCTCTCGGCGCGCTTTTGATTGATCAGGCCAAAAGCCGACACAGACTGCGGACCGGAACAATGAAGATCAAGAATTCGCTCAAGGCTCTCAAGGCACGTCACCGCGACAACCGCATGGTTCGCCGCAAGGGCCGCATCTACATCATCAACAAGCAGAACCCGCGCTTCAAGGCCCGCCAGGGCTGATTGACGCGAGCGGTCGAGTGTCGCCTTCGGGCGATGGCTCAACTGATTGTGTGTTTGAAAATTGGCGCAGACGGACTACCTTTCCGTCATGCGCCTTTTTGCATTTCCCCTGTCACTGATTCTTCTCGCCGCCCCCGGCACGAGCCTCGTCTCCGCGTGGGCCGATACGCCGGCGGTGACAGAGCCCGCTGACCAGCAGCCGCCCGGCAAAACCGCGCAGAGCCGGGAACAACCCGCGGAAATCACCCTCGAGTCTCTGTTTTCGGATTTGCGCCGCGAGAGCGATCCGCGGAAGGCCAAGCGGATATCGTCCGACATCGTCCGCCGCTGGACCGATTCGGGGAGCGCGACGGCCAATCTCCTCATGCAATGGTCCCACAAGGCGATCGAGGACAAGAAGCAGGCGCTCGCCCTCGATTTTCTCGACCAGGTGACCACCCTCTTCCCGGACTATGTGGAAGGCTGGAACCGGCGCGCCACGCTTCACTTCATGATGGGCCATTTCGGGAAGTCGATGGCCGATATCCATCACGTGCTGGCGCTCGAGCCCCGGCATTTCGGCGCGCTCGCCGGCATGGCCGCCATCATGGAAGCCAATGAAAGCGATGAACTCGCCCTCCAGGCATGGGAAAAGGTGCTTTCCGTCTATCCCGCCAATCGCCAGGCGCAGGAAAAAGTCGGCGAACTCGCCGACAAGCTGACCGGCCGGCGAATCTAGGCCACAACCTGACCTGTGGGCAGCGCCTCGAGCGCAACGAGAATCAGATCCCATCTTCGGAAATGACCGGCTTTGCGCTGTTTCCCCCGGACCGGGCCGGAAATGTTTGTGGGCAAGGCGCGGCATGGGGAACCGGCGGTACCCGCCCGGGCGTGAGGCTTGTCGTGGGATACCGAGAATGATGACCCGGTGAAACCGTTAGGGGGTGGCTTGCGTATGTTAGGGTATAGTCCCCCGGCCTCTCGTGATCCCCGTCCCATATGTTTCGAGCCATCATGATCGTTCTTCTCGTCATTCTGACCGCGACCCTCGTTGCGGGTTTCGTCTATACCCGCATCAAGACGCGCGAGATTTCCGAACGCTTCCCGGCGATCGGTACCTTCACGCAGGCCGACGGCATTCGCATGCAAGCGGTGCACGTTTCCGCCGGGGACGATGCGGACCTGCCGCCGCTCGTCTTCATCCACGGCGCCTCGGGAAATCTGCGCGACCAGTACGAAGCCTTCGCCGGACCGCTCAAGGGCCGCGCCGAGATGCTGTTTGTCGACCGCCCCGGCCACGGCTGGTCGGCGCGCGACGGCCAGGCCTACGACACACCCGCCGGCCAGGCGCGCGCCATCGCGGCGACGATGGAGAATTACGGCATCGAGCGGGCGATCATGGTCGGCCATTCCTATGGCGGCGCGGTCGTCGCGAGTTTCGCCCTCGCCTATCCGGAAAAGACGCGGGGGCTTCTCTTTCTCTCGCCCGCGACCCACCCCTGGCCGGGCGGCGTGGCCTGGTACAACGACATTGCCGCCATCCCCGTCATCGGCGAACTGTTTGCCGGCACGCTGACCCTTCCCGCCGGCATGGGACGGGTGAAGCCGGGCGTCGCATGCGTGTTCTCTCCCAATCCGGTGCCCGCGCACTATCTCGAAACCACCGGCGCACAGATGGTGCTGCGCCCGAAACAGTTCCGGGCCAATGCGCGCGAACTCACCAGGCTGAACGCCTATGTGCGCAAAGTCGCGCCGCGCTACACCGGGATCACGGCGCCGACAGTCATCGTCACCGGCGATAGCGACGACGTCGTCGCACCTGAAATCCATTCGGCGGGTCTCGAGAGAGCGATCAGCGGCTCGGAACTGGTGACCGTCCGCAATCTCGGCCACAAGCCGGATTACGTCGCCAACGACCTCGCCATCGCGGCGATCGAGAAACTTGCCGGCAAGGACAGGGATCTGCAGCAAATGGCCGAAACCGTCTCGCAGCGCATCGCCGGTGACGACGTGCGCTGCGACTGATCAATCGGGATCAAAGAGAGTCTGAGGACCTAGTGGCCGCTCATGCCGTCCGAGCCGATATAGGCGATACGGAGCATGTTGGTGGAGCCCGGCGTGCCGATGGGAATTCCCGCCGAGATGATGATCCGGTCGCCCGGCTTGCCGAATTCCTCACGGAAGGCGATGCGGCAGGCACGGTCGACGAGATCGTCGTGGTCCTTGGCGTCTTCCGTCACCACACAGTGAAGCCCCCAGACGACCGACAGACGCCGCGCGGTCTGGATGACCGGCGAGAGCGCGATGATCGGCACCTGCGGACGCTCGCGTGCGGCGCGCAGGCCGGTGGAACCGGATGAGGTATAGGTAACGATCACCGACAGGTTCAGCGTTTCGGCGATCTGGCGGGCGGCCAGCGAAATCGCATCGGCACCGGTTGCTTCCGGCTGCGGGCGCTGTGCGTAGATGATGCCCGGATAGTTTGGATCTCGCTCCACCCGGCGGGCAATCGCACCCATTGTCGAGACCGCTTCGACCGGATAGTCGCCAGCCGCCGATTCCGCTGACAGCATGATCGCATCAGCGCCCTCGAACACCGCCGTCGCCACGTCGGAGACCTCGGCCCGGGTCGGCACCGGCGCGGTGATCATCGATTCGAGCATCTGCGTGGCAACCACCACCGGCTTGCCTGCCTTGCGGCAGGCGCGGGTGAGCTGCTTCTGGATGCCGGGCACGGATTCGAGCGGCATTTCGACACCGAGGTCGCCGCGCGCCACCATCAGCGCATCGGACAACTCGATGATCTCGTCGATACATTCGAGCGCCTGCGGCTTCTCGATCTTCGACATCAGTCCTACCCGGCCGCGCGCGATCTTGCGAACTTCCGCCAGATCGTCGGGCCGCTGGATGAAGGAAAGCGCCACCCAATCGACATCGTCGACGGCGAGAACGGCATCGAGATCCTTGCGGTCCTTCTCGGTCAAGGCGCCCACACCGAGCGTGGTATCGGGCAGGCTGACGCCCTTGCGGTCGGAAATCTTGGTGCCGTTGACCACGACGCATGTGATCGACGTGCCGTCGGTCTTTTCGGCGCGCAACTGCAGCCGGCCGTCATCGATCAGCAGCCGGTGGCCGGCCTGCACGGATTCGAGAATCTCGGGATGCGGCAGGAAGACCCGGGTGTTGTCGCCCGGCTCATCCTTGTTGTCGAGTGTGAAGGTCTGGCCGATCTCCAGCTCCTCGGACCCGTTCTTGAACTTGCCGACCCGCAGTTTCGGTCCCTGCAGGTCGCAGAGAATGCCAATCGGCCGGCCCGAGCGGGCTTCGACCGCGCGGATGCGGGTGACCAGCGTCCGCATCAGCTCGTGGCTCGAATGGCTCATATTGATGCGAAAGAGATCCGCTCCGGCCTGGTGCAGCTTTTCGATCATCTCCTCTTCAGAGGAGGCCGGGCCGAGCGTGGCAAGAATCTTGACCTTGCGGAGTCGTTTCATCAGTTCTGACTTTCCCCCGGGGCCGGCGCGTCGGATAGCTGGACCATCCAGCTCCTTTGCCGCCCGGTATCGTATTCCTTGAAACCGGCGCGCTGGAAACCGCGTGCGAAGCAGTCTTTCACCCCAACGATCCGAAACTCGTTATCGGCGACACACATGTTGATGTCGCCGCCCCAGCGCCCCCCGCCGCCGGCATCCTCCGCGTAAAGATAATAGTAGCGCGACTGTAACGGCCCTTCGATGAGCGTGGCGCAGGAATTGGCCGGTATCTGCCACCATCCCTCGGTCACCCACCCTTCGGCGGTCCGGTATCCGATCGACCCGCCCACCAGCGTTTGCGTTCCGTTGCAGACGCGGAAATCTGCGCGCGCCTCGCCTGGAGCGGCGACGGTTGCACCGGTCAGCAACGCCAGGAGCGCGACCCATTTGAACCATGGCGCCCCGTTCCCGGGCAGCAATTCGAAAGGCATCGTTTCAGGCTAACTCCAGTTGCGGACAAACCTTCGCTGTTTTGCGATGCCAGCCCCGCGATGTCAACGCGGCACGCCGGCGCCGCCCCATGGATTGCGCTTTCGCCCACCGATTGCTGAGCGGAACGGGAAACCGTTGTCATCCCGCCTTCTAAATGCGAAGAAAACTCTCCCCCGAACAGATCGGTGCCATGACCCAAGCCTTCGAAGTTCTTCCCGGCGATTCGCGCAAGGCGCTCGTGCTGCTCGCCGACCATGCGATGAATCGCGTACCCGAGCCCTACGGCAACCTCGGCCTGCCCGACAGTGCCTTCCTGCGCCACATCGCCTACGACATTGGCGTGGAACAGGTGGTGCGCGGGCTGGCCAAGCGGCTCGACGTGCCGGTCGTCATGTCGACCTTCTCGCGGCTCCTGATCGACCCCAACCGGGGCGAGGACGACCCGACGCTGATCATGAAGCTCTCCGATGGAGCGATCATCCCCGCCAACCATCCGCTCTCCGATGAGGAAAGGAACCGGCGTCTGGAGATGTGGCATCGCCCCTATCACCGCGCGATCGAGCGGACGATTGACGAGGTCGAGGCCATGTCCGGACGGACGGCGCTCGTCATATCCGTCCACTCCTTCACGCCCTATTGGAAGCAGTTCGCCCGGCCCTGGCACGCCGGCATCCTGTGGGACTCCGATCCGAGGGCGGTCACCCCGTTTATCGAACTTCTGGAGGCCGATCCGGATCTCGTCGTGGGCGACAACGAACCCTATGAAGGCGCGCTGAAAAACGACTGCATGTATCGCCACTGCACGCAGAAGGGCCGTGCCCACGCGCTTCTCGAAATCCGGCAGGATCTCATTGGCGACGAAACGGGCGTGGCGTCATGGGTCGACCGCCTGACCCCGATCCTTGAGACGCTCACCGCCCAGCCAGACCTCCACCAGACACGCCTTTATGGCAGCCAGGCCGATCGCCTGGAGCCGCCGCTGCCGATGTGAACATCCGTTCGCAGTGTGAATTTCGGGAATAACCGACTTGCCGCTTGACCCCGTCGCGGTCGATGAGGCAGGGGTCAGCCACGTCTGAAAATCTTCAAGGAGAGTACCATGTCCGATGCCGGCGGAGTCGCCCGGGACCAGCTTCGTGCCTTTGTCGAACGGATCGAACGGCTCGAGGAAGAAAAGAAATCCATTGCCGACGACATCAAGGATGTCTACGGCGAAGCCAAGGCCATGGGCTACGACACCAAGGTCATGCGCAAGGTCGTCGCCATCCGCAAGCAGGACCAGAACGAGCGTCTCGAACACGAGGCGATCCTCGACACCTATCTCCACGCGCTCGGCATGGCGCTCGACCCGCAGGACACGCAATCCGAATAAGCGGTCGTCACGCCCTGAATAAAAAAGCCCGCCGGTCCGGCGGGCTTTTTATTTAAGAGGCGTCACTGGACGATCAGCTCGACGGACCAAAACGGGCGATCTGGATAAAGTTGACCGCCGATCCGGTGAAGCGGTTATGCGGCTGACTGGTGCCGTTGGGAATGAAGCCGGCGGCATAGACTTCCTCGGGAGCGGCCTGCAACTGCGACGCGACGAAACGTTCGCCTCGCACCTTGGCGACCGGTGCAGTTTCCGCCTCCTCGCGATCCAACGCCCATCCGGCGATGATCTTCTCGGTCAGTTTCGGCGCGGCGAGCCGCGTGGTGATCTGTCCCTTGCCCGCATCGGCGGCACTGGGCCGGGCGCCCTTGCGCGGCTGCGGGACAGGCGCGAAGGCCGAAGCGATCCGCCCGCCCCTCAAGGCCTTCTCCTGCGGGGCAAGTTCGGCCAGCTCGACCCAGGAATCCGGCGACGGAGTGGTCGAGGGAAGCTTTCGCATGCCGGGTGTTTCGTTGACCACCGCCGCCAGCGTGGGGCTGCGACTGTCGCCGCCAGTTTCACCGGGCCTGCGAATGGGCAACGGTACGAAGGCATCGCTGGCCTTGGACGGAACGTCGAGCGCGGCGACCTCGGTCGTCTCTGCTGCAGCGGTCGGCGCGGGAGCCGCACGATCGGCGAGAAGCTGGGGCACGGGAATTGCCAGCGTGGAGAAATCCGGAATGGTACTGGCGCTCGCCGTCACCGGAGAGGTCGGAACCGCAGCCGCTGCGGCGGCAAAGGCATCGATCTGTTGCTGTGCCGGCACGGTTGCCTGCGGCGCGACCAACGCGGTCTCGGTGCTGAGATCAGGCGTCAGCGACGGCCGCGAGACCGGAACCGGCGCGTTGACCGGCAGTTCGGCAATCAGGGCCGGCGCATTGTCGGGAGCAGACTCGTCGAAGCCGGTAAGCGCTGCGACCTCCCTCTGGGGAGCGGCGGGTGCCGGAACCGCGGCCTTTGCGGGAGCGGAATCGTCGCCCTCGTCCTCATCCCCGCCAAACAGGGCAGCAAACAGGTTGCCCCCCTTGCCTGAACCGGAAGAGCCGCCACCCGAACTTGCAATCGCACCGCCTCCACGCGCCTTGTACTCGGCCAGCGCCTGATTGTACTTTGGCAGCGGCTTGCCGTCGGGCGGCAGGTGCATGGTCTTGCCGTCGGGGAAGATGCGCACAAGTTCCTGCCGGCTCATGCGCGGCCATGCGCGCACCGAACCCACGTCGAGGTGGACGAAGGGAGAACCGGATTTCGGATAGTAGCCGACGCCGCCGCCCTGCACCTTCATCCCGATCTCGCGCAGCTTGGCGAGCTTGACGCCGGGAATGTAGAAATCCATCGCCTTGCCGAGAATGTGCTGGCTCTTCTTGGCCTGGCCACCACGGGTCCGGCGCAGCATCTCGTTGGTCTTCGGCGACCGGTAGGCGCTGATGACGTGAATATATTCGCGCGTTCCCGCCTGGCGATAGACCTCCCAGATCAGATCGAAGAGCCGCGGATCCATCTTGGTGGGCTCGTTGCGCCGCCAGTCGCGCAGGAACCGGTTGAGCTTTTTCAGCCCGCCCTGATCGTAGCGTCCATTGCGCTTGAAGACGATCTCGGCCTTCTCGCCGGTATGGGTATAGTAAAGCTTGAGGGACCGTGTATCGGCCTGCGCGGCGGTCCCCAAGCCCGCCTGAAGAAGCAGAGCGAAAGCAACCGCGGCAACAAAACGTTGCGCTGCCAGAAACGGGCGTGATCTGCCATTCAGGGCCTTGTGACCGGAACTGAAATTGAAGACTGAGCTCAAGTTGGCTTTCCCGAATATCCCTCGCGGTTGCCTGTTTGCCCCCGGCAACGCGGATTGTTGCGCTTTCCCATGAACGGAAAATGCGGTGACACAATGGCGAACCGTGCGCGTGTCGTATGCCCGTTCAGGAACATCAGCATGACGTTCCTTATAGTAAAGAAAGCACTAAGGAGATATGAACTGGATCAAATAGGTAAAGGCTTTTCACACAAATTGATTGCGGCAGGCCCGTTTTCCGGGCCCGCCGCATGATTTTCCGCTGGTGATTTTTTCCAAGGGCGAGAGCCCGCCCGTCAGGCCGCCGTTTTCAAAGGCTTGCCGGGATCGATCGCGTAATCCTTGAGCTTGCGATAGAGCGTCGAACGGCCGATTCCCAGGCGCCGCGCGACCTCGCTCATCTGTCCGTCGTAGAACGACAGCGCGAAGCGGATCAGCTCTTCCTCGACTTCGGCCAGGGGCCGCACCTCGCCGTTGGCGGCGATCGCGTTGAGCGCGCCTTCCGGATCCTTCTGACCGCGGATCGGCGGATGCTCGAACCCGATCATCGCCGGAACGGGTTCGTCGACGGGATCGTATTCGATCGGCGGCACCCAGGTCATCTCCTCGAGTTCGCGCCCGTTCTGGCGTGACGACAGATCATAGCCCGGAAGCTGCGCGGCGATCTGCGGGAAGAGATCGGCGGTAAGCGTATCGCCTTCCGCCAGGACGACGGCGCGGTGGACCGCATTTTCCAACTCGCGAATGTTGCCGGGCCAATCATGCGCGGTGAGCAGGGCCAGCGTTTCGGGCGCCAGCGACATCGACGGCGCGCGACCGGCGGAGCGGACATAGCGGCGCACGAAATGCCGCGCGAGTTCGGGAATATCCTCCTTGCGCTGCCTCAGCGGCGGCACATGAATCGGGAAGACGTTGAGCCTGTAATAGAGATCCTCACGGAAGCGGCCGGCCTTGACCTCCTCGATCAGATCCTTGTTCGTGGCCGAGATCAGCCGGATATCGACCTTGCGCACGTCGCGCGCGCCCACGGTCTCGATCTCGCCGGTCTGCACCGCGCGCAACAGCTTGACCTGGACTTCAGGCGACAGGTCGCCGACCTCGTCGAGGAACAGCGTTCCGCGATCGGCCTCGACGAACTTGCCGGTATGATTGTCCACCGCGCCGGTGAAGGCGCCCTTCTCGTGGCCGAAGAGAATGCTCTCGACCAGCGATGCGGGAATGGCGCCGCAATTGACCGTCACATAAGGCCGCGACCGGCGGGCGCTCTCCATCTGGATGGCGCGTGCGATCATCTCCTTGCCGACCCCGGATTCGCCCTCGAGCACAACCGGAATGTCGGAAGCCGCGGCACGCTTGGCGAGTGACAGGATGCGGTCCATCGCCGAACTGGCGACGACGATATCGGCGAACCCGCCGCCGGATTTCCCGGAAGGGCCGCCGCGTTCCTTCTTGCCGGCCTTCCGCGCATGGCCAACGGCGGTCATCAGCCGTTCCGGAGAGACCGGCTTGACCACGAAATCGAAGGCGCCTGCGCGCATCGCCTTGACCACCGTCTCGATGCCGCCAAGGCCGGTCTGGACGATCGCCGGGGTGGTGACGTTGTTTTCTCCCATCCAGGCCAGAACGGAGAGGCCGTCCATGACCGGCATGACCAGGTCGAGAACCACCGCGTCATAGGGTTTGTCCGCGCCGGCGATCAGACGGACCGCCTGATTGCCGTCATCAGCGGTATCGGCAATCATGCCTTCGCGCTCGATCGTCCCCTTCAGCAGCCGGCGCTGGACCGGATCATCATCAACAATGAGTATTCGAGCAGACATAATGTCTCCCTTCCCCGCAACAACTGATTGTGGAGGTTGCCTTGAAACGGGACCGCTGGAGCCCGTTGTGTTGTTTTGAAGCATCGTTGCACAAAAGCCTGAAAGCACGATTGCCGGAAACGATTGCATTTTAGGTTTCCCTGCCCCACAACCCCGAAAGGGTTCCGCACAGGGACACAAAACACCAATGACGAGCCCGGAAGGACTGGTTGATGAACGAAGGTTGGAGCCGCCGCCCCCACATCTCGCATGCGACGGCCAGCGCCGGAGCCGGCGCGGAACTGGGAGAACTGCCGGCCTGGAATCTCGCCGATCTCTACAACGGCGTCGGCGATCCCGCGCTGAAGGCCGATCTCGTCCGCATCGCCGAGGATGCCAAGGCGTTCGAGGCGACCTGGGCGGGCAAGCTCGCCGAAGCCGCCGGCAAGACCGGCGATGAGGGCCTGGGCCTCGCCATCTCCGAATTCGAGCGGATCGAGGAGACGATGGGCCGCATCATGTCGTTTGCCGGGCTGAACTATTTCTCCGACACCACCGATGTGGCTGCCGCGAAGTTCTATGGCGACGCACAGGGTGCGGTGACCGATGCATCGTCCCATCTCCTCTTCTTCCCGCTGGAACTCAACCGGCTCGACGATGCGCTGGTCGAAACCTGCTTCGCCAACGATGAAAAGGCGGCCTACTACCGGCCGTGGGTCGTCGATCTCCGACTCGACCGTCCGCACCAGCTCGAGGACCGGATCGAGAAGCTTTTCCACGAGAAATCGATCACCGGCCACGCCGCGTGGAACCGGCTCTTCGACGAAACCATGTCGTCGCTGAAATTCGATATCGACGGCGAGGAGTTGCAGATCGAACCGGCGCTGTCGCTGCTGCAGGAGCCGGATCGGGAAACCCGGCACAAGGCCGCCAAGGTGCTGGCCGAAACCTTCGGGAAGCATATCCGTACCTTCGCGCTGATCACGAACACGCTCGCCAAGGACAAGGAAATCTCCGACCGCTGGCACGGCTTCACGGATATCGCGGACAGCCGCCATCTGGCCAACCGCGTCGAGCGTCCGGTCGTCGACGCGCTGGTGAAAGCCGTCACCGAAGCCGCGCCCCGCCTCTCGCACCGCTATTATGCGATGAAGGCGCGCTGGCTGGGGCTCGAAAAGCTCGAATTCTGGGACCGCAACGCGCCGCTTCCCGAAACGCCCAAGCGCGTCATCCCGTGGAGCGAGGCCGAGGAAACGGTGCTCAAGGCCTATGACGGCTTCGCGCCGGAAATGGCCGAGATTGCCGGCCGATTCTTCCGCCAGAACTGGATTGATGCCCCGGTGCGTCCCGGCAAGGCCTCGGGCGCATTCGCGCATCCCACCGTGCCCTCGGCGCACCCCTATGTGCTGGTCAACTACATGGGCAAACCGCGCGACGTGATGACGCTCGCCCACGAGCTCGGGCACGGCGTCCACCAGGTGCTGGCCGGCGGTCAGGGCGCGCTGATGGCCTCGACGCCGCTGACGCTTGCCGAAACCGCCTCCGTCTTCGGCGAGATGCTCACCTTCCGCCGTCTGCTGGCCGAAACCCGCGATCCGCGCGAGCGCAAGGCGATGCTCTGCCAGAAGGTGGAGGACATGCTCAACACCGTCGTCCGCCAGATCGCCTTCTACCAGTTCGAGCGCAAGGTCCACACCGCCCGCCGCGAGGGCGAGCTGACCTCGGAGGATCTCGGCCGGTTCTGGATGGAAGTCCAGAGCGAAAGCCTCGGCCCCGCGGTCAACCTCTCGGAGGGGTACGAAACCTTCTGGGCCTATATCCCGCACTTCATCCACTCACCCTTCTATGTCTACGCCTACGCATTCGGTGACTGCCTGGTGAATTCGCTCTATGCGGTCTACGAAAAGACGCCGGAAGGCTTCCAGGATCGCTATTTCGACATGCTGAAGGCGGGCGGTTCGAAGCATCATTCCGAGCTCCTCGCGCCCTTCGGCCTTGACGCCTCGGATCCGGAATTCTGGGCACGCGGTCTCGGCATGCTCGAGGGCTTCATCGACGAAATCGAACGGCTGGATGCCTGACGGGCGTCCAGTTTTCGACCCCATGCCGCCCCGCCCCTACGTCCTGTTCCGCGATGATCTGCATGCGCGCTCGACGCTGTTCGCGGAACCGAGGGAAATCCTCATTGCAACCAGCGGCCCGGAACTCGAGCACGCCCTCGAAAGGCTGGAGGAGGCTCGCAGCCAAGGGTTCTGGTCGGCCGGCTATCTCTCCTACGAGGCCGGCTATCATTTCGATCCGGAGCTCGCCGACCTGATTGGAGGTGCCCTCTCCACGCCGCTGCTGTGTTTCGGTATCTTCGACGCGCCGGTCGACGAGCGCGATCATCCCGAAACCATCCGCCCGGGCTCGGGGGGCAAGGCAAGCCTGGGCGATTTCTCGCCGGACTGGGATTTTGCAACCTACGAAGACCGCTTCTCGCGCCTCCACCGGCACCTCATGCAAGGCGACATCTATCAGGCCAATCTCACCTTCCCCATCCGCGCGCGCTGGGAGGGTGATCCGCTGGCGCTTTTCGATGCGCTGACCGCCCGCCAGCCGGTGCGCTACGGCGCCTGCGTCGAACTCGACGGCCCGGCGATCGTCTCGCGCTCACCCGAACTGTTCTTCCGCGTCGATGAGGACGGCTTTATCGAAACCCATCCAATGAAGGGCACCGCGCCGCGCCGGGAAGATCCCGCCGCCGACCTGCTCGAGGTCGAACTGCTGCGCACGTCCGAAAAGACGCTCGCCGAGAACCGGATGATCGTCGATCTGCTGCGCAACGATATCTCCCGCATATCGCGCACCGGCACACTTCACGAGCCCTCGCTTTTCGAGGTCGAGACCTATCCGACGCTGCACCAGATGATCAGTCGCGTCCGCGCCCGGCTTCTGCCCGGCCGCAGCGTCCGCGACATCCTCGCGGCGCTGTTTCCCTGCGGCTCGATCACCGGCGCCCCAAAAATCTCGGCGATGCGCATACTGCGCGAACTCGAACAGGTGCCGCGCGAAGCCTATTGCGGCGCCATAGGCTTCATCTCGCCCGGCGGCACGATGCGCTTCTCCGTCGCCATACGCACGCTCAGCCTGTTCGATGATGGCCGCGCCGTCTTCAACGTCGGCGGTGGCATCGTTCTCGATTCGGAGGCCCGCGCCGAATATGACGAAGCGCTCTTGAAGGCGCGTTTCGCCGGCGCCACCCTCTCCGCTTTCTGATCCCTTGTTTCGGCCGGAGCAAAAACGCCTTTTCAAATCCCCAATCCGGGTCTTGAATGCGCTTCAACAGCGATTCCACCGACGATACCCTCATGGCCAGACCCCGGCGCGCGACGCGCAACGAACCCAACGAATTCTCTTTGATCGAGACCATGCTCTGGCGGCCGGAGGAGGGATTCGTGCGCCTCGACCGGCATCTTGCGCGCCTGTCCCGCTCGGCCGACGCGCTCGGCTTTCGGCAGCCGGAGAGCGTCAAAGAAGCGCTGGAGGAGGCCGTCTCGGGTCCGGACCCGCTGCGCGTCCGCCTCGTGTCGAGCTTCCGCGGCAAGGTGGAGGTGACGACTGCGCCATTCGCGCAGGTTCCGGAAGGCAGGGTATGGCTCCTGCGGATCGCCAGGCAAACCCGCCTCGATTCTTCCGATACGCTCTACCGGCACAAGACCACCCGCCGCGAACCCTATGAGGCCGCCCGCGCCGAATTCCCGTCCCAGGAAGCCGACGAGGTTCTCCTGCTGAACGAGCGCGGCGAGCTCTGCGAGGGAACGATCACCAATCTCTTCGTTGAGGGACCGGACGGCATTCTGATCACGCCCCCACTGTCATCGGGGGTGCTGCCCGGCATTCTGCGTGGTGAGCTCATCCGCGAACGCAAGGCAACCAACGGCGTTCTCAAGCCCGCCGACCTGACCGGCCCGCGCAAGGTCTTCGTCGGCAATTCGCTGCGGGGCCTGATCCCTGCCGAACTGGTCGATGACGCTGTTTGATGGAAAGCGCACCGCCAGCAAAACCTTTCGCCATCGGCCTCTCCCCGCTCGGCGACCGCCCCTGGCTTATCGTCGATGACCGCCTGCCGGCCTATCTCGCAGAGAAGCGCGCGCTCCATCGTGAAAATCCTGATAAGGTCTTCATCTCCGAACCCGGCACCATCGAGGCGCAACGGGAAACGCTGCAACGCGTCGCCGGCTGGCAGACCGCGCACCATCCGGACCGGTTTGCGCGTAAGCAAGGCTCAATCCGCATCGAAGGCGTAGACGACGTTGTGAATTTCGAGAGCGCCAAGCCGCTTCTCGCCGCCGCCTTTCTCTGCGCCGAGGATCTCGTTCTCATGCGGCACGGTGAGAACGGCTGGCGGCTGGCCGCCGCCTCCCTCTCCTTTCCCTCCTCCTGGCGGCTCGCCGAAAAATTCGCCCGCCCGATCACCGCTATCCACAAACCCGTGCCGGTTTTTTCGGAAGGAACCCGCAAGGCCGTGCTGGTCGAACGCATCTTCGACAATCTCCAGCCCGATACGCCGGTTCTGCGGGGTAACTGGTCGATCTATGGCGACGACCGGCTTTTCCACCCAGCCCCGCATTCCGGAGAAGGGGCCGGCGACCCGGATCCGCGAACGACGTTCCTGCGCGAGGAGCGCCAGACGCTCACCCGCCTGCCCGGCTCGGACGACATCCTTTTTACCATCCTGATCACGCTTACACCGCTCGCCCGCCTCGCCGAAACGGACGAAGGGCGGGAAAAGGCAGGTGCCATTTCCGGCCAGCTCGCGGCGATGGCGGAGGATGAACTCGCTTACAAATCGATGACAGGCCGGCGTGACACTTTCGCCTCGTTTCTCGCCCAGATAGCCAGCGGAACAAACTAGTACTGCGGCGTTTTCCCTTTATTGTGACAGGAAAGTATGTTTAAGCCGCCGCGCGCACTCGCGCGTGCAAGCCTATACAGGAGCAACGAAATGGCCGACCAGCAATACCCCGTTTATGCCGAGATCACCGGTCCTATCGTCATGATCGGATTCGGTTCCATCGGCCGGGGAACGCTTCCCCTGATCGAGCGCCATTTCAAGTTCGACAAGTCGCGCATGGTTATCATCGATCCCCATCCCGAGGGCGACAACGCCAAAATCGCCGAGGAACATGGCGTGCGCTTCATTTCCGAAGCCGTGACCAAGGAAAACTACAAGGATCTGCTGACGCCGCTCCTCACAGAGGGTGAAGGCCAGGGATTCTGCGTCAACCTCTCGGTCGACACCTCCTCGCTTGATCTGATGCGTCTCTGCCGCGAAATCGACGTTCCCTATGTCGACACCGTCGTCGAGCCCTGGCTCGGCTTCTATTTCGACACCGAGGCCGACAATTCCTCGCGCACCAACTACGCGCTGCGCGAAACCGTGCGGGAAGAGATTCGCAAGAACCCGGGCGGCACCACCGCCGTTTCCTGCTGCGGCGCCAATCCGGGCATGGTGTCCTGGTTCGTCAAGCAGGCGCTCGTCAATCTCGCTACCGACCTCGGCATGGATTTCAAGGAACCGGCCGCCGACGATCGCGAAGGCTGGGCCAAGCTGATGAAGAAGGCCGGCGTCAAGGGCATCCACATCGCCGAGCGCGATACCCAGCGCGCCCGCGACCCCAAGCCGCTAGAAACCTTCTGGAACACCTGGTCGGTCGAGGGCTTCGTATCCGAGGGTCTGCAGCCCGCCGAACTCGGCTGGGGGACACATGAGAACTGGAAGCCGAAAAACGCCAAGAAGCACAAGAAGGGCTCGAAGGCCGCAATCTATCTCGAGCAGCCGGGCGCCAACACGCGCGTGCGCACCTGGTGCCCGACGCCGGGCGCGCAATACGGCTTCCTGGTGACGCACAACGAATCGATCTCCATCGCCGACTTCTTCACCGCCCGCAACAAGAAGGGCGAGGTCACCTTCCGCCCGACCTGCCACTACGCCTATCACCCGGCCAACGACGCGGTGCTGTCACTGCACGAAATGTTCGGCAATGGCGGCCATGCCCAGCCGACGATGCACGTCCTTGATGAGAACGAGCTCGTCGACGGCATCGACGAACTCGGCGTGCTGCTCTACGGCCACGACAAGAACGCCTACTGGTACGGATCGCGCCTCTCGGTCGAACAGACCCGCGAGCTCGCCCCCTACCAGAACGCAACTGGCCTCCAGGTTTCCTCCGCCGTGCTCGCAGGCATGGTCTGGGCGCTCGAAAACCCGAATTCCGGCATCGTCGAAGCCGACGAGATGGACTACAAGCGCTGCCTGGAAGTGCAGATGCCCTATCTCGGACCGGTGGAAGGCCACTACACCGACTGGACGCCGCTCGACGGCCGTCCGGGCCTGTTCCCGGAAGATCTCGACGAAAGCGATCCCTGGCAGTTCCGCAATATCCTCGTTCACTGATAGCGCCGACAGAGGCTGTATCAACGCCGTGGATGGACTTGTATATTCGGCGTGCAGCCTTGCTTTCGGCACAGACGCACGGCATGGTTTTGACAATGCTGACCCCGTGAAGGGGTCGGCCACGCATGACCGTGCATAGGGGCAAAGCCATGAAACCAATGAAAATCCTCGCTCTGGCCGCGCTGCCGCTCGCTCTCGCGGCGTGTCAGTCTGCCAGCTACAGCTCGCCGGGCTACAATTCCCCTCCGCCTCAGGCCGGGATCGAGGGCCAGTGGACGGATCCCAACGGCATCATTTCGAGCTTCTACGGCGGCCGCTTCGAAACGAGGACGACCGACGGGACGAACTCGCTTCTCGCGCGGGGCAATTACACCCAGGTCAATCCGCGTCTCGTCGAGATCGATATGACCTCGCTCGTGCGCAACACCACCTCGCGCGTCAACTGCGCGCTGGCGACGCCCAACCAGTTGAACTGCACCTCGTCGACCGGCTCCCAGTTCTCGCTGGTCCGCAAGACCGTCTGACGACTTCGCTCCGCCGCGACGGTGGTCGCGCGGAGCATTCCGCTTGCTGCCTCCGCTCATCGCGCTATCTTTGATTGAGGTGGCGGGTCCACGACCCGCCCGATCGTCATTGCTGGAGGAGCCAATGAAAAAATTTAGTCCCAAACTTTATCTCGCCACGTCCGTCCTCGCCCTCGCCGCCTTCGGCGCGCAGGCACAGACCGAGGAAACCAAGGTGCCCGAGCCGATGGAAGGCGCGATGGACATGATCAAGTCCGCGCCCGCTGTCGTCGAGGATGCCACCAAGGCAACCGCGGATACGGCCGACGATGCGATGGATGCCACCGCCGATGCCGCGAGTGACGCAGCCGATGCCACAGGCGAAGCCATGGAAGCAACCGGCGAAGCCATGAAGGACGCAGGCAAGGAAGCCGCGGACATGGCAGAAGACGCCGCCAAAAAGGCAGACCAGATGGCCGAGGATGCCGCCGACGCCGTGGAAAAGGCAGTCGCCGACGAAGAGGCTGAAAATGGTGTCTCCACCGACGAGGCTCCGGCCATGACCTCCGAAGGCTCATCCGAAACGGCCGGCGACAAACCGGACATGGAAAGCGGAACGACCGACACGCCGGACGCCCCGGCAGCCGGCACGGACAATTCGGACTCGATGGACAGCTCCACGAATACGATGAAGACGGAATCCGAGGTCAGCACCGGCGAGGAGCCAATGGAAGATACGACCATGGAGAAACCGGCCATGGACGATGCGGCGATGGAGAAGGACGAGCCCGCAATGGCCGACACCTCTTCGGGTGAGATGGAAGCCGGCGGCCACAAGATTGCTGCGGGTGATACGCTGTGGGATATCGCCAAGGCGAAATATGGCGACGGCCGCAAGTGGAAGGCGATACGCGACGCCAATCCCGGAATAAATCCCGGCAACCTCAAGGTCGGCGAAAGCCTGACCCTTCCGGAAAACTGAAATGGGACGCCGGGCTTGATCCGATGCAAAGGCTCCGGCATGGCCGGGGCCTTTTTTACGTTTTCCACCGACAAACCGCGATAGTCACATGGCCGTCATCGACGGGAAGCAGAATTCCGCCATCCCCCTCATGGATCGGAAGGAAACGCAGCCATGAACGAGCATTTCAAAGCCAGCGACGACGATCTCGTCAATCTCACGGATATCCGCGAAGCGGAGGAAGACGTCGGCCGCAACCGGTCGGATAACCCGACGATGGGCGACGTCATCAACCGCCGCCTGTCCCGTCGCGGCTTCATGGGCGGTTCGCTCGCCGTCGCCGCGATCTCGCCGACCGTCAGCCCTGTGGCGCTCCTCGCCGCCCGGGAGGCGCGCGCAGAAGCCGCCTCGGCCTTCTCGTTCAAGGAAGTCCAGGCCGGCGTCGACGAAACCCACCACGTCGCCGAGGGCTATGATGCCGACGTGCTTCTGCGCTGGGGCGACAAGCTGTTCGCCGACAGCCCGGACTTCGATCCGAAGAACCAGACGCCCGAAGCCCAGCTCAAGCAGTTCGGCTATAACAACGATTATGTCGGCTTCATCCCGCTCGACGGCGCCGACGATCACGGCCTGCTGGTCGTCAACCACGAATACACCAATCCGGAACTCATGTTCCCGGGCCTCGCCAGCGTCGGCAAGGACGACGAGGGCAAGGACAAGGTCATCATCGGCGAGATGGGCAAGGACCTCGTCGACATCGAGATGGCCGCCCATGGCGGCACCATCGTCGAGATCCGCCGCGACGAGACCGGCAAGTGGCAACCCGTCCTCGACGGCAAGTACAACCGCCGCATCCACGTCGGCACCGAGATGGAACTGACCGGCCCCGCCGCCGGCCACGAGCGCCTGAAGACAAATGCCGATACGTCAGGCACCAAGGTTTTCGGCACGCTCAACAACTGCGCCGGCGGCGTGACCCCCTGGGGCACCTATGTGATGGCCGAGGAGAACTTCCACGGCTACTTCCTCGGCGAACTGCCCGCTGACAGCCCGGAAGCCGCCAATTACGAGCGCTACGGCGTGCCGGCCGGCTGGTACAACTGGGGCAAGCACCACGACCGCTTCGACGTTTCCCAGGAGCCCAACGAACCCAACCGCTTCGGCTGGGTCGTCGAGGTCGACCCGATGGACCCGAACGCGATACCGAAGAAGCGCACCGCGCTCGGCCGCGTCAAGCACGAGGGCGCGGAAAGCGTCGTCAACAAGGACGGCCGCGTGGTCATGTATTGCGGTGACGACGAGCGCTTCGACTATGTCTACAAGTTCGTGACCGCCGCGACCTACAATCCGGACGACCGCGCCGCCAACATGGATCTGCTCGACGATGGCACTCTCTATGTCGCCAAGTTCAACGAGGACGGATCCGTCGACTGGATGCCGCTCGTTCACGGCGAGAATGGCCTCAACGAAGATAACGGCTTTGCGAGCCAGGCGGACGTTCTCATCGAAACCCGCCGCGCCGCCGACCTGCTCGGCGCCACAAAGATGGACCGCCCCGAAGACGTGCAGCCCAACCCGGTCACCGGCAAGGTCTACTGCATGCTCACCAACAACACCAAGCGCAAGCCGGGCGACGAGAACGCCGCCAACCCCCGCGCCGAAAATGCCTTCGGCCATATCATCGAGATCACCGAGCCGGAAGGCGATTTCGCCGCCACCAAATCAACCTGGGACATCCTGCTGAAATGCGGCGATCCCTCGGTGGCCGAAGTGGGGGCATCGTTCAATCCGGCAACCACCGAGAACGGCTGGTTCGGCATGCCCGACAACTGCAACATCGACAGTGACGGTCGTCTCTGGGTCGCCACCGACGGCAATTCCGGCAAGGAGACCGGCCGTACCGACGGCGTATGGGCCGTCGACACAGACGGCGAGGCGCGTGGCACATCGAAGCTTTTCTTCCGCGTGCCAGTCGGCGCGGAAATGTGCGGCCCACTCTCCACACCGGACCTGAGCACCTTCTTCGTCGCCGTCCAGCATCCGGGTGACGACGGCCTCGCCACCTTCGAGAATCCTGCCACCCGCTGGCCGGATTTCAAGGACGACATGCCGGTTCGCCCCGCCGTGGTGGCCATCACGAAACAGGGTGGTGGCAAGATCGGTGTCTAGGCCGGTTGATTTTCTGAAAACCGAAGGGGCGCCACGAGCGCCCCTTTTTCATTGTCGTTTTCGTTCTGCCAACGCACATTTCATGGAGAACGCCCCGCCATTGTCGCCGACCCCGTGCGAAGCTAAACCGGGTTCATGAGATTCCTCGCAATTTCGGGCAGTACCCGGCGCAATTCCACGAATACCGCAATGCTGCGGTCGGTCTCGGAAATGGTTGAGCCGAACCATTCGATGGAACTGTTCGACGGGATCGGCGATCTGCCCGTATTCTCGCCGGACCTTGAAGAAGGTCCGCTGCCGCTGGCGGTTCAAAACTTCGTTTCCGCGATCCGGCACAGCGACGGCCTGATCATCTCAAGTCCGGAATATGTCAGAGCCATTCCAGGTGGTTTGAAGAACGCGATCGACTGGCTCGTTTCTCGCGACGAGATCATTTCCAAGCCAATCGTCCTGATGCATGCGTCCCACCGCGGAGACGATATGCTGGCTCAGATGCGCCTTGTTCTTTCCACGGTCAGCTCAGCGTTTCGGGAGGACATCTTTCTGCGCTTCCCGCTGATGAAGAAAACGCCGAAAGAGATCGAGCTTCACCTGAACCAGCTGGAAAATCGTCAGGCCATTGCTGATTTCATTCAGCGCTTTACCGAAACTTTTGCCTCGCAGGACTGACGGCGTGCCGTCAGAGCATATCGTCAGCCGGGTAATCCATCCACCGTCTCCACGCACTCAATAGTGTCGACCCATGCAGCGCGACTTGCGTGGCAGATCCGCGCGTCGGGTTTGATGGCAATCTGCGTGTCGAGCGAGCCCGCCGGTACCATTATGAAGCCGCCATCCTTGCTGTCCATCGGAAGTGCCGATCCGCACTCCCGACAGAAGCACTTCGTATGCCTTGTTCCCGGAAGCTGGAAATCCCGGACGTGGTCCTCGCCGCGCAGCCATTCCACCGTTGCAGCCGAACCGAACAGGTTCGCCGCATGGGCCGAGCCGCTTCCCTTCCGGCATCGCGAGCAGTAGCAGAGAAAAAGTGCTCGAATGCGCCGTGGATGCGAAACCTGACGGCGCCACACAGACAGCTCCCTGTGACTTGATCATTCATTCGTTTCTCCCTTGCGCTGCGGACAATCGTGAACGCTAGACCGCGCGTCCCGATGCTCCTGCCGATCGCATGGCCAGAAGCCGCTCGAGCGCAGTTTCGAAGCCTGACCGCGCAACAGGTCGGGGCACGCCGCGCGGTTCGAACACGTGGCGATCGAGGAAATAGCCGGTCAGCCGGAAAGCATCGCGCAATTCGTCGACATCTTCGCAAGGGTCGGTACGCGTGGCGAGAAAGCCGGGAAGCCCGAGCAGCTTGTCCGCCCATGGTGCGCCGGCTCCGGCGGACACCGCCCGGCCCGATTTCGGCGACACATAGACGAGATCGCGCGCTTCCCCCGTCGCCGCGCAGCGGGTGAGATCGAGGCCGAAGCCGAGATCCTCCAGCACCGCGAGTTCGAAGCGCACATACATGCCCCCCGCTTCCGCCGGTTCGTCGAGACTGTCGAGAATAATGGCGAAGGCATCGTGCAGACGCGGATGCGGATCGCGTTCAGGCAAAAGCCTCAAAAGAGCGGCCATGGCCTGAACTCCGTGCACACCCGCCGCGCTCTCCATCAGCCGCCCTGCCCGGCTTTCGGTCGGTTCGATCTGATACTGGCCGAGATGCTCGTCGAGCCGCGCGCGCCAGACAAGGGACACCGAATTGCCGGGCTGCAGCACCGGTTGCCAGCGCCGCGAGCGACCGCCCTTGACGATGCCCATATGGCGACCATGGGCGCGCGTCATCACCTCGGCGATCACCGACGTCTCGCCGTGTTTCCTCATCCCGAGGATGATTCCCTCGTCGCGCCATTCCATGCTGGAGAGGTTGCGCCGTCAGTGGGGAAATTCAAGTCCCATCTCGCGGTAGCGCTCGGGGTCGTCGCCCCAGTTCTCGCGTACCTTGACGAAAAGGAAGAGATGAACCTTCTGGTCGAGGATCTCGGCGATCTCCTTGCGGGCCGCCTGACCGATCGACTTGATGGCGTCGCCGCCCTTGCCGAGCACGATCTTCTTCTGGCTGTCGCGCTCGACATAGATGACCTGCTCGATCCTGACCGAGCCGTCCTTCTTCTCTTCCCAGCGTTCGGTTTCGACATGGGAGGAATAGGGAAGCTCCTGATGCAGCCGCAGATAGAGCTTTTCACGTGTCACCTCGGCGGCGAGCTGGCGCATTGGCAGATCGGAGATCTGGTCCTCGGGGTAATACCACGGACCTTCCGGCAACCGTTCGGCAAGGAACGTCGCAAGATCGTCGACGCCCGAGCCGTCAAGCGCCGAAATCATGAAGGTCCGCTCGAAGGTGGCCTTGGAATTGGCCTCCGCCGTCAGCGCCAGCAGCGACTCGCGCTTGACCTGATCGACCTTGTTGAGGATCAGGATCTTCGGATGGTGCACCTGGTCGAGCGCCTCGAGTAGCTTGGCGGCGTCGCCCACCAGCCCGCGCTCCGCCTCGATCAGCACGAGGACGATATCGGCGTCCTTGGCCCCACCCCATGCAGTCGTCACCATCGCCCGGTCGAGCCGGCGGCGCGGCGAGAAAATGCCCGGGGTGTCGACGAAGACGATCTGCGTCCGGTCGACCGTGGCAATCCCGCGGACGATCGCCCGCGTCGTCTGCACCTTGTGCGAGACGATGGAGACTTTCGCGCCGACCAGCCGGTTGACCAGCGTCGACTTGCCGGCGTTCGGCGCCCCAATCAGCGCGACGAAACCGGAGCGCGTCGGCTGTTCTTCGATATTTTTATCTTCGACGGTGTCGTTCATCATTTCTCTCCGGCGCCTGGCCAGACGCCCTCGCGTACCAGCACTTCGGTGGCCGCTTCCTGTTCCGCCGCGCGCTTCGACCGGCTTTGCCCGCTGCCCGCTCCGGTTCCCTTGATTTCAACGGAAACGGTGAAGACCGGATCGTGGTCGGGGCCGGCGCGGCCGGTTATCTTGTAAACGGGCGTAACACCGAATTTCTGGTGCGCCCACTCCTGAAGTTCGGTCTTGGCGTCACGCCGCGCGGCACCTGAATCGAGCGCGCGCCTGGTCCAGTTCGCCTCGATGAATTTCCGCGCGGCCTCAAGTCCTCCCTCGAGATAGATCGCCGCGATCAGCGATTCCACCACGTCGGCGCGCACGTTCGCCATGCGCTTGCCGGTCAGTTTCTTCACATCCGCGCCGGTGCGAATGAATTCGTGCAGGCCCAGTTCGTCCGCCACTTCCGCGCAGGTCTTGGCGGAGACGAGCTGGTTGAGACGAACCGAAAGCTCGCCCTCGTCCGCTTCCTTGAAATTGCTGAACAGCAGCTCGGCGACCACGAGGCCCAGAACGCGGTCACCGAGAAATTCGAGACGTTCGTAATTGCCGCCCTCGCGAAGGCTCGAATGGGTCAGCGCGCGGCTGACCCTCTCGATATCCGAAAAACGGTGCCCGATCCGCTCGCCGATGGCGGCGACATCGTCCGTGCGTCCGCCCTTCCTGCCGCTCATCTCTGCGCCGACTTGAAGAACCGGTCGAACCGGAGGTCAGTGGGCCATTTCCAGATCTCGAGCGGCGAAGCTTCATCGGCGATCGAGAAGAAGATATAGGTCGCGCGACCGACGAAATTCTCGAGCGGCACGTAGCCGACGGTAAACCGGCTGTCGCTCGAATTGTCGCGGTTGTCGCCCATCATGAAATATTGGCCTTCCGGCACGACGAATTCACGCGTGTTGTCGCCGGGCGAATTGGGGCTGAGATCGAGGGTGTCGTAGGTCACGCCGTTCGGCAGCGTTTCCCTGAAGACGGGAACGGGTTCGCCACGATTGTAGCGGCCCTCGGGCTCGTAGGTTCCGACCTGCTCGCGCGGAACTTCCTCGCCGTTGATGTAGAGAACGCCATCGCGCACCTGGATACGGTCGCCCGGCAGGCCGATGACGCGCTTGATATAGTCGACCGACGGATCGCTCGGAAGCCGGAAGACCGCGACATCGCCGCGTTCGGGGTCCGCCGACCAGATGCGGCCGGAAAACAGGTTGGGCGAGAACGGGAACGAATATTTCGAGTAGCCGTAGGAGAATTTCGAGACGAACAGATAATCGCCGACCAGAAGCGTCGACATCATCGATCCCGAGGGAATCGAGAATGGCTGAAAGAGAAACGTCCGGATCACCAGCGCCAGAAGCAGCGCCTGAATCAGGACCTTGATGTTTTCCCACAATCCGCCCGAACTGGACTTGTTGTTTTCCGACACGCGGTTTCTCTTTCTATATCTGATCTGGACCGAATTCCGTTGCACCCTTCCGGGATGCTCAAAACCCGCAAATGCAAGCGCGGGCGGGCATTCTCTATCCCTATGGACGCGTCACGGCAACCACAGAAGCGAAAGGCGGCTCACCTCTCCGGCAGGGCTTCGATGATGACGAAAGCCTGGGCGAGCGGAAAATCGTCGGTGATCGTCAGATGGACGTTCGCTTTCATGCCCGCCGGCAGCATCTTTTCGAGCCGCTCCGCCGCTCCGCCGGTAAGCGCCATGGTGGGTTTGCCGCCGGGCAGATTGACGACGCCCATGTCGCGCCAGAAGACCCCTTGCGAAAGCCCGGTTCCCAGAGCCTTCGAGCAGGCTTCCTTCGCCGCGAAGCGCTTGGCGTAGGATGCGGCACGCTCCCTGCGCCGGTCCGACTTCCTGCGCTCGATCTCGGTAAAACACCGTTCGGTGAAACGGGAGCCGAAACGCTCCAGAGTTTTTTCCACGCGCCGGATGTCGATGAGGTCGCTGCCGATGCCGATGATCAAGTCCGTCTCCCGCAGCCCGCCGGGACAATTCGTCTCAGGCGGGGGATTTGCCAGAGAGGTTGGTTAGCCGCGTTTTCGCCCTGTTGGCAAGCCTCTGCCGCCGGCGCGCCTGAAATGTGCTGACGGACCAGTAGGTGAGAACGTAAAACGCCAAACCGGAGACCAGACCGAGCGGTATCGAGCCGATCAGCATCGGCTTGAGCACCGGATCCCAGATCTGGCTCATGTCGAGGTGCCGGAGCAGGGCGTGCAGATTGATCTGGTGCCCCTCGCGAACGCCTTCCTCGCCGAGAATGAAATTGCCGGTCTTGTAGGTGATCGCCCAGATGAAGGGGAAGAAGATCGGATTTCCGTAGGCCGTGCCCAGGGCGGCGGCGACAAGATTGCCGCCAATGACATAGGCGAGCGCGAAGGAAATGACGAAGTGAAAGCCCAGAAGCGGCGTGCAGGAGGTGAAGACACCCGCAGCCACGCCGGCCGCGATGGCATGCGGCGTTGCCGTCAGCCGGAGAACGCGCTTGATGAAGTACTGGAACGAGCGCGAAAACGAGCGCGACGGCCAGAGCGCAATGCGGGTTCTCCCCCAAAATCCAAGTGGTTTACGCCGACGGAAAAGCATGTGACCGGTATAGATGCCCCTTTGTGTCAAGCTTAAGACAGTCCGCCCCGCACAGACAGCCCCGCTCGAAAATACTATCGCGCGAGCATGACAACAGTTGGTAAATGCGGCCCTCCCCGTTCAAGGGAGTTCCGGCGGATCAATCGTAGACCCGCTCGATCGACGACACGCTGTCCAGCGCCTTCAGACGGCTGAGCAACTGGTTGAGATGCTTGATGTCCCAGACCTGAAGCTCGAAGCTCATATCGGTGAAATCGCTCGCCACCCGGCTCGTCGCCATCGACTGGATGTTCGTATCGTTGTCGGCGACCACCGCCGTGATCTCCGCGAGCGTTCCCGGCGCATTGATCGCCGTCAACTGGATGCGGGCCGGAAAACGGGTGCGGTCGTTTTCGTCGATATCCCAGCGGATATCGATCCAGCGATGCGGCTCGTCGTCGAACTTGGTCAGTTGCGGTGACTGAATCGGATAGACCGTGATCCCCTGCCCCGGTTCGAGAATGCCGACGATACGCTCGCCCGGCACCGCGCCGCCCGCTCCGAACTGCACGATCGAATTGTCGTCCACGCCGCGGATCGGCACCGACGCCCCGTTCTTCTTTCCCTTGCGCCGGCTGGATCCGCTTTTCGACGACCGCGACAGGCCGGGAAGACGGAACAGGAGGCCGGCCGTGTTGCGCAGGTTGAACCAGCCTTCGTCGTTGGTCCCCTGCTTGATGGCAACCCGATCCTCCTGGTAGTTCGGATAGACCGCCTTCAAAACATCCTCGGAGGAAAGCTCGCCCCGCCCGACCGCGGCCAGCACGTCCTCCACCTCCCGCTGCCCCAACCGGTGCAGAACGGGTGTCAGTTCGTCTTTCGACAGTTTCTTTCCGGCCCGGTCGAAACTGCGCTCGAGAATCCGCATCCCGAGGCCGGAATACTGCTTGCGCACGGCCATACGGGTTGCGCGTCGGATCGCGGCACGCGCCTTGCCGGTGACCACCACTTCTTCCCAGGCCGGCGGCGGCACCTGCTTGTCGGAGCGCAGAATCTCGACTTCGTCGCCATTGTTGAGACGGGTCACCACCGGCATGATCCGGCCGTTGATCTTGCAGCCCACGCAGGTGTCGCCGACATCGGTATGAACCGCATAGGCGAAATCGATCGAGGTGGCGCCGCGCGGCAATGCGATAAGCTGGCCCTTCGGCGTGAAGCAGAACACCTGGTCGTGGAACAGTTCGAGCTTGGTGTGCTCGAGAAATTCCTCGGCATTGTAGCCTTCCGAGAGCGAATCGATCGTCTGCCGCAGCCAGGCATAAGCGCGCGAATCCTTCGTGCGGATCGCCGCTTCCTCACCGTCCTCGCCATCCTTGTAGAGCGTGTGGGCGGCCACGCCCATCTCGGCGATCTGGTGCATCTCGCGGGTGCGGATCTGCAGTTCGACGCGCTGGCGCGACGGGCCCACGATCGTGGTGTGGATGGAGCGGTAGTCGTTCTGCTTCGGCGTCGAGATGTAGTCCTTGAAGCGACCCGGCACCACTGGCCAGCGCGTGTGCACGATACCGAGCGCGCGATAGCAATCCGCCGTCGTCTCCGTGATGATCCGGAAGCCGAAAATATCGGAAAGCTGCTCGAAGGAGAGCGATTTCGACTGCATCTTGCGGAAGACCGAATAGGGCTTCTTGCGCCGTCCGCGCACTTCGGCCTTCACGCCCTCGGCGGCGAACAACGCCGCGAGATCCTCCTCGATGGTCCGGATCAGCCCCTGTTTGGCGCCCGAGACGTGATCGAGCTTCTTGACGACCGTTTCGTAGGCTTCCGGGTTGAGGGTCTTGAAGGAAAGCTCCTCGAGTTCCTCGCGCATGTCGTGCATGCCCATGCGCCCGGCGAGCGGCGCATAGATGTCCATCGTCTCCTCGGCGATGCGGGCGCGCTTGTGCTCCGGCACGTGTTCGAGCGTGCGCATGTTGTGGAGCCGGTCGGCCAGCTTGACGAGAAGCACGCGGACATCGTCGGAGATGGCGAGCAGCAGCTTGCGCAGGTTCTCGGCCTGCTTGGCGCGTTTGGTGACGAGATCGAGTTTCTTGATCTTTGTCAGCCCCTCGACCAGCCGGCCGATATCCTCGCCGAAGAGATCGTCGATCTCGGCGCGGGTCGCCGAGGTATCCTCGATCGTGTCGTGGAGAAGCGCCACCGCGATCGTGGACTCGTCCATCTTCATGTCGGTGAGGATCGCCGCCACCTCGAGGGGGTGGGAGATGTAGGGGTCGCCGCTCGCGCGCATCTGCTTGCCGTGCTTTTGCATGGCATAGACATAGGCCTTGTTGAGCAAGGCCTCGTTGACGTCAGGCTTGTATTTGTGCACGCGCTCAACGAGCTCGTACTGACGCATCATGTCCGGCGCACCCCGCGATCACACACTCAAAGATCACCCAATGAAAAATGCGCCGAGGACAGACCGCCGGCGCATTCGAAACTCTCTCGTCTCAATCGGAAACCGGATCCGATCAGAAGTCGTCGCTCTTTTCCGGCGGAACAAGTCCCTCGATGCCGGCGAGCAGCTCTTCCTCGGACATCGAGGCAAACGAAACGCCCTCGTCCGCGGCTTCCTCGGCGGCGGGCTCGTCGGCCGTCTGATCGGCGGCGATGAGACTGCTGTGATCGGGTTCCGGCTCGTCCACTTCGACGTGCTTCTGCAGCGAATGGATCAGGTCTTCCTTGAGATCGCCCGGCGAAAGCGTTTCGTCGGCAATCTCGCGCAGGGCGACGACCGGATTCTTGTCGTTGTCGCGGTCGACCGTGATCTGGCTGCCCTGGGAAACCTGGCGGGCGCGGTGGCTGGCAAGCAGCACCAGTTCGAAACGGTTCTCAACCTTGTCGATGCAATCCTCGACTGTGACGCGGGCCATGGCCTGTCCTTCTGAATGGTTTTTCAGGATGAACGTGCTCGATAAACCGCATATGCGGCAAATTCAAGTCACCATCGCCGATTTCTTCCATTGAATCGAAGTCTGGCGCCCCTCCCTGCAACGCCCACCCGGCTTTCCACTTGGCTGCGCATAAGGCATGGTGGAAACGAGTGCGAGCATACTGAAATTCCTACTACCGGCAGCGCAACCGAGAACCGGCTTGCGCGTTACTGACCATACGGCAACCAACCGCCTTATTTTGAAGACCATTTTCAGGAGCTTATTATGTTCGATTCACGCGAGAAGATCGCCCTTTTCATCGATGGCGCCAACCTTTACGCAGCTTCGAAGAGCCTGGGTTTCGACATCGACTACCGCCGCCTTCTCTCCTCGTTCCAAGGCAAGGGATACCTGCTCAGAGCCTATTATTACACGGCGCTGATCGAGGATCAGGAATACTCGTCCATTCGTCCGCTGATCGACTGGCTTGATTACAACGGGTACAAGGGGGTGACCAAGGCCGCCAAGGAGTTCACCGATTCTTCCGGCCGGCGGAAGATCAAGGGCAACATGGACATCGAACTCGCCATCGACGCCATGGAGCAGGCCGAGGTCGTCGACCATCTCGTCATCTTCTCTGGCGACGGCGATTTCACCACCCTCGTCGAAGCGCTCCAGCGCAAGGGACGCAAGGTGTCCGTGGTCTCTTCGCTGTCAACCCAGCCGCCAATGATCGCCGACGATCTGCGCCGTCAGGCCGACCACTTCATCGATCTCGTGTCGCTGAAAAAGGAAATCGGTCGCGACCCCTCGGAGCGTCCCCCGCGTCCCGCCCCTGTCCGGCAGGACGAGGACGAATTCTACGACGATTGAGGTCGTCTCGACCCAAACGGAACCGGTCAGCCTTGAGAACCGATCCTCCCCGCGATTGCACGCTTTGCCCGCGCCTGCGCGCTACCATTCGGCGGTCGCGCAAGGACAATCCGGACTGGTTCAATGCCCCGGTGCCGACCTGGTTTCCGCCGGAAGGTCCCGATAGCGTTCGGCTGCTCATCCTCGGGCTGGCGCCCGGGCTCAAGGGCGCCAACCGCACCGGGCGCGCCTTTACAGGCGATGCATCAGGCGATCTTCTCTATCCAACGCTGATCAGGACAGGATTTGCCCGCGGCAGGTTTGAAAACCGCGCCGATGACGGGCTGGACCTTGTCGACACCGCAATCTCGAATGCTGTGCGTTGCGTTCCGCCCGCCAACCATCCGACGGGAGCCGAAATTGCCACCTGCCGGAAATTCCTCGAATCCACGCTGAAAAGCCTGCCGAACCTCGAAGCCGCCGTCACGCTCGGCAAGATCGCCCATGACAGCCTCGTGCGGACAATGGGAGCGCGTCTGTCCCGCCATCCCTTCGGCCACGGGGCGACATCGCAGATTGACGGCATACGGATTTTTTCGAGCTATCACTGCTCACGCTACAACGTGAATACCGGACGGCTGACACCGGAGATGTTCGAGGCAGTCTTCTCGGAGGTTTCAGGCTTTCTGGCCGCAGCGGACCGTCCTATCCGTGCTCGCGGATGAGCCGGGCCTTCTGGCGATTCCAGTCGCGCTTCTTCTCTGTCTCGCGCTTGTCATGGAGTTTCTTGCCCTTGCCGAGCGCCAGCAGCAACTTCGCCATCCCGCGACTGTTGAAATAGATCTTGAGCGGAATGAGCGTCATTCCGTCGCGCGCAACCGCGTCTGACAGCCGGGCGATCTCCCGCGCTTTCAGAAGCAGTTTGCGGCGCCTGCGGGGATCGTGATTGAAGCGGTTCCCCTGCAGATATTCCGGCAGATAGGAATTGATGAGCCACATCTCGCCATCTTCGTACGAGGCGTAGGACTCTGCGATGTTCGCCGCACCTTCGCGCAACGACTTGACTTCGGTGCCGGTCAGTTCCAGCCCCGCTTCGAATGTTTCCTGGATCTCGTAGTTGAACCGGGCCTTGCGGTTTTCGGCGACAACCTTTCCGTTCTGGTCCGTGTCCTTCCTCGGTGAAGCCATATCAGATGTTCAGTCCCGCATGTGTCACTGCCGCGTCGAGAAGCGCAGCCGTCTGGGGGCCGACCTCGGTCAGCGGAGAGCGGACCGTGCCGCCCATATGGCCAAGACGTTCCAGGCAGTATTTGGTTCCGCAAACGCCCGGCTCCGTGAAGATCGCCTTGTGAAGCGGCATCAGCTTGTCCTGCAGTTCGAGCGCCTTGGCATAGTCCCCCGAAAGCGTGGCCTCCTGCAACTCGGAACAAAGCGCCGGCGCGACGTTCGCCGTCACCGAGATGCAGCCGACGCCGCCCATGGCATTGAAGCCGACGGCGGTCGCGTCCTCGCCCGAGATCTGCACGAAATCGGGGCCTGAGGCCATACGCTGGTCGGCGACCCGCGCCAGATTGCCCGTCGCGTCCTTCACGCCGACGATCGTCTCGTAGTCGCGTGCGAGCGCCGCCATCGTTTCGACCGACATGTCGACCGCCGAACGCCCGGGGATATTGTAGATGATGATAGGCAGCGAGGTGGAATCTGCAATCGCCGAGAAATGCGCATAAAGCCCGCGCTGCGTCGGCTTGTTGTAATAGGGCGTGACCACGAGGATCGCGTTGGCACCGGCCTTTTCGGCGTGCT
Organism: Hyphomicrobiales bacterium; assembly: GCA_002709005.1. GTDB lineage: Bacteria > Pseudomonadota > Alphaproteobacteria > Rhizobiales > Rhizobiaceae > Pseudohoeflea. The sequence continues at coordinate 2,139 of PAPH01000075.1, read as the reverse complement.
GGGCGAAATCGATCGCCTCGACGGTGTTGTTCGACCCCGCGCCTGCGATCACCGGCACGCGACCGGCGACGGTCTCGACACACAGGTCGACGATGCGCTTGTGTTCGGAATGGCTCAAGGTCGGCGATTCACCTGTGGTACCGACCGGCACCACGCCGTGGCTGCCCGCCTTGACCACGCGGTCGACATGGGCTGCGAAGGCAGCCTCGTCCAGCGCACCTTCTGCGGTGAAGGGCGTAACCAGCGCCGGAATCGAACCCTTGAACATTCTCGTCTCCCGAATTGTCTCGCGGTTTCCTACCGGTCCGCCGTCAAGCCTTGCCGTTACAGGAATTTCGAACAATGGGAAAGGTTTGCCCCCGGACGCATTCCAAATTTTGCGGCCAAAATCAGCAATTGTGGCCATTGATGGAGCAGGGTTCGACATCAGAACCAAATTTCCGCCGGATTGATCAACGATAAACTTTGCAATCTCATCCCCGCCCGAGCGACGAGGGTTCAGGCCTCAAAAAATGGAACGACCGCAATCGCGATGAAACCGCGCCGCCATAGACTTGTGACCCTTCTGGCACTCGCGCTGCCGCTGTCCTTCGGCGGCGGTGCGGCCCATGCGCTCGACGTTCCCATGCCGGTTCCGCTCGAAAAGCCCCGGCTCGATGAGAATGGTGCCATCATCGTCGAGGCAACGCTGGAAAACGGTCTGGTGGCACTCGACCGCGGGAATCTGGAGGAAGTTCGCGATATTCTCTCGCGGCTCGATCCGGAAGGGCTCGACGCGCGGATACTGGGCTGGAGCATGGCGATGAGCCGCAGCGCAGGCCTCACTTCCGATGATCTGGCAGCCGCCGAAACGCGCTTCGCCGACTGGCCGGGTGCCGAGACGATCCGCACCAATTTCGAGGTTGCGTTCTACCGCGAGAACCCCTCGCCCAGGCGCCTGCTCGCGGCATTTGCGGACCGGTCTCCGGAGACGATCGCCGGCAAGACGGCGGTTGCCCGTGCGTTTCGCCGGATCGGCCGCGACGACGAGGCCAAAAAGGTCGTGCTTGCGGTCTGGAACGACGTCGATCTCGATGCGCGCGCCGCTTCGGCGCTCGCCAAGGAGTTCGAGCCGTATTTCACCAAGGCCGATTATCTCTCGCGCATGAAGAGGCTTTTGTACCGCGACCGCACTAGCGCCGCCCTGGAGCCATCCAGATTGGCGGGCGCGGAATCGCTCTATCAGGCGTGGGTTCAGACGATCAAAGCCCCGCAACGCGCCAAAACCGCCTTGGACAAGGTAGACGAAGCCTTCCGGGACGATCCCGCCCTCACCTATCTCGAAATCCGCCGTCTGCGTCAGCTCGACAAGATCGACGAGGCCGCCGCCTTGTTCGACAGGATGCCGGACAGCGATTCCGACCTGATCGATCCAGAGGAATGGTGGGTGGAACAACGCATCGTCAGCCGCAGCCTTATGGAGAAGGGAGAAGCGGAAAAAGCCTGGAAGGTGGCTTCCGCCCATCGCGCGACGGATCCGAAAATCGCAGCGGAAGCCGAATTCCACGCCGGCTGGTACGCGCTGCGCGGGCTGAATGATCCGGAGAAGGCGAAAGCGCATTTCCAACGTCTCCGTACGCTTGCCGGTTCGCGGACCGAGCGGGCACGTGCCTATTACTGGCTCGCGAGAACGGCTGAAAAGGAGAAGAAGTCGTCCCGCGCCCTCGAACCGGCCTCGCTCTATGCCAAGGCCGCCGAGCATCCGGCCAGTTTCTATGGCCAGCTGGCCGCATCGGCGCTGAAAGAACAACCGGCGGCATTCGCCGACCCGCAGCCCTCGCCTTCCGACCGCGCGCGCTTCGCCAACCGGGTGATCGTCAAGGCACTCGATCGGCTACAGGCCACAGGGAACGAGGCGCGGGCGCGACAGTTTTATGTTCACCTGGCGCGAACGATCGAAAGCCCGGGGGAATTCACGCTTCTCGCCAACAAGGCGCGGGCCAGAGGTGACTACAGGCTGGCGCTCTATATCGGCAAGCTCGGCTGGCGGCGCGGCCTCGAAGTCGGCGCCCTCGCCTTTCCGCTCGGCGTCATGCCGCGCGATGCCGACACCTCCGGCGCCGGCCTTGCGCTGGCCTATTCCATTGCGCGCCAGGAAAG
>PAPH01000074.1 GCA_002709005.1 Hyphomicrobiales bacterium | reverse complement strand
GCTCGGCGTTGGTTTCGAGAAAACTCGCCGCCTGCATGATCTGGCCGGACTGGCAATAGCCGCACTGGGCGACCTGATGCTCGACCCAAGCCGCCTGCACAGCATGAAGCGCCTCTGACGTGCCAAGGCCCTCGATGGTGGTAATCTCGCTGCCTTCCGCGTCGGCGACCGGCATCTGGCAAGAGCGGACCGCCATGCCATCGACATGCACCGTGCAGGCGCCGCAGCGGGCGATGCCGCAGCCGTATTTGGGCCCTGTTATCCCAAGCTCGTCGCGCAGCACCCAGAGAAGGGGCATGTCGGGTTCGACGTCGACCTGATGAATGGTATCGTTGACGCGCAGTTCCATGATTCCCTCCCGGCGATCATCCTTGACAAAATAACAAAAAATGTCAGTGTGTCAATCATGCCAGACATCAGCTTCAACGAGCTCGATCCGCGTCGGGCGGCCGTTCTCCAGGCCGCGCTCGACGTCTTTACCAATTACGGATTCAGGCGCACGACAATGGATGACATAGCGCGCGCGGCGGGAATGTCGCGACCGGCGCTCTACACCCATTTCCGCAACAAGGAGGCAATCTTCCGGACCTTCGTGGAGATGTTCCTCGGTGCGGTGGCGCAGAATGCCCGCGGGGTGCTTGCGGCGAAAACCAGCATCGCCGACGGGCTGGAGGCGTTTTTCGACGCCGCCTTCGTCGCGCCCTTCCGGGAGCTGATGGCCACGCCGCACGGAATGGAGCTCGCCGGCGTCAACGAGCAGCTCTGCGGCGATCTGACCGAGGAATGGTTCGCAGATCTGGAGGGTGCTCTGCGCGACTGGCTCGACCAGGCGGTAGCCGATGGACGGCTGAGGCTCGGAGGTTTGAGGTCGGCGGCGCTCGCGCGGCTGCTCATAGATGCAGTCGAGGGCATCAAGTCGCGCGGCGGCGGCAAGGGTCATCAGGCCGATTCCGAGGCGATCGCCGCTGAAATGACCCTGCTGGCACAGATGGCGGCTCGCGCCTACAGCCCGCGCTCCTGACTGACATTCCGCTGCCACACACGGCGCATAAACAGCGGCCCAGTTGACAAGCCGCGCGGAAAGCGCGACCCAGCCACAAGCTCTCGTACAGCAGAAGAGGCCCCCATGTCCGAAATAGATGGTCCGCTCGCACGACGCTCAAGCGTCGCCGTCGATGTCGGCGGCGTCATCGTCGGTGGCGGCGCGCCGGTCGTCGTCCAGTCGATGACCAACACCGATACTGCCGACGTCGATGCAACGGTCGCGCAGGTGGCCGCGCTCCATCGCGCGGGCTCCGAGATCGTCCGCATCACCGTCGACCGCGACGAGAGCGCGGCGGCCGTGCCGCGCATCCGCGAGCGGCTCGAACGGCTCGGCATCGACGTGCCGCTGGTCGGCGACTTTCACTATATCGGCCACAAGCTGCTCGCCGATCATCCGGCCTGCGCCGAGGCGCTCGCCAAGTACAGGATCAATCCTGGAAATGTCGGCTTCAAGGAAAAGAAGGACAAGCAGTTCATCGAGATCATCGAAAAGGCTGTCCTGCATTCCAAGCCCGTCCGTATCGGCGTGAACTGGGGCTCGCTCGATCAGGCCCTCCTGACCAAGCTGATGGACGAGAACCAGGCGCAGGGCTCGCCGATGAGCGCGCGTGCCGTGATGCGGGAAGCGATCATCCAGTCCGCGCTTCTTTCCGCCGAACTGGCAGAGCAGACGGGGCTGCCGCGCAACCGCATCATCCTGTCGGCCAAGGTCAGCCAGGTGCAGGACCTGATCGCCGTCTATCTCGAACTCGCCAAACGCTCCGATCACGCCCTTCATCTCGGTCTCACCGAGGCGGGCATGGGGTCCAAGGGGATCGTCGCCTCGTCGGCAGCACTCGCCATCGTCATGCAGCAGGGCGTCGGCGACACGATCCGCATCTCGCTGACACCGGAACCGGGCGGTGACCGCACGAAGGAAGTCGTCGTCGCCCAGGAACTTCTGCAGGTCATGGGCTTCCGGCAGTTCCTGCCTGTGGTGGCGGCCTGCCCGGGCTGCGGGCGGACGACCTCAACCGTCTTCCAGGAACTGGCGCGCACAATCGAGGACGATCTCAGGCGCAACATGCCGGTCTGGCGCGAGAAATATCCCGGCGTCGAGGCGCTGCAGGTCGCCGTCATGGGCTGTATCGTCAACGGCCCGGGCGAATCCAAGCACGCCGATATTGGCATCTCGCTTCCGGGAACCGGTGAATCGCCCGCCGCCCCCGTCTTCGTTGACGGGCAGAAGGCCGCAACGCTGCGCGGCCCGAAGATCGCCGAGGAATTCCAGGAGATGGTTGCCGACTATATCGAACGGCGCTTCGGCAACGGCGAGACGGCCGCTGCTCTCGAACAGGCAGGCTGACGACCGCTAAAAGTCAGGCGACGGCGTGCTGCTCGGCATCGGGCAGCCAGCGCTGGAGCTTGGCGCCCAGCTTGTCCACGGAGACAGGCTTGGAGAGATAGTCGTCGAAACCGGCGGCCAGGCAGCGATCCTCGTCGCCCTGCATGGCGTGTGCCGTTACCGCGATGATGACGGTGCCCGGCAGGCTCTGCTCCTGTTCCAGCCGGCGGATCTCGGCGGTGGCTTCGTATCCGTTCATCTCCGGCATGGAGATATCCATCAGGATGACCGAGGGTCTTGCCTTGGTCCAGGCCGCCACGGCTTCACGGCCGTTCTCGACCAGTACATGCTCGCGACCGAGGGCCGCCAGCGACTGCTGGAAGACGATCTGGTTGACCGGATTGTCCTCGGCCACGAGAATCTTGCCCGTCGCATCCGGCAGATTGTCCTCAGGTGCGGATGCAGCCGCGGGCGCGGCGGCCTCGGACGCCTCAGTAACGGGCGGCTCCTTCTCGGAAATCTTTTCGGCAGCCTGTGTCTTCGCTTTCGTGGCCTCGATCATGCGATGACGGCGGATGATTTCCTCGGCCGCGGCACGCAGTTCGCGATTGCGCGTCGGCTTGGTCAGCGTCGCATCGATCCGTAGGCCGTTCAGCGCATCGAGCTTGGTTGCCTGGTCCACCGAGGACAGGAGCAGAATGGGCGTCTCGGCGATAGCCGGATTGCCGCGGACTTTCTGCACCACCTCGGCACCGGACATGCCCGGCATCTGGAAGTCGAGGATCACCAGATCGACCTCGATCCCCATGCCGGTGGCGGCGTGCTCGAGGAAATCGAGCGCCATCTGGCCGCCATCGACGGCGACGCAGTCCATGCCCCATCCGCGCAACTGCTCGGTCAGGATCATCCGGTTGATCTCGATGTCGTCGACGATCAGAACGCGTGCGTCATCGATGGCGGTGACGGCCGAGGCTTCCGCGTTGGCGACGGTATCGACGTCCATCTCGACCTCGAAGGAGAAGACCGATCCCTTGCCGGGCTCGCTTTCCACGCCGATCTGGCCGCCCATGAGGTTGATAAGACGCGAGGCGATGGCGAGGCCGAGGCCGGTGCCTTCGTGGCGGCGGGTGGAGGAGCCGTCGACCTGGCTGAACTTGTCGAAAATCGACTTGAGCTTTTCCGGAGGAATGCCGATGCCTGTGTCGGTTACCCGCACCGAGATCACGACACGTTCGGCCGCGTTTTCCGTTCCGCTCTCGGCATCATCCGGCGTGATCTCCCGGCAATCGACGTCGATCATGACATTGCCGGTTTCAGTGAATTTCACAGCATTGCCAAGCAGGTTGGTGATGACCTGACGGAAGCGGGACGGGTCGCCAAGAAGGCGGGCGGGCAGGGTGGGACGGAGGCGGACGATGAGTTCGAGATCCTTCTCCGCGGCGCGCGCCGACATGAGCGTCGCCACGTCCTCGACCGTGTCGGCGATCGAGAAGGAGCGTTTGTCGAGGACCATCTGGTTGGCCTCGATCTTCGAATAGTCGAGAATGTCGTTGATAATCTCGAGAAGCGCGTTGCCCGATTTCAGGATGACATCCGTGAAGGTGCGCTGGCGGGTGTCGAGATCGGTGCGCACGAGCAGTTCTGCCATGCCGAGAACGCCGTTCATCGGCGTGCGGATCTCGTGGCTCATCGTGGCGAGGAATTCCGACTTGGCCCGGTCCGCGGCGCGGGCCTCGACAAGGGCTCTGGCCGCCTCGGCCGTCTTGTTCTGCAGATTGCGCACGATCCGGCGGATAAGGAGATCGATCGGCAGGAAGACGCAGAAGCCGAGGAAGACCAGCGCGCCGAAGGTGAACATCAGATACGTCTCGAGCGTCTTGCCGGCAGTCTGCGACAGCTTTGCGAGATAGAAGCGAATCTGGGTCTGGATCTCGATGTTCGCGGGCTCGAGCGTATTGGTGTAGAGCGAGGCCATCTTGCTGCTCGTCCAGTAGACGTCGGCCTTTGTGCGCATGGAGCCAGGCGCCTGCCGGTCGACGAAATGCCGGTGGTTGGCGAAAGGATCGGCTGGATCGAGAAGTCGGGCGTTGCGCAATATCTGGGTTCTGAGCGCTTCCGGCAGGATCGGCCAGATCTTCTCGACAGAGGCGAGGTTCTCGCGGCCCTTGGCGGTCCGGTAGTCGAAGGCGTTCCGAACGGAGATGATGTCGGGGTCGATCTTCCTGTTCTCGCGGTACTCGCGCTTCTCCATCAAGGTCATGCCCACCGTATCAAGATCCGGCATTTGGCCGAATGCCTTGTACTGCTCGGTGAACTTCGAAGCCTGGAGCGCCTGCGCGCGCATGGCGGCATCAAGGGTTGCAAGCTGGCGCGAGAAAATGCCGATTTCGGCAACGAGGGTGTTCTGCTCGCGCTGGACGACCGAAAAAATATCCGCAAAGTACCGCGATCGCAGTCAGGGCAGCGATGTAGCCGACCCGGAATACTGTCAGATAGCGATGTGTGGCGAGGTTGGAATTTTTCATGGCGCGCGAAAACCTTGGCGATCCTACTCTGACGCCGATAATCGCTTTGATATAGTTAACAAATAGACTGCAACTCCCGTAAAAACGTCGGAATTGCTATGCCGACACTATTTGTCGCGGCGGGCAATGTAGGTCGCGGCTTCCCGTAGCAGCGCGGCGTCCTCGCCATAGGGCGCCACCTGCGCGTTGGCCTCCTCGACGAGTTCGGCGCAGCGCGCGCGGGTCTTCTCTATGCCGTTGAGCGACAGATAGGTGCCCTTGTTCCGTCCGGCGTCCTTGCCGGTCGCTTTTCCGAGCACGGCGGCATCCGCGGTGGCGTCGAGCAGGTCATCGGCCAGCTGGAACGCCGATCCGACCGCTTCTCCGAAATGTCGCATCCGGCTTACGGTTTCCCCATCCGCGCCGGCGACGATGGCGCCGGCCTCGCAGGCGAACCGGAGCAGGGCGCCGGTCTTCATCGCCTGCATCGTCATGATTTCGGCTTCGGTCGGGCTGGTGGTCTCGGCGGCGAGGTCGAGGAGCTGGCCGCCGACCATCCCTCCCGCGCCGGAGGCCGTCGCCAGCCGGCGGACGAGTTGGAGCTTGACGTTGGGGGTGGCGGGATTGTCCGCATCGGCCAGGAGCTCGAAGGCGAAGGTCAGAAGCGCGTCGCCCGCCAGAATCGCGGTCGCCTCGTCGAAGGCGATGTGAACGGTGGGCTGGCCGCGGCGCATGTCGTCGTCGTCCATGGCCGGAAGATCGTCATGGATCAGGGAATAGCAGTGAATGCATTCAAGCGCGGCGGCCGCGTACATTGCCGCTTTCGGGTCGCCGCCCAGCATTCTCGCCGTCTCGAGAACGAGAAACGGCCGCAACCGCTTGCCGCCGTTGAGAGCGCCGTGGCGCATCGCGGCGGCCAGTTTCTCAGGCCACGGCGCAGCATCGCCGCCGGCGGCAGCCAGCCGATCATCGAGAAAACCGCTCACCTCTCCGGCAATATCGGTGAGGCGGCGGGCGAACTCTGTACTGCTCTTCGTTGTCATGGCGCTGTCTTGCCACGGGGGATCATGTGCATCAATCCCGGATCGGTGCGTCGAGCGGCTTGGCAATGGTTGCCAAAGGCGGCTATGCAATCGGACGCGGCAACTCTTTGGAAGGGCAGGGCGGAACGCGTGGCAAACCATACACAGGGCAGAGGGCGCAAGCGACGATGGTCGGTCTTCCGGATCGTGGTGTGGGTGGTCATCGCCATCTTGGCGCTGCTTCTGCTCCCCTACCTCCTGGTCGTCCTGTACAAGCCCCATTCCGTCAAGCCGGTCTCGACGCTCATGCTCGGCGAGATGCTGACCGGACGGAGCTACGAACGCCAATGGATCGCCTTCGACGATATCGCGCCGGTTCTGGTGCAGTCGGTGATGATGTCCGAGGACGGGCAATATTGTTCGCATGACGGCGTCGATTGGGACGAGCTCAACGCCGTCATCGATGATGCGCTCGAGGGCGAGGCGACGCGGGGCGCGAGTACCATCCCGATGCAGACGGTGAAGAACCTGTTCCTCACCAACTCGCGCACAGTAGTGCGCAAAGGGCTCGAGATCCCGCTGGCGATGTGGAGCAACACGGTCTGGGGCAAGAAGCGGACGATGGAAATCTATCTCAACGTCGCCGAATGGGCGCCGGGCGTGTTTGGTATCGAGGCGGCATCGCAGACCTATTTCGGTGTCTCGGCGCGGGATCTTTCGCGCCGTCAGGCAGCCCTTCTGGCCGTTACGCTCCCCAATCCGATCGAGCGCAATCCGGCGCAGCCGACGCGCAATCTCAGCCGGCTGGCGGGAACGATCGAGACGCGGGCACGCCAGTCGGGCGCCTACATCAAATGCCTTTATGACTAGCTCAACAGAATGAACTGGTCCGCGGCGCGCTTTATGTGAAACATGTCCGGAGCCACAGCAGGAAAGTCCCGCCGCATGAAGCTCTATATCGGTAACAAGAACTATTCGTCCTGGTCGTTCCGCCCCTGGATCGGCATGCGCCAGTCGGGCGTGGATTTCGAGGAAGTGCAGCTCTGGTTCGATTTTCCGGCCGGCAATCCCGAAATCAAGGCGCTGTCGCCGACGGGCAAGGTGCCGCTCCTGGAGGATGGGGGGCTCCTGATCCCGGAATCGCTCGCCATTCTCGATCACGTGGCGCGCAAGTTCCCTGAAACCGGTCTCTGGCCCGCCGATCCCCTCTGGCACAGCCGCGCCATGGCCATGGCCTGCGAGATGGCCGCCGGGTTCCACGCGCTGCGCGGCACCTGTCACATGAATATCCGCCGCGCGCGGTCGAAGATCGCCGTAAATGACGCCATTCTTCGAGATGTCACGCGGATCGAGACCCTCTGGGCAACCTCGCTCGACGAGTCCGGAGGCCCGTTCCTGTGCGGAGATTTCTCCATCGCCGACGCGATGTTCGCTCCCGTGGTCAATCGCCTCGATGTCTACGATTTCGATGTGTCGGATGTATCGCGCGGCTATATGGACCGGATGAAGGCGTTGCCTGCCTGGCAGGAATGGGAGGCCGCGTCGCGCGCCGAAACGGCGGTGATCCCTGAAGAGGAAATCTAGATAGCGCTCAGCCGGTCGCGAAAAGCCCGCGCGCCGGGCCTGGGTAATAAAAAAGCGGCAAGAAGAGTCTGGTCAAAGACCTCTCTTCACTGTATAAGCCCGCCCAATTTCCGAAATTGCACATGCAAGGCGGGCTTGTTGAGCCGGGCGCCGCGTGTGCCGAATTATCGAACTGGAGTACGTCATGGCTGTTCCGAAGCGTAAAACCTCCCCGTCCAAGCGCGGTATGCGTCGCGCGGCCGATGCACTGAAGGCCCCGACCTATGTCGAGGACAAGAATTCCGGCGAACTGCGCCGCCCGCACCACATCGATCTGAAGACCGGCATGTATCGCGGTCGCCAGGTGCTGACGCCCAAGGAAAACGCCTGATCCATCCTTCCCGGATGTGGGTGTGACGAGCCGGCCCGACGGGCCGGCTTTTCGTATTTGATCGCTTCTTACGGGTAAAAATTCGCCGGCCGGCCTTGTCGCGCCCGTCCCGAAAAGGCACAGTCACGCCGCCCGCGCGGCCTCAGGCCCGGGCATCGGATTTCAACCCGAGCCGGGAGGCCTTCATGCTCGCCGCCATACCGCTGATGATCGTGCCGTTCATCGCCTATAACGTCGTCATCGCCGGCTTCGGCGGAAGCGCGCTCTCCAGCCTGTCGTCGACGCTGGTCGAAATCCCGATGATGTCGGGGGCCGTCTGGTCGATGAATGTCGGCGACCTGCTGATCGTCGTCGCTCTGGTGCTGCTCTTCATCGAGATCCTGAAGGCGACGCGGACAGGATCCTGGTCGGTGATTGACCACCTGCTCTCGACCTTCATCTTCATCGCCTTTCTCGTCGAGTTCCTGCTGGTGGCGCAGGCGGCGACCGACATCTTCTTCATCCTGATGGCGATCGCCTTCATCGACGTGATCGCAGGCTTTTCCGTCTCGATCCGCTCGGCGGGTCGAGACGTCTCGATCGGCTTGTAGTCGCCCGTCGGCTCAGCTGGCGTCGGGGGTGAAGCCGGCGGCCTCGATGCCGGCGATCGCGCAGGCCTCGTCATTGTCCGAGGTGTCGCCGGTGATGCCGACGGCGCCAATGATCGCGCCCTTCTTGTCGCGCACCAATACACCGCCCGGCACCGGCACCATGCGGCCGCCGGAGACACCGGAAAGCCCCTGGAAGAAGTGCGGCCGCTCGACAGCGATGGCGCCGACCTTCCGCGATCCCATGCCAAGCGCCAGCGCGCCCCATGCCTTGCCGGTGGCGATGTCGAAACGCATCATTGACGAGCCGTCTTGACGCTGCACGGAAACGGGCTGTCCGCCGGCGTCGAGCACGACGACCGTGAGCGGCGCGAGGTCCAGTTCCTTCCCCTTGGCGAAAGCGGCGGTGATGATGCGGTTGGCCTTTGCAAGCGTGATGGCGGACATGGGCGTTCAGGCTCCCTGACGGTTTCGAATGACCGGGCGGAGGGTCCGGCCGGTTTCGGCGCAAGGTAAAGCGGGGAACGGAAAAGGGCCACACACGGGTGCGGCCCTTTTTGGTCAAAGCTGTGTTTCCGGCCCGTGGAAGACGGATCTCCGCGGCGGCTCAGCTGCCGATGGAATCGATCCTGTCCTGCAGCGCCTTGAGCTGGGTCTTGAGATCGTCGATGTCCTTGTCAGCCACCGGCTTCCTGGTTTCCTCCCGTGCCGGCGGCTGCGCACCCATTGCGAAGGGCGAGAACATCGCCATCGCCTTCTGGAACATCTCGGTGTTCCGGCGCACGGTTTCCTCCATCATCTGCATGGGGATCTGCATGTTGCGGGTCATGGGGTTTTCGCCGAGCTGCTTGGAAAGCTGGTCGCGGACCTGCTCCTGCTGTTCGGACAGCGCCGCCATGGACTGTTCGAGATAGCTCGGCACCACCATCTGAAGCTGATCGCCGTAAAAGGAGATGAGCTGGCGCAGGAACGACACCGGCAGAAGCGTGTTGCCGGTCTTGGATTCCTGCTCGAAAATGATCTGGGTGAGCACCGAGTGGGTGATGTCCTCACCCGACTTGGCGTCCTGCACGGTGAAGTCCTCTCCTTTCTTCACCATGACCGCCAGATCGTCGAGCGTCACATAGGTGCTCGTTCCGGTGTTGTAGAGGCGCCGGTTCGCATATTTCTTGATGATGACCGGTCCGTCTTTCTTTGCCATGCACTCTCCTCCTCGAGGTGAAAGACCAAGCTTTCGTCGTATCACGACTCTAGGCGAAAACCCGTCGCTCTGACAAATTCTTTTGTGCGTTGCGGCGAACCCAAAGCAATACCGGTTCCGCAACACCCCTTTGTTGCGGCGCAAAACATATCAGTCTTCGACTATTTGCGGGGAGGCCCGAACCCGGAAATATTTGACATGGTTAAGACGCTGCGGCACCTTCGAAAGCAAAGATAGCAATTAGAGGAAACGACCATGAGTACAGCCGAAATCGTCATCGCCAGTGCTGCCCGGACCCCGGTGGGGTCGTTCAATGGTGCATTTGCGAATGTCCCGGCGCACGAACTCGGAGCCGCGGCCATCACCGCGGCGCTCGAGCGCGCAGGCGTCGACCCGAAGGAAGTCGACGAAGTCATCATGGGTCAGATCCTCGCCGCCGGCGAGGGGCAAAACCCCGCCCGCCAGGCCGCCATGGCTGCCGGATGCCCGCAGGAAACCACCGCCTGGGGGCTCAACCAGCTCTGCGGCTCGGGCCTGCGCACCATCGCCATAGGCATGCAGCAGATTGCCATGGGCGATGCCGGCATCATCGTTGCCGGCGGGCACGAATCCATGTCGATGGCACCGCATTGCGCGCATCTCAGGAGCGGCGTGAAGATGGGTGATTTCAAGATGATCGACACCATGCTCAAGGACGGTCTCACCGACGCCTTCTACGGCTATCACATGGGCAACACGGCGGAGAACGTCGCGCGCCAGTGGCAGCTCTCGCGCGACGAGCAGGACGCCTTCGCGGTGGCCTCGCAGAACAAGGCGGAAGCCGCGCAGAAAGCCGGCAGGTTCAAGGACGAGATCGTTCCCTTCACCGTCAAGGGCCGCAAGGGCGACACGATCGTTGAGGACGACGAGTACATCAAGCACGGGGTGACGGCGGAGAGCGTCGGCAAGCTGCGTCCGGCCTTCGACAAGGAAGGCACGGTGACGGCGGCCAATGCCTCGGGCATCAACGACGGCGCGGCCGCGGTGGTGCTGATGACCGCCGACGAAGCCTCGCGGCGCGGTATCACGCCGATGGCGCGGATCGTCTCATGGGCGACCGCGGGTGTCGATCCGCAGATCATGGGCACCGGGCCGATTCCGGCCTCGCGCAAGGCGCTCGAAAAGGCCGGCTGGAAGGTCGACGATCTCGATCTCGTGGAGGCCAACGAGGCGTTTGCGGCACAGGCCTGCGCGGTCAACAAGGACATGGGCTGGAACCCCGACATCGTCAACGTCAACGGCGGGGCGATCGCCATCGGGCACCCGGTCGGCGCCTCGGGTGCGCGCATCTTCAACACCCTGGTTTTCGAAATGAAACGCCGGCGCGCCAAGAAGGGGCTCGCCACGCTGTGCATCGGCGGCGGCATGGGTGTGGCTCTGTGCGTCGAGAGCATGTGAGGGCACCGGGAAGAAATCCATAACGGGCGGACGGCCCTCAACTCCGGCAATTTGAGACCGGAAAGACCGTTCGCCCCAGCCAAGGGAGGAAGGCTTTTATGGCACGAGTAGCATTGGTGACCGGCGGCACGCGCGGTATAGGCGAGGCGATCTCGCTGGCGTTGCGCGACGCGGGATACAAGGTGGCGGCGACCTATGCCGGCAATGACGAGAAGGCGAAGGCCTTCTCCGATGCGACGGGCATCAAGGCCTACAAGTGGGACGTCTCGAGCTACGACGCCTGCAAGGAAGGTATAGAGAAGGTCGAGACCGAACTCGGTCCGGTGGAGGTGCTGGTCAACAATGCCGGCATCACCCGCGATGCGATGTTCCACAAGATGACGCCGGAGATGTGGAACGAGGTGATCAACACCAATCTCACGGGTCTGTTCAACATGACCCATCCGGTGTGGGGCGGCATGCGCGACCGCAAGTTCGGGCGGGTGATCAACATCTCCTCGGTCAACGGCCAGAAGGGACAGGCGGGGCAGGCCAACTATTCGGCCTCCAAGGCCGGCGACATCGGCTTTACCCGGGCACTCGCCCAGGAAGGCGCGCGCGCCGGAATCACGGTGAATGCCGTCTGTCCGGGCTATATCGGGACCGAGATGGTCCGCGCGGTGCCCGAGAAGGTGCTCAACGAGCGCATCATCCCGCAGATCCCCGTCGGACGTCTCGGCGAGCCCGAGGAAATCGCCCGTTGCGTGGTCTTCCTCGCCTCCGAGGATTCCAGCTTCATCACCGGATCGACGATCTCGGCCAACGGTGGCCAGTTCTTCTCCTGAACCCGGCCGGCTCAGCCGTATCGGCGCCGTCGTTCCCGCGGCGAGAGGTTAACGCCACACGCGGTGCGCGAGGACGATTTTGGGCGAACTTGTCGTCAAAGGTTAACGAAGAGCTCATGCCGTCCCGCCGCCGCCTGTCACGGGCGGCGGTTTTTTGTGTCCGGGGCCCCGGTTCGGCACAAGATGTGGCCGGAACAAAGCGGGAATACCGGCCGGTCTCTGATTCGTCGCCGATTCGTTCCTCCGGCGTTCCGAAAGTTAACGCAAAACATCCCTTCTTCGCATTCTCGCCCGGCAGGGGATTGAAAAGGTTAACAAAACAGCACCCCCTGCAGAGCGAATCCGACGCTGCTTGACTCCGAAGCGGAAGAGGAATCCGGCCTGTTAACCTTTTGGGGGTGTTTGGAAGGGTGCGGGTGCCTGGCCGATTCACGATTTTGTGTCCGATTGCGGGAATCGCGCCAGATATAGCCGTGAACAAATCCACAACCCGTGCGAGTCAGTGATTCGTCGCCGATTCGTTCCATCCCTGTTCCAAATGTTAATTGGAGGGCTTGGGAAAGCGGCTTTCACCACCGGCCGGGAAGTCTTATATAGGGGCTCAGGAGCGCCTCAGCGCCACCCGCATCGATGAGACAGTCCGGCTCCGCCGGTACAGACACAGGACACGGATGTCCGCCTTCCCGAAATCCCCGCATGACAAGGCCGCCCTGGCCAGATCCGAACGCCAGCCGCTGATCCTTTCGGGTCGCGGTGTGACTGCCGTTCTCGGTCCGACCAATACCGGCAAGACCCATTTTGCGATCGAGCGGATGGCCGCCCACTCGTCCGGGGTGATCGGCCTGCCGCTGCGGTTGCTGGCGCGCGAGGTCTATCAGCGGATGGTCGAGAAGGTGGGCGCCGCCCATGTCTCGCTGGTGACCGGTGAGGAAAAGATCACGCCGCCCAAGGCGCGTTACTCGGTCTGCACCGTCGAGGCGATGCCGCAGAAGGCCGATGTCGCCTTCGTGGCGATCGACGAGGTTCAGCTTGCCGGCGATCTTGAGCGCGGCCACGTTTTCACCGACCGGATTCTCGGCCTCAGGGGCCGGGAGGAGACGCTGCTTCTGGGTTCGGGAAGCGTGCGCGGTATTCTCGAACAATTGCTCCCCGGCATCACCGTGGTCGAGCGGCCGCGACTGTCGCAGCTCCTCTATGCGGGATCGAAGAAGATTACCCGGCTGCCGCGGCGCTCGGCCATCGTCGCGTTCTCGGCCGACGAGGTCTATGCGATCGCCGAACTGGTCCGGCGCCAGCGTGGCGGCGCGGCGGTGGTGCTCGGGGCGCTGAGCCCGCGCACCCGCAATGCCCAGGTCGAACTCTACCAGAACGGCGACGTCGATTTCCTCGTCGCGACCGACGCGATCGGCATGGGGCTCAATCTCGATGTCGACCATGTGGCGTTTGCCCAAGAGCGCAAGTTCGACGGCTATACTCACCGCCGTCTGACGACGGGCGAATTCGCCCAGATCGCCGGCCGCGCCGGTCGGCACCTGCGCGACGGCACTTTCGGGGTAACGGCGCGGGTTCAGCCGTTAGAGGATGAACTGGTCGAGCGGCTGGAAAGCCACGTCGTCGAACCGGTGCGCATCCTGCAATGGCGTTCCAAGGCGCTTGACTTCTCGAGCTTGAAGAGCCTGATCGACAGTCTCGAACAGACCCCGCCGGTGCAGGGACTCACCCGGGCCCTGCCGGCGGTCGACCAGCGCGCGCTCGAACATCTCGCCAGCGATTTCGAGGTCCGCGACATGGCTACCTCGCCGAAGGCGGTCGAACTCCTCTGGGATGTCTGCGCGCTTCCCGATTACCGCCGGATCGCTCCGGCGCAGCACGCCGATATCATCGCAACGCTCTATCGTGACCTTGTGCGGCACGGCGCGGTGCGCGAGGATTATCTCGCCGAACAGGTGCGACGTTGCGATTCGACGGCCGGCGACATCGATACGCTGGCTGCAAGAATATCCCAGATCCGGACATGGACCTATATTTCCAACCGTCCGCACTGGCTTGCCGATCCGACACACTGGCAGGAAAAGGCACGGGAAATAGAGGACCGATTGTCCGATGCACTGCATGAGAGGTTGACGAAACGCTTCGTTGACCGCAGGACATCGGTGCTCATGAGGCGGTTGAGAGAAAATGCGATGCTCGAAGCGGAAATCAGTGTAAACGGGGACGTCTTCGTCGAAGGCCATCAT
Organism: Hyphomicrobiales bacterium; assembly: GCA_002709005.1. Taxonomy (GTDB): domain Bacteria; phylum Pseudomonadota; class Alphaproteobacteria; order Rhizobiales; family Rhizobiaceae; genus Pseudohoeflea. The sequence continues at coordinate 29,538 of PAPH01000074.1, read as the reverse complement.
GTCGGCCAGTTGGCGGGATTCCGTTTCATCGTCGATCAGTCGGCCGAGGCCGGCGATGCGCAGGCAGCGACCGCCGCCGCGCAGAAGGCCCTGGCGCTGGAGTTCGAGGCCCGCGCCGCGCGCCTGCACGCTTCCGGCAATAGCGATTTCGCGCTCGGCAGCGACGGTACCGTGCGCTGGCTCGGCGACCCGGTGGGCCGGCTCGTGTCCGGCGACCATGTTCTCAAGCCGCGCGTCGTGCTTCTCGCCGACGATCAGCTCGAGGGCCAGGCCCGCGATGTGGTCGCCGCCCGGATCGACCGTTACGTCAACCACCAGATCGCGACCGTCCTCAAGCCGCTCGACGACCTGACCCATGCCGAGGATCTCGAAGGTCTGGCCCGGGGGCTCGCCTTCCGGCTTACCGAGAATCTTGGCATTCTCTTCCGCCGCGACGTGTCCGACGTCATTCGGGATCTCGACCAGAACGCCCGCGCCAGCCTGCGCCGCTACGGCATCCGTTTCGGCGCCTATCACATCTTCGTTCCCGCGCTCCTGAAGCCGGCGCCCGCCGAGATGATCACCCTTCTCTGGGCGATCGCCAATGACGGGATGGACAAGGACGGATATGGCGAGGTGGTGCCGCTTCTGGCCGCCGGCCGCACTTCGGTTGCCACCGATCCCGCCTATGACCGCGAATTCTATCGGCTTGCCGGGTTCCGCTTCCTTGGGAAGCGCGCGGTGCGCATCGACATCCTCGAGCGCCTTGCCGACCTGATCCGTCCCGCGCTGCAATGGTCGCCGGGCTCGGGTCCGCGCCCGGAGGCCGGCTATGACGGCCGCCGCTTCATCACCACGACCGGCATGCTGTCGATTCTCGGTGCGACGCAGGAAGACATCGAGGAAATTCTCAAGGGTCTGGGCTATCGCGCCGAACCGGTTCCGGCCGAGGAGGCGTCCGCCCATCTCGCCGAACTCGACAAGGCCGTTCCCGCCGATCCGGCCAAGGGCGATGGACCGGTCGTCGAGGTCGTCCAGAGCCGTACCGCGGCCGATCGCCCGCAGCCCACCGCCGCTGCGCCGTCGGGAAGCGAGCCGGTTGCCGAGTCCCCGGAGCCCTCGGCCGAGGCTTCCGAAGGGCCCGAACAGAGCGAAGATGCCAAGCCGGCCGACACTGCGTCCGCCGAAGCCGCCGAAACGGCTTCCGTGGATGCCGAGCCCGCCGCCGAGCCGGTTCCGGTTCTTCTTTGGCGGCCGGGTGGCCGCCCGGACAATGCCCGAGGCCGGGGCCGCCATCAGGGTCGCGACTCCCAGGCACGTGACGAGGAGGGCGGCGAACGCCGGCCGGCGCGCGGCAAGGGCAAGGGCGGCGGCAAGCCGCGCCATGACCGGAACGGCAACGGCAAGGACGGCGGCAAGGGCCGGGGTGGCGACGGACCGCGCCGTGATCGCCCGCCGCGCAAGGACAAGCCGATCGATCCCGACAGCCCCTTCGCGGCTCTCGCCGCGCTGAAGGACCAGTTGAAGAAGTAGGGTCAGGACCCGTCGATGACGACCGTCTCGCCGGACCGGCAGCGCATCGACAAGTGGCTCTATTTCGCGCGCGTCGTCAAAACCCGGGGGTTGGCCGGCAAGCTGGTCGCTTCCGGCCACGTACGCATCAACGGCGAGAAAAAGCGCAATACGAGCGCCACGGTGAAGCCCGGGGATACGCTGACCATCGTCATGCCGCGGCGGGTGCTGGTCTTCAGGATCATCGGCTGCGGGGAGCGGCGCGGGCCGGCGAGCGAGGCGCGGCTTCTCTACGAGGATCTTTCGCCGCCACCGATCGACACCGGTCCGGACCACGGGTTCTAGAACCGGCCCCCGAGGCTGGGACAAGGCGTCCGGGTGGATGGATTTTCCGCATTTGCCGCCAATTCGGGGCCTGAATGCCTCGCGCCGGTTCGGGATCGGCGGCAGATTGGCGCACAGAACGCGCCAGCGCGCGTGCTCCTATTGCCAATATCCGGCAAAGGCTTTACCTGACCTCGCGAAACGCCAAAATCCCTCCGGGAGCCATCCGAATGACTTACATCGTCACCGACAATTGCATCAAATGCAAATACATGGACTGCGTCGAGGTCTGCCCCGTCGACTGCTTCTATGAAGGTGAGAACATGCTCGTCATTCATCCGGACGAGTGTATCGACTGCGGCGTGTGCGAGCCGGAATGCCCGGCCGAGGCGATCAAGCCGGACACCGAGCCGGGTCTCGACAAGTGGCTTGAACTCAATACCGAATATGCCGACAAGTGGCCGAATATCACGGTCAAGCGCGACGCGCCGGAAGACGCCAAGAAGTTCGATGGTGAAGAGGGCAAGCTGGAGAAGTATTTCTCCGCCGAGCCCGGCCAGGGCGACTGACCAGCCCCCGGGCTGCGCGATCCCTTTGAGACACCGGCCGCAGCCGTCAGCCGGTGCCGATTTAACCAATTCCCCTTCAATGTTCCGCTGCGTCATGCGGCAGAGCAGCAAATAATTGATTTCTGCGCATAATTATGGTAGGTAAATAGAACTGACATATTCAAAGGCGCCACACGGGCGAACAAACCAATAAGCACGGAAACGTCCTCATAGCGGTGCCAATGTCGCAAACCTTGTTGCGGCACGATGTTCAGCACCGCCGACTTTTTCCCGAAACTTTTTGGTCGCGACTTTGTCAGCAGCACGCAGTCATCAGCTGCGCGGAGCTTGCCAACCGGTCCACGGGCATGTCTCCGATACCTATAACAGGGAGTTTTGACCACGTATGACGACTCAGCAAAAGAAGTCTTCTCAGCGCCAGGGTTTCAAAACCGGCGAAGCGATTGTGTATCCCGCCCATGGTGTCGGCCAGATCGTCGCCATCGAGGAACAGGAAGTGGCAGGCCACAAGCTTGAACTCTTCGTCATCGACTTCGAGAAAGACAAGATGCGTCTGAAGGTGCCGGTCGCCAAGGCTTCGACCATCGGCATGCGCAAGCTGTCGGAAACCGATTATGTCGAGCGGGCTCTCAAGGTCGTCCAGGGCAAGGCCCGGATCAAGCGCACCATGTGGTCGCGCCGCGCGCAGGAATACGACGCCAAGATCAATTCGGGCGATCTGATTTCGATCGCCGAAGTGGTCCGCGACCTGTTCCGTGCCGACAACCAGCCCGAACAGTCCTATTCCGAACGGCAGCTCTACGAAGCCGCGCTCGACCGCATGGCCCGCGAAATCGCCGCTGTGAACAAGATGTCGGAAACCGAATCCGTCCGCCTCATCGAAACGCATCTGGCCAAGGGCCCGAAGCGCGGCAAGGCCAATGACGACGGCGACAAGCAGGAAGAAGCAGCCTGATTTCAGGCGCCATCCTCGAAGTTTCGAAAACCCGGCCTCGCGGCCGGGTTTTTGCGTTTCGGACAATGGGCGCGGGCGAATTTTTGGAGGGCGAGCACTCCTGCCACTGGCCTGGCTCCCGCAAGGGCAGCGATCGATGCCGCATCGACCGCAACGGGAGCGGCGTGAGCCGGCCTGTCACGTTTCATTTCCGCGCCGGCCGCAAATTCTTGCGGGTCGGTCTGTAACGGCTCGTTCGCCGGTTTTTTCAAAAGCATTCGGCAGTTTTTTCCGGCCCGGCCTATCCTGGCAAGGAAAGGCGGGAACCATCGCCGGTTTGACGCGTTGCGCACTCATCGACGGGGTTAACCGCAGGACTATTCTTTGCAGTCCGAAGGTTCTGACGAAACACTTTATTTTCGCGGTAACCCCGGTCCTGACGGCAGACATCCGCCCGCCGCCGTTTTGAAAAAGGAGAGACGCCATGAATTCAGTGTCAGCAGATCGGCAAATGGTGCGCGCGGCAATGGCGGCTCCCTATCTGGAGCGGGACGAGGAACACGATCTCGCGCTTGCCTGGAGGGACGATCAGGACCAGACGGCTCTCCACAAGATCACCATGGCCCATATGCGGCTCGTCATCTCGATGGCCGCGAAGTTCCGAAATTTCGGCCTGCCGATGAATGATCTCATTCAGGAGGGTCATGTAGGGCTGCTGGAAGCCGCGGCAAGGTTCGATCCCGAACGCGACGTGAGATTTTCCACTTATGCAAGCTGGTGGATCAGGGCGTCGATGCAGGATTTCATCCTTCGCAACTGGTCCATCGTGCGCGGCGGAACCAGTTCCGCGCAGAAGGCGCTGTTCTTCAACCTGCGCCGCCTGCGGGCCCGCTTGTCGCAGGGCCAGGAGAATCTCACCGACAGCGCCCTGCATTCGAAGATCGCCGATGCGCTGGGTGTGCACGAAAAGGATGTGGCCATCATGGACGCCCGCCTTTCGGGTTCGGACACCTCGCTCAATGCTCCGGTCAACGGCAACGAGGACGGAAGCGCGGCAGACCGGGTCGAGTTTCTCGAAAGCGACGCGCCGCTTCCAGACGAACAGGTGTCGACAATCATCGACGAGGAGCGCCGCACGGTCTGGCTCGGCGACGCGTTGAAGGCGCTCAATCCCCGCGAACTCCGGATCATCAGCGAACGGCGGCTGTCGGAAGACAGCGCCACGCTCGAATCCCTTGGTCAGTCGCTCGGCATTTCCAAGGAACGGGTTCGCCAGATCGAAAACCGCGCGCTCGAAAAGCTCAAGACCGCGCTGGTACGCGAAACACCTGAAATCGCCACGCTCTGAACAAGGCAGGATTTCTGCGACAAGAAAGGCGCCCGACGGGGCGCCTTTTTACTTTGATCCTGCGAGAGCAGAAAACCTACTGGTCGGTGACGATCTTGTAGCGGTTGCCGCCGACGACGGAAGCGCCCGGACCGATCGAATTGAGAAGCTTGAAGAGCTCGACCTTGCGGTCGGTCCCGCGCATCCGTCCGGCCAGCGTGGTGATGGAATCGCCGGGTTTGGCCGTGACGATGCGGATCCTGAGCGGCTGAAGTGCCTGTGCCTCTCCCGCCGTCAGTTTGCGGAAACTCGAACGCAACGTTTCCGCGGTCGGTTCGAGAGCCGGCGAATCGAGGGGCGCGGCGGTGAGGAACCGGTAGATCCGGTCATCGACCTTCACCACTGTCACATCGAAATCCCACCGGTCCGCGCGGGCCCGTGCAGTGGCGGCGGGGAAACCGCCGATCCGGGTCTCGCGGATCGAGCCGGGAATGAGTCCCGTCACCCAGCCGCTCGCCATGTAGTCAGATAGCGATCGGCGGGAGCTTTCGCTCACCCCGTCGAAGCGAACGGCGAGGTCGTTGGGTCCGGTTGCCATTACCGCCTCGGCCTTGTTGTCGATGCGGAAATTCGGCGGCACCTCGAAGCGGATGCCCAGTTTGGGATGCAGGAAAGTGTTGCCACGGACATAACCTTCCTGCGGGCTGTCGCCGAAGAGAAGCCCGTCGATACCGTCGAGATAGAAGTCCCGGCCGCGATCAACCGTACCGTCGGCGCCAAAGCTGCGGGCGTGGTTCTTGGCAAGCTCCACCCGCTGCGGGGCGTTGGGGTGGCTCGACAGGAAGTCGAGGCTCTGGTCGGATGAGGGGTCCACGGCCATGAAGCGGCCATAGGCCTCCATCGATTCGAGGAAGCGCGAGGCGGCGTAGGGATCGTATCCGGCCTCGCCCAGCATGCGGATGCCGATGGCGTCGGCCTCGAGTTCCTGGTTGCGCGAAAACGCGGCAAGCCGCAGCTTGCTCTGGGCAATCTCCTGCTTGGCGGCGAGACCGCCGGAAATCGAGGTTTCGGCCATCCGCTCGGCCAAGGCTTCCTCACGTTCGCGCTGGCGGCGTTCGATGCCGTGATTGGCGGTCACATGACCCATCTCGTGGGCGATCACGGCAGCGACTTCCGAGGCGTCGTTGGCGAGCGCGAGCAGGCCGCGAGTGACATAGACATAGCCGCCCGGCAGCGCGAAGGCGTTGACCGCCGGCGAATTGAGCACGGTTACCCGATAGGCCTGTTTCGGATTTTCCGAAACCAGGGTTAGCTTGCCGATGATGCGGGCGAGAAGTTTCTCGGTCCGCTGGTCGCGATATTCGCCGCCGTAGCTTGCGACGATACGCGGATGTTCGTTGGCGCCGATCCGGCTGCGCGGATCGGCATTGGCGGCGTTCTCCGCGGTCTGCGGCTGATCGGAGGGGCGGACGTCCGGCTTGTAGACGTCGACGCCGAGCGTCTGGCATCCGGTCAGGAAGAGGGCGGCGAGAAACGGAAGGGCGCGAAGGTGCCAGGGCCGCGGAAGAAGAGCCGGAATCCCATGCGAAACGGTCCGGTCAAGCGCGCAGACGCTCCGGCTGGTCGGCATGTCCTGTGGGAAATGGTGCGACATACGCTCCGAGATTCGCGTTGACCGGGCGAGTGCCGGCCGGGATGTGTGGCGTTCCGCGGATGCTTGCACGACCCGGAGGATTCGGGCCGTAAACGTCCGTGCGAACGGTTTGGTTGCACTGATTATCCTGTTTCATCGATGGGTGCCAGTTCCCAATTGCCAGTCGCTGGCGACCAAAATGTGGCGATTTGTGTCCGGGCTACCGGTCCGGACCGCCGCGCAGATAGGCGGTCAGGTCGGGAAGGTCCTCGCGCTCGAAGAAACCGTCCATGGTGGTGTCGGCGGCGATGGTGCCGTTATTGACGAAAAGCACGTGATCGGCGGTCGTCACGGCCTCATGCGGATCGTGGGTGACCATCAGCACGGTGGCGTCGACATCTGCGCGGATTTCCAGCATCAGCGAAATCATGTCGGCGGCCAGTCCCGGCCCAAGCCCGTCGAAGGGTTCGTCGAGCAGCAGGAGCGGACGGGCGCGCGCGAAGGCGCGGGCCAGCGCCACACGCTGCCGTTCGCCTCCAGAGAGCGTGCCGGGCAGCCGCTTTTCGTAGCCTGCCAGCCCGACCCGTTCGAGCGAATCGGCGATTCGATCCTTCTGCGCCGCATCGAGCTTGAGGGCCGGATCGAGCCCGAGGCCGATATTGGTGGCGATGTCGAGGTGGGCGAAGAGATTGTTGTCCTGAAAGACCATCGAGACGCCGCGCTCCCCCGGCGGAAGTCGGCCCATGTCCTCGCCGTCGATCATCACGCGGCCGCTGTCGGGCGCCAGAAATCCGGCAATGAGGTTGAGGAGCGTCGACTTTCCCGAACCCGAAGGTCCGAGCACGGCGGTGATCGTGCCCCGCTCGCGCGAGAAATCGAACCGCATCTCCTTGGTGCCGAGCTTGCGTTCGACGTCGCGCATTTCGATTGCCGGCGTCATCGGCGGTCCCTCCGGGAGCCGACGGGCGATCGGTCGGCGAAAATCATCAGTGTCACGCAGAGAACTCCGAGAACGAGGGCGATCCCGGCAGCGTCGGTAGTCCGGTAGCTGCCCATCGACTGATAGAGCAGCCAGGGCAGTGTGACGAGCTTCTCGTTGCCGAAGAGCGCGATGGCGCCGAGATCGCCGAGCGAGAGCGCCATGGCGAAGGCGAAGGCGGCCCGCAGCGGTTTGGCGAGCGCCGGCAGATCGACCCGGCGGATGCGATGCCAGCCGGTTACCCCGAGCGAGAGCGCCAGCCGGCCGTTGCGGTTGAGCACCGCGCGGTAGGCCGTTTCGAGCACCCGCATGACAAAGGGAAGCGCCATCATGGCGTTGATCGTCACGATTACGGCAAGTGGCGCAAGCAGCGAGGACCGTCCGCCGCGCATGAGCAGGAACCAGCCCGCGCCCATGACGACCGGCGGCACCAGCAGCACCAGCGAGCCCGTGGCGCCCGCGATGCCGTGGAGGGCGCGCCGGCCCGGTTGGCGGTCGCCCGCCTCGCCGAAACGGGCGCGGATCAGCAACAGCGCGACGAGGATCGACAGGGTGGCGGCCGCCGCGGCGATGCCGAGACTGGTGGCGATGGCCTGCCAGAGCGCGGGCCGAAAGACGAGGCGCGAGAAGTCGGCCGCCAATCCGGAGACCAGCGTCGCAGCCATCGGGGCCATGACGAAGGCTGCGCCGGCCACGATCAGAACCGCATCGGCCGCGCGGGAAATCCCGGTCTTCGCGTCCGGCCTTTCCTGGCCGGTGGCGAGAAGCTGCGAGCGGTCGTCCTCGCCGCCGATCAGCCGCAGGAGCAGAAGGGCGACCGCGGTCAGCGCGATCTGGATGAGGGCGAGCCAGATGGCCCGTGGCGGGTCGAAGTCGAAACGCAGCGCCTGAAAGATCGCCACTTCCAGCGTCGTCGCGCTGGGGCCGCCGCCGAGAATGAGCACGAGGGTGAAGGAAGTCACGCAGAGCATGAAGACGAGACCGGCGGCACCTGCCGCGGGTCGCGCCATGGCGGGCCACTCGATGAGCCGGAAGGTGGTCCAGCCTCCCATGCCGAGAACGGCGGCATTCTTCCAGTACTCCTGCGGCTGGCGTTCGAGCCCAAGGAGCATCAGCCGGACGGCGAGCGGGAGGTTGAAGAAGACATGGGCGATGAGAATGCCCGACAGGCCGTAAACGGAGAACGGCGTCGCGCCGAAAAGTTCGGCCAGCGCCCGGTTGATCGCGCCGTTGTTGCCCCACACGGAGAGAATGCCGAGCGCGGCGACCAGCGGCGGCAGGCCGAGCGGCACGGCAAAGAGCCGCAGGATCCAGACCCGGCCCGGGAAATCCGGACGGCGGGCGAGCGCGCGGGCGAGCGGGATGGCGAACAGTATGGACAGCGCCGTCGACAGCGCCGCTTGCCAGAGCGTGAAGCGGGTGATCCGCCAGAGATAGGGGTCGAAGCCGAAGCCTAAAGTCGTATCAGCCCCGCGCCAGAGGAGGGCTGTGACGGGTACCAGGATACCCGCCCCCACCAGCACGATCGCCGCCATGCCGCCCAGCGAGGCGGCGCGGGTCTCTGCGCGGGTGAGGGGGGCGGATGTCATCGGCGAACAGTCACATCCGGCCGGTCATTTGCTCATTGCCGCGGTCCACTCGTCGATCCAGGCCTTGCGGTTCTCGGCGACCTCCTCGGGCGAATAGAGAAGCGCGGAGTCCGGTTTGACCAGCTTGTCGAAGGCGTCCGGAAGCTTGGTGTCCATGGGGGCGGCGGGCAGCATCCAGTTGGTGGTCGGGATGGTGTCCTGGAAGGCGGGCCTGGTCATGAAGGCGAGGAATTCCTTTGCCAGATCCATGTCCGGTGCTGCCTTGAGGAGCCCGGCCACCTCGATCTGCATGTAGTGGCCCTCGGAGAAGCTGGCCGCCTGGTAGCGGTCCGAGTCCTCGGCGACCATGTGATAGGCCGGTGAGGTGGTGTAGGAGAGCACCATCGGCGCCTCGCCGTCGGTGAACAGGCCGTAGGCTTCCGACCAGCCCGGCGTTACGGTGAGAATGCGGTCGCTCAGCTTCTCCCATGCGCCGGCGGCCTCTTCGCCATAGACTTTTTTCATCCAGAGAAGCAGACCGAGACCCGGGGTCGAGGTGCGTGGATCCTCGATGACGATCTTCTGCGCCGGATCGCCCTCGACCAGATCCTTCAGGCTTTTGGGCGGGGTGTCGACCGTCTCGGTATCGTAGACGACGGCGAAGTAGCCGTAGTCGAAGGGCACGAAGGTATCGTCCTCGAACCCGCCGGGCACGTCGACGGCGGATGTGTCGATGCCGTGCGGGGCGAACAGGCCGGTGGCCTTGGCCTCGGCGACCAGATTGGTGTCGAGGCCGAGCACCACACCCGCTTCCGCCGTGTCGCCTTCGAGCTTGACGCGATTCAAAAGCGCCACGCCGTCCTCGACGCCGACCCAGTTGAGCGTGCAGCCGCATTCCTTCTCGAAGGCTTCCTTGACCAGCGGGCCGGGGCCCCACTCGGCGATGAAGCTCTCATAGGTGTAGACGGTGAGCGTCTTGTCGGCCGCACGGGCAGCGAACGGCGCGAGCGAAACAGTCGCGGCGAGCGACAGGGCGAGAGTGGTCAGTGTTGGCTTGAAACGCATGGGCGCGCCTCCTCTTGTTCGGTGTTGAAAGGGAACAAGGCGCTTGGCGCGACCTCTAATCCCTCCGCCGGTGCTAACCGGATCAGGTTCTTCGGGTTGGCGGATGCCTCTCAGCCCGGCTGTTGCCGGGCACCCCGTTAGAGCAATCCAAGACATAGTTTGCGCGGCGACCTCTGGCAAGGGGCGCAAAACCTGCTATGTGGCTGACCCGATGACGACCACTTTCGCAATCCTGCTCGGCGGTGCCCTCTCCGTCGATGACCGCGTCCGCGCGCTCATCGGGGGCGCACGCGTGATCGCCGCCGACAGCGGCATCCGCCACGCAACGGCGCTCGGGCTGACGCCGGAACTCTGGATGGGGGATTTCGATTCCGCCGTTCAGAGCGATCACGAGGCCTGGCCGGATGTCGAACGGCAGGTTCACCCGGCCGAGAAGAATTACACCGACGGCGAACTCGCCATCGAAACGGCGCTCGAGCGCGGGGCGACAAAACTGATCTTCGTCGGCGCGCTCGAGGGCGAGCGGACCGATCACGCCGGACTTCACATGATCAAGGCGATCGCGCTTGCCGAGCGCGGGCTTTCCATCGTGCTCACCTCGGGCGACGAGGAAGCCGTTCCGGTGCTGCCGGGCCGCTTCACCCTTGACCTGCCGAAGGGGTCGCTGTTTTCCATTCTGCCCTTTTCCGATCTCACGGGTGTGGTGATCGAGAACGCGCGCTACCCGCTGGATGGTCTCGACATGGTCTTCGGCAGTTCACGCACCTTGTCGAACATCGCCGAGGGCGCGGTCACGGTGGGCCTCACATCCGGACGCGGTCTGCTGATCGCCCGTCCGCACGATTTTTCCGGGAGCTGACATGGCGCCGCCTATTCTCAAACTCGAAGCCGTCTCGCTGTCCTTCGGCGGCACGCCGCTGCTCGACGGCGTCGACCTGCAGGTCGAACCCGGGGACCGCATCTGCCTCGTCGGGCGCAACGGCTCGGGCAAGTCGACGCTTCTGAAGATTGCCGCCGGGCAGGTCGAGCCGCAGTCGGGCGAGATATTCCGGCACCCGTCCTCGACCGTGCGCTATCTTTCGCAGTCGCCCGATTTCGAAGGGTTCGACACGGTTCGCGCCTATGCGGAGGCGGGGCTGGGCCCGGCCGACGATCTGCACCGGGTCACCTACCTCCTCGACCAGCTGGGACTGACCGGCGAAGAAAATCCGGCCTCGCTGTCGGGCGGCGAGGCCCGTCGGGCGGCACTGGCCCGGGCGCTCGCGCCCGATCCCGATATCCTGCTACTCGACGAGCCGACCAACCATCTCGACCTGCCAGCCATCGAGTGGCTGGAAGAGGAAATCCGGCGCATGAAAAGCGCCGTCTTGGTGATCTCGCACGACCGGCGCTTCCTTGAACGGGTGAGCCGGCTCACCCTCTGGCTCGATCGCGGCCGGGCGCAGCGGCTTGAAAAGGATTTTTCGCATTTCGAGGCGTGGCGCGACGAGGTGCTGGAGGCCGAGGCCGTCGAACAGCACAAGCTCGGCCGCCAGATCGAGCGCGAGGAGCACTGGCTGCGCTACGGCGTGACCGCCCGGCGCAAGCGCAACGTCCGCCGACTGGGCGAACTCCATTCGCTTCGCAACCAGCACCGCGAGCATCGCGGGCCGCAGGGGCGCGCCAGTGTCCAGGTCAGCGAGGCGCGCGATTCTGGCAAGCTGGTGGTGGAAGCCGAGAGCATCGCCAAGACCTATGACAGCCGGCCGATCGTGCGCGACTTCTCGCTCCGGATCCATCGCGGCGAGTGCATCGGTTTCGTCGGCCCCAACGGCGCCGGCAAGACGACGCTGTTGAAGATGCTGACCGGCGAACTCAAGCCCGATTCCGGCTCGGTGAAGCTTGGGACCAATCTCGAGATCGCCCGGCTCGACCAGAAGCGGGACGCGCTAAACCCTGACGACACGCTCGCCCACTATCTCACCGACGGGCGCGGCGAGAACCTTCTGGTCAATGGCGAGCAGAAGCACGTCACCGGCTACATGAAGGATTTCCTGTTCGCGCCCGAACAGGCGCGTACCCCGATCCGCAATCTCTCGGGCGGCGAGAAGGCGCGACTGGTGCTGGCGCGCATCCTCGCCAAGCCGTCCAATCTCCTGATCCTCGACGAGCCGACAAACGATCTCGACATGGAGACGCTGGATCTGCTCGAGGAGATCGTTACCGGCTATGCGGGCACCGTGCTTCTGGTCAGCCACGATCGTGACTTCCTCGACCGCACGGCGGCGGTAACGATCGCGCCGGCCGATCCGGTCAATCCCGACGGGCGCTGGATCGTCTATGCCGGCGGCTACACCGACATGCTGGCCCAGCGCCGCGACGATGCGAAGGCGGAGAAGGCTTCCGCCGACGCCGCCAAGGCGAAGAAATCCGAGGCTGCCAGCGAGAAACCCGCTCCGGGCGGCGGTTCGAAAAAACTCTCCTACAAGCAGAAATTCGCGCTGGAGACGCTTCCCGGACGGATCGCGGACGCCGAGACAAAGATCGCCGAGATCGAAAAGAAGATGGCCGATCCACAGCTCTTCACCCGCGACCCTAACGGTTTCGCCAAGCTTGCCAAGAGCCTCGAAACCGTGCGCGCCGAACTCGAGGCGATGGAAAGCGAATGGCTCGAACTCGAAATGCTGCGCGAGGAAATCGAGTCCTGAGCCACCTGCGGTTTCAGCCCGTGTCGCCGTCAGGCGGGCGTCACCGATTTCACCACGAAGGTGTGCAATTCGTCGGCGCCGTGGTCGCGCACCGAGACGTATTCGCCCGGCGTGAAGGCGTGGTCGGCGAAGCGGAAGCCTGTTTCGTCGTCGTCCTCGCGGCCCGGTTCGAAGTCGAAGGCCCAGCCACCCTTCCGGTGCCAGACCAGCTGGCCGAGCGCGGCGCGTTCTCCATCCCAGAAGCGAGTGACGGTCGCCGACGTGGGCGTCTTCTTCCACGCATCGCGGTCGAGACGGCTTTCGCCGTTGAGGGGCGCGACGATGTCGTAGCCGCGGGCGGGGTTGCCTTCGGGGAAGTCCTTGTTGCGGGCCATTTCGAGGCGGATGTGGTAAAGCGACATGTTTCCTCCATTCGGTTTTGTCCATGATGAAAGAGGGCGCGGGCGACCGCCTTGATCTGGCGCAACGCCGTCAACGGCCGCCGGTTGCGCTTGCGCAGCTTACGGCTTTGTGGTGTTCAGGGACATAAGCAGGGAAACGGACAATGAATTTTCAGGGCACCGAAACCTATGTCGCCGACAAGGACCTGACGATCGCGGTCAACGCCGCCATCCGGCTCGAGCGGCCGCTTCTGGTCAAGGGTGAGCCGGGCACCGGCAAGACCGAGCTCGCCCGCCAGGTCGCCGGGTCGCTGGGGCTCGATCTGATCGAGTGGTCGATCAAGTCGACCACCAAGGCGCAGCAGGGGCTTTACGAATACGACGCGGTCAACCGGCTGCGCGACAGCCAGCTCGGCGACGAGCGGGTCAACGACATTTCCAACTACATCCGCCGCGGCAAGCTGTGGGAGGCATTCGACACCGAAAGGAAGGTCGTGCTCCTGATCGACGAGATCGACAAGGCCGACATCGAGTTCCCGAACGATCTTCTGCAGGAACTCGACCGGATGGAGTTCCATGTTTACGAGACCGGAGAGATGGTGAAGGCGAAACACCGGCCGATCGTCATCATCACCTCGAACAACGAGAAGGAACTGCCGGACGCCTTCCTGCGCCGCTGCTTCTTCCACTACATCCGCTTTCCCGACATCGAGACGCTCCAGAGGATCGTCGATGTGCACTATCCGGGCATCAAGAAGGCGCTGGTGCATGCGGCGCTGACGCAGTTCTACGAGATTCGCGAGACGGCGGGGCTGAAGAAGCGCCCTTCGACGTCGGAAGTGCTCGACTGGATCCGGCTCCTTGTCGCCGACGACGTCGCGCCGGAAGACCTGCGCGGGGATGCGAAGAACGCCTTGCCGAAACTCCACGGGGCACTCCTCAAGAACGAGCAGGACGTCCACCTGTTCGAGCGGCTGGCGTTTCTGGCGCGCCAGCGGGGTGGATAATTGTGCGGTTGCGAACTAAATCAGTACAGACCGACTTTATTGATATGCCGCGTTGCGGCGCTGACCGTATTTCACGACCGAGGACTCCCGATTGAAGGCCGACCCCCACCCGCGCGAGGAAGAGCGCCTCGACAGGCTCACGGCCTATGAGATCCTCGATACGCTTCCCGAATCCGAATTCGACAATCTTGTCGCCCTCGCATCCAAGATCACCGGCGCGCCCGTCTCGCTCGTTTCCCTGGTCGATCGCGACCGGCAGTGGTTCAAGGCGAAGAAGGGTTTGGAGGACAACCAGACCGGGCTCGAGAATTCGATCTGTGCCCACGGTATGAGCCAGCAGGACATTTTCGAGATCGAGGACACGACGGCCGACCACCGGACGGCGGACATGGAAATTGTCCGGGCGACCGACAAGCCCGTGCGCTTCTATGCCGGTGCGCCCCTGATGACCGAGGACGGCCTGCCTCTCGGCATGCTTTGCGTTCTCGACCACACGCCGCGCCGGCTCGACGAAGACCAGCGTTTCGCGCTGCGGGTGCTCGGCGACCAGGTGATGGCGCAGCTGGAATTGCGACGCCGGCTCAGGACAGAGATCACCGTCCGCCGCGAGCTCGAGGACTCGCTTGCCGAGCGCGATCTCCTCGCCCGCGAGGTCGACCACCGGGTCAAGAACTCGCTCGCCATGGTCACCTCGTTCCTGACCATGCAGATGCGGCGGGAGAAGAATCCGGAAACGAAGAAGGTGTTGCAGTCGGCGGCCTCGCGCGTCGGCGCCATCAGTTCGCTGCACCAGGAACTCTATCTTTCCAGCGAGCACGGGTTTGTTTCGCTGCCGCAGCTCGGCGAAAGACTTTCGACACTGTTGCGCCATGCAGCGCCGGCGGGTGTCTCGCTCGAAGTGGAAATGGCGCCGATCCGGGTGGAGCCGGCAAAGGCGAATGCGTTTGCGGTGATCGTCAACGAGTTCATCACCAATTCCTTCAAGCATGCCTTTCGCGGCCGATCCTCCGGCTTGGTGCAGATCGTCGGCGCGCAGGAGGGCCGCGACTACCGGCTCCGGTTGAGCGACGACGGAATCGGCATGGGGGAGGAGCAGGATCCGCCGGCCGAAGGGCTCGGCAACCGCGTCATCATGTCGATGGCGCGACAGCTCGGATCGACGCCGCGCTTCGGCGGCAGCCGCGAAGGCTACAGCTTCGAGATCGCCATTCGCGACGATATCGCCGCCGAGACCCACTGAGTTCGCCGACAATCGAGCTTTCTTGACCGGCCGGCGGCAAAGGATTATCTGCTTTCCACTGTGGTGATTTGGCCGGCCGGCTTGCAGCCACGTTAAACAACTCGCTAAAGGGCCGTGGGCGAAAACCCTCCGCACCCGAAGCCAGTCCCAGAACAATCATGATCCGGCCGGTCGCAGATGGAGTGAACGCCATGCCGATCAGGATCCCCGACGGTTTACCCGCCCGTGATGTTCTCGTCCGCGAGGGCATTCAGATCATGGATGAATCCGCAGCCATCCGTCAGGACATCCGGCCACTTCAGATCGGCCTTCTCAATCTGATGCCGAACAAGATCATCACCGAGTCGCAGATCGCGCGGCTGGTGGGCTCTTCTCCGCTGCAGGTGGAACTGACGCTGGTCAGGATCGGCTCGCACCAGGCGAAGAACACGTCGGAAGAGCACCTGATCAACTTCTATCACACCTGGGACGAGATCAAGGACCGCAAGTTCGACGGCTTCGTCATCACCGGCGCGCCGATCGAGACACTGCCCTTCGAAGACGTGACCTACTGGCCGGAGATGGAGAAGATACTCGACTGGACGACGACGCATGTCCATTCGTCCTTCTTCGTCTGCTGGGGCGCGATGGCCGCCGCCTGGCACTTCCACCGCGTGCCGAAATACGAGCTTCCCCAAAAGGCCTTCGGCGTGTTCCGCCACCGCAACCTTGCGCCTGCCTCGCCCTATCTCTCAGGCTTTTCCGACGATTTCCAGGTCTCGGTGTCGCGCTGGACCGAGGTGCGGCGTGCCGACCTGACGCCGGATTTCGACGTGCTGATGGAATCCGACGAAACGGGGCTCTGCCTGCTGCACGAGAAGTTCGCCAACAGGCTCTACATCTTCAATCACATTGAATATGATTCCGGCACGCTGGCTGACGAATATTTCCGCGATGTCAAAGCGGGCAAGCCGATCTCGGTGCCGAACAACTATTTCCCGGACGACGATCCGGGGCGCAAGCCGCTCAACCGCTGGCGTAGCCACGCCTTCCTGCTGTTCGGCAACTGGATCAATCAGGTCTACCAGACCACGCCCTTCGACCTCGTCGATGTCGGCAACGACAGGCTCGAAGGTGTCAGAAAGGAAGCAGTATGAGCGATGTGGTGATCCGGCCGCTGACGGCGGACGACAAGGCGGAATGGCGACGGCTGTGGACCGGTTACCTCGAGTTCTACGAATCCGAGGTGTCCGAGGAGGTCTACGAGACCACGTTTTCGCGTCTGCTCGCGGGCAATGCGGGGACTGATAACGAATACCGCGGCCTGCTCGCCGTCATCGACGGTCAGCCGGTCGGGCTCGTCCACTACCTCTTCCACCGTCATTGCTGGAAAGTCGAGGACGTCTGCTACCTGCAGGATCTCTATGCCGACCCGGAGGTGCGCGGTCAGGGTATCGGCCGGTCGCTGATCGAAGCCGTCTACAAGGCCGCCGACGAGGCCGGCAATCCGGGTGTCTACTGGACGACGCAGGAGTTCAACGCGGTCGGCCGCAGGCTTTACGATCGTATCGGCAAGCTTACGCCCTTCATCAAGTATTCGCGGTTCTGAACGCCGGTATTTCCGATCTGTCTTGATCGCGCTATGCTTGCTCTCCCGTATCGGTCGGAGGCCGGGCAATGGCATATCGGACAATGGCGTACAGGGAAGACAGGACGGCCGAGAAGGTCGGGATCGCGATGGTTCTCGTCGCGGCCATCGCCTTTGGCGTCGGCTGGGTGACGCGGGACGATCCCGCCCAAAAGCCGCCGATCGTCATTGCGGGCGGCGGATTCGTCTATAATTACCGTGTCTCCGAGGCTTTCTATGGCTTCACCGCCGTGGTGGCCAAGCCCGTTTCCAACGGTTCGCTGCTGGTCGCCGAATTCGAGGATCCCGCGGGCGGCCCGCCGATGGTTGTCGAGACACGGGTGAATGTGCGGTCGAACCGCTACGGGATGCGCTCGCCGCGCGTCGAGGGCGTGGTCGCCCACAAGCCCTATCACGTCTCGATCAAGCTTTACGATTACTCGCGAACAGAGCTTCTTTGGTCGGGGGAGCGCAGCTACTCGGCTCGGATCAGCGACGCGATCGTGCCGGACAAGCCGTTGACGGTAGGGCCGGGCTACCAGCTTTTTCCGGGGCCGGGCGCGCCATCGGAGCCGATCTGACCCAACGGGCTGGCGGGCGTCTTCGAGAGACGCTAGTTTCGTTCTCATGTTCCTGCCCTTCTTCCTCGAACTCAAGGCCGCCGGCGTCCCCGTCTCGCTGCGTGAGTATCTCACGCTGATCGAGGCGCTCGATGACGGCATGGCGCTTTATGATGTCGAGGGCTTCTATTTCCTCGCGCGTTCGGCTCTCGTGAAGGACGAGCGCTTCATCGACCGGTTCGACCGCGTGTTCTCGCATTATTTCCGCGGTCTCGAGGCGGTGTCGGGCGAGGGGAGCCATCCGCGCGAACTTCCCGAGGAATGGCTGCGCCGGCTTGCGGAGAAACACCTCTCCGAGGAGGAGAAGAAACTCGTCGAAAGTCTCGGCGGGTTCGAGAAACTGATGGAGACGCTCAAGGAGCGGCTCGAGGAACAGAAGGCGCGCCATCAGGGCGGCTCGAAATGGGTCGGGACCGCCGGCACGTCGCCGTTCGGGGCCTATGGCTACAATCCCGAGGGCGTGCGCATCGGCCAGGACGAAAGCCGCCACCGCCGCGCGGTGAAGGTTTGGGACCGGCGTGAGTTCAAGAATCTCGACGACGGCGTCGAACTCGGCACGCGCAATATCAAGGTCGCGCTGAAGCGGCTGCGGCGCTGGGTGCGCCAAGGCGCCCACGACGAGCTTGATCTCGCCGGCACCATCCGTTCCACCGCCGAACACGGCTGGCTCGATGTCAAGACCCGGCCGGAGCGGCGCAATGCGGTGAAGCTTCTCATGTTCTTCGATATCGGTGGCTCGATGGACGATCACATCCGGGTCGTCGAGGAGCTGTTTTCCGCCGCCCGCGCCGAATTCCGGCACATGGAATATTTCTACTTTCACAACTGCCTCTACGAGGCGGTGTGGCGTGACAACCGGCGGCGGCGCGAGGAGAAGCTCTCGACCTTCGACATCCTGCGCACCTACGGGCCGGATTATCGCGTCATATTCGTCGGCGACGCGGCGATGAGCCCCTACGAGATCGCCATGGCCGGCGGCTCGGTCGAGCACTGGAACGAGGAGGCGGGATCGGTGTGGCTCGGGCGGATCCTCGCCCATTTTCCCAAGGTCGCCTGGCTCAATCCTTCCCCGGAAAAATACTGGCAGACCACGCAGTCGACGCAGATGCTGCGACAGGTTTTCTCGGATCGCATGTACCCGATGACGCTCGCCGGCCTGGAGGCCGCGACACGCGAATTGTCGCGCTGAAACGGTACGCTTTCGCACCCGCGCGAGGGGCTTCTTCGCAAAGCGTAAGACATAACTTACTTGAATTCTGCCGCTTGCAGTTTTCCATGGCCTTGTCCAATGTATGAGCGAAGGTCCCCCTTGCCGGCGGATGCCCGCAGTCACAGGTTGGGAACCCAAGGCCTAAAAATCCGGCCCTATCCAACAGGCCGGAAGAACCAGGGAGGTATTCGATGGCGGAAATCACGATGACCGTGAATGGTCGCACTGTCAGCGGGACTTGCGAGGACCGGACGCTACTCGTCCAGTTCATCCGCGAGAACCAGGGCCTGACCGGAACCCATGTGGGATGCGACACCTCCCAGTGCGGCGCCTGCGTGGTCCACGTCGACGGCAAGGCGGTCAAATCCTGCACCATGCTCGCCGCCCAGGCGAACGGGTCCGAGGTCACCACGATCGAGGGTCTCGCCTCCGGCGGCGAACTTCACCCTGTCCAGGCGGCCTTCCGCGAGCATCACGGCCTGCAATGCGGCTTCTGCACCCCGGGCATGATCATGACCGCCGTCGACATGATCCGTCGCCATGACGGACAGCTCGACGAGCACACGGTGCGCTCGGAACTCGACGGCAATATCTGCCGCTGCACCGGCTACCACAACATCGTCAAGGCGATCCTCGCCGCCGCGGAGGAAATGGGCGGCAGCGCGAAGGTGGCGGCGGAGTAGTCACGGCTGACGCCGTTCGTGAATGGTGAATAGTCAATGGTGAAGTGGAAGGGAGTTGCAAGATGCGTGGTCGAAGGTTGAAACGGTGACCGCGATCAGGGCGCGAAAGGGCGCCCCGGTCACCATTCGCCACTTCACCATTCACCACTTCACCGGACGACCAACGGGAGGAGAAACCCATGGGAGTTGAAGGCATCGGCGCCCGCGTGGCGCGCAAGGAAGACAAGCGGTTCATCACCGGCAAGGGCCGTTACACCGACGACATGGTGGTCGTCGGCATGAAACATGCGCATTTCGTGCGCTCCCCCTATGCTCACGCGAAGATCAGGTCCATCGACGCCTCCGCCGCGGAAAAGATGCTCGGCGTGATCGCGGTGCTCAACGGAAAGCAGATGACCGAGGACGGCATCGGCAACCTGATCTGCGGCTGGATGATCCATTCCAAGGACGGCTCGCCGATGAACATGGGTGCCTGGCGTCCGATCGCGCAGGACACGGTGCGCTATGTCGGCGATGCGGTCGCCGTGGTGGTGGCCGATACCAAGGCGCAGGCGCGCGACGCGGCCGAGGCCGTGGTCGTCGACTACGAGGAACTGCCGGTGGTTACCGAGGCGGTGCAAGCGCTGAAAGACGGCGCGCCGCAGCTTCATCCCGAAGCCAAGAACAACCTGATCTTCGACTGGGAAATCGGCGATGCCGCGGCGACCGACGCGGCGATCAAGTCGGCCGCCCACGTGACGAAGATGAAGATCGTCAACAACCGGCTGATCCCCAATCCGATGGAGCCGCGCGCCGCACTCGGCATCTACGACGAGGCGGAAGATCACTACACCTGCTACACCACCTCGCAGAACCCGCATGTGGCGCGGCTGGTGATGAGCGCCTTCTACAACGTGGCGCCGGAAAACAAGCTGCGCGTCATCGCGCCCGACGTCGGCGGCGGCTTCGGTTCGAAGATCTACATCTATCCCGAGGAGATCGTCTGCCTCTGGGCCTCCAAGCGCACCGGTGTTCCGGTGAAGTGGAACTCGGACCGCACCGAGGCCTTCCTGGCCGACGCCCATGGCCGCGATCACGTCACCGAGGTCGAGATGGCCTTTGATGCGGACAACAACATGACCGCGCTCAAGGTCGACACAATCGCAAATCTCGGCGCCTACATGTCGCTCTTCTCCTCGTCGGTGCCGACCTATCTCTACGCCACGTTGTTTTCCGGCCAGTACAAGATCCCGGCGATCCACGGCAATGTGCGCACCGTCTACACCAACACCGCACCCGTTGATGCCTATCGCGGGGCGGGGCGACCGGAAGCGACCTATCTGCTCGAGCGCATCGTCGAGACGGCCGCGCGCGAACTGAACGTCGATCCGGCGGAACTGAGGCGGCAGAACTTCATCCGCGAGTTCCCGTACCAGACGCCGGTGATCATGTGCTACGACGCCGGCGACTACGAGGCCTCGCTTGAGGCCGCGATGCAGGCCGCCGACTACAAGGGCTTCCCGGCCCGCCGTGACGAAGCAGAATCGCGCGGCAAGCTGCGCGGTATCGGCATGAGCTGCTATATCGAGGCCTGCGGCATTGCGCCGTCGCAGGCGGTGGGCTCACTCGGCGCCGGTGTCGGCCTGTGGGAATCGGCCGAAGTCCGGGTGAATGCCGTCGGCACCGTCGAGGTTCTCACCGGCTCGCACAGCCACGGCCAGGGCCACGAAACCACATTCGCCCAGCTCGTCAACGACCGTTTCGGCCTGCCGATCGACCAGGTCTCCATCGTCCACGGCGACACCGACAAGGTGCAGATGGGAATGGGCACCTACGGCTCGCGCTCGGGTGCGGTCGGCATGTCGGCGATCGTCAAGGCGCTCGACAAGGTCGAGGCCAAGGCCAAGAAGATTGCCGCCCACCTGCTGGAAGCCGACGAGAGCGACATCGAGATCTCGGGTGGCGAACTCAAGGTCAAGGGAACCGACAAGACGGTTCCCTGGTTCCAGATGGCGCTCGCCGCCTATACCGCGCACAATCTGCCCGACGGCATGGAGCCGGGCCTGAAGGAAGGGGCGTTCTACGATCCCACCAACTTCACCTTCCCTGCCGGCTGCTACATCTGCGAGGTGGAGGTCGATCCGGACACCGGCAAGACCGAGATCGTCCAGTTCGTGGCGGCCGACGACTTCGGCAAGATCATCAATCCGATGATCGTCGAGGGCCAGGTCCATGGCGGCATCGCCCAGGGCATCGGCCAGGCGCTGCTCGAAGGCACATCCTACGATCCCGAGACCGGCCAGCTTCTCACGGCGAGCTACATGGACTACACCATGCCGCGCGCCGACGACCTGCCGTCCTTCAAGGTCTCGACCACCGAAACCGCCTGTCCGGGCAATCCGCTGGGCATCAAGGGCTGCGGCGAAGCCGGTGCCATCGGTTCGCCGCCGGCGCTGATCAACGCCATCACCAACGCCATCGGCAAGAACGACCTGACCATGCCGGCCACGCCGCAGAAGGTCTGGGCCGCACTGCAGGGCTGAGAAGGAGACCATTCATGTACGCGACCACCTATCATCGCCCCGCCTCGGTGGACGAGGCCGTCAAGCTGGCGTCCGAAGAGGCCAAGTACCTCTCCGGAGGTCAGACCCTGCTGCCGACAATGAAGCAGCGGCTCGCCGCGCCGAGCGATCTGATCGATCTGCGCCATATCGATGCGCTCAAGGGCATCAGCGTCGACGGCAAGCATGTGCGCATCGGTGCGGCCTGCACCCATAACGAGATCGCTAACTCGGACGCGATTTCCGCCGTGTGCCCCGGCTTCACCTATCTCGCCGGCCATATTGGCGACCCGGCGGTTCGCCATATGGGTACGATCGGCGGCTCGATCGCCAACAACGATCCGGCCGCCGACTATCCGGCGGCGCTGCTGGCGCTCGGAGCGACGATAACGACCAACAGCAGGACGCTTTCGGCCGAGGAATTCTTCACCGGCATGTTCGAAACGGCGCTCGAGGAGGGCGAGATGGTCACGGCGGTGGAATTCGATGCGCCCGAGAAATCGGGCTACGCCAAGTTCCGCAACCCCGCTTCGCGCTATGCGATGACCGGCGTCTTCGTCTGCAAGGGGGCCGACGGTTCGGTCGGTGTCGGCGTTGCGGGCGCAGGCGCGGACGGCGCGTTCCGGTCGCCGGAGATGGAATCCGCACTCGCCTCAAACTTTGCGGCGAGCGCGCTCGAGGGCATCAGCATCGATCCCTCGGGCCTGATGACCGACATGCATGCGAGCGCAGAATACCGTGCAAACCTCATCAAGGTAATGGGAAAACGGGCGGTCGAGCAGGCCGGTTGATCTTTAGAATACAACCGCTTGCCATGTGGTTCGCAGAGAAAGGCGCCCTTTGAGGCGCCTTTTTTTCGACCCTTGAAAAAATCACAGGGTCGGTTATTTGACCATCCGATCAGGGCTTGCATTCAGGTTGTGATTGGCGTTTGATCACCCTCATGCCGGGGGTCAAAGCAAAGACTTCCGGATAGGCAGCAAGACTGCGAAAAAAAATCTAATCAAGGGAACGTGTCATGAAAAAATTCGGATCACTGCTGGCAACGACGATGCTCGCCTCCATGCTGGCGACGGGCGCCTACGCCAAGACGCTGGTCTATTGTTCCGAGGGATCGCCGGAAGGCTTCGATCCCGCCCTCTATACCGCTGGCACCACTTTCGACGCATCGTCGAAGACCGTCTACAACCGTCTGGTCGAGTTCAAGATCGGCACCACGGAAACCCAGCCCGGCCTCGCCGAGAGCTATGACGTTTCCGATGACGGCACCGAATACACCTTCCACCTGCGCCCTGGCGTGAAATTCCACACCACCGACTTCTTCACCCCCTCGCGTGACCTCAACGCCGACGACGTAATCTTCTCGTTCGAACGGCAGCTGAAGTCCGACAACCCCTACAATGCGTATGTCGAAGGTGCGAGCTGGGAATATTTCAACGGCATGTCGATGCCGGACCTGATCAAGTCGATCGAGAAGGTCGACGACATGACGGTCAAGTTCGTGCTCAACCGTGCCGAAGCGCCGTTCGTGGCCAACCTCGCCATGGACTTCGCGTCCATCATGTCGAAGGAATATGCCGACAAGCTGGCCGAATCGGGCGCCATGTCCGACCTCAACCAGAAGCCCGTCGGCACCGGCCCCTACCAGTTCGTGGCCTACCAGCCCGACGCGGTCATCCGCTACAAGGCCAATCCGGACTACTGGAACGGCAAGGAAAAGATCGATGACCTGGTCTTCGCCATCACCACCGACGCCTCGGTGCGCCAGCAGAAGCTGACCGCCGGCGAATGCCACGTCATGCCCTATCCGAACCCGGCCGACGTTCAGGCGCTCAAGGACGATGAGTCGATCAACGTGATGGAGCAGGAAGGCCTCAACGTCGGCTATCTCGCCTACAACACCAAGGTTGCTCCGTTCGACAAGACCGAGGTCCGCAAGGCGCTCAACATGGCCATCAACAAGCAGGCCATTCTCGACGCCGTGTTCCAGGGCGCCGGCCAGGCGGCCAAGAATCCGATCCCGCCGACCATGTGGAGCTACAACGATTCGGTTGAGGACGATCCGTACGATCCGGAAGCGGCCAAGAAGATGCTCGAGGAAGCCGGCGTCTCCGACCTGTCGATGAAGATCTGGGCGATGCCGGTGCAACGTCCCTACAACCCGAACGCCCGCCGCATGGCCGAACTGATGCAGGAGGACTTCTCCAAGGTCGGCGTCAAGGTGGAGATCGTCTCCTACGAATGGGGCGAGTATCTCGAAAAGTCGAAGGCCGAGGACCGCGACGGTGCGGTGCTGCTCGGCTGGACCGGCGACAACGGCGATCCGGACAACTTCCTCGCCGTTCTCCTCGGCTGCGACGGTGTGGGCGGCTCGAACCGCGCGCAGTGGTGCAACGAAGAGTTCGACAACCTGATCCAGAAGGCCAAGTCCGGCACCCAGGAGGAGCGCGCCAAGCTCTATGAAGAGGCCCAGGTCGTCTTCAAGCGCGAAGCGCCGTGGGCAACTATCGCCCATTCCGTGGTCCACATGCCGATGAGCAAGAAGGTCACCGGCTACAAGATGGACCCGCTTGGTGGCCATTGGTTCACCGGCGTCGACATTTCCGAGTAACCGCTGAAAGAGCGGCACGCCGGGGGCGGTTCTGTCCGCCCCCGGCTGCTTTTGATATCCCATGATCCGATTTCTGCTGCGCAAGTTCGGTCTGCTGATCCCGACCTTCATCGGGGTCTCGATCATCGCGTTCGCCTTCATCCGGCTTCTGCCGGGCGATCCCATCACGCTGCTCGCCGGCGAGCGCGGCGTTTCGGCCGAACGCTATGAGGCACTGCAGGCCGCCTACGGCTTCGACAAGCCGATCATCGTTCAGTACGTCAACTATCTGGGCGATATCCTGCAGGGTGATTTCGGCACCTCGATCGTGACCAAGCGGCCGGTGCTCGAAGAGTTCATGCAGCTGTTCCCGGCGACGCTCGAACTGTCGATCTGCGCGATCATCCTGGCGACCGCGATCGGCATCCCGGCGGGTATCCTGGCCGCCGTCAGGCGCGGCTCGTTCACCGATCAGTCGATCATGGGGGTGGCTCTCGTGGGCTATTCCATGCCGATCTTCTGGTGGGGTCTGCTGCTCATCATCCTGTTTTCCGGGGTGCTGCAATGGACGCCGGTCTCGGGGCGCATATCCCTTCTCTACTATTTTCCACAGGTCACCGGCTTCATGCTGATCGATTCGCTGTTGTCGGGGCAGGCGGGCGCCTTCAAGTCCGCCGTCAGCCACCTGATCCTGCCCACCATCGTGCTCGCCACCATCCCGCTTGCCGTCATCGCGCGGCAGACGCGCTCGGCCATGCTCGAGGTGCTGAGCGAGGATTACGTGCGAACCGCGCGCTCGAAGGGCCTCGGGCCGTTCCGGGTGATCGGACTGCATGCACTCCGCAACGCGCTCATTCCGGTTGTGACCACCATCGGTCTTCAGGTGGGCGTGCTGCTCGCCGGCGCCATCCTGACCGAGTCCATCTTCTCCTGGCCGGGGATCGGCAAGTGGATGGTCGATTCGGTCTTCAAGCGTGACTATTCGGTGGTCCAGGGCGGGCTGCTGCTGATCGCCGGCATGATCATGCTGGTCAACCTGCTGGTCGATCTCGTGTACGGCCTCATCAATCCGAGGATCAGACGATGACGGACACATCCCAGATCGTCGAGGAAGACCTCGAACACGTCGAAGAACATGCCGGCCCCGCACGTCGCGGGCGGCTGGGCGAATTCTGGTACTATTTCAGCCAGAACCGCGGCGCGGTCACCGGTCTGGTCGTCTTCACCATCATCGTGCTCGTGGCGTTGTTCGCGCCGCTGATCGCACCGCACAGCCCCAGCCTGCAGAACCGCGACGCCTTCCTGGTTCCGCCCTTCTGGCAGGAGGGCGGCAACGCGGCCTATATCCTCGGCACTGACGCGGTCGGCCGCGACATCCTCTCGCGCCTGATCTTCGGCGCCCGATTCTCGCTGTTCATCGGTGTCTTCGTGGTCGTGCTCGCCATGACCACCGGCATCATCATCGGCCTGATCGCCGGCTATGTCCGCGGCTGGGTCGATACCGCCATCATGCGGGTGATGGACGTGATCCTCGCCTTCCCGTCGCTCTTGCTCGCGCTCGTGCTGGTGGCGATCCTGGGTCCCGGCCTGCTCAACGCCATGATCGCGATCGCGCTCGTGCTGCAGCCGCATTTCGTCCGGCTGACGCGCGCCTCGGTGATGAGCGAGCGCAACCGCGAATATGTCATTTCATCGCGGGTGGCGGGTGCGGGCGTGTTCCGGCTGATGTTCATCACCATCCTGCCCAACTGCATGGCGCCGCTGATCGTGCAGGGCACGCTGTCCTTTTCCAACGCCATCCTCGACGCGGCGGCGCTCGGCTTCCTCGGCATGGGCGCGCAGCCGCCGACACCGGAATGGGGCACGATGCTGGCCGAGGCACGCGAATTCATCCTGCGCGCCTGGTGGGTGGTCACGTTCCCGGGTCTTGCGATCCTCGTCACCGTGCTCGCCATCAACCTGATGGGCGACGGCATGCGCGACGCGCTCGACCCCCGCCTGAAGAAGAGCTGATCTCATGTCCCTTCTCGAAATCAGAAACCTGTCGGTCACCTTCGATACCGCCTCCGGCCCGTTCAGGGCGGTGGACGGGGTCGATGTGTCGGTCGATGCCCGCGAGATCCTCTCGATCGTCGGTGAATCCGGGTCCGGCAAATCGGTCTCGATGCTGGCCCTGATGGGCCTCTTGCCTGATACCGCCACCGTGACCGCCGACATGATGCGGTTCGACGGCCGCGACCTCCTGACAATGACGAAGCGGCAGAAGCGCTCGGTCATCGGACGCGATATCGCGATGATCTTCCAGGAGCCGATGTCGAGCCTCAATCCTTGCTTCACGGTCGAGTTCCAGATCTCTGAAATGCTCAGGAGGCACACCGATCTCGACCGTTCGGCACGGCGCAAGCGCGCCATCGAATTGATGGAAGCCGTCGGCATTCCCTCGCCGGAGAAGCGTCTCGGAACGTTCCCGCATCAGCTCTCGGGCGGCATGAGCCAGCGCGTGATGATCGCCATGGCCACCTCCTGCCGGCCGAAACTGCTGATCGCCGATGAACCGACCACCGCGCTCGACGTGACCATTCAGGCGCAGATCCTCGATCTCCTGAAGGACCTTTGCGCCGACAACGACATGGCGCTGGTGCTGATCACCCACGACATGGGCGTGGTGGCGCAAATGGCCGACCGGGTGCAGGTGCAATATGCCGGGCAGAAGGTCGAAGAGCAGCAGGTCCGCCCGTTGTTCGCTGATCCGCACCACCCCTACACGGCGGCCCTTCTTTCGGCATTGCCCGAACGGGCCACCGCGCGCGGGCATCTGCCCTCGATCCGCGGCGTCGTGCCGGGCCAGTTCGACCGGCCGCCTGGCTGCCTGTTCGAGCCGCGCTGCTCCTTCGCGGTCGAAAGCTGCCGCCGCGGCGCCGAACGGCAGGGCCCCGATCTTGGCTATGCGCTCTGCAACCGGCCCCTGATCAACGGCGTACCCGCCGACGAGCGCGTGGCCGACGCACAGGTGAAGGCATGAGCGATCTTCTCAAGGCCACCGGCCTCACCAAGCATTACGAGGTCCGCAAGGGCATGTTCGGCGCGCCCGATGTCGTCAAGGCATTGAACGGCGTCAGCTTCTCGCTGGAGCCCGCCAAGACGCTCGCCGTCGTGGGCGAATCCGGCTGCGGCAAGTCAACCCTCGCCCGGCTCGTCACCATGATCGAGGAACCGACGGAAGGGGAGTTGATCATCGACGGCCGGCCGGCGAAAGCGGGTGACAAACACCTGCGCCAGACGGTGCAGATCGTCTTCCAGAACCCCTATGGTTCGCTCAATCCGCGCCAGAAGGTCGGCGCCATCCTCGAGGAGCCGCTGAAGGTCAATCTGCCCGACGACGCCAAGACCCGCCGGAAGAAGGCCGAGGCGATGATGGAGCGGGTGGGCCTGCGACCCGAGCATTACGACCGCTATCCGCACATGTTCTCGGGCGGCCAGCGCCAGCGCATCGCCATTGCGCGCGCGCTGATGCTCAATCCGAAGATCCTCGTGCTCGACGAACCTGTCTCAGCGCTCGACCTGTCGATCCAGGCGCAGGTTCTGAACCTGCTCATCGACCTGCAGCAGGAATTCGGACTGGCCTACATGTTCATCAGCCATGACCTCTCGGTGGTCAAGCACATCGCCGATGACGTGATGGTGATGTATCTCGGCCGGTCGATCGAGAAAGGGTCGGGCGATCACGTCTTCGACGATCCGCGCCATCCCTATACGCAGGCCTTGATGTCGGCGACGCCGATTGCGGATCCGAACCAGCGGCGGCAGCGGGTGAAGCTCGAGGGCGAACTGCCTTCGCCTCTCAACATACCGTCGGGCTGCGCCTTTCATCCGCGCTGCCCGATCGCCGAGCCGTTCTGCTCGCAGGAGAAGCCTGAATTGCGTGAGGTCGCCGGACGGCTCGTCGCCTGTCACCTGGCCTGAGAAGCGCAGTTAAAATCCTGATTTGATCCATGTCATGGCTCCGCGCGCGTCCGGGGGCCATTTTGCCTGCGACGGACGCGGGGGCTTTCCGCCATCTCCCCCGCGCGCAGGAGTGGACCATGCATTTTGACAATTACTTCCAGAGCAAACTCGAAGGTCTCCGGGAAGCCGGGAACTATCGCGTATTCGCCGATCTCGAACGTCAGCGGGGGCAGTTTCCTGCGGCTACGCGCTACCGCGAGGACGGTTCGGCGCAGGATGTGACGGTCTGGTGCTCGAACGACTATCTCGGCATGGGTCAGAACAAGGTCGTCGTCGAGGCGATGAAGGACGCCATCGACCGCTGCGGGGCAGGGGCCGGCGGCACCCGCAACATCTCCGGCACCAATCACTACCACGTGCTTCTCGAACGCGAGCTCGCCGATCTGCACGGCAAGGAAGCGGCGCTGATCTTCACCTCGGGCTATGTGTCGAACTGGGCCGCGCTCGGCACGCTGCTCGCCAAGATCCCCGGCATCATCGTCTATTCGGATGCGCTCAACCACGCCTCGATGATCGAGGGGATCCGTCATTCGCGCTGCGAACGGCGCATTTTCAACCACAACGATCCCGAGCACCTGCGCGAGCTGATGGCCGCCGACGATCCGGCAGCCCCCAAGCTGGTGGCCTTCGAGAGCGTCTATTCGATGGACGGCGACATCGCGCCGATCGAGGCGATCTGCGACGTGGCCGACGAATTCGGCGCCATGACCTATCTGGATGAAGTCCATGCGGTCGGCATGTACGGTCCGCGCGGCGGCGGTGTCGCCGAGCGCGAAGGCCTGATGGACCGGCTCACGGTGATCGAGGGCACGCTCGGCAAGGCTTTTGGCGTGATGGGCGGCTACATCACCGGCTCTGCGGCGCTGTGCGACTTCGTCCGCTCGTTTGCGAGCGGCTTCATCTTCACCACCGCATTGCCGCCGGCGCTCGCCGCCGGTGCGGCCGCCTCGATCAAACATCTCAAGGTCTCGGAACTCGAGCGCCGCCGCCACAAGGATGCGGTCGCCAAGGTCCGCGCCACGCTCGACCGCCACGGCATTCCGCATATGGCGAACCCCAGCCACATCGTGCCGGTGATGG
>PAPH01000073.1 GCA_002709005.1 Hyphomicrobiales bacterium | reverse complement strand
TCCTTCCTCGGTCTCGGCGCGCAGCCGCCGCAGGCCGATCTCGGCTCGATGCTGGGCGAGGGGCGCAAGATCCTCTTCACCTCGCCGCATGTCTCGGTGGTGCCGGGACTGATGATCTTCGTCCTCGTCATGAGCATCAATCTGCTCGGTGACGGCGTGCGTGACATTCTCGATCCGCGGCTGAAATCGGGTTCGCTGACGCGTCCGGTTCCCCGCACGGCGGTCAGGCGCGAGACGATGCCCGATGCCATCGTGCGCGATCCCGCCGCCATTCTCGATGTGCAGGGGCTTCGCACCGAGTTCCGCATCGGGCCGGAGGTCTACAAGGCGGTCGGTGGTGTCGACCTCCGGGTCGGCAAGGGCGAATGCCTGGGGCTGGTGGGGGAATCCGGGTCCGGCAAGTCGGTATCGGCGATGTCGATCATGGGGCTGGTGCCGACGCCGCCCGGCAGTATCGTCGGCGGTGTGGCGCTGCTCGGGGACGAGGATCTGTTCGCGGCCTCGGACGAGCGGGTCAGACAGTTGCGCGGCTCCGCGGTCAGCCATGTCTTCCAGGACCCGCTGTCCACGCTGCATCCGCTCTTCACCGTCGGGGACCAGCTGATAGAGGCGATCCGGGCCCACCAGCCGCTGAGCTACAAGGAGGCGCGCGCCAAGGCGGAAGATCTGCTCAAGACCGTGCGCATCCCGAATGCGGCGAGCCGGCTCGAGTCCTTTCCGCATGAAATGTCCGGCGGCATGCGCCAGCGCGTCTGCATTGCCATGGCGCTCGCCAACGACGCCGACGTGATCATCGCCGACGAGCCCACGACCGCCCTCGACGTGACCGTGCAGGCGCAGGTGCTGTCGCTTCTCGACAATCTGCGAAAGGAACGCGACACCGGCATCCTCTTCATCACCCATGATTTCGGCGTGGTCTCGGCGATCTGCGATCGCGTCGCGGTGATGTATGCCGGCAAGATCGTGGAGACGGGGACGACGGAGGAGATCCTGTCCTCGCCGAAGCATCCCTATACCGCCAAGCTGATCGATTGCGTGCCCGTTCTCGGCGAGCCCGAGCGTCGGCTCGATGCCATCGAAGGGAGGCCTCCGGTGGTCAACCGTCTCCCGGACGGCTGCGCATTTGCTCCAAGGTGTCCACGTGTCCAGGACGACTGCAAATCCGGCGAGATCGCCATGCGGCAGTTCGGCGCGCGGCGCGCGGCGCGTTGCCTCCATCCGCTCGACGAGGAGAGGAAGGTCGAACATGTCTGAGGCGGCGGAAGCCAAGACCGGTCCGGATGCGCCGCTCCTGTCGCTCGGCAAGGTCGAGCGGATCTTCGGCGGTGGCCGCACGCTGTTCGGCGGACGGCATCCGTCCGTGCATGCCGTGCAGGGCATCTCTATCGACGTCAGGAAGGGCGAGACGCTCGGCATCGTCGGGGAATCGGGCTGCGGAAAGTCGACGCTGGCGCGGATGATTGCCGGGCTCGATGCTCCCTCCGGCGGATCGATTACCTTCGAGGGGGAGGATCTGGTGGCGCTCGCCAAGTCCGACCACCGGGCCGTGGCGCGGCGCATCCAGTATGTCTTCCAGGATCCGCTCGCCTCGCTCAATCCGCGCAAGACGATCCGCACCATTCTCGAAGCGCCGCTGATCCATCTTCTCAAGATGGACAAGGCGAGGCGCGCCGAACGGCTCGAGGAACTGATGAATGCGGTCAATCTCGCGCCCGAATTTCTAGACCGCTATCCGCACGAATTTTCCGGCGGTCAGGCGCAGCGCATCGGCATTGCCCGGGCGCTCGCCGCTGATCCGGAACTGATCGTGCTCGATGAGCCGGTCTCCGCGCTCGACGTCTCGGTGCAGGCGCAAGTGCTCAACATCCTGGCCGATCTCAAGTCCCGTTTCGGCCTGACCTTCCTCTTCATCAGCCACGACCTGTCGGTGGTCGAA
The DNA here is from genome assembly GCA_002709005.1 of Hyphomicrobiales bacterium. Taxonomy (GTDB): domain Bacteria; phylum Pseudomonadota; class Alphaproteobacteria; order Rhizobiales; family Rhizobiaceae; genus Pseudohoeflea. The sequence goes on along the minus strand of PAPH01000073.1, from coordinate 19,950 downwards.
AGCGTCTCGGACCGCGTCGCGGTTCTCTATTTTGGCCGTGTCGCTGAAATCGCGCCGGGAAGGACGCTCTTCAGAGAGCCGCGCCATCACTACACCCGGCTTCTTCTCGATTCCGCGCCCGCGCCGGGCCGGCGCGATCTCGGCGCCGAGGACAACGAGGCCGAACTGCCCGATCCCTACAACCCGCCGCCGGGCTGCGCCTTTTATGCGCGCTGTCCGCACGGAACGGATATCTGCACGCGCGAAATGCCGCGGCTTGCGTCCGCACCGGGGAACGAAGCGCATCTTGCGGCGTGTCATCATCCGGAGACTCATGGCCAAGGTTAAGGAGGACATGGGCGGCGAGCAGGCGCGAAAGCGCAAGCGGCCGGATCTGGCCGCCGACAGGCTGCGCGAGCGGATCATCGATGCCGGGCTGAAACCGGGTGACCGGGTGCCGGCCGAGTGGATCGATCCGCGCGAACTGGGCGTGTCCCGCGGCAGTGCGCGGGAAGCGCTCAAGATCCTCGAAATCCAGGGAATGATCGCCAGCCGCACCGGCCCCGGGGGCGGGGTATTCGTCACCAGCGTGCGGTCTGAGGACGCGATCCGGACGATCGAGAACCTGTTTCTCTTCGGTGACCCGACGATCGCGGACATCTATGCGATCCGCAAGCTCATGGAGCCGGAACTGGCGGCCAGTGTGTCCGGCCGGTTGACCGACGAGGATCTGGCCGCGCTTCGCGACACCATCCGGCTTTACGAGGACGAACCGGAGACGGCGGAGGAGGAATACCGGCAGCGCATGGCGGAGCTCGATTTCCACGAGGAGATCGCCCGTCGCGCCGAAAACCGCGTTCTCGGCTTTATCTGCATCTTCATGGCGAGCCTGCTGCGCGACATGACCGTCTGCCGGGAGATCTATCGCGCGCCGGTTCCGCATCTGCGCGAGACGGGATTGAACTACCAGATCCGCCTGATGCGGGCGATCAAGGCAGGCCGCGCCGACGAGGCGCGGTTCATCATGCGCGACCACATGATCGAGGCGGAGAAATACATGCTTGAGATGGCGGATATCCGGAAACGGGGCTCGAAGCAGAACGCGGAACCGGCCCTCCCGCGCGGCGTTGAAAAGACATGACACCGCACAGCCATGGGCGCCACACGATCCACTCGCGGTCCTGCCATTGCGGCTGGGACAATTCGCTCGAACCGGTCCTGAGAACCGAGCCCGGCAAGACGGTTCTCTTCGAGTGCCGCGATGCGGGAGACGGGCAGATCACCGGTGACAGCACGGATGGCGACATCCTCTCGCTCGATCCCGCGCGCGCCAATCCCGTCACGGGTCCGGTCTTTGTGGAGGGCGCTGAACCCGGCGACACACTGCGGGTGACGATTGGCGACTTTCATCCCTCTGGCTTCGGCTGGACGGCGATCATACCGGAGTTCGGACTTCTGGCAGACGAGTTTGCCGAACCGCGGCTGCATCTGTGGAACTACGAGAGCGATCTCAGCCGGCCCGGCGCGTTTTCCTCGCATGGCCGCGTGCCGCTTCTGCCGTTTGCGGGAACGATCGGGGTCGCGCCGAAGGAGGCAGGCCGGCATTCGGTGATCCCGCCCCGGCATGTGGGCGGGAACATGGATATCCGCGAACTCGGCAAGGGTACGGTTCTCTATCTCCCCGTCGAGGTCGACGGCGCACTGTTCTCGATCGGCGATACCCATGCTGCCCAGGGCGACGGAGAGGTCTGCGGCACGGCGATCGAAAGCGCGATGGATGTCGAGATCACGCTCGATCTCATCAAGGGCGGCGCGCCGGAGGCACCGCGCTTCACCACCTCTGGGCCCGATCCGCGCGACATGGGGCGCGACGGCTACGAGGTGACGACCGGGATCGGCCCCGATCTCATGGAAGCGGCAAGAGATTCTGTCAGGCGCATGATCGATCTTCTGGCAAAGGAGCACGGCATGGCGCCCGATGATGCGTATATGCTTGCCTCCGTGTGCGCTGATCTGAAGATCAGCGAAGTCGTCGATGCGCCCAATTGGGTTGTCTCCTTTCACTTTCCACGCCGGGTTTTGGCGTAAAACCGGGGAAAGAGGAGAAAAGGCCCCCGAAAATTTGATTTCGCAGCGCAACGCCCTAAACTTAGCTGTGCATTCAAAAACCGGGAGGTGTGGGACAGCCGCACCCTTTTTTTTATCCGCCGGCAGGGATGTCGGCCTCATGACGCCGGCCCGAACGCCGGCCAAGCAAGAAGGACGATCAGCCCTCCATGTGTGGAATAGCCGGAGAAATTCGTTTCGATGGAAACTTTGCCGACGCCGGCGCGGTGGCAAAGATGCTCGATGTACTCGCGCCCCGCGGTCCCGACGGGACGGGTGTCGTGTCACGCGGCCCGGTGGCTTTCGGTCACCGGCGGCTCAAGATCATCGATTTGTCCGAGAATTCCGCCCAGCCGATGGTCGATTCCGATCTCGGGCTGACGATCACCTTCAACGGCTGCATCTACAATTATCCGGAACTCCGCGCGGAGCTCGAATCCGAGGGCTACAGCTTCTTCAGCCACGGCGACACCGAAGTCATCCTCAAGTCGTTTCACAAATGGGGCGAGGCCTGCGTCGAGCGTTTCCACGGCATGTTCGCCTTCGCCATTCACGAGCGCGCCACGGGAGCGGTAACGCTCGCGCGAGACCGGTTCGGCATCAAGCCGCTTTATCTCGCACCCAAGGGCAAACGACTGCGCTTTGCCTCCTCGCTTCCCGCGCTGGTGGCCTCGGGCGACATCGACACCGGGATCGATCGCGCAGCTCTGCACAATTACATGAGCTTCCACGCGGTGGTTCCTGCTCCCCGAACCATCATCGAGGGCGTGCGCAAGCTGCCGCCCGCCACGATCCGCCGGATCGAGGCCGACGGCAGCGAACGCGAGCGTCGCTATTGGCGTCCGGCCTATGAGCGCCGCCCCGAGGATGCGGGCCTGACCCGCGAGGACTGGCGCGACCGGGTGCTGGAAGCCCTGCGGACCGCCGTGCGCCGCCGCATGGTGGCCGACGTGCCGGTCGGCGTGCTTCTTTCCGGAGGCGTGGATTCGAGCGTCATCGTCGGTCTGCTGGCCGAACAGGGCCAGCACGACCTCAAGACGTTCTCGATCGGCTTCGAGGAAGCCAATGGCGAGAAGGGCGACGAGTTCGTCTATTCCGACCTGATCGCCAAGGAATTCGATACCGACCACACCAAGATCTTCGTGCCGGCTTCGGAACTGATGGAACACCTGCCGTCGACGATCCAGGCGCAGTCCGAGCCGATGGTCTCCTACGACAATATCGGCTTCTTCCTCTTGTCGCGCGAGGTGGCCAAGCACATCAAGGTGGTCCAGTCGGGGCAGGGCGCGGACGAGGTGTTCGGCGGCTATCACTGGTATCCGCCGCTTGCTGCGTCCAACGACGTGGCGTCGGACTATGCGAAGGTGTTTTTCGACCGCGATCACAAGACGCTTTCGACACAGCTCAATCCGCAGTGGATGCCCGATGCCGACGAAAGCATGGAACTGGTGCGCGCCCATCTGATGGCGCCGGGGGCAGCGACGCCAGTCGATCGCGCCCTGCGGCTCGATTCCGAGATCATGCTGGTCGACGACCCGGTCAAGCGTGTCGACAACATGACGATGGCCTGGGGACTGGAGGCGCGCGTACCGTTCCTCGATCACGAACTGGTCGAACTTGCGGCTACCATTCCGCCCGAGTTCAAACTCAACGAGAACGGCAAGGGCGTCCTCAAGGATGCCGCGCGGCTGGTCGTGCCCTCCGAGGTGATCGACCGGAAGAAGGGTTATTTCCCGGTTCCGCAGCTCAAATACATCCAAGGCGAGTTCCTCGACATGGTGCGTGATACGCTGACCTCGCAGAAGGCCAAGGAGCGCGAACTGTTCCAGTCGGCGTGGCTCGACCAGCTTTTCGCCGACCCGTCCGCCCACATCACGCCGCTTCGGGGTTCGGAACTGTGGCAAGCGGCGCTCCTGGAAATGTGGCTGCAGTCTCACAACCTGTAAGGGGCGTGCCGATGTCAGACGACGAGAAGCCGACGACGCCGAGCGAGCAGCGCCCGCGTGACGCGCGCAAGAGCGCCGATCCCTACGGTCATCGCCTGAAGCGGTTGCGGGAGCAGGGCCTCAAGCCGCCCATCAACCAGCGGGGAACGAAGTCTTCGGAGACGGAGGAGAATTTCGTTCTCGACTGCGGCTGGGGGCGGCTGGCTTTCGGCCAGACCTTCGAGAATTCCGAAGCGCTTGTCTCGACGTTGCGCGACGAGCGCGGCGACACCCGCGATATCGCCATCTATGTGCGCGATCCGCATGTGCTTCTCGCCACCGCGCCGCATGAGGTTTTCCTCGATCCCTCTCATACCTACCGGCTGGACCTGACGACCTACCGCTCGTCGAAGACCCCGCCCAAGGGCTACTTTATCCGCCGGTTGACGTCCCATGCCGATGCCGACGCGATCAACCGGATCTATGCCTCTCGCTCGATGGTGCAGATCGCGCCGGACTTCTTCTGGTCCAAGCGCGATGCGCGGGTGCTGACCTATTTCGTCGCCGAGGACGAGATCACCGGCGATGTCATCGGTACGGTGACCGGCGTCGATCACGCCCGCGCTTTCGGCGATCCCGAACGGGGCTCTTCGCTGTGGTGCCTGGCCGTCGACCCGCAGGCGCGGCATCCGGGAATAGGCGAGGCGCTGGTGCGCAGGCTCGCCGAGTTCTATCAGGCCAGGGAAGCGGCCTTTCTCGATCTCTCCGTCCTTCACGACAATGAAGGCGCCATCAAGCTTTACGAAAAACTCGGTTTCAAGCGGGTCTCGTTCTTCTCGGTCAAGCGCAAGAACCAGATCAACGAGAAGCTGTTTACCGGCGGCGAGACCGATGACGGGCTCAACCCCTATGCGATGATCATCGTGCGGGAAGCGCGCCGCCGCGGCATTCATGTCGAGATCATCGATGCCGAGGGTGGCTTTTTCCGCCTCACGCATGGCGGGGTGTCGATCCGCTGCCGCGAGAGCCTGACCGAGCTGACGACCGCCGTCGCCATGTCGATCTGTGACGACAAGACGGTGACGCGCCGGACGGTCGAGCAGGCGGGTGTCGTGGTGCCGGCACAGATCAACGCGGATGCCGGCGACGACGCCGTGGCCGCGTTTCTCGAGAAACACGAGATGGTGGTCGTCAAGCCGGCGCGCGGGGAGCAGGGACGGGGGATTTCCATCGGTCTGACGGCCATGGAGGAACTCGGAGAAGCGGTCGAGGAAGCGCGGCAGCATTGCGACGTGGTGCTGATCGAGCAGATGTTCGAGGGCACCGACCTGCGGCTGATCGTGATCAATTACCGCCTGGTGGCGGCGGCCGTGCGGCTGCCCCCGAAGGTGATCGGCGACGGCAAGACGACGATCGCGGATCTGATCGCGGCGCAAAGCCGCCGGCGGGCGGCCGCGACCGGTGGGGAATCGAAAATTCCGGTCGACGCGGAAACGCGGCGGACGCTCTCGGCGGCGGGCTATGCGCTGGAAGACGTTCTGCCCAAGGGTGAGGAACTGCTCGTGCGCAAGACAGCCAACCTGCATACCGGCGGCACCATCCACGACGTCACCGATACCGTTCATCCGGTTCTCGTGGATGCAGCGGTCAAGGCGGCCCGCGCGATCGACATTCCGGTGTGCGGGATCGACCTGATGGTGACATCGCCCCGGTCCCCGGACTATGCTTTCATCGAGGCCAACGAAAGGCCCGGTCTGGCCAATCACGAGCCACAGCCGACCGCCGAACGCTTCATCGACCTGCTTTTCCCGCTGTCGATGCCGCATGCCGTCCGGCGCGCGCTGCAGAACCAGTTGCAAACAGGGAGGCAAGATGAGCCGTCTGACGATCGATAGCGACTATCTTCTGAAAATACTCGAAAAGTTGCTGAAAATTCCCAGCCCGACGGGCTACACCGACACGATCGTCCGGTTCGTCACCAAGGAACTGGAACATCTGGGACTGGAACCGGAACTCACGCGCCGCGGCGCGATCCGCGCCGTCCGCCAGGGGTCCCGGCGCAATGGCGCCCGCGCGGTCGTCAGCCACGTCGATACGCTGGGCGCGCAGATCAAATATCTCAAGGATAACGGACGTTGCGCGCTGGTGCCGGTCGGCACCTGGTCATCGCGCTTCGCCGAAGGCGCGCGCACAACGGTGTTTACCGAGAAGGGCAGCTATCGCGGCACCATCCTGCCGCTGAAATCCTCGGGTCATACCTTCAACGACGAGATCGATACGCAACCGATCTCCTGGGACAATGTGGAGCTCAGGATCGACGCGCTGTCGCGCAATGCCGAGGATCTCGAACGTCTCGGCATCGAGGTGGGCGACATGGTCAGCATCGATCCGCAGCCCGAATTCATCGACAACGGTTTCATCGTCTCACGCCATCTCGACAACAAGGCGGGCGTGGCGCTGATGCTGGCGGCGATCGCGGCGCTTCAGAAGAACAAGGCGGTCACCCCGGTGGATATCCATTTCCTCTTCACCGTCGGTGAGGAAGTGGGGGTCGGCGCGTCGTCCATTCTGGTCGACGAAGTCGCTTCGATGATTGCCATCGACAACGGCACGACCGCCCCGGGGCAGAATTCCGACGAATTCGGCGTCACCATCGCCATGGCCGACCAGACGGGGCCGTTCGACTATCACCTGACCAAGAAGATGGTGGAGCTCTGCCAGGAAAACGAGATCCGCTACCAGAAGGACATCTTCAAATACTATCAGTCCGACTCGGCGAGCGCGCTGACGGCCGGCGCCGACGTGCGCACCGCGCTCGTTACCTTCGGGGTCGATTCCTCGCACGGCTACGAACGCATCCATCTGCACGCGCTGCGTTCGCTCGCCGAACTGGTGACCGCCTATGTCCGATCCCCGGTCGAGATCAAGAGCGATTTCGAGCAGACGCTGCACGGCACCAAGGGCTTCACCAAGCAAAGCCTCGGCAGGGCAGAGCAGGAATTGTCGCCCGACGTCGAGGACGAGCAGCTTGGTCCGCAGACCTGAGCCATTGCCGGTGCATGAACCTCATCTGAGACTGTACGCGACGCGCCGGGGCCGCTATAGCCGGGCGAAAGCCCGGTCTTGAGGCGCCGGGACGCGTGCAGGGAGACGAGGCAACGTGACCAAGACCATAATTTCTCCATCCGTTCTGGCATCGGATTTCTCGCGCCTTGGCGACGAGATCGAAGCCGTGGTCCGCGCCGGCGCCGACTGGATCCATCTCGACGTGATGGACGGTCATTTCGTTCCCAACATCACCTTCGGTCCGCCGATCATCGAGAAGGTGCGTGCCCGCACCGACGTGACCTTCGACTGTCACCTGATGATCGAGCCGTGTGACCCGTATCTCGAGGCTTTCGCCAAGGCCGGAGCCGACATCATCACCGTTCACGCCGAAGCGACCCGTCATCTCGACCGCTCGCTTCAGGCGATCCGCGATCTGGGGAAGAAGGCCGGCGTGGCACTCAATCCGTCGACGCCTGAAAACGTGATCGAATATGTGCTCGACCGCCTCGACCTCATCCTCGTCATGACGGTCAATCCGGGATTCGGCGGCCAGAAATTCATTCCAGCCACGCTCGACAAGATCAGCAATATCCGCAAGATGATCGGCGACAGGCCGATCGATATCGAGGTCGACGGGGGGATTACGCCGGAAACCGCACCGTTGGTGGCGAGAGCAGGCGCCAACGCTCTGGTGGCCGGTTCGGCTGTCTTCAAGGGCGGCGCAGAGGACGCCTATCGCGGCAATATCGAGGCGATCCGTTCGGCCTCGGACGCCGCGATGGCCGATTTCCGCGCCGCGTGAGGCTTTCCAGCGTTTAAGCTGCCGTCTGCCGCACCATCTCCCGTGACGGGAACCCAACGGAAGGAGACAGACATGGCAGCCATACCCCCGATCTGCGATTTCGGCTGGAAGCCGGAAGAGGCCACCCTCGGTGCGTCTCTGAAGGCGACCGATGGCGAGACTTACTCGATCCGCGATCTCGCCGGACCGAACGGTTTGGTGGTCGCCTTCATCTGCAATCACTGCCCCTATGTGAAGGCGGTGATCGAGCGTATCGTCTCCGATGCCAAGGTGCTCGAGGAGATGGGCGTCGGCTTCGTGGCTGTCAATTCCAACGATGCATCGACCTATCCCGACGATTCCTTCGAGAACATGAAGGTGTTCGCCGGGATGAACGCGTTTCCGTTCCCCTATCTCCACGACGAAGACCAGTCTGTCGCCAGGGCCTGGGACGCGGTGTGCACGCCCGACTTCTTCGGTTTCAACAGCGAGATGGAACTTCAGTACCGCGGGCGTCTCGATGCGTCGCGCAAGCAAGCCGGCCCCGCCGATCTGCGCCGCGATCTCGTCGAGGCGATGAAACAGGTCGCCGAGACCGGCAAGGGCCCCGAGGAACAGGTCGCCTCGATGGGATGCTCGATCAAGTGGAAGGATGCCGCGTGAGCGTATCGAATACCAATGGCCGTGACTGGCCGAAAGCGATCCTGTTCGATCTCGACGGAACGCTGATCGATTCCGTTCCGGATATCGCCGCAGCGGTCAACGAGCTCCTGCCTCTCTACGATCTCGAGGAGGTCTCCGTCGACGAGGTGCGCAAGATGGTTGGCAACGGCGTGCGCAAGCTTGTCGAGCGGGCTTTCGCCGCGCGTGGCGCCAAGCTCGAGAAGGCCGGTCTCGACGAACGCCATGAGCGGATGATGGGCATCTACGGCAAACACCTGACCGGGCGTACCACACTGATGGAGGGAGCTGAGGCCGTGCTCTCCGGCTACCACCGGGCCGGGGTCAAGCTCGCGGTGGTAACCAACAAGCCGGAAGGCTTTTCCCGCACCATTCTCGATCATTTCGGCCTGTCCGGCCTGATGGGCGCCGTGGTGGGCGGTGACACCTGTCCCGACCGCAAGCCGGAGCCGGGCATGCTCTATCATACGGCCGATCTTCTCGGCGTCGCGCGCGACGACTGCCTGATGGTGGGCGACAGTCCCGCCGATATCGATGCCGCGAAGAATGCCGGGATGAGAAGTATCGCGGTACGCGGCGGATACACCCGCGTACCGGTCGACGAACTCGGCGCCGACCGGGTGATCGATACGCTCTCGGATCTGCGCACGGCGATCGAGGCTACTCTCGCGCCCGCGAGCTAAAGGATGTTCCGCAGCACCTCGATCAGCCGCCCGCATTCCTCTTCAGTACCGATGGTGATCCGCATATAGTCGGCAATGCGCGGCTTGTTGAAATGGCGTACCAGGATCGCCTCGGCGCGGAGCGCGGCGGCGAGCTTTCCGCCCTCGTGATCGGGATGCCGGGCGAAGACGAAGTTCGCCGACGACGGCAGTACTTCGAAGCCCATTTCGCCAAGTTCCGCTGTCACCTTGTTGCGGCTCATCACGATGCGCGAACGGGTGGCCTCGAACCAGTCGGCATCTTTCCAGGCGGCGGTAGCGGCGGCCTGGGCCAGTCGGTCGAGGGGATATGAATTGAAGCTGTCCTTCACCCGTTCCAGAGCCTCGGTTAGCGGACGCTGACCGATGGCGAAACCGACGCGCAAGCCCGCCAGACTGTAGGATTTCGAGAAGGTGCGGATGACGAGGATGTTGTCGAATTCGGGGACGAGCGCCACTGCACTCTCGCCGCCGAAATCGACATAGGCTTCGTCCACCACCAGCAGCCGGTCGCGGTCTGCTTCGGCGAGCCTGCGGATATCGGCGACCGGGAGGGCAATGCCCGTAGGCGCGTTCGGGTTCGGCAGGATGATCGCGCCCGCCGGACCATCATAGGCCGCGATATCGACCGACATGTCGTCCGCAAGCGGGATCTTCCTCGCCTCGATGCCGTAAAGCCCGCAATAGACAGGGTAGAACGAATAGCTGATGTCGGGAAACAGAAGCGGGCCGTCCTGCTTGAGGAGCCCCATGAAGGTGTGCGCCAGAACCTCGTCGGAACCGTTGCCGACGAAAATATTGTTCGCGTCGAGCCCGAAAGTGGCGGCGATCGTCTCGCGCAGTTCGAGCGAGACGGGATCCGGATAGAGCCTGAGCGTGTCGTCAGTTGCGCGGCGGACGGCTTCCAGTGCGCGCGGCGAGGGCGGGTAGGGGTTCTCGTTGGTGTTGAGCTTGATCAGCCCGTCGATACGGGGCTGCTCGCCCGGCACGTAGGGATCGAGATCGTGGACGATCCTGCTCCAGAAACGGCACATGAATGGACTGCCTTCGCAAATGAAAAAAAACCGACGACGTATTGGGCGTCGCCGGTTTTCTCTTATCCTTGAATCGCTTGTGCGCGAAAGCTCAAAGCTTGAATCGATTGCCGCGGATCTTGCTTCACCCCATCCGTTCCGACGCATAGGCGCCCGGGCTCGGCGGGAAGACGATCACGCGGTCCACGTTTAGGAAGGGGCGCTGCTGGACATGGGCGTGGATGGCGCGGGCAAGAACCTGGCTTTCGACGTCGCGGCCGATGGTGACGTAATCGGCGGCCGACTGGGCGTGGGTGACGCGCGCGGTTTCCTGCTCGATGATCGGGCCCTCGTCGAGATGGGCGGTGACGTAGTGCGCCGTCGCGCCGATCAGCTTCACGCCGCGCTCATAGGCCTGCTTGTAGGGATTGGCGCCCTTGAAGGACGGCAGGAAGGAATGGTGGATGTTGATGATCTTGCCCGACATCTTCCGGCAGATCTCGTCGGACAGAACCTGCATGTAGCGAGCGAGCACGATCAGGTCGGCGCCTGTATCCTCGACGATCTCCATCATGCGGGCCTCGGCGGAGGCCTTGTTCGTCTTGTTGACCGGGATGTGGTAGAAGGGGAGATCGTGATTGACGACCAGTTTCTGGTAATCGAAATGGTTGGAGATCACCGCGACGATGTCGATCTTCAGCGCGCCCAGACGCCAGCGATAGAGAATATCGTTGAGGCAATGGCCAAAGCGCGACACCATGATGACCACTTTCGGCCGGATCGACAGATCGTGAAACTCGGCTTGCATGCCGAATTTCTCGGCGACCGGCTGGAATTTCTCCGCCAGTTCCTCCTTGAGCACCCCGCCTTCGGAATCAAAGGAGACGCGCATGAAGAAGGCGCCCGTCACCTCGTCGTCGAACTGCGAGGAATCGGTGATGTTGCACTTCATCTCCGCCAGATAGCTCGAGATGGCGGCAATGATCCCGCGGGTGGATTCGCAGGCGACGGTCAGCACATATGAGGCCATGGCATTCTCCTGAAATGCCGCGGCGACGGGCTATCCGAGCGTGGGCATCTTGAATTCTGGGTCGGTACGCTGTCCGGTCGGCCAGCGCAGGGTTGTGGTCTTGATACGGGTGAAGAAGCGGACGCCCTCCATTCCGTGCATGGCGTGATCGCCGAAGATGGATGCCTTCCAGCCGCCGAAGGAATGGAAGGCCATAGGAACGGGTATCGGCACATTGACGCCGACCATGCCGACCTCGATGTCCTGCTGGAAGGCCCGGGCGGTGTCCCCGTCGCGGGTGAAGATGGCGGTTCCGTTCGCATACTGATGCCCGTGGATGAGGTCGACGGCGTCCTGATAACTGTCACGTCGAACGACTGACAATACAGGGCCAAAAATTTCGTCGCGATAGATGGACATATCCGACGTCACGTTGTCGAAAAGCGACGCACCGAGAAAAAAGCCCTCCTCATAGCCCTGCTTGTCGACCTTGTAGTCGCGTCCGTCGACTACGAGGGTGGCTCCCTGCGAGACGCCGGCATCGATATAGGAGCGGACCTTGTCGAGGTGGGCGCGGGTGACGAGCGGCCCCATTTCGCTGTCGGCGTCCATGCCGGGGCCGACCTTGAGCTTCTCGATCATCGGCTTCAATTTGCCGATCAGCGCATCCGCTGTCGCTTCTCCGACCGGGACGGCGACGGAGACGGCCATGCAGCGTTCGCCGGCCGAGCCGTAAGCCGCGCCCATGAGTGCGTTCGCCGCCATGTCCATGTCGGCATCGGGCATGATGACCATGTGGTTCTTGGCGCCGCCGAGCGCCTGCACGCGCTTACCGTTGGCGGTGCCGGTGGTGTAGATATATTTGGCGATCGGCGTTGAGCCGACGAAGGAAATCGCCTTGACGTTAGGGTGTTCGAGAAGCGCGTCGACGGCGACCTTGTCGCCCTGGACGACGTTGAAGACCCCATCGGGAAGGCCGGCTTCCTTGAGCCAGTCGGCAATCAGCAGCGAGGCGGAGGGATCGCGTTCAGACGGCTTGAGCACGAAGGTATTGCCGCAGGCGAGCGCCACAGGGAACATCCACATCGGCACCATGGCCGGGAAGTTGAACGGGGTGATGCCGGCGACGACGCCGAGCGCCTGGCGGACATTGAAGCTGTCGACGCCGGTGCCGACGTTTTCCGAGAATTCACTCTTGAGGAAAGTAGGTGCGCCGGTCGCGAATTCGACCACTTCGAGCGCCCGGGTGACTTCGCCCTTGGCGTCGTCGAAGGTCTTGCCGTGCTCGGCGGTCACGGCGGCAGCCAGTTCGTCCATGCGATCCCAGATCATCATCTTGAACCGGTCGAGAATGCGGGCGCGGCGCAGCGGCGGCGTCTTCGACCATTCGGGGAAGGCCGCCCTGGCGGCGGCGACCGCTTCGTCCACATCGCCCACGGTCGCCAGAATCACTTCCTTCTCGGCCTGGCCCGTTGCGGGATTGAACACCGGCTGGGTGCGGTCCGCGGCGCCCTTGTCCTGACGGCCGTTGATGAAGTGCGTGATCGTCTGCATGGCGAAAATCCTTTCTCGGGCGTCCGGTTTGGCATGCTCGAAAGCCGATGGCAATCGGTGCGTTGCAGCAATAGAGGTCCGCCGGCGGAGTGCCGCGCACTGTATGACGCCGCACCGCGAGGCAATTGCCTCGGAATTTTAAGGTGCCGGAGCATTTTCCGTTGGCTGGATCGTCTCAGATGGAGCATCGCTCCTAGTATAAATCAGTAAAATCTTCAGGGTTTTTCGTGCGCTGTTATTGATTGCCCTATTGGATATTGTTGCGCTGCAATAACGAATTAGGGAAAACGCGGTTGCTCCGATCTATTCGGTCAAATACCTTGCCTGAAGACGGGCTTGTCCGTCCTGCGGCCGGCGCGAAGACGGAAAACACGCATGCGCCATGCCGCTGACGCGGAAGCCCAGAGCTGAAGGGAGGAACCAGCTATGAAGCTTCACACCGGTCTGGCCGCGCTCGCGGCCGGTACTTTCCTTGTCACCAAGGCCGCGCTGGCCGTCGAACTCGCCATCGTTTCGGGGGCCGTCGGCGACGACATCAAGATGCTGCGCTCGAACCTCGACAGGTACGAGAAGGAATCCGGCAATACGGTGAAGATCGTCGAGATGCCGCAGTCGACCACTGACCAGTTCGGCCAGTACCGGCTCTGGCTTTCGGCCGGAAACGCCGATATCGACGTCTACCGCACCGACGTGATCTGGGCGCCACAGCTCGCCAATCACCTGCTCGATCTGAGCGAAGCCGCCAAGGAAGTGGCCGGCAGTCACTTCCCGTCGATCATCGAATCCCAGACCGTCAACGGCAAGCTAGTGGCGATCCCGATGTTCACCGACGCCCCGGCGCTCTACTACCGCAAGGATCTGCTGGAAAAATACGGCGCCGAGCCACCCAAAACCTGGGAGGATCTGACGACCACCGCGCAGATGGTGCAGGACAAGGAGCGGGAGGCCGGCAATTCCGATTTCCACGGCTTCGTCTTCCAGGGCGCGGCCTATGAAGGGCTGACCTGCAACGCGCTGGAATGGGTCAAGAGCTTCGGCGGCGGCCAGATCGTCGAGGCCGATGGCGAGATCTCGATCAACAATCCGGATGCGATCAAGGCGATCGAAACGGCGAAATCCTGGATAGGCACGATCTCTCCGGAAGGCGTGCTCGGCTACAAGGAAGAGGATGCCCGCGGCATCTGGCAGACAGGAAGTGCCGCCTTCATGCGCAACTGGCCCTATGCCTATTCGCTGTCGAACAACGACGATTCCGCGGTGAAGGGCAAGTTCGGCGTGGTGCCGCTGCCCTCGGGCGGGGATGGCTCGGCGGCGACGCTCGGCGGCTGGAACCTCGCCGTGTCGAAATATTCCAGGCACCCGGACGAGGCGATCGAACTCGCCATGTTCCTGGCCTCGGAGGAAAGCCAGAGGCGGCGTGCGACCGAACTGTCGCGGCTGCCGACGATCGAGGCGCTCTACGACGATCCGGAAGTCGCCGAAGCCCAGCCGATCATCCCGAACTGGAAGGAAATCTTCCTCAACGCGGTGCCGCGCCCCTCGGCGCCGACGAAGAAGGACTACAACGAGGTCTCGAAGGAGTTCTGGACCGCCGTCCACGACTCGATGTCGGGTAACGGCTCGACGGAAGCCAACTTCAAGAAGCTGGAAGGCCGGCTGAAACGCCTCAAGGGCTCCGGCTGGGAGTGATCTCCCCTTGAGAAATCGCCCGCCGGGCTCATCCGGCGGGTGAGGTCGGTAGCCTGGGAGGAGTGGCGATGGCAGCGAGCGACCCAGCAACCGCGGCGAGGCGCCGACGGTCCAACCTGAAGGCGGAGCGGATCCGGTCCTCCTGGATCTTTCTCGCACCGATGCTCGCGGTGCTCGCCTTCGTCGCCGGTTGGCCGCTTCTGAAGACCATCTGGTTCGGCTTCACCGATGCCTCGCTCGACGCGCTGTCGGCGGCCGACTTCATCGGTCTTAACAACTATCTCGAATGGGTCGACTACGGCGACGGTGAGGGCGAGTATTTCGGCCTGCTGGCCGATCCCGACTGGTGGCGGGCGGTCTACAACACGGTCTTTTTCTCCGTCGTCTCGGTCTTTTTCGAAACGATCTTCGGGACCATCGTGGCGCTTGTTCTGCATGCCGAATTCAAGGGCAGGGGGCTGGTGCGCGCCGCCGTCCTCATTCCCTGGGCGATCCCCACCATCGTTTCAGCGAAGATGTGGGCCTGGATGATGAACGACCAGTTCGGCATCCTCAACGATCTCTTTCTCCATATCGGCCTGATCTCGCAACCGATAGCCTGGACGGCATCTTCTGACACGGCGATGATCGCGGTGCTGATCGTAGACATCTGGAAGACCACGCCGTTCATGGCGCTCCTCATCCTCGCCGGCCTGCAGATGATACCGCAGGATATCTACGAGGCGGCGAAGATCGACGGCATCAATCCGGTCAAGGTGTTTTTCAAGGTCACGCTGCCGCTCATCAAGCCCGCGCTGGCGGTTGCCGTGATCTTCCGCGCGCTCGATGCCCTCCGTGTCTTCGACCTGATCTATGTGCTGACGCCGAACAATTCCCAGACCCGGACGATGAGCGTTTTCGCGCAGGAAAACCTCTTCCAGTTCGACAAGTTCGCCTACGGTTCGGCCGCCTCGACGCTGCTGTTCCTGGTTATCGGCATCATTACCATCGTCTATCTGAAGGTCGCCCGCGTCGACCTGGAGGGAGGGCGGTAGGATGAAGCTCCTCAAGTCGATCGGCTTTTACGCGCTCGTCGTCATCATCGTCGTCGTGTCGGTGTTTCCCTTCTATTACGCCATCCTGACGAGCTTCAAATCCGGCACCGCGATCTTCCAGGTCGACTACTGGCCGAAGCACTTCTCGATGTTCAATTACCGGATGGTGATGACGCAGGGATCGTTCCCGCTCAATCTTCTCAACTCGCTGTTCGTTTCCTCCGTCGTGGTGGTGATCTCGCTGTTCCTCGCGATCACAGCTTCCTTCGCGCTCGCCCGCGTCAAGTTCCGGGGGCGCAAACTGCTGCTGCTGACGATCCTGTCAGTCTCGATGTTTCCGCAGATCGCGGTGCTGGCGGGGCTCTTCGAGATGATCCGGGGCCTCGGGCTTTACAACACGCTGTGGTCGCTGATCCTCGCCTACATGATCTTCACGCTGCCGTTCACGGTCTGGGTGCTGACCACCTTCATGCGCGATCTTCCGGTCGAGCTCGAGGAGGCGGCGATCGTCGACGGCGCCAATTCCTGGACCATCGTGACCAAGGTCTTCATGCCGCTGATGTGGCCCGCATTGGTGACGACGGGGTTGCTCGCCTTCATCGCGGCCTGGAACGAGTTCCTCTTCGCGCTCACCTTCGTCTCCAACAACGACACGCGCACCGTGCCGGTGGCGATCGCGCTTCTTTCGGGTGCCTCCGAACAGGAAATACCGTGGGGACCGATCATGGCGGCCTCGGTGATCGTTACCGTACCGCTGGTGATCCTCGTCTTGATCTTCCAGCGCAAGATCGTCGCCGGACTGACGGCGGGTGGGGTGAAGGGATGACGGCGGCAGCAGGCAGGGCAGAACGCCACGGGCATAAAAGGAGTTCGCGATGACGGGGCTGAAACTCACCGAGGTGCGCAAGTCCTTCGGCAATCTCGAAGTGCTTCACGGCATCGATCTCGAGATCAAGACCGGCGAGTTCATCGTCTTCGTCGGACCGTCGGGTTGCGGCAAGTCGACATTGCTGCGGCTGATCGCGGGCCTCGAGGACATCTCCGGCGGCACGCTCGAGTTCGACGGCGACGTGGTCAACCACAAATCGCCCGCCGAGCGCGGCATCGCCATGGTGTTCCAGTCCTACGCGCTCTATCCGCACATGACAGTCTACGACAACATGGCCTTCGGCATGAAGCTCGGCGGGGGCGGCAAGGCCGAGATCGAGAAGCGGGGCAGGGAAGCCGCAGAGATCCTGCAGATCACGCCCTATCTCGACCGGCTGCCCAAGCAACTCTCCGGCGGCCAGCGCCAGCGCGTGGCAATCGGCCGGGCGATCGTGCGCGACCCGCGGGTCTTTCTATTCGACGAGCCGCTGTCCAATCTCGATGCCGCGCTTCGCGTGCAGACCCGCATCGAGATCGCGCGGCTCAATGAACGGATGGCCGAGACGACGATGATCTACGTCACCCATGACCAGGTGGAGGCGATGACGCTCGCCGACCGGATCGTGGTGCTCCGCGCCGGCTATGTCGAGCAGGTGGGCACGCCGATGGAACTCTATCACAGGCCGGCCAACCTGTTCGTCGCGCAGTTCATCGGTTCGCCGTCGATGAACATCGTACCGGCGCAGGCGACGCGCGACGGCGATGCGCTGGTCGTGGAACCCGAGGGCGGGCGCAAGGTCCGGCTCGATGGCGGCGGCAAGGCGGTCGGCGACGGGCCGATCCAGTTCGGCGTCCGGCCCGAGGACCTCAATATCGCAGGCGAGGGGCAGCCGATTTTCGAGGGACCGGTGACCCTTGTCGAGCGGCTGGGCGAAAGCCAGCTCGTCTATGTCGAGCAGCCGTCTTCCGAGGAGCCTCTGGTCGCCAAGCTGCCGGGTCATCTCGAGGTGGAGCGCGGCGCGCGGATCGAACTGTCGGCGCAGCCCGGAGTGGTGCGCCTGTTTGATGCCGACGGCAAGGCCGTGCGGCTCTGAACGGGAGTCCTCTCAGAGGCTTGGTGGAGTTTGTTGCGGCTTTTGTTGCGGGCAGGCTCCGGCTCGTGAAATAGTCTGCCGCATGAGTGACAATACCTCTTCCAGCGAACCGCGCCTCAGGCTGCGGATCTTCTTCGGCGACGACGTGATGCTCGGCCCCGGCAAGGCCGATCTTCTCGAACATATCCGCGAAACCGGCTCGATCGCGGCCGCCGGCCGGGAGATGGCGATGAGCTACAAGCGCGCCTGGAGCCTGGTGGAGGGAATGAACCGCGGCTATCGCGAGCCTCTGGTCGATTCGAGCAGGGGCGGAACGAAGGGTGGCGGCGCATCGCTCACCGCGGCGGGCGAGGCGGTTCTCGCCCATTACCGGAAGATCGAGGCGATCACCGTCCGGGAGGCGGCCGACGAGATCGCCGCTCTTCGGGCGATGCTTCCCGATATGTCTGACGGAAAATAACGCTTGCGCGCGCCCGAGCGGCTTGCAATATTTCCGGCTGAACATATCGCTTCTGGAGTTCTCCCATGCGCGTTTCCGCCCTTGGCCTGATCGCAGGCCTTTCCCTTTCCGCATCTATCGTCGCCCCCCTGTCCGCCCATGCGGAGGAGGTCGTGGTCTTCGCCGCCGCTTCGATGAAGAACGCGCTCGACGACTTTTCAGCGAAATGGGAAGCTGAAACCGGGAATGTGGTGACCGTATCCTATGCCGGCTCCAGCCAGCTGGCGCGGCAGATCATGCAGGGTGCGCCGGCGGACATTTTCATTTCCGCCAATCCGAGCTGGATGGATGAGCTGGAAAAGGCGGGGCTCGTGAAGGATGGCGAGCGGCGCGATCTTCTCGGCAATTCACTTGTTCTGGTCGCGCATGGGGCGGACGCGGAGAAGGTCGAGATCGGCCCGGATCTCGATCTGGCCGCGCTGCTCGGTGAGCGCAAGCTCGCCATGGCGCTGGTGGATTCCGTGCCCGCCGGCCAGTACGGCAAGGCCGCACTCACCGCGCTCGGCATGTGGGACAAGGTCGCCCCGTCGGTGGCGCAGGCCGACAATGTGCGCGCCGCCCTTCGTCTCGTGTCGACCGGTGAGGCGCCCTATGGCATCGTCTATGCCACCGATGCGGTGGCCGATGACGAAGTGAGTGTCGCGGGTACCTTTCCGGAAGACTCCCACCCACCGATCATCTATCCGGCCGCGCTTCTGAATGGCGCTGCTGACAAGGCCGATGCGGCGTTCTATGAAGCCCTTTCTGGCGAAACGGCCCGCGATTCCTTCGAGGCGCAAGGCTTTACGGTACTGAATTGAGATCGTGACGGACTGGCTCACTCCCGATGAATGGCGCGCGGTGGCCCTCTCGCTGAGGGTGTCGCTCGTCGCCACCGTTGTGAGCATTCCGCTCGGCGTCTTCGTCGCCTATGCGCTGGCCCGGTGGCGCTTTCCCGGCCGGCAATTGCTCAACGGGCTGGTTCACCTTCCGCTGGTTCTGCCGCCGGTGGTTACCGGCTATCTTTTGCTGCTGACCTTCGGCCGGACGGGATGGATCGGCGCATTTCTCGATCGCTGGTTCGGCCTGGTCTTCGCCTTTCGCTGGACAGGGGCGGCGCTGGCCGCCGCGATCATGGCGTTTCCGCTGATGGTCCGCGCCATCCGGCTGACCATCGAGGCGGTCGACCCGAAGCTCGAAGCGGCGGCCGGCACGCTGGGGGCCTCGCGGCCGATGGTGTTTGCCACGATCACGCTGCCGCTCATTTTGCCGGGCATCGTTGCCGGTTGCGTCCTTGCCTTCGCCAAGGCGATGGGCGAGTTCGGCGCTACCATCACCTTCGTCTCCAACATTCCGGGCCAGACGCAGACGGTACCGTCGGCGATCTACGCGCTGTTGCAGGCCCCTGGCGGTGAGGAGGCGGCTGGCCGTCTGGTCGTCATCGCCGTCGTCGTCGCCATGGGCGCACTCCTTCTGTCCGAGTGGATCGGCCGACTGGTGGCCCGGCGCGTGGGTGCGTCATGAGCCTGAGGGTCGCGCTCAGACACCGGTTTGCAGGCTTCGATCTCGATGTCGATTTCGAGACGCCCTCAGGGGTGACCGCGCTTTACGGACGCTCCGGCTCCGGCAAGACGACGATCGTCAACGCGGTGGCGGGCCTTCTCAAGCCCGATGCGGGGAAGGTGGCGGTCGACGGCGTGGCAATGACCGACACCGGGGCCGGCTTGTTCGTGCCGCCGCACAAGCGGCGGATCGGCTACGTGTTCCAGGAAGGCCGGCTGTTTCCGCATATGAGCGTGCGCTCGAACCTGACCTATGGCGCGCGCTTTGCGGGGCATCGGGATGGGGCGGAGTTCGACCGGATCGTGGGCCTCCTGGGCATCGCGGACCTCCTCGATCGGCGGCCCTCGAAACTCTCCGGCGGCGAGAAAAGCCGGGTGGCGCTTGGCCGCGCCATATTGTCGAAACCGCGTCTTCTGCTGATGGACGAG
>PAPH01000072.1 GCA_002709005.1 Hyphomicrobiales bacterium | reverse complement strand
CGCCGCCTTCGTGGCCTCGCGACCGGACGGCGCCGTCCTTCTCGTCCGGCGCCCCGAGAAGGGTCTGCTCGGCGGAATGCGCGGCGTGCCGACGACGGACTGGACCGCGCGCCGGGACGGGGCAACCGGCGCGGAGGCTGCTCCCTTCCCCGCCGCGTGGCGCGAGGCTGGGCAGATCGTCCATGTGTTCACGCATTTCGAGTTGCGCCTGACCGTCTTTCACGCTGTTGTCACACCGGCGGAGGAAAGTGCCGCCCGAATCGGCGGCCTGCCGGAAAGCCGCTGGAGCCCCGCCTGCGAACTTGCCGGCGAGGCGCTGCCAAGCGTGATGAAGAAGGCGATCACCGCCGCCCTGCCCGATGCCTTCCGTCCGCAAAAGCCGACGTGAGCCAGAAAACCCTTCTAGAAGGATCAGCATCAATGACCGAGGCCACACAGGTTCGCCATATCGTCTTCGACATCGGCAAGGTGCTGATCCACTACGATCCGAACATTCCCTACAGCAGGCTGATCCCGGACGAAGCCGAGCGGGCCAAGTTCTTCGCCACCGTCTGTACCCATGAATGGAACCTCGAGCAGGACCGCGGCCGAAGCTGGGAGGAAGCGGAAGACATCCTGATCGCGGAGCATCCCGACCAGGCGGATCTCATCCGCGCCTTCCGCATCCACTGGCCGGAGATGGTATCGCATTCCTACGAGGACAGCGTCGCCATCATGCTCGGGTTCATCGAGAGCGGGCAGGACGTGACGATGCTGACGAATTTCGCAGCCGACACGTTCCGGGAAGCGAAGGAGAAATTCCCCTTTCTCAAGGCGCCTCGCGGGGTGACGGTCTCAGGTGAAATCGGGCTCATCAAACCCGACCGCGCGATCTACGACCGGCATGTCGACGTGTTCGACCTGGACCCGGCGGCCTGTCTTTTCATCGATGACAGCAAGCCGAATGTCGACGGCGCGATCAGTGCCGGCTGGCAGGCGATCCACTTCCGCGACCCGTCGCAACTCCGCCACGAACTTTCCACACTTGGCCTCATCTGAGCTCCCGGTTTTGCCGAAATTGCTCCGTAGAAATTCGAACTCAGACGATTACTTTTACGGAACCAACGCAGGCTTTGCGCGTTTACCCCGCAAGGGAGTTATTGCAATGACATCAAAGACCGATTTCTGGGAGCTCGAAAAGCATTTCTGGACCGAGGGCGCGGGCTTTTTCCGTGACCACATGACCCGCAACGCGATCATGGTGTTCCCGGCCCCCGTGGGCCTTCTCAGCGGCCAGGAAATTATCGATGGCCTTGAAGGCGCACCGCGCTGGGAGGAGATCGAATTCGAAAACCGGAAAAAGCTCGAGAACGGCAAGTTTACCGTGCTGTCCTACCGCGCCGGCGGCAAGCGCGCCGACGGCGACAGCTATTCGGCGCTTTGCTCGACAAGCTATTTCAATGACGATGGCGAATGGAAGCTTTTTGCCCACCAGCAGGCGTTGTGCTGACGTTTGTTGCGGATCACTACTGGTGAATGACGAGACGCCCGGCCTGACGAGTGCCGGGCGTTTTTTTTACCGGGTCGCCTGCGTTGAGGCATCGCTCGTGGAATCCGGCGGGAAAACAGCGTCATAGCCCCAGGTGAAGACGAAGGCATAGGCCATGTAGAACGCAGCAAAGGCGATATCGATGTAAAAGGCTTCCAGAAGTGTGATCCCCAACCACCAGGCGAAAAGCGGAAGGAGGATGACAAGCAGGGTCAACTCGAATGCAATGGCATGAACGATCCTGAGCGCGAATGTCTTGTTGACGTCGCCTCGAAAGCGATCGAGCAGCGTGTCGAAGCCCCAATTGAAAAGATAATTCCACGCCGTGGCCGCGGTGGCTCCCATCAGGGCAAGGATGCCGGTCTGATCCATCGGACGGGAAAACAGCCAGGCGAAAAGCGGCGTGACTATTACCAGTCCGATGATCTCGAAACTCAGGGCCTGACGAATCCGGTCTTTTGTGGTGCGCATGGGATGCTCCGATTTTGAGTGTCGGGCCGTCCCGCATGTTGACCGATAAGGCCGGGCGAAGCCGTCTCCGCCCGGGGCGGGATATAGGATTTCCGGCGGAGAGAAGCAACTTCACCGCCCGAACGCAAAAATGAAAAACGCCCGGCCTTTGGGGGACCGGGCGTTTCTATGCCCACCGGTGACTGGAGATACACGACTACCCGGTGGTCACGTCCGCGTTTCGCCCATTGGGTCTCCCCACCCTCCGGACGCTGTCTATTCAGCCGGCGCGGGCCATGTCGGCGCGGACGATGGTGCGAAGTTCGTCAATCGGCGCGAGTTTGCCGTCCTTCTCGTGATGCCAGAAGGTCCAGCCGTTGCAGGCGTCGAAACCCTGAACCGAGGCGCCGACCTTGTGGATCGAGCCCGCGACGTTGTCGGCGACCACGGTGCCATCGGCGCGAACGATCGCCTTGAAGCGCTTGCGGGCATCGGTCAGCACCTGACCGGGACGGATGAGCCCTGCCTCGATGAGCACGTTGAAGGCGACGCGCGGTTCGGCGCGCTTGCCCGTCATGACGGTGAGTTCGGCCTTGCCGAGCGGCTCGACGGCGTCGATGCGCTTGCGGGCGGCGTCGATATAATCGTCCTCGCGCTCGATACCGACGAAATGGCGGCCGAGGCGGCGGGCGACCGCACCGGTGGTGCCGGTTCCGAAGAAGGGATCGAGCACAACGTCGCCGGGTTTCGACGATGCCATCATGATGCGGGCGAGCAGCGCCTCGGGCTTCTGGGTCGGATGAACCTTGCGGCCGTTCTCGTCCTTCAGGCGTTCGCCGCCGGTGCAGATCGGGAACAGCCAGTCCGAGCGCATCTGCACGTCGTCATTGGCCGCCTTCATGGCTTCATAGTTGAAGGTGTAGCCCTTGGCGTTGGCGTCGCGCGAAGCCCAGATCAGCGTCTCGTGGGCGTTCTGGAACCGCCGGCCGCGGAAGTTCGGCATCGGGTTGGTCTTGCGCCAGACGACGTCGTTGAGGAGCCAGAAGCCGAGATCCTGCAGCGAGGCGCCGACGCGGAAGATGTTGTGGTAGGAGCCGATGACCCAGATGGTGCCGTTCGGCTTGAGCACCCGTCGGCAGGCCAGAAGCCATGCGCGGGTGAAGGCGTCGTAGGCCTGGAAGCTTTCGAACTGGTCCCAGTGATCGTTAACCGCGTCGACGGCGGACTGGTCGGGCCGGGTGAGATCGCCGCCGAGTTGAAGATTGTAGGGAGGATCGGCGAAGATCATGTCGACCGAGCCCGCCGGCAGGGCCTCGAGGGCTGCCACGCAATCCCCCTTGATGATGGTGTCGAGCCAGGACTTTCCGGGCTTGGGCGCAAACTCGCGCACATCTTTCAATGCAACAGGGGCCAGGGATGAGGGAGAAGAGGCAAGCGAAAGGGAAGAAGCCATCGCGGTACTCGCTACTAGGACGCAGAACAATTGGCATCATGGTTACCGAACAGAGTAAACAAGCCGTGAATGGCTGACATTTTTCGGGATCGACGCAGGTGCCAGGATAAAAGGAACGATGCCGAACGCCTTGCATCCGCCCCATCCTTCAGGTAGCCCGACGCCGGAATGACCAGAACAATGGAAGCCCCATCATGCCCGGTTTCGACCTCATCATCTTCGATTGCGACGGGGTGCTCGTCGACAGCGAGATCATCGCCGCCCAGGTGGAGAGCAAGCTTCTAACCCAGGCTGGCTACGAGATCAGCGCCGAGGTGCTCGCCGAGCGCTTCGCGGGACTGACCTGGAAGGACATCCTGCTGGAAGTGGAGCAGGAGAGCGAAATCCCGCTGCAGGCTTCGCTTCTCGACAAGAGCGAGAAGATGATCGACCAGCGGCTGGCGCGCGACCTGTTGCCGATCGAGGGCGCGGCGCGCGCCGCAGCCCTCATCCCCGGCAAGAAGTGCATCTGCTCGAACTCCCGGACGGCGCGACTGAAGGTCATGCTCGAGCGCACGGGGCTGGCGCCGATTTTCGGCAAGAACGTCTTTTCAGCGCAGGACACGCCGGATGTGCGCACCAAGCCCGCGCCGGATATCTTCCTGCACGCGGCCAAGGAAATGCAGGCCAAGCCCGCCAATACGCTGGTGATCGAGGATTCGGTCCACGGCATCGAAGGCGCGCGGGCGGCAGGCATGCGGGTGGTCGGTTTTACCGGCGCCACCCACAGCTATCCCGGCCATGCCGAAAAGCTCACCGAGGCGGGGGCGGAAACGGTGATTCACCGGATGTCCGACCTGCCCGCAACGATTGAGGCGCTTTCGGCCTGGTCGGAACTGTCCTGAGTTCTCTCGAAAACCGGCCGAACGGTTACGGCGTGTCGTAGGGACCCGGATCGAAACCCACCCAGACCTTGACCGAGCCTGCCTGGCTGGCCGGGAACGTCACCGTGGAATTGGTGAAGAGGAACTGCGCGGTGGGATCGCCCGCGGGGAGTTCGACCGACGTCTTGGTCAGTTCCGAATAGACCGTCGTGTCGGCGTTGCGCACGACGACGCGAACCGGAAGGTCGACCTTGCCGGGGCCACCGGCCGGGCCGGCAATCACGCGGCCGGAAGCCTGCACAGTCATGATCATGTCGTTGCCCGAAATCCGGCACTGGCGGGTCGTATCGGCAATGGTTGCCTGGTGAACCACCTTGGAGGCATCGCCGTCACCGCCCTTGGCGTAGGTGGTGAAATAGGCAGTCCCTTCCCTCAGGGCCAGTTTCGGGCATGTGCCCTGGATAACGGCAGACTGGGTTTTCTCGTCGACGGCCGAACCCTGATTGGGATTGAGAACCTTGGCCGGGTCGGTGCCCTGGCACGCCGCGAGAAAAGCGGCGAGCGTCAGGGCTGTGCCGATACGCGATAACGAATTGTACACGATCTAACTACCCTCGAAACAACCCCTTTTTATACGGCGCAAGGGGCCTTTGCATGTCAATGTGGCTTGGTTTATACCAGCGCCGCGGCGGAAATGCGACCGGCGTTATGTCATCTCGCGCCTTCCGCGTCCAGCATCCGGCCAGCTTTCGCGCTCCGGACATGAGCGGACGCCATCAGGCATCATCGGGGAAGTCACTTGGAATATATCTCGACACGCGGCGAGGCACCGTCCCTCGGATTCAGCGATGCGCTTCTGGCCGGTCTCGCACGCGACGGCGGGCTGTATGTGCCGCGCGAATGGCCGCAGTTCTCGAGCAGGGACATCCGCGCCATGCGCGGCCAGAGCTATCAGGAGATCGCCTTCCGCGTGATCTCCCCCTTCGTCGGCGGAGAGATCGCCGATGACAAGCTGCGCGCGATGATCGACGAGGCCTATGCAACCTTCCGCCATCCGGCGATCGCCCCGCTGGTGCAATCGGGCCCAAACTCCTTCGTGCTCGAACTCTTCCACGGACCGACGCTCGCCTTCAAGGACGTGGCGATGCAGTTGCTCGCCCGGCTGATGGATCATGTTCTGGCCGAGCGCGGCGAGCGGGCGACCATCGTCGGCGCAACTTCCGGCGACACCGGGGGCGCGGCGATCGACGCATTCGCCGGCCGCGACCGCACCGACATCTTCATCCTCTTCCCCGAGGGCAGGGTCTCGCCGGTGCAGCAGCGGCAGATGACGGGCTCCACCGAGGCCAACGTCCACGCGCTCGCCATCAAGGGCAATTTCGACGACTGCCAGGACATCGTCAAAGCGATGTTCAGCCATGGCGAATTCCGCGACAAGGTGGGGCTGTCGGGCGTCAACTCGATCAACTGGGCCCGCATCATGGCCCAGATCGTCTATTATTTCTCTGCAGCGGTCTCGCTCGGCGCGCCGTCGCGCAAAGTATCGTTCACGGTGCCGACCGGCAATTTCGGCGACATCTTCGCCGGCTATGCCGCCAAGCGGATGGGCCTGCCGGTGTCTAAGCTGGTGATCGCCACCAACGCCAACGACATTCTGGCGCGGACGTTGAGGTCGGGCCGCTACGAGATGAAGGGGGTCATGGCCACCACCTCGCCATCGATGGACATCCAGATTTCGTCGAATTTCGAACGTTTGCTGTTCGAAGCCTCCGGGCGCGACTCAGAATCGGTCCGCGCGGCGATGGGACAGTTGCGCCAGTCGGGCGGCTTCGACGTCGCTGAAACTACGCTGATCGCGATCAAGAAGGAATTTTCGGCCGGCCGGGCGACTGAGAAACAGGTCAGGGCCAAGATCGCCGAGATCGCCGGTCAGACCGGATATATCATCGATCCGCACACCGCCGTGGCACTCCATGTCGCGGCAAAGGCAGAGCGGGCGAACGCGCCGATGGTCGCGCTGTCGACTGCGCATCCGGCGAAATTCCCGGAGGCGGTAAAATCCGCAACCGGTATTGACCCGGCGCTTCCGCCGTGTCTCACTGACCTGATGCAACGGGAGGAACGGTTCCAGGTACTGCCCGCAGCCCAGGGCAAGGTCGAAGCCCATATCCTGGCGCAAGCGCGGGCCGTTCGCTGAACCGGGAAAGCACACGCATGAACGTACGCACTACCACGCTCTCCAACGGCATAACCGTCGTGACAGAGACGATGCCGCACCTGGAGAGCGCCGTGCTCGGCGTCTGGGTACGCTCGGGATCACGGGACGAGAACGACGACGAACACGGTATCGCCCATCTTCTCGAACACATGGCCTTCAAGGGCACGAAGCGGCGCTCGGCCCGCCAGATCGCCGAGGAAATCGAGAACGTCGGCGGCGAAGTGAACGCCGCCACCTCGACGGAAACGACATCCTACTATGCCCGCGTGCTCAAGGACGACGTGCCGCTGGCGATCGATATTCTCGCAGACATCCTGACCAATTCCACCTTCGACAAGAACGAGCTGGAACGGGAAAAGCATGTCATCCTGCAGGAAATCGGCGCGGCCAACGACACGCCCGACGACGTGGTCTATGACCGATTCGCCGAGGCCGCCTTCCGCGACCAGACCATCGGCCGGCCGATCCTCGGCACGCCGACGACGGTCAAGGCGTTCACGCCGGACCAGCTCCGCAGCTATCTCAAGCGCCACTATACCGGCGACCGGATCGTCGTCGTGGCGGCGGGCGCCGTCGATCACGAGGTCTTCGTCAAACTGGTCGAGGACGCTTTCGGCGATCACATCCTGCCGACGAACGATGCGCTGCCCGATGTCGCGGAAGCCAGATATACCGGCGGCGAGTACCGGGAGATGCGCGACCTGATGGACGCGCAGGTGCTTCTCGGCTTCGAGGGACGGGCCTATCAGGCACGCGATTTCTACGCCTCGCAGGTGCTCGCCAACATTCTGGGCGGCGGCATGTCCTCGCGACTGTTCCAGGAAGTGCGTGAAAAGCGCGGGCTGTGCTACTCGGTCTATGCGTTTCACTGGGGCTTCTCGGATACCGGCATGTTCGGCATTCACGCGGCCACCGGCTCCGAGGATCTGGGCGCGCTGATGCCGGTGATCTTCGATGAACTCTCCAAGGTCGCCGACCATGTGGACGTCAGCGAGATCAACCGCTCGCGGGCTCAGACCCGGGCCGCGCTTCTGATGTCGCAGGAAAGCCCTGCGGCCCGCGCCAGCCAGATCGCCCGTCAGATGCTGCTCTTCGGTCGTCCGGTTTCCAACGCCGAACTGATGGAACGGCTCGATGCGATCACGCCCGAACGGCTGACCGATCTCGCCGGCCGGCTGTTCTTCGAAACCCCGCTGACGATCTCCGCGGTCGGTCCGGTAACGCCACTGATGGATGGCGAGACGATGAAATCGGCCCTGTCCGGATCGCGCCGGATGCAGACCGCCGCCGAATAGCGGGCGGCAGCCGCATGTACAGGCCGACCTTCCGCTTCCGCCAACGCGTCCGTGAGGTGACGGTGCTGGAGGGGCCGAAGGTCTATCTCGCCCATCCCCGCTACGAGGACTACGAGCAATGGCGGGCGCTGCGCAAGGCGAGCCGCGCCTTCCTCGAACCCTGGGAGCCGCGCTGGCCGGCCGATGACCTGACGCGCGAGGCCTTCCGCCACCGGATCCGCCGCTACCATGCCGACCGCTCGGGCGGCTTCGCCGACCCCTATTTCATCTTTCTCGGCAAGGACAATACGCTGGTCGGTGGCATTACCATCGGCTCGATCCGACGCGGTGCCGCGGAGAGCTGCATGCTGGGCTACTGGATGGGCGAGGCCTATGCCGGACAGGGGCTGATGCAGGCAGCACTGCAGGTTCTCATTCCCCATATCTTTGATGGGCTGCGGTTGCACCGTATCGAAGCGGCCTGTATTCCCGAGAACCAACGCAGTTCGCACCTCCTTGAAAAAGCCGGGTTTCGCCGGGAGGGGTACCTGCACAGCTACTTGCGCATCAACGGCGCCTGGCGCGACCATCTCCTCTACGCGTTAATCGCGGAGGAATGGCGCGCGAAACAGGCTGCCTCAAAGGCCATGAGGTGAACTTGTCCCGCTTTCGCTTTCATCACAGCGGCGGATTTTGTCGTCTGAAAAACACGGCAGTCCTGCTCGGCCTGATGATGATCGCGCTGATCGAATTCGCTGTCGCCGCTCACGCGCTCGAGCCGGTGAGGATCAGCCGCGAGGACACCGCCCTCGACCTTACCGCGACGACCGAAATCTACCGCGGTCGTGGCGAAGCCTTCCAGATTTCCACCGCGCCCGGCGCCGACGGTATCGTCCGCCGCATCGAGGTGCGCGCCTCCACTCCCCGTCACTCGGGTGACTGGGCGGTCTTCGCGCTCGCCAACGTCTCGGACGAACAGCTCGACCGGCTGATCGTGGCGCCGCATTTCCGGCTTGCAGG
Source organism: Hyphomicrobiales bacterium (assembly GCA_002709005.1). Taxonomy (GTDB): domain Bacteria; phylum Pseudomonadota; class Alphaproteobacteria; order Rhizobiales; family Rhizobiaceae; genus Pseudohoeflea. The sequence continues at coordinate 14,886 of PAPH01000072.1, read as the reverse complement.
GTCCGGCATCCTCTGGCCCGATCTCGGGTCCGAGCGGCTGCTGTCGATCACCCCGAGCGAAGGGTTTGCGCTCGACCGGGGTCCCAATGACGAGGACGACGTCTTCCGCATCACGCTCAATCCCGGGACGGTGGTCACCTTCGTGGCGGAACTGGCGACGCCGGACCTGCCGCAGATCTATCTGTGGGAGCCGGACGCCTACAAGGATACTGTCAACGCCTTCACGCTCTATCGGGGCGTGGTGCTCGGCATCGCCGGTCTGCTGGCGGTGTTTCTCACGATCCTCTTCGTGGTCAAGGGCACCTCGATGCTGCCGGCGACGGCGGCGCTCGCCTGGGCGGTGCTTGCCTATGTCTCGGTGGATTTCGGCTTTCTCTCCAAGCTCATCAGTGTGACGCCGGGTGACGAGCAGATGTGGCGCGCGGGTACCGAGGTCTTCCTGGCCACCGGGATCGTGGTGTTCCTTTTCGCCTATCTCAATCTCAATCGCTGGCACATCAACCTTGCCTTCGTCACCGCAGCCTGGATCATCGGTCTCGGCGCGCTGTTTGCCGTCGCCATCTACGATCCCGCCATAGCGGCTGGCATTGCCCGGCTTTCGCTGGCCGCAACCACAATTGCGGGCGTGGTGCTGATCCTGTTTCTCGGCTTCAACCGCTACGACCGGGCGATCATGCTGGTGCCCACATGGGCGCTCGTGGTGTGCTGGATGTTCGGGGCGTGGCTGACGGTGACCGGCCAGCTGTCCAACGACATCATCCAGCCGGCGCTCGGCGGCGCGCTGGTGCTGATCGTGCTTCTTATGGGCTTCACCGTCGTTCAGCACTCGTTTGCGGGCGGGGCGTTCCACCAAGGCCTGTTCTCCGACATGGAGCGGCAGGCGCTGGCGCTCACCGGCGCCGGCGACATCGTCTGGGACTGGGACGTGCTGCGCGACCGGCTGGTGACGATCCCGGACATCTCGCCCGTCTTCGGCTATTCTCCCAACAGTCTCTCGGGGCCTGCGCGCAACTGGCTGCCGCATATCCACCCCGATGACCGAGACCGCTTCCGCACCTCGCTGGACACGCTGCTCGAACATCGCCGCGGCCGGCTCAACCTGGATTTCCGGGTTCGTGCCGAAGACGGACATCATCACTGGATGCAACTCAGGATCCGGCCGGTGCTCGGCACCAATGGCGAGGTGATCCGCTGCGTCGGCACCATCGTCGACGTGACCGAACAGAAGGCGGCGGAGACCCGGCTCCTGCACGATGCGGTGCACGACAATCTGACCGGCCTGCCCAACCGGCAGCTCTTCGTCGACAGGCTGGAGATGGCGATCGCCTGCGCAGAGGCCAATCCGGTGATGCGGCCGACGGTGTTCATGATCGATCTCGACCGCTTCCGGAAGGTCAACGACAAGCACGGCATGTCGGTGGGCGACACGATCCTTCTCGCCGTCACCCGCCGTCTCAAGCGGCTTTTGAAGCCGCACGATTCGCTCGCACGCATTTCCGGCGACCAGTTCGGCCTGATCCTCGTCTCCGAGCAGGAGCCCTCGCGGGTCGCCGCTCTCGCCGAGGCCATCAGCAAGGCGATCTCCGCCCCCATCGATTTCGCCAGCCAGGAATTCCACCTGACCGCATCGATAGGCCTGGTCACCTGGGTCGAAAACGGCGCGGTGCCGGAAGAATTGATGAAGGACGCCGAACTCGCCATGGCGCAGGCCAAGCGGTTTGGCGGCAACCGCATCGAGCCGTTCCGCCCGGCGTTCCGCACTGTGGGTTCGAACCGCCAGCGGCTGGAGCAGGATCTGCGGCGGGCGATCGAGCGTGGCGACCTCAATCTCGTCTACCAGCCGATCGTGCGGATGGAGGACGCCGAGATCGCGGGCTTCGAGGCGCTGCTGCGCTGGGACGATCCCAAGCGCGGCGTGGTCTCGCCGTCCGAATTCATCCCGGTCGCCGAGAATTCCGACCTGATCCTCAGGCTCGGCATGTATGCGCTGCGCGGAGCGGCCAACGATCTCGCCAGCTGGCTTCGCGCGGTCGGCGACGTTCCAATTTTCATGTCGGTGAACCTGTCATCGGCGCAGCTCCTGAAAGCCGACCTGTGCAATGACGTGATCACCGCGATCTCGGATTCACGTTGCGCGCCCGAGCGTTTCAAGCTGGAGCTGACCGAGACGCTTGTCATGCACAATCCGCAGCAGGCGCTGGTGACGCTGTCGCGCCTGCGCGACGCCGGCATCGGGCTGTCGCTCGACGACTTCGGCACCGGACATTCGTCCCTTTCCTATCTCACCCGCTTCCCCTTCTCGACGATCAAGATCGACAAGTCGCTGGTCAGCGATCCGACCGAGCGGCGGGGCGTGCTCCTGCGGTCGGTCGTCAGGCTGGCAAAGGATCTCGACATGGCGGTGGTGGCCGAAGGCGTCGCCAACGAGGAAGACGCCGCAACGCTCGCCGAGATGGGATGCGACTATGCGCAGAGCTTCATCTACGGACCGCCGATCGGCCCGGATTCGGTGTTGCGCCTGCTACGAGAGCGCTACGACCATTCCGGCGCGAGCACGGGGACGGACGGCTAAGCCCTCTGCCCGCCACAAGCGGCGGTACGGCCCAGTCCGCCGATAGACAATTGGAAAATCAGGCGTGACCGGCCTGCATGGAGAGCATGGCCGGCTTGACCCCCATCATCTCGAGAACCCGCTCGTACTTGTCGCCGGTCATCGCGTCGAAGACGAGTTCGTCGCTCGCCGGGCAACTGAGCCAGGAATTGGCGGCCATCTCCTCCTCGAGCTGGCCGGGCGCCCAGCCGGCATAGCCCAGAAGCATGATGCCACGCTCTGGGCCCCTGCCCTCGTTGATGGCGCGCAGAATGTCCACCGTCGCGGTCAGGCACAGTTCGTCGCTGACCGGCATGGTCGACTGGCTGTGGTAGTCGTCGGTATGCAGCACGAAGCCGCGTCCGGTATCGACGGGACCGCCGGAAAGCACAGGAAAATCCACCGGCTCGCCCGTGTCCGACGCCCTGGCCGAAATCTGCGCCGAACGCTCCAGGTCGAGCTTGTCAATCAGTTCGGAGAACTGCATGCCCTGCGGACGGTTGATGATGAACCCCATAGCGCCGTCCTCGGAGTGGGCGCAAATAAACACCACGGTGCGATGGAAACGCTCATCGGCCATGTTGGGCATGGCAATGAGAAAATGGCCGTCGAGACAGCCCCGTTCGCGCAGTGACAAGTGCTCTTCGGGTTTGGTCATGAGGGTAGCGTAGCAAACTTTGCGCCTTTGGAAAGGGATATTAAATGGCGATGTCCTGTCATTTCGAAGGTATTGACGCGTCACGCGTATATGATCTCCGGTGATCCCGCATCACTGGCAATCGACTTCGGGGCGCGGTAGTTTGAGCCGAAATCGATGTTCACAGGAGACGGGATGTTTCGTCAAACTGCCGTTACGGCACTTCTGGCCGCATTTCTCGGTTCGGCACCAGCGCCAGCGCTGGCGCTCGACAGCGGCTGGGTCGAGACCGAGGGCGCGCGGATGCGCCTTGTTGTCGACCCCGAACCCGATGCGGACGGCATGACGCGCGGAGCACTCGAGATTGACCTCGCCGAAGGCTGGAAGACCTACTGGATCGATCCCGGCGCATCGGGAATACCGCCGCAGGTAGATCTTTCGCAAAGCACCGGCATCGAACTCGTGGCGCTCAAACTCCCCGCCCCGATACGGGTCGACGATGGCTATTCGATCTGGGCGGGCTACAAGCACCCGGTCAGCCTTGCGCTGGAGATGCGCCGGGAGGGCGCCGCCGAACTCAAGGCCAATGTGTTTCTTGGTCTGTGCGAAAAGATATGCGTGCCGTTCCAGGCCGATTTCTCGGTTACCCTGCCGGCGCCGGGTGAAGTGCACGGCACCGATGTGCGGGCCAAGGTGGCGGTTGCGAAGGCCTTCTCCGACCTTCCCGCCCAGCCTTCGCACGATTTCGACGTTCTATCGGCCTGGGCTGATGAGGGTGGCGAATCGATTTCAGTCGGCCTGATAATTCCCGCCGGAGTGGAGGCAGAGCCGGCTCTCTTCGTGCACGGTCCCGACGGCTGGCTGTTCGGCACGCCGGAGCTGGTGGCGGAAGCGGATGGTGAAGTGCGGTTCTCGCTGCCCGTCGAAGGCCGGCCGAAAGCGACCCAAGAGCAAGTGCCGCTCGATGTTGTCGTCACGCTCGGCGATCGCGCGATCGAGACCACGATCCCGCTCGAACAGAACTGAATTAATGCCGCACCGCGCTCTTCCGCCTCTCGACGTCCGGACGCGATGCGGTAAGTATGCGCGCATCCGATTTTGATAACCGCCACATACGGAGACGCATGACCATGACCATTTCGATCGGCGACACCCTGCCCGAGGTTACGCTCAAGGAAACCAATTCCGACGGCATGAAGGAAGTCACCACCAGTGAATTGTTCGATGGCAAGACGGTCGTCGTCTTCGCCGTTCCCGGCGCCTTCACACCCACCTGCACGCAGAACCATCTGCCGGGCTACCTGAAGAATTTCGACGCGATCAAGGCCAAGGGCGTCGACGACATTGCCGTAATCGCCGTCAACGACGCCTTCGTGATGGATGCCTGGGCGAAGTCGACCGGCGGCGAGGACAAGCTGCGTTTTCTCGCCGACTGGGACGCTGCCTTCACCAAGGCGCTCGGCATGGAGATGGACCTCTCGGCCGGCACGCTCGGTGTGCGCTCGAAGCGCTACTCGATGATCGTCAAGGACGGCAAGGTCGCCGCGCTCAACATCGAGGACAGCCCCGGCCAGGCCGTGACCTCGGGCGCGGAAGCGCTGCTGGAACAACTCTAGGCGGGGCTCGAACAGAGCTTCAGGCGATGACGGGAAAGCGGGCTTAGGCCCGCTTTTCTTTTCCCGATCGACTATTTCTTGAAGGGCGCCATGCCGCCTCGGGCCAGTTCGTCGGCGCGCTCGTTTTCCGGATGGCCGGCATGGCCCTTCACCCAGTGCAGCGTCACCTTGTGGCGGTTGCGGGCCTCCTCGAGCTGCTGCCAGAGTTCGGCATTCTTGACCGGCTTCCTGTCGGCTGTCTTCCAACCGTTCTTCTTCCAGCCGAATATCCACTTCGAGATGCCGTCCTTCACATAGGCACTGTCGGTGTAGAGATCGACCTCGCAAGGGCTTTTCAGCGCGTTGAGCGCCGCGATGGCAGCCATCAGCTCCATGCGGTTGTTGGTGGTCTGCGCCTCGCCACCCGACATCTCCTTTTCCGTATCGCCATAGCGCAGCACGGCGCCCCAGCCGCCGGGGCCCGGGTTTCCAGAGCAGGCCCCGTCGGTGAAGATATCGACATGTTTCATATAGCGGTGTCCTGGATATGCGCGGCCCGGCGCAGGCCGTATTCGGAAGCGTTGTCGACCGCGCGGTGGAAGCGCAGCTTGCGGAGGTATTCGCGCGGGTCCTTCTTGACCACGAGCGCGCCCTCGGGCGTCGTCAGCCAGTCGTAGAGGCGCGTAAGCATGAAGCGCATCGCCGCCCCCCTCGCCAGCATGGGCAGGGCCTGGATCTCGGCCCCGGAGAGCGAACGAACATCGGTATAGCCGTCTATCAGCGCCATGCCCTTGGTGAGGTTGTAGGACCCGTCGGGCTCAAAGCACCAGGCATTGATGCAGATTGCGAGGTCGTAGACGAGAAAATCGTCGCAGGCGAAATAGAAGTCGATGATGCCCGAAAGCTCGTCGCCGATGAAGAAGACGTTGTCGGGGAACATGTCGGCATGGATGACCCCTTCCGGCAGCCCCTTCGGCCATCCCGCTTCCAGTTCGTCAAGCGCCTGGATGATCTCGGCGGCAAGCCCCTCTTCCACCTCGTCGGCCCGGCTCGCAGATTTCTCCCACAGCGGCCGCCAGGCATCGACCGACAGCGCATTGGGGCGGGTGATGTCGAACCCCTTGCCGGCGACATGCATCGCGGCGAGCGCCCGTCCCGTCTCGCGGCAATGGACGGCGGCGGGTTTGCGCGGCCACATGCCTTCAAGAAAGGAGATGATCGCCGCGGGCCGTCCGGCGAGCGTGCCGAGCGTTTCGCCGTCCCTGCGGCGGATAGGCAGCGGGCAGGACAGGCCGTTCCCCGCCAGATGGTCCATCAGGCCGAGGAAGAAAGGCAGATCGTTCGGGTTCACGCGCTTCTCATAAAGCGTGAGAATGAAAGTCCCCTCGGAGGTGTGGATGAGGAAATTCGAGTTTTCCACGCCCTCCGCGATCCCCTTGTAGGAGAGCAGCTTTCCGATATCGTAATCGGCGATGAAAAGCTGAAGGTCGGTTTCCGAAACGTCGGTATAGACGGCCATTGTCAGTCGGTTCCGTTTACGAAAGCCATGTCGCGGGCGGTCAGTTCGACGTCGCGCAGCTCGCGGTTGACGAGGAAATTCTCGTTTTCCTGGGCTGTTTCGGCGAGCTCGATGGTGACGTCGAATCGGTCCCGGAACGCATCGATGATCTCGGCGACCACCACTTCCGGCGCCGAGGCACCCGCAGACAGGCCGAGTGTCGAGATCGCGCCGATTTCCTCCCAGTCGATCTCGGCGGCGCGCTGAAGCAGGATCGATCGCTTCGCCCCCGCCTTCAGCGCCACTTCCACCAGCCGGCGGGAATTGGACGAGTTCGGCGCGCCGACGACGGCGAAGAGATCGCAGCCGGGCGCCGCCGCCTTCACCGCTTCCTGGCGGTTGGTGGTGGCGTAGCAGATCGATTCCGCGGCCGGCGCGGTAATCTCGGGAAACCGCTCGGTCAGCCGGGCTATGACCTGGGCCGTATCGTCGACCGAGAGCGTTGTCTGGGTGACGAAGCCGAGTGCGGCGGGATCGGCGGGCTCGAGCGCGTCGACATCCTCGACGGTTTCGATCAAGGTTACGGCGCCCTCGGGCAGTTGCCCCATGGTGCCGATGACTTCCGGGTGGCCGCGATGGCCGATCAGCAGAACGTGCCGGCCGAGACGCTCGTGGCGCATGGCCTGCTTGTGAACCTTGGAAACGAGCGGACAGGTGGCATCGAGATAGAAGAGATTGCGTCCCTCCGCATCCTCCGGCACCGCTTTCGGCACGCCGTGGGCGGAGAAGATCACTGGCTGGCCGTGATGCTCGGGCGGGATCTCGTCGAGTTCCTCGACGAAGACGGCGCCCTGGGCTTCCAGCCCCTCGACGACGAACCGGTTATGAACGATCTCATGGCGGACATAGACCGGGGCACCGTATTTCTTCAGCGCGAGCACAACCATCTGGATTGCCCGGTCCACCCCGGCGCAGAAGCCGCGCGGGCCGCAAAGCCTGATCGTGAGAGGATGGAGCTCGGTCATGAATCGGATCTCACGGCTGTTTTCCGCTTCGCCTGGAGGCGTTTGCGGAGCTCGATGGGTTCATGCCCTTAGACAGATTCGGCGGGGTCTCTGTCAAGGCAGGGAAAGCCCGGGGTCAGCGCTGACGGCGTAGAAAGCGCGCGGCAAAAACCGCGGCGAGCGCGGCGGCCAGTCCATACCATGTCACCGCATATTGAAGGTGATTGTTGGGCAGCGAAACGATGGTCACCCCGCCCACCGGCCAGCCGCCGGGATTGGGCGTGTCGTCGGCGTCGACATAGAGGTCGATCACGCGGTCCTGGTCGAGGCCGGCATTCTCCGTGAAGGCTTCGATATCCTTCCAGTAGAAGGTGTTCTTCGCCGGGTCGTTATCCGGCACGATCCAGGAGGGTTTCTCGTGCAGCGCCTCGCGGGCGAGGCCGTTCACCGTCACCTCGCCCTCCGGCCAGCTTTCGGGCCGGGTCGCGGGATCCTTGTAGTCGATGCCGACGAAGCCGCGGTTGACGAAGAGGATGGACCCGTCGGCGCGCTCGAGCGGGGTGTAGACGTAGTAGCCCGAGAACCCCGCATGGGTGGCGAAGAAGAACTGTTCGTCCTCGTTGAGGAAGTGGCCGGTCACCGTCGTCCGGCGGTACTCCACCGGCTCGCCCTCCTCGCGCGTGGCGAGGATGTCATCGAGCGGCAGCGGATCGGCGTGGGTGCGCTCATCTATCGCCGCCAGCAGGCCTTCCTTCCAGTGAAGCCGTTGCACCTGCCAGGTGCCGAGCGCTATAAGGATGGCGAGGGCGATCAGCGCCAGAACCGAAACGATCACGCCCGGCCCGCGCCTTGTCTCCTCCGGGCCGGCGGCAGGTTCGGAGCCTGTCTCAGCCACGGTCGATACGGCCCTCGGCGGCCTTGTTACGGTACTGGAGCGCGATCAGCACGCCCTTGAGCATTCTTAGGCCCGCAAGGCAGAGAACGCTGGCGACAGGAAGCCAGATGAGCGCCTGCAGCCATACCGGCGGTGAATAATTGATTTCCAGCCACATCGCGAAGCCCACCACGATGAAACCCACGATCATGATGACGAAGACCGCGGGTCCGTCACCGGCGTCGGCAAAGGAGTAGTCGAGCTTGCAGTTGGTGCAGCGGTCCTTGACGCTCAGCAGCCCGTCAAACATCGCGCCCTCTCCGCAGCGCGGGCATCGGCCGCGAAGGCCGACGGAAACCGGATCGACGGGCGGGTAGTGGGCGGTGTCCTGGCTGTGGTCTTCCATGATGGTCCTGACGTGGAGTTCGTTCGAAGGTGCCGCTGATCAGTTGACGACGTCCTTCCATTCGGGATGGCGCGTCGCCTGCGCCTTGAAGAAGGGGCAGAGCGGAATGATCTTCCAGCCGCCGGCCCGTGCCTCGGCCACGGCATGTTCAGCGAGCGTCTGGCCGACCTTCTTGCCACGAAGCGCGTCGGGCACACCGGTATGGTCGATGATGATCAGCTTTTCCGAGGCGCGGGAATAGGTCATCTCGGCTTCGTGGCCATCGACAATGGCGACGTAACGTCCGCCGGAGCCCGTTTTCTCTTCCGTGATATCCATTGCGTTCGATCCCCAAAGGTGAGGGTGGCTGAAAAAGAGAGGGGCGGTTGCGCAAGCACCACCGCCCCTTTCGGATCTGGTTGCCGCACTCGCGATCAGTGCAGCGGAGCGCCCCAACCGCCCCAGACATAGATCGAGAAGAAGAGGAACAGCCACACCACGTCGACGAAGTGCCAGTACCAGGCAGCCGCCTCGAAGCCGAAATGCTTCTGCGGGGTGAAATCGCCGCGCAGCGCACGGATCAGGCAGACCAGCAGGAAGATGGTGCCGACGAAGACATGGAAGCCGTGGAAGCCGGTCGCCATGAAGAAGGTGGCGCCGTAGATCGAGTCCTTGAAGGCGAACGGAGCGTGGATGTACTCGTAGGCCTGCACGCAGGAGAACAGGATGCCGAGGAGCACGGTCAGCGTCAGGCCGTTGACCAGACCCTTGCGGTCGCCATGCAGCAGCGCATGGTGCGCCCAGGTGACCGTGGTGCCCGACAGGAGCAGGATCACGGTGTTGTAGAGCGGCAGGTGCAGCGGGTCGAGAACCTCGATACCCACGGGCGGCCACTGACCGCCGGTGAACTCGGCGCGGGCGACCTGGTGCACTTCGTTGGGAAAGAGGCTCGCGTCGAAGAAGGCCCAGAACCAGGCGACGAAGAACATCACTTCGGACGCGATGAACATCATCATGCCGTAGCGAAGGTGGATCGAGACGACGCGGGTGTGGTGTCCCTCGTGGCTTTCCTTGACCGTATCCGACCACCAGCCGAACATGGTGTAGAGCACGATCAGCAGACCGATGAAGAACAGCCAGGGGCTCGCCCAGTCGAGGCCGAACATCAGCATCTGGGTGCCGGACACGTATTTCATGTAACAGATGGCACCAAAGGCCATGACCAGCGCGCCGACCGAGCCGACGAACGGCCAGGGACTCGGATCGATGATGTGATAGTCGTGATGCTTGCTGTGAGCGTCGGCCATTAGGTTACCCCCGATAAGGTCTCTTCACGCGCCAGGCCTCTCCTGCCCGGCGCAGATGGGTCAAAGTTGGTTATTCTCTTGCACCGGCTTGGCGGCCGCTGCAACGGGGTTTTCCTTCTCGTGCGGATAGAAGGTGTAGGACAGGGTGATGGTGGTGATGTCCTTGGTGTCCTCGTCGTTGACGATATCCGGATCGACGAAGAACACGACCGGCATTTCCAGCTTCTCGCCCGGTTTCAGCGTGGTCTCGGTGAAGCAGAAGCACTGGACCTTGTTGAAATAGGCGCCCGCCGCCTGCGGGGTGACATTGTAGGTCGCCTGCCCCGTCAGCACGTGATCGGTATTGTTGACGGCGAAATAGTTCGCCTGGACCGTCTCGCCGATTTTCAGCTCGATCTCGCGCTTCTCGGGACCGAAATCCCAGGCGAGACCGGAGCCGGTATTGGCGTCGAAATGAATTTTGATTTCGCGGTCGAGAACGGTGTCGGAGGCCTGTTCGACGCGCTGGGTGGTTCCGCCATAGCCGGTCACCTGGCAGAACATCGCATAGAGCGGCACCGCCGCGTAGCTCATGCCCACCATGCCGCCGACGAAGGCAAGGCATACGAAAACGACGCGCAAATCCTTGCGTCCGCTTCCCTTCGCCGTGTCCTTTGATGTGTCGGTCATGGTACCTTCACCCCGTATCTTTCGGTTTGCTACATCGGCCGGTCGAACAGACCCGGTCCGAGCTTGACCACCGTGATGACGTAAAAGAGCACCACGAGGGCCGCGAGCACCAGACCGAGCGCGATCGAGCGGCTGCGGCGCGCCTTCTTCTGCGCCTCGGTCAGTTCCATCTTCTCGTCATCCATCTCAGCCGACCATCGCCAGAAGCGGCGGCACCAGTGCGTCGACCATCAGCGCACCGAAAATGATGGCGAGATAAAGCAGCGAGAAGCCGAACATCTTCTTGGCCGGAATCATCTTCTCGTCGCCTTCGGGCATCCGCAGAACGCCGATCGAATACCAGACGAAACCCGCGCCGAGGACGACGGCCACAGCGCCGTAGGCCAGGCTGGCGAAACCAAGCGCGGTCGGGAGAACTGCGGAAATGGCGGTCAGGACGGCGTAGACGACGATCTGGCGCTTGGTCGAGGCGTCGCCCGCCACATTCGGCATCATCGGGATGCCGGCCTTGCCGTAGTCGCCGGACTTGAAGAGCGCCAGAGCCCAGAAGTGAGCCGGCGTCCACAGGAAGATGATCAGGAACAGCACGACGCTGGCGACGGAGACATCGCCCGTTACAGCCGCCCAGCCGATCATCGGCGGAAGCGCACCGGCAGCACCGCCGATGACGATGTTCTGCGGCGTCGAGCGCTTGAGCCAGATCGTGTAGACGACGGCGTAGAAGAAGATCGTGAAGGCCAGAAGACCAGCGGCGAGCCAGTTGGCTGCAAGCCCGAGGGTGAAGACCGAGAAGGCCGCTAGCGTCAGGCCGAAGCCGAGCGCGGTCGGACGGTCTATGCGGCCTGCGGGGATCGGGCGGTTGGACGTCCGTTTCATCACCGCGTCGATATCGGCTTCGTACCACATGTTGAGCGCGCCCGACGCACCACCGCCTATGGCGATGCAGAGGACCGCGATGAAACCGATGGCGGGGTTGATGTGGCCCGGAGCGACGAGCATGCCCACCATCGCGGTAAAGACGACAAGCGACATCACCCGCGGCTTGAGCAGTGCGAAGAAATCCCGCGCATCGCCGTCCGAGAGGATCGGTGCGGCGCCGAGGGGCAGGTTTTCGTCTGTCGAGGTGACGGACATGGACATTCCCGGGTTTTATTCGTGGCCGGAGGCGGTCCGGCGAAAAGTGGGAGACAGGCCGACGAACGTGGCGGCCTGTCTCCGGTCCCGATCCGCGCTTACTTGATGCGCGGAAGCTGTTCCCACTGGTGGTACGGCGGGGGCGACGTAAGCTGCCATTCCAGCGTGGTCGCGCCTTCACCCCAGGGGTTGTTTCCTGCAACGCGCTTCTTCGAGAAGGCTTCCCAGACGCCGAAGAGGAAGATCACCACACCGAAGGCCGAGATGTACGAGCCGTAGGAGGAGACCGCGTTCCAGCCGGCGAAGGCATCCGGATAGTCGATATAGCGACGCGGCATGCCCGACAGGCCGAGGAAGTGCCGCGGGAAGAAGACGAGGTTGACGCCGATGAAGGTGACCCAGAAGTGGGTACGGGCGATCATCGGGGAGTACATGTAGCCGAACATCTTCGGGAACCAGTAGTACCAGCCGGCGAAGATCGCGAAGACGGCGCCCAGCGACAGCACGTAGTGGAAGTGGGCCACCACGTAGTAGGTGTCGTGGAAGGCGCGGTCGAGACCGGCGTTGGCGAGCTGCACGCCCGTCACACCACCGACGGTGAACAGGAAGATGAAGCCGATCGCCCAGAGCATCGGTGTGCGGAAGGTCAGCGAACCGCCCCACATGGTGGCGATCCAGGAGAAGATCTTCACGCCCGTCGGAACCGCGATCACCATGGTGGCGAAGACGAAGTAGCGCTGGGTGTTGAGCGACAGGCCGACCGTGTACATGTGGTGCGCCCACACGATGAAGCCGACGGCGCCGATGGCGACCATGGCGTAGGCCATGCCGAGGTAGCCGAAGACGGGCTTCTTCGAGAAGGTCGAGACGATGTGGCTGACGATGCCGAAGGCCGGCAGGATCAGGATGTAGACTTCCGGGTGACCGAAGAACCAGAACAGGTGCTGGAAGAGGATCGGGTCACCGCCGCCAGCCGGATCGAAGAAGGTCGTTCCGAAGTTGCGGTCGGTCAGAAGCATGGTGATGCCGCCTGCCAGAACCGGCAGCGAAAGCAGCAGCAGGAAGGCGGTCACGAGCACCGACCAGGCAAACAGCGGCATCTTGTGCAGCGTCATGCCCGGGGCGCGCATGTTGAGGATCGTGGTGATGAAGTTGATCGCACCGAGGATCGACGAGGCACCTGCAATGTGGAGAGACAGGATGGCGAAGTCCATCGCCGGTCCGGGCTGACCCGAAGTCGACATCGGCGGATAGATCGTCCAGCCGCCACCGGTGCCGTAAGCACCTGCAGGACCTTCGACGAACATCGAAAGCAGGAGCAGGATGAAGGCGGGCGGAAGAAGCCAGAAGGAGATGTTGTTCATCCGCGGGAAGGCCATGTCCGGCGCACCGATCATGATCGGCACCATCCAGTTGGCGAAACCGCCGATGAGGGCGGGCATGACCATGAAGAAGATCATGATCAGGCCGTGAGCGGTGGTGAACACGTTGTACATGTGCTTGCCACCGTCGATGGCGGCGTCACCCTCGAAGCCGTAAACCATGGCGGCCAGACCGTGGAAGATCTGGATGCCGGGCTCCTGGAGTTCCATGCGCATGGCAACAGACAGCGCGCCACCGACAATGCCCGCCATGATGGCGAACATCAGGTAGAGCGTGCCGATGTCTTTGTGGTTGGTCGAGAAAAGCCAGCGACGGACAAAACCCTGCGGCTTGTGGTCGTGGTGTTCGTGAGCTGCAGCGGTACCTGCCATGTTTCCCACTCCCTTGATTATTCTGCGTTGGAAGCGACATCGACGGACTTGGCGTCGTCGATGGCTGCCATCAGATTCTTGTTAGCCGCCTGGAGATCGTCAGCGGCGGCCGTGTACCAGCTGTTGTACTGGTCTTCGGAAACGACGCGGATGGCGATCGGCATGAAGGCGTGGTCCTTGCCGCACAGTTCCGAGCACTGGCCGTAGTAGAGGCCTTCACGCTCAGCGTGGAACCAGGTCTCGTTGAGACGGCCTGGAACGGCATCCATCTTAACACCGAAGGACGGCATCGCGAAGGAGTGGATCACGTCGGCGCCGGTGACGAGAAGACGAACGGTCTTGTCGACCGGAACGACGACTTCGTTGTCGACAGCCAGAAGGCGCGGATAGGCGGCGAGATCTTCCTTGCCGGCACCGGCGCGGTCGCCGTCCTGAAGCATGAGGGAATCGAAGGAGACCTCGTTCTCGCTGTCGGTCTGGTACTCGTAGCCCCAGTACCACTGATAGCCGGTGGCCTTGATGGTCATGTCGGCTTCAGGCGGAGAATATTGCGCAGTCAGGAGATTGAAGGAGGGGAATGCGAGGAAAAGCAGGATAAACACCGGCCCGAGTGTCCAGATCACCTCAATGGTGGTGTTGTGGCTGGTCCGCGAAGGCACCGGGTTCGACTTCGCCCTGAAGCGGAACATCACGTAAACGAGCAGCGCCAGAACGAACAGCGTGATCGGAATGATGAACCAGAGGGTGTAAATCTCGAATGACGTGATCTGAGCCATGATGCCGGTTGCGGCATCCTGAAAGCGCATTTCCCAGGGCTTGGGCTGGTCTGCCCAGGCAGCACCTGCCAAGGCGGCATAGGACGCAATGGTCCCAGCGAGTAGTTTCGTTTTCACACTGTATCTCCCTCAAGCGGGCGTCCATGTCTGCGACACACGGAATCCCTCTTATCTACGGGCAGTGTAAAACCACAGTTTCAAAGCGCCCGCAACTGTCGCCAGAATGCGCCCCTGCGGCATTTTTTCGCAAGAGCCAGCCTTAGTTTTTCCTTGCAGGCACCTCAAAATCAGCGTGTGGAGCCGCGACCGTTGCGCCACAAGCGCGCGTGGCCTGTGCATAGCAACAACTTTACCCGACCTTTTTGCAAGCCTCATTTTCGCCCTCAGTCCGTGAAAGAGGCCTGAAAACGGGTTTCAATTTGGTCGCTGCCCACTACACAATACACAAAGTGATTCGCTGCACAGGTTGGTTATGAGAGTGACGTTCGCTAAAAAACTTTTCATCGGCCTGATGGCCGCAGCATTCTCGACGGGCATCGCGGGCACCCTGCCCGCCTCCGCACAACAGGCCGGCACGGTGAAATCGAGCCATGGGGCTTGGTCGATCGTCTGCGACACACCGGCAGGTGCGCCAGAGGAACAGTGCGCGCTGATGCAGAACGT